>DATKYR010000188.1:0-16688 GCA_035528395.1 Sedimentisphaerales bacterium
AGGGCTTGTTGAAAAAGTCGAGATTGCTTCGTCGCTACACTCCTCGCAATGACGCAAAGTGCGTTTTCATGTCATTGCGAGCGATTCGAAGAATCGCGCGGCAATCTCAAAACGTTCCTTTTGAACTTTGGCAACAGGCCCTTTCGCGGGAATGACAAATACAGTTTCCGCAACAGGAACTAATTAACCAATTAACTACTCACTATTTTGCGAGCATCCAGCTTAGCCACTACTTCTTTTGCTCTTCTTTGAGCCTTGCCGGCTACTTCGGATTAGCTGCAAGGTAGTCATTGATGTATTTATGAGTATGAGTTTTCACAGTTTGTCTTATAGAAGGTTCTTTTCCCCTGCCTACATAAAGGCCGCTGTCCCAGCAAATCCCCTCGGCATACCCATAGTTTCTCACAAGGTTCGCATCTTCGAGATGGGCAATCCGTACACAATAAAGATAAGCTTCTTTGTATGCCGGGTCTGTGTACGCTACCAGATATACCGCCAGATGCGGACGCCCATCTGCTTGTTCCATTTCTTCTTTAGTCAATACCTTTATGCTATAATTTCGCAGCTCAAGCTCTACATCAGTTTGCAATTGTGCCTTTAATGCTTTTTCTTCCGACTCAGCCTTTGCAATAACATCTACATATACATAGACCCCATCAGAGTCGCGCAAGCGTCTGCGTAACTCTTGTTGGATTTGTATTCTATCTGTTTCCTGGGCGAAGGTTATTGCTCCCAAAAGGACACTCAAAGAAACTAACGTGCCTATTATGACACAAATCCAAAACCTTTTCGTTTTCATAATATCGCCTTTCTAAAAGAGCTTCTCGTTAATATCACCACACAATTTTAATGATTGCCTGTCTCCATCAATTTCTCAGAGCCCACCACTGCTTAACACATACGTTACTCGTGCTGGTTAAGTAACTTTAGTATCTCCATACGAACTCTTTCAATACTCACCCCCAGATTCACCAAAACCTGTGCCGCTATCCCTTCGCTCTCCCGCAGCAGACCCAGCAGAATGTGTTCTGTGCCGATGTATTTATGATTAAGGCTTCGGGCCTCTTCGATAGCATATTCAATGACCTTTTTTGCAAGCGGTGTCGGTGGCAGCTTGTCCATGGTAACCTTATCCGGCCTGCCCTTGAGTTTGAAAAGTTGCTCCATTTCGAACAGCATCTTCTCTATATCCACACCCAGATTCTTCAGAACCGTAGCACCTGTTCCGCTTCCTTCCTTAATCAGCCCTAATAAGATATGTTCGGTTCCTATGTATTCATGGTTAAATCGCTGGACCTCCTGGTTGGCGAGAGCCATAACCTTACGTGCTCTATCTGTAAAACGTTCAAACATAAATCCTTCCCCTCATGCTCTCCGTCCTCTGCCCTCTTTTCCTTCCTGAAATCCTGATACCCTGCCTTCTGTCTTCCCTTACCCGCTGAACCCGAATAAATACACTAAGTATCCAACGTATCCGCAGAGCAGCAAGGTGCCGCTTACTCGCCCGATGGTGCGCTTACCAATAATGACCGCCAGGGCAAAGGCCGCACTGACGATAATCATAATCCAGTAATCGGTCCCTCCCGCAAACTGTGGCCCTATTTCAAATGGCCGAACAACACCTGCTCCTCCGACAACAAGCAGAGTATTGAAGATATTGGAGCCGACAAGATTACCAACGGAAATGTCATGATGGCCTTTGATAGCCGCAACCACGCACGTTACAAGCTCCGGAAGAGATGTCCCGAATGCAATAATAGTTAACCCAATAACGCTTTCGCTCAGCCCAACCTTTTGACCAATGAATACAGCCCCCTCCACGGCCATTTTTGCCCCCACCGCCAATCCCACCAATCCAATCACAATAAAGAGCGCATTTTTCATCCCATCTCCGCTCTTAATCCCATTCCCACTTACGCGCGTTATTACTTCAGTTTCGTTTCCATTCTTTATGTCATTCCCGCGCAAGCGGGAATCCATTTCTGCGCCATTTCCATTCGTTGCAGCTAATCTGTCCGCTTCCGCCTTTTTATTATGTTTGCTTTCTACACGTGCCAAATTTATCATCAACAGTATCAACGCTGCAAACACGACTAACAACGAAATGCTTTCCGGTCGGGACAGATATGAATTATTCAAAAAAGGCCACAAAAGCAATGCCATCAGAATCATCACAGGTATTTCACGGCGGAGCGTTTGCTTCTTGACCATTAGCGGCCGAATAAGGGCGACCAGACCGCCCACAAGAGCTAAATTCGCTATGTTAGAGCCGAAAACATTACCGACAGCTATATTCCCTCCGCCGGACTCTCGCAAAACACCGGCGATGCTCGCAGCCAACTCAGGTGCCGAGGTACCCATGGCCACCACCGTCAGGCCGACGACAAGTGAGCTGATACCGAGCCTCTTTGCTAATCCGACCGCACCAGTCACTAACAGCCCAGCGCACTTCCACAGTATCGCCAGCCCACCAATTAACAATACGACTGCTAAGACTATGTTCATCTGCTCACCAGATCCTATACTTAATCCACAGTTTCTTTAGGGATTTTACTTTTGTGAAACAATAATTGAAAGTGCCCACCATTGCAAGCCATTTAGTATTTGCGGTGAGAGTATATTCAGAGTGTATGAAATGATAAACGTCAAGCGTACTTGTAAAATTTGAACCAGGATTCAGGAGGTGACTGTATTAAACTTTACCCACGACCAGGCAGGAATTATGGCCGCCGAAGCCGAAAGAGTTGCTCATCGCAAAATTGACCTTTGCCTGTCGAGCTTTCAGAGGTACAAAATCCATCTCTAAACCACAGCGCTCATCGGGATTTTCCAGGTTGATGGTGGGGGGGATGATAGACTCATTAATGGCTTTTACACATACTATAAGCTCAACGGCACCGCTGGCACCAAGCAGATGCCCCATGGAGCTTTTGGTCGAGCTGACGGGTATCTTATATGCACGCTTGCCGAAAACAAATCTGATAGCCGCACTTTCAGCGATGTCATTCAGCTCGGTAGCTGTCCCGTGAGCGTTGATATAGTCTATCTTTTCTTTTTCAACGCCGGAATCAATCAATGCCAGCTTCATCGCCGTTGCTGCACCATCTCCGTTCGGCAGGGGGGCGGTAATGTGATAACCATCATCAGTTGCGCTGTAACCAAGAAGCTCAGCGTATATACTTGCACCGCGTTTTTTTGCGTGACTTTCTTCTTCCAGAACCATAACTCCGGCCCCTTCGGAAAGAACAAATCCGTCTCTGTCCCTGTCAAACGGTCTTGAAGCTACCTGTGGATTGTCGTTTCGAGTGCTCAGTGACCTGGCAGCGCAGAATGAAGCCAATCCCATCGGGGTAACAGCAGCTTCAGCACCGCCGGTTATCATAATATCGCTTCGCCCGGCAACGATGTTGGAAAAAGCTTCTCCAATAGCGTGATTGCCCGAAGCACAGGCGCTTGTAACACAAAAATTTGGTCCACGTATGCCATAACAAATGGCAATAGTACCACTGGCGGCATTAGACATAAGTCTTGGAACACAGAAAGGAGAAACCTTACTCGGACCTTTTTTCAAAAGTCTTATGTGCTGCTCTTCAATTTCCTTGATACCGCCTATTCCTGTGCCCACTATGACACCGGCACGAAAAATGTCTTCTTTGGAAAAATCAAGGCCGCTGTCATCCACAGCCTGCTTCGCCGCGGCCACAGCAAACTGCGTAAAGCGATCCATCCGCTTGCTCTCACGCTGGTCAACGTATTCGGTTACGTCGAAATTTCTTATCTCACCCCCAAACTTTACCGGGTATGCACCGGTATCGAATGATTCTATAGTAGAGATGCCGCTTTTACCCTCGCACAGCGCAGCGAAAAGCTCATCAGCGGACTCGGCCAAGGCGGTTACACAACCTAAGCCCGTAATAACAACTCGCCGTTTACTCATATTGAATTTATTCGCTATTCTTGGCTTTTGGATTGTGCAACATTGACGATGTAGTCAATTGCGGCGCCGACGGTCTGGATCTTCTCGGCCTCCTCGTCCGGAATGCTCATGTCAAACTCGTCCTCAAATTCCATTACGAGCTCAACCGTATCCAATGAGTCGGCATTCAAATCGTTAATAAATGAGGTCTCACGGGTTATTTCAGCCTTGTCTGCGCCCATCTGCTCACTTATTATTTCGATGACTTTATCTTCAATTGCCTGAACATCTACTTCATCAGCACTCACTTTTTTTCCTCCCTAATTTAACAGGAATTTATTCCGTAATCTTCCGAACAGAGTCAATTAACAACAACTGCCACTAACAGTCAATTGTATTTATTGGCGGGTATATTAACTACAAAAATAGCTATCGACAAACATTTTTTTATTTATTTTTTTTTACATCGCCATTCCGCCGTCAACGCAAAGCACCTGGCCGGTGATATAGCCGGCGTCGTCACCGGCGAGAAAAACGACCGCTCTGGCAACATCTTCAACTTTACCAAACCGTCGCACCGGAATAATCTGCTTTGCTGCTGTTTTAACCGCATCAGAGAGCACTTCTGTCATTTCGGTCATAATAAATCCCGGTGCGATGCAATTTGCAGTAATATTTTTTTTGCCGACTTCCCGTGCAACCGACTTGGTCATACCGATAAGCCCGGCCTTGCTCGCAGCATAGTTGCTTGAGCCGGCCTGTCCCATTATTCCCGCGACTGAGCTTAAGTTTATTATCCGGCCGAATTTGTTTCTGACCATCGACCTGATTGCAAAGGTAGTTGCTATAAAAGCGGCACGTAGGTTGACATTGATGACCTTGTCAAAATCCTCTTCATTCATTTGCATCATCAGTTTATCGCGGGTAATGCCTGCATTATTAACCAGAATCCCTATACCTCCGTGCTCGTCGGCCAGAGACTTAAGCACTTCTGTCAATTCATCCGTTTTGGTTATATCCACACATTTAGTTATGACCGTAAAACCGGCCTCTTTTACAACATTTTCAAGTTCGCTAAGCTGCTCGGCATTTATATCCAGCCCGGCAACGATTCGGCCCTGCTTGAGCAATTCAAGAACAATCGCCCGCCCTATCCCTCTGGCAGCGCCCGTTACAACAGCCAGTCTTTGTTCTGACATCCTTATAATCTCCTAATATTGGGATATCATATCTTGCATCTTGGGGAAATCCGAATATTGAATCTCGAAATACAAAACAAATTCGTTTAGGAACTCGGATTTCGTGCTTCATATTTTTTGGTTCGTATATCACATTTCACATAATAGACTTTATAGCATCCAAATTACTTACATTAACAACCTTTATTTTTCTGTTGATTCTTCGCATAAGTCCTGTCAAAACCCTGCCCGGGCCAATCTCATAAAATTTTTCGAGGCCGTCGCCTATAAGCCGTTCCATACATTTATGCCAAAGAATAGGGCAAGTCAACTGCTTTATCAGGCCTTCTGCGATTTTTGCGCTTGATTCGTAATATTCAGCGTTGATATTGGCAATAGTCTTGATTTTTGACGGCTCTGAAATCTCACAATTAGACAACGCTTCTTTAAGGGCCTCGGCTGCACTGGACATCATTTCCGTATGAAAAGCACCTGCCACCTCTAACCGCACAGCTTTTATAGCGCCGTATTTTTCTGCCAATTGTTCGGCCCGCTCGCAGGCTGATATGCTGCCGCTCACTACTATTTGTCCGGGGCAGTTAAAATTAACTGGTGCGAGCAATTCGCCCTCGGCGGCCTCGGCACAAAGCCGACGGACTTTTTCTTCATCAAGGCCGATTATACTTACCATTGAGCCTTCAGTGGCGTCAGCTGCAGCCTGCATCGCCTGCCCGCGCTTCTGAACAAGTACAAGCGCATCCTCAAAGCTAATCAGCCCCGCTGCGTAAAGGGCGGTATATTCACCAAGGCTAAGACCTGCTGTTACATCCGCACTTAAACTACTTGCGACAGGCTCTGTCCTGAGGACCTCCAATATGGCTGCGGATGTTACAAAAATCGCAGGCTGCGAGATTGTCGTGCTGTTCAATCGCTCCGCAGGGCCTTCAAAGCAAACTCCGCTCAGGTCAAATCCTACAATATCATTAGCTTTTTGAAAAATCTCTGTCGCCGAAGGGAACGATTGAGCAATTTCGGCGCCCATCCCCACGACCTGAGCACCCTGTCCCGGAAATAAAAAAGCTGTCTTCAATTGTCTCACGTGACAAATTCCCCACATAGATATTCATTTCGAGTTCCTTTTTCCGGCCTCTAAGCTTTGCCTAACCGTTTATGTCAGCACTCAGGTTATCGTTGATCGGCTGCATTGCTGCCGCCATATATTCTTCAACTAACGTCCCAATAAGCTCTTTAACGGAGATGATTTTATCTACTCTATAGGCATTAGCTCCCGCGAAAGCAAATCCTTCTTCAAGGTTTCCTTTCTTGGCGTTGGTTAATGCAAGACCAATGCAATATGGCACATTCTTAAAATCACAACTTTTCAGGCACTTCCAGGAGCATTTGAAAGGCTCTTTGCTCCCCGACAAAATCCGCTCAAGAAACTTACCCCGTATGGCTCGTCCAGGCAATCCAACGGGGCTGTCAATTATGACAATATCCTCTTTTTTGCAGTTCAGATACAGCTCTTTGAATTCCATGGAGGCATCACACTCATAAGTTGCAACAAACCTGGTACCCATCTGGACTCCCTGGGCTCCTAACTCCATGAATCTATGAATATCAGCACCTGTATATATTCCGCCAGCGGCGATGACCGGAATGCTTCTGTTGAATTGCTCTTCATAAGGCTTTACGACAGTGATCACTTCCGGCAGTATTTTTTCCAGCGCATAGTCAGGATTATCTATCTGGTCTTTTCTGAAGCCGAGATGCCCCCCGGCTAATGGACCTTCTACAACTACGGCATCGGGCACATGGCTGTATCGTTTCTGCCAGGCTCTAAATACTATCTTAGCCGCCCTGGCGGAAGACACTATAGGGGCAAACTTCGTAGCGAGCTCACCCAGCCTATCGAGCGGTAGTGTCTTAGGGAGCCCTAATGGAAGTCCTGCACCGAGAAAGAGCACATTCACCCCTTCATCCACAGCACATTGCACAAGTTCGTCAAAATCTGAAAGGGCCACCATTACATTTACGCCCACAATCCCGCCTGTCTTGGCCTTTACCTTTCTTATTTCTTTTTTCAAGGCCCTTTTGTTTGCTTTGCTGGGATTTGCGTCCCAATCGGGTTCAAACTGACCGATTCCAGGGGTGGCAATAACTCCAATACCGCCGGCGTTTGCAACGGCTGAGGTTAAATTTGATAAGGAAATGCCAACGCCCATTGCTCCCTGGACAATTGGTATGTCAGCTTCCAATGCACCTATTCGCAGTGTTGGCATCTTGTTAAAATTCATATATTGTTAAGCTCCTTCAGTCACTTATGTTATTATTTTAGCTTCCTGTGCCTTACAAAGAGCCGAAAACGCAGATTTGCTCGCAGTATAAGACAAAATGCTCTTTTCGAGAAGCTTAAAACTCAATTACATTTGCTCCCCACGTCAATCCTGCGCCGAAAGCAACTAAAATGACAATATCACCTCGTTTGATTTTTCCCTTCCTGATACACTCATCAAGTGCGATTGGCACCGAGGCCGCTGAGGTATTGCCATACTCATTGATATTTACAAAGACCTTTTCATCCGGCAGTTTTAACCGCTTCGCTGCAGACTCAATAATCCTTGCATTCATCTGGTGTGAGATGAGCATTTCAATCTCATCAATGGTCAAACTACAATGGTCCAGACAGTGGTTAACAGTTTCAACGATTCGCCGAATAGCCTGCTGATAGACTTCTCTGCCCTTGATTTGCATATAGATTTTCTTCGGGTCATCCAACTTTTTGGCCGCCGGGTAGCGAGAACCGTACGCCTGGCAATTTAATGCTTCCCATCGGTCCCCATCCGAATGCATTGCGCTGTATAAAATACCCTTGCGTCCGTCACTACTTCGTTCAAGCACTACCGCCCCGGCGCCGTCCCCGAAAAGGATACAGCTCCTCTGGTCAGTCCAGTCCGTAATCTTAGTTAAAGTTTCAGCGCCTATTACGAGGGCATTCTTAAATCGGCCGCTTTCTATAAACTGCTGTACTATAGACAGAGAATATATAAAACCACTGCAGGCAGCGGCCAAATCGAAAACCCACGCTTTCTTTGCCTTCAAAGCCCGCTGCACAAAGGATGCCGTCGATGGAAAAACCATCTCCGGCGTAATAGTAGCCACAATAATAAGTTCGACATCGCGGGCGGCAAGCTTTGCCTCAGACAAAGCTTTTTTAGCTGCTTCCGTGGCCAAAAATGCTGTGCTTTCATTGTCGGCAGTGATATGTCGAACCTTGATGCCGGTACGTGTGGTAATCCATTCGTCCGAGGTATCCACCATCTTTGCAAGCTCTTCATTCGTTAGTATTTTCGCCGGCGCAAATGAACCATGACCGGTGATGACTGCACGACAGGAGGGGGTCTTACCGTTAATCCGCTTATCCATCAGTGGTTCCTACGCAAGTTCCCAAAAGATATTCAACGACCTTATCGTTTATTTTTTCCGTGTAGAATCTTTTAGAGGTCAAAATCGCATTTCTTATAGTTCTACTTTCGCTTGCGCCGTGACAAATTAGCGCTGTGCCGTTAACGCCCAACAAAGGCGCACCGCCATATGTATTATAGTCGTATTTCTTATAGATTCTTTTCATCACAGGCTTAAACTTCATAGCAAGTCGGAGTTTCTCCTCCATAAGCTCGTATTGTATCGCCTTAAACAGGCCGTCAACAAGACCTTCGGTAAGTTTTAGAATCACATTGCCGACAAAACCTTCGCAAGTTACAACGTCACAGGTACCATCGAAAATATCTCTTCCTTCGATATTCCCGACGAAGTTCATATTCGAATCGGTTTTCATCAGCTCCCGCGCCTTTTTTACGACCTCATTACCTTTTGCGTCTTCGGCGCCGATGCTCATAAGCCCAACCCTTGGGTTTTCAATCCCAAGCAGATGTTTTGAATATACGCTTGCCATCACACCATATTGATAAAGGTTTATCGGCTTACAGGCTATATTGGCACCAACATCACATATTACTACGGGGCCTCCAGGAGTGGGAAATACTACCGCTATCCCCGGCCGATTAACACCGGACAGATTCCTCATCCTCATTTGGAAGGCGGCAACACAAGCTCCGGTATTACCAGCGGAGATGACGGCATCTGCCTGGCCCCTTTTAGCCAATTTCGAAAGAACAGCGATTGAGCTTTTGGGTTTCTTTCGCAGAGTTTCTATCGGCACCTCGTCCATAGCAATAATGTCTGGAGCATGAACCACGCTAATCGCACCTTTGCGCGATTTCAAAGAGGGTAATTGTGCCTCTATTATCTCCTCGGGACCGACAAGTATCAGCTCGTCATCCTCAGACAGCGACTCGATAGATTCCAGCACACCGGCGATAATCTCATCCGGTGCATTGTCGCCTCCCATTGCATCAATTGCTATTCGCATCTTGTGGCCGCCTTTATTAGGATTCCTTCCCGAGCTTCAATGTGATTTTCGGGTTAACGTAACCACAATTTTCACACGCTGCATGCGGCAGCTTGGGCTGGTCACATTTCTTACAGACCGAATAGTTTACAGCCTTTAACCGATGATGGCTGCGACGAGTGCGTGTCCTGCACTTACTTGTCTTCTTCTTAGGTAACATTCTAAATTACTCCATATAGTCTTTAAAAAGCACCAAATACAAAAACTAAAGAAACAGCTTAAATAGTGAACGAGCACTATTTTGTCAAGTGAAATTTAACTATTCCCAATATTTAGCCGCAGGATTTCCTGTGATTTTTCGGTTTTTCTCTTGAAATTTACTGAGGTTATGTTATGTTATAATATCTGTTTTCTGTAATCCTTTTGGAGGAGATAATACAAAATAGCCTTCAATGAGGAGATGTTTCTTAAAATAAACCTAAGCCGCTAAATGTGCGCAAAGTGTGTGGCGAA
Organism: Sedimentisphaerales bacterium; assembly: GCA_035528395.1. Lineage (GTDB taxonomy): Bacteria > Planctomycetota > Phycisphaerae > Sedimentisphaerales > Anaerobacaceae > NIOZ-UU13. Next base: position 10,019 of record DATKYR010000188.1, read on the forward strand.
AAAATATTAACAACTGTTGAAAGGGCAGTAAGATGAAAAGAACAATTTTACTCGTTTTGTTTTTGGCATTTGGCCTGACTACAGAAGTTGCGAACGCAGATTTCACCTTCGGCGAGCCGGTCAATCTGGGGCCAACCGTCAATAGTTCGGCTCGCGACGAAGAGCCGGGCATCTCAGCGGACGGACTGTCAATTTATTATTGCTCGCTTCGTCCCGGCGGGTATGGCGGTTACGACATGTGGGTAACCACCAGGGCAACGACGCAGGACGACTGGGACCCCCCGGTTAACCTCGGATCACCCGTCAACAGTTCATCCGATGACTTTTCTGAGGATATCTCAGCCGACGGATTGGAGCTGTACTTCGGTTCCAACCGGCCCGGCGGGTTAGGATATGATATATGGGTAGCGAAGAGGGCAACGACAGAAGACGCCTGGGCTATGCCGGTGAATCTCGGACCTATGGTCAACAGTTCTGCTGCCGAGGGATGCCCGGCTATCTCGGACGACGGGCTTGAGCTGTACTTCTGGTCCACCAGGTCCGGCGGGTTTGGCAGTTACGAAATATGGGTAGCCAGACGCGAAACCAAAGAAGACGCCTGGGATAGGGCGGTGCATCTCGGCTCGACGATCAACAGTTCGAGTGCCGATTTGTGCACTGATGTCTCGCCGGATGGACTGGCGCTTTTTTACGTTTCGGCACGCTCGGGTGGTTACGGAGGGAATATAGGAGACTTATGGTTGACAAGAAGGCCGACGATAAGCGGCCCATGGGGGCAGCCGGTCAATCTCGGGCCGATAGTGAACGGTTCAAGTAACGAGAATGGACCATGTCTTTCGGCTGACGGCTCTACCCTTTACTTCAGCTCCGACCGGCCCGGCGGTGCGGGCAGCCAGGACATGTGGCAGGTCTCAATCAGTCCGGTGGTTGACTTCAACGCAGACGGTATTGTCGACAGCGCCGACATGTGCATAATGGTTGACCACTGGGGCGAGAATTACCCATTGTGTGACATCGGCCCGATGCCCTGGGGCGATGGCATAGTAGATATCTTGGACCTGATAGTACTTGCTGAGCATTTGTTTGAGGGAATTCCACCGGATGAACCTGAAGAGGTCAATGTCGATGAGGACGATGACGGCGGTCAGGTCGAGCTCGAGCAGGGCCAGATTCTTGTCGTCACACTAAAATCAAATCCCACCACTGGGTATCGATGGGAGATAGTTGAAACACAGGAGTCTATCCTGGAGCAGATAGGCGAGGCGGAGTTCAAGCCATCCCAGACAGGTGCGCCACCGCTTGTAGGCGCGGGCGGCTGGGAAATCTTCCGCTTCAAGGCCATAAGTGCAGGCCAGACTTCTCTTAAACTTGTTTATCATAGACCCTGGGAAGAAGGTGTGGAGCCTGTAAAAACCTTTTCCATTCAGGTAGTAGTAAACTAATCCGACGGGGGTATTCTAAACAGATAACGCATCAGTCAGCCGCCAGCACGGTGAAGTAATGCCGAGCGGGTTAATATCGTTTTTGGCAGTGGATTTTACGTGCAGTTTGCTCTATCGCAATTTTCTTTTGATGGCATCGCGCTGGTCTTTGGAAACCTCCACCCCCAATTTCTCGGCGATTTGTATATGTTTCCATGCCAAATCGTACTTCTTCAACTGATAAAATCCAAAAGCAAGTCCGTAATGAGCATCACCAATTTCCGGGTCAATCTCGACCGCCATTAAATACTCAACCACCGCCTGCTCATAATTCTCATTATTGGAATACGCAGCCCCAAGGTTGTAATGAATCATAGCTTCATCGGGATTTACCAGAACAGCTTTATTATACTGCTCGATGGCCGAAGTGTATTGCTTCTGTCCGAAATACGCATTGCCCAGAGCTACAAGAGCAGCGAACATATCAGGTTTAAGAGCTAAAGCCATCTTGTATGCCGAAATTTCATCGTCAACCTTTTCCTGCTTATTGTAACAATGCCCCAAACCGTAATAAACCTCAGCCAGGCTCGGATTGATTTGCAATGCTATCTTGTATTGAGATATTGCCTGCCGGTAATTGCCCACCTGGTCATAAACGCCCCCTAACTGGCTGTGACAGTCAGCATCTTTCGGCTCCAAAGCAATCGCCCGTCTCAACTGCGATATCGCCTGCTGGAATCTTTCCTGTTTGCAGTAAGCTATAGCCAGGTTTTTGTATGCATCTGTGAAATCGGGTTCCAGCCTGAGCGACCGGTGGTACTCGGAAATCGCATAGTTCAACCAGTCACGTTCCATGTATGCATTTCCGAGGTTATTGTGAGTCTTGGCATCGTTCGGATTGATTTTCAGGGCCTCGCGGTATTGGTTTATCGCACCGACTACGTGACCTTTTTTCAGGTAGATGCTCCCTAAATTTGTCCTGGATTCGGATAACGTTGGATTTATCTCTACTGCTCTTTCAAGTGCCAACAAGGCAGAGTCTATATTACCGACATCGTTATAGCTGTTCCCAAGATTATTAAAGAAACAGCCTAACGTCTGAATCTTATTCAGATTCTTCATATAGATGCTGTTGTTGCCTACCGGCACATTGAACTTCTCTATATAGTGCTCATCGGGTGCACTTCCACCTTTGCTTGTCGTTTCAATATTAAATCGCACTCGGCCGTCGTCGTATCTGACAAAAAAATGCCCGGGAACAACCACTCCGTACAGGGGAAGACCAAGCCGCTCCGCCAATGAAAGATAAAGAATTGACAGACTCAGGCAATATCCACCTTTTTTGTCCAGCACAGTATGCAGAAACAAGTCGTTCGGGTCACTTGCTTCTGAAATCGAATTAAAGCCTAATTCATCGAACAAATACGCGTTTATCACCGGAATCGCTCTGTAGGGTGCCTCCAGCCTTGCGCTCCTGAGCCTTTCACGGATTTCCAAAGCCATATCATCCAGCGTTGCTAAGTATCTTCGCCCGTACACCATGTCACTCCACCGCTCCGAAACAATCAAAGCAGCGGTCGCCAAATCAACTTGGTCTTCTCTAAGCCGAAGGACTTGTTCAATTGACCTTGAGTATAGACCTGCCTTGTTCTTATTGGCCAGGGGCTCTTGCCGGCGCCCTAAGACAGAGGGCGTAAAAATCAAAACACAAATTATTATCGCAAAAATCTTTTTCATCAGTTATTCCCTTGGCTTCGCCGCCGATTACCGTTGCAAACCCACCTGCTCAGAAACGCAATCCTTATGATAAGCATTTTCCTATGTAAATACTTATCGTCAAACAGACCTTTGTTGTTTTGTGTTTTCCGTAATTATTATACTGAAAAACCAGTTACTTTGAGCAAATACCTGTTGTATAATATAGATTATGAGGTTATTTTGTTCAACGCATTTTTTACAAGGGAGAAATATGATGAATACCAAACACAAATGCACAATACTTTTGCTTCTTGCTGTCTTAACTCTGGGGTCATGCCGCCGCTCAAGCCCATCGGCTCCGCCGAATGAACCCAATGTCTCACAGGAGCAAACCCAGACTGAAACCAGTGTCCCGCAAGAGCTGCCAAAGACTGAACCTAACGTCACGAAAGAAATGCCCAAGACGGAAATCAGCCTTTTCGACGGAAAGTCACTCGGACAGTGGGCGGTTACCGATTTTGGCGGCCAGGGCGATGTCTATGTAAAAGACGGCGCTATTTATCTCGAAATGGGCAACGATATGACCGGCGTCAACTGGACCGGGCCGGTAGTCCGAATGAACTACGAAATAACACTCGAAGCAATGCGGGTTAGCGGCAGTGACTTTTTCTGCGGCCTGACATTTCCCGTCGCCGACAACCCCTGCTCACTAATCCTCGGCGGCTGGGGCGGCGGCGTCTGCGGCCTGTCTAATATCGACTACTATGACGCCGCTAACAACGAGACTTCACGATTTATGTCATTTGAGGACAACAAATGGTATCGCGTCCGCCTGCGCGTTACGCCGGACAGGATTCAAGCCTGGCTCGATGACGAAGAGCTTGTAAACATAGAAACAACCGGCCGAAAAATCGACATCCGGGCCGAGGTGGACCTCTCTCAACCGCTCGGTATCGCAACCTGGCAAACAGCCGGAGCAGTTCGTAATATTCGCCTGCTCAGACTCGAAGACTGACTAGACTAATCCCTTCCGGCTTACAAATGCACTTGCTTTTCGGGTTTCCATTCTGCAATGTGTCAAAAAAAATAAAAAAAAAAGTACAAAACCGTAACAAAAGGGTAACACTTGGTTGTCATAATTGTTCTTGTTAAATTAACCGTTTTTTATTAATCTATTTGAAAGGAGCACAATTATGGACAGGTTGAAGAACATCACAATCATCTTTTTATTGGCAGTCCTGATATTTTCAGATTTTGCATTTTCAGTACAACCAAATACTTCTATCGTGGGTAACTGGATGAGTAAACCAGGCCAATTCAATATTGTATTTAGAGTCTCAAAAAATGAAGATGGTTCATTAATTACCTACACAGATTTTCCTGACCAGGAAGCATGGGATATGCCGGCGGATTTGATTCTATCTGATAGTAAAAGTGTTAGATTTGATATATACAATATAAGGTGCGCTTATGAGGGGAAAATCTCCGGAAATGGGCGGACCATAGATGGTAAATTCAAGGGGCCTGGTGGTGGTGATGGTATGCCTCTCGTACTCGAACGAGTTGACAATCCTCCTGTTCGAACATCAAAGCGTCCGCAAGAGCCTAAAAAACCATATCCTTATAAAGAAGAAATCGTTTCTTTCGAAAATAATCTCGATAAAGTTACACTTGCTGGGACCTTGACCCTGCCTAAATCGTCAGGATCGTATCCGGCGGTGCTGCTCCTGTCAGGTTCCGGTGCCAATGACCGTGACCAGTTAGTCTGGGGGCATCGTGTATTTCTTGTATTGGCGGATTACCTGACCCGGCAGGGGATTGCCGTTCTTCGATATGATGACCGGGGTGCAGGGCGTTCAACGGGTAATTACGATGAAGGAACTTTTGAAGACTTCAAAAAAGATGCACTTGCCGGTGTTGGATATTTGAAAACCCGGCCGGAAATCGATGTTAAAAAGATTGGACTTATCGGTCATAGCGAAGGTGCTGCAATCGGTCCCCTGGTGGCATCAGAATCATCGGATGTGGCTTTTATGGTTCTTATGGCCGCGCCGGGCTTGAGCGATGATTTCGATGGATTACTAAAGCAGTTTACAGATGGCTATCGGTCCAAAGGGGCAAGCCAGAAAGCCATTACTTTTAAGGCCTCGGTCTTAAGAAACATTTTCTACACTATCAGACAGGAAGACGATTTAGAGGTTGCACGTTCGAAAATTAAAAATCTCCTTCAGAAGGCAAAACCGGAATTAGCAAAATTCAGTGCCAGTGAAAGAAAGAAGATAGAGCTTGAATCCGTGGACACCTACGAATTCGATTGGATGCTCTCGCCCGGTTTCCGTTCCATTCTGCGTTATAATCCAAAAGAAACTTTAATGAAGGTGAAATGCCCGGTGCTGGCCCTGCATGGTGATAGAGACACACAGATTCCAAAGGATAACTTGAAAGGTGTTGAAGCGGCCCTTAAAGCCGGAGGCAATCTCCAATATACCATAAAAGAGTTCTCCGGGCTGAATCATCTGTTCCAAACGGCAAAGACCGGTTCGCCGTCTGAGTATGACAAGATTGAAGAAACCGTATCTCCCACTGTGTTGAATATCATATCTGAGTGGATACTAAAACAGACCTCCAAGAAATAAATGTATCACCGGGAAGACTGGTTTCAAATTTGATATCCGGCCTGAGGTTGACCTCTCTCAACCCCTCGGTATAGCAACCTGGCAGACAGCCGGAGCAATTCGAAACATTCGCTTACAAGCGCTTCCGGAACAACTGTAACTCCCAACTCAGATATTTTGTCGAATTTTGCCGATTTTTAGACCAAGTTCGCTGTTCCTGCAAAAAACTCATTTATAGGAATTTTTCTGTTGACAGACTTGTTTCAATCAGGCATACTGTTTTCACAATAGAACAGAGAGGATGTGTAGTTTCTACACTTAACAATCTGTTCTGATTACACGCTAACGCCTCTAAATTTTATGGAGGAGATATTCCAAATGGCGTTCAAGCAGCGTAATTTCGTAAAAATAAACCTAAGCCGGTAAAGCTGCGCACAGTGTGCGGCGTTTACCCCGTTAGAAACTAAAATGAGAGATAATAGTGTACAAAAAAGCCAAATTTCTAACGGGGTGAAAATATTAACAGTTCCCTGCTTTAAATAGGGATTCCTTCGAAGAAAGGGGGTTACTGTCATTCCCACAAAAAGCCTGCCCTGAACGAAGCCGAATGGGCGGGAATCTACGCTGTTCTTTGCGAAAGGAGGTGATGGCAAATCATAGGCAAATCGTAAAAAACTTATCCTGGGCAGATATAAACAATTTACGATTTGTAATTTTTGATTTTCGATGTTTATTTATTGTAAACATCGAGTGTTTTGGTGTGTGGCCAAAGCACAGTGAGTTATTACTGTAACCCTTTTAAAGGAGGATTATTATGTATAGAAAATTGATTTGTCTTGTTGATACTTCGGTGTGTGGCCGGAGCAAAATTTCATATCAACTTTCAGGTAAAATTAGGAGGAACAAAAATGTTAGCTAAGAAATGCCTTTTGGTGG
>DATKYR010000189.1:0-21801 GCA_035528395.1 Sedimentisphaerales bacterium
CTATCGGCTCGTGGTTCCTCAAATGGATCGAAACAGCGTTTATAGAGTATAACCTGATCATATTGTTTCAATATTCTTCCCGGTAAATCAGTGTAGTCAGTAGCATCGAAACTAATATGCTTGTTGTGGAGAGTGCAGTTGATTTTTTTCAAGCTGAGACCGCCAGCTATGTTAGAATTGTGATGGATGACATTTCTGGGGAACATTTGTACAGTGGAAACTATATGTATATGTTTCATTCGGACCCAAGCCATGACTCTTCGTATATTGGCAAGAACACTCAAATGGTCCTGAACGCATACCGGGCCATTATCAAGAAAAAAGTGTTTCTGAGTATCAACGTCGACAACGATTTGTCTCTGACTTAAGGGAATTGTCGGACGAATCATCTTCCCCGAAAGTAAGATACGTGGTTCAAGTATTTCCAACAATGTTGGCCTATTTTCCCCTGCCATTCGCACATCTTTCTTTTGAAAAACCTGCGAAGACATGTAAACACAAACATAATACCTGCACGATCAATGAGATACAACTTTATCCTCGCAGGAAAATGCCACTGCCAGTGTTGCTTTTATCCTCGGTAACCTGCATATTATTTAGAAGATTTCTACTTTGTCAAACAAATTTTTTGTTAAAAATCTATTTTTCCGAAATAGAAGAAATAGCACTTGTCGCTATGATTTCAGTAACCAGTTTCGTGACAAAATCAATTAGACTGGAGGAGAATCCCTTAATGAATGTCGGAGTTGTTGGTTTACAGGAGCCGCAAATTTCTGTAACTCTTTATAAATCTAAGACTTATCTATTGTCGGCCACGCAGACCCCGACACAAAGTTCTGATAGGTCGTATGTTCGTAACGCGCCCCCGCTATGAACCCACGACCCCAAAATCCAGACCCATTTTTCAGCTCAAAATCGCAGTTTCTTGACGATGAAGAAGAGCTCCAGCCCATCGTCCAGTGCTTCTCTCTTGTCTCCTTCGGCATGGTGGCAATAAGTGCTACAGCCGCTAAAACCGTCATTGAAGCCGCTGACTATGCAAGGGGCAAGCCGGAAAAAGCCGAACACAATGGCGAGCAAAACTGCCACAAACAGAAGCTATGATAGCAGCGATTTCATCGCGCCTGTCCTGGCGGATTGATAGCGCCATACGGCCATCCGCCGCTCAATACAACCAAGAACTATTTTATTGGCCAGCTGCCGTGGGCGTCGATTGTTTGGTCAACTTGTTTCTTTACCTGGATCATGTCTGGCATGATGCTAAGCTGCATATAGATCCTTTCCGGGACCATAATACGAATCATAGATGTGCTGATAAACAAGATTACATTTCTGCTGATACAGTTCTGCCGTATATACTTGCGGTAGCCCCTCAAGGACTTCCTCCATACATAAACGCACCGCCGCTCGCGATTGTTGTCTTTTTCTCCAGTCCAAGACTATTTTTTCTCTTTTAAGTGTTGCCAAAAGCTCTCTGGCGACCTTCTTTACCTGTTGCGTTTCGTTCTTGGTGAGTTCCATCTCTGGCTTAGTCAGCAGGTCAAATACCATTAGCTGCTCTTCCGAAAGCTGTTCTGCAATGCCCCGTTTTTCTTCTTTGTTCAACTCCTGCGCGAAATCTACCAACCGTTTGAAGAACTCATCAACATTGATACTTCCAGAATTGTACTCGTCGATCATCTCTTGAAACTTTTCCAGATAATCCATTCTGGTTCTGTTCAGCCTTATCATTCTTTTTAACTTGCTGTTGATACTACCCCTGAGCTTCTCAGCTTCGATTCTTTTCTTGGCCCTTGCGAACTTCTTTTTCAGCGCCTCGAAGTCAATCTCGCTTAGGTCAACCAGTTGATCTCCCGGCTGTATGATGTATCCTTCAGAAGCAATAGACTCATCGAGCAAATTCTCTATAGCCTCTTTGACAGAAGAAATATCAGCAATCGGCACTAAAGAGCGAATCTTCTCCGCAATGACGTTAAAGAGTTTACATATCAAGGAGAACTTATTCCCAGCAGGGTCCGGTAGAACTGCTTTGTACAACTTATGCAAATAGTCTGCAAGGAGCAAATATCTCCTTTTGGATTCGTCATTGACCAAGATAGCGTCAACAGCGTCATCCAGCAATTTCACACGCTCAAAACCTTCGGCACTCTGAATATAAGCGGGTTCAACACTTTTTTCGGCAAGAAACTTTGTTATTTCATCAATAGCCTGTCGCAATAACTTTACCAGCTCTTCTTTGTTCTTGACCGGTGTCTCGCCTTCTACTACGCCACCACCATATTCTGAGCCATAGATTGCCAGCGCCTTCTGCAGGTGGCGAAAAACACCCACATAATCCACAATCAGACCGTTAACCTTATCCCCGAAAACACGGTTGGCCCGTGCAATTGTCTGCATCAAGGTATGGTTGCGCATAGGCTTATCAAGATATATGGTGGAGCAGCATGGCACATCGAATCCGGTCATCCACATTGCACAAACAAATACGATACGGAACGGATCATCTGGATTCTTGAACTTTGTATCCAAATCCTCACTGACCATTCGCCTTCGATGTGGGACAATATCACCCCCCTTGGCTCTAATCTCTTCCACCTCGTTTTGAGACTGCGAGACCACTACGGCCATGTCGGTCTCTTCCATATAGCGGATCTTTTCCTGAAGCTCTTCGCGGTCCTGGTCTTTGGTCGAGGACATCTGCCCCCTCAGTTGGTCCAGACATTCCTTCCAGTATTTCTGAACTTTGTCGTACATCCGCACCGCCGTGGCCTTGTCAACACACACTATCATCGCCTTGCCTTGGTATCCCCGGCCCGTAAAGTGGGATACAATGTCTTCAGCGACTTTCTCAAGCCGGTCATCTCGTGTAATCAAGTGGTATTCGCGAGCAAATTCCCGTTCCAATTTCTTCTCCTGCTCTTCGTCAAGCTCTGCCTCCTCAAGTAGCCGCTCCATATCCTCATTGAGATTTTCGTTTGTTAGTTCCAGTTCTGGGATGCGGTTTTCGTAATACAACGGAACCGTAGCAACATCATCGACGGATTGTTTGAAGTTGTAGATGCTAACGTAATCACCAAAAACCTGCTTAGTTCTTTCCTCACCGGCTATCAGTGGCGTTCCTGTAAATGCAATAAAGGCCGCTTTCGGCAAAGCCGTCCTCATGTTCATTGCAAGCGTATCGTATTGGCTTCGGTGTGCCTCGTCTGTGATGACGATTATGTCAGACCTGTCCGATACCATAGGGTGCTCTTCGCCGTTCTCAGTACGAAACTTATGGATCAATGTAAAAACGTAGCGGTGGTCTTCACTGAGAAGTTGCCGTAAATTAGCAGAACTTGTGGCTTGTGCCTGTTCTTCTGTTACAACGCCAGTGTTAACAAAGTTTTTATAAATCTGACCGTCCAATTCCTTACGGTCGGTCACTACCACAAATGTCCAGTTGCCAGGGATTTTCCGGAATATCTTTTGAGCAAAAAATATCATCGATATACTCTTGCCACTGCCCTGTGTATGCCAGAAAACACCCAGTTTGCCCCTGTTGCTTTCAATTTGTCTTAGTGCCTTAATGGCGTTGTTAGTGCCAAGATACTGATGGTTCTTTCCCACCAATTTAATAAGCCCACCCTGCGCCTCCATAAACAATATGAAGTTTTCAATAATATCGAGCAGTTTCGGTGGATCACAGGTTCCGCGGATGATCGTTTCCAGAGAAACAATTCCCTTTTCACCCTCACTGTTTATTTTTTTCCATTCGTTGAAATGCTCCCAAGCGGAAGTAACACTGCCGATTTTACTGCCGCTTCCATTTGATAGAATAATAAATGCGTTATACCAGAAAAGATGTGGGATTGTTTCCTTATAGTCCTTTAGGTTCTTCTTATAGGCATTCTCCAAACGCTTATGAGACGCCTTTAACTCTATGAATAACAGCGGAAGGCCATTGACAAACCCAATAAGGTCAGCCCGCCGCTTGTACATTTCACCTGATACCCAAAACTGAGAAGCAAGGAAGTAGTCATTGTTCGCCGGTTCATTCCAGTCGATGATTTGTACAGTCTCAGGCGTCTGTCCATCGCCATTAGGATCGGGGACATTGACTTTGACACCGTCTTTGAGCAGCTTATAAACCTCACGATTGGCCGCTGCCATACTCATCGCACTGCGGTCCCGGGTTAGCTCTTCAATAGCCTGCTCAAATGCCTCAGCAGGTAAACCATGATTCAGCCGTTCCATTGCAGGCCGAAGACGCGAAACCAGGACCACCTCTGCTGTGGTTTCTCTGCCAAGCGTCCCGTTCGACCCGCACACCTCATAGAAGCAGTTAGCCGCCTCCCAGCCAAGCTTGGAAAACAACTCTATTGCTGGCTGCTCTATCAGGTTGTCTTCAGAATAGTCATTTTGAGGCCTGGTGATCATTGATAACCTCCGTCTTCCCAAGAGCTGCCCGCATTAGCGGTCGGAGCATCAGGTCCCAACTCCGACAGGAAAGGACTTGCAATTGTTCGTACTATTTGTCCATTGCCTCTAAACCTTGCACCAAGATTATATGCCATAGACTTATCCAAGCTGGCGAATGAAGAAAGCACCAGCACTTCTTTACTCCTTGTAATAGCAACATAGAAAAGACGGCGTTGTTCCCGCAGATTTTCGGCTGACTCATCTGGGGAATGATCACCATCACGAAAAGGAATAATACCTTCAATACAATCGGTAATTATGACAACCTTACTTGTAAGCCCTTTAGACTTATGAAGGCTCATTATCCTCACAAAATCCCCCTCTTCAGGTGATTCAGGCTGTGTCACCAGTTGGGTAACAATATCACGCAGAGTTGAAGCATCCGTATCATCTTCAATCTTCCCTAACAAAGATTCTCTTATTGGATCAGCCCAATCCTCACTTGAAGGAAAGATTTGATCTACAAGTTCCTGTCCCAGTAAGGTCTCAAAAGACTGAATCGGTACTAATAGCTCTCGGAAACGAGCAAGAAGTTGGTTTGTTCGACTTATAATGAGTTGTCCACTGTTGAGCTGTTCCAATACCTCCCAAGGGGATAATCCAGAACTTTCACAGTGTTGTCGCAATCTGGAATATTCTCCTTTTTTCCAACTTGGACTACTGTATCCAAGCCAAAACCGCAATGCTACGCGGTCATCTATATCTGTCAACAAACTTAATAGACTCAGAGCCAGTTGTGCTTCCTTTGCCTCAAGAATTTCCTCATAGTAATAACTATGCGTATGGATACCCTCCTCTCGGAGCAAGTCACGTATAGCATAACCCATAAGCCTCCGGGGTGATAACACCAGAATGTCACCAGGTCTGCAATCACAATTATTAATCAGATGATTAATATATCTAACTAATCCTGCAGTTTCTTCCTCAAGCGTATCCCACTGAACAATATGTACTTGGCCTTCCAGATTTTCGTCACGTTCCAATAGACGTCTATCGCCATCAGATGCATGATTGTATCTTATAAGATAATCTGCAATTTTTACAACCTTCTTAGGGCATCTACGACACTCATTGAGAGGCTCGTCATGAGTGTGTGGGTGGGTCATCCCAAATTCCTCAATACCCTGTGGATGGGCGTGCCGAAAACTATATATGGATTGGTCTGGGTCTCCAACAATAAATAATTCACTGTTTTGTGATAGTAAATCTATCAGCACCTGTTCGGCTTTGTTGAGATCCTGATATTCGTCAACAATGACATACTCATAAGCCCCAAGTTCCAGAGCAGTGGGGTTATATCGCAAATACCTTAAGGTTAGTGGAACAAGTTCTCCAATCAAGATAGCGTTGTGAAACTGCAACCATCCAATTAACTCATTATGAAATTGCCTATCAATTGGGGTAGTGGGCCAGCCCGGCTGTTCTGATTGGAGCCGAGCCCAATCCGCTTCAAATGCTCTAATTCTTTTTGTACAATCACGCTTCCCACTGAAAACACCACTAACCGACAAGTCCTCAAGCAAGGGTAAGCCTTCACCATTCAGTACCTTTTTTTTTATAAAAGACAAGAGGGGACGTGGTACACGCCCTGTCAATTCAAACACTCTTGCTCTGCTTAGCACACTGAAACAAAAAGAGTGCAACGTCCCAGCTCGAATGTCCTCACAACCCGGTATATTGAGTTCATGAAGTTCCGTCTCAATATCATCAGCGGCAACACGGGTAAATGTTACTGCTAAGATTCGGCTTGCATCAACCCCTTCCTCTAAAAGTCTCGCCACACGACGTTTCATAGCAAAAGTCTTGCCTGTCCCCGGCCCCGCCATCACTCTAAGTGGGCTTTCTGGAGATTGTGCTATAGCCAAAGCTCTCCCAGATAAATCAGTGTTCCAACTCATGCACTATTATCCTTTTATCTCAATATCCAATTCCGAAACGTCAACCTGACCTGAAATCAGCTTTGGCAACAGCAGGTCACGGGTTTGGCGAAGGGTTTGATTTTTCTTTGCCAAATTAAACAGTTCAGTTAGGACTGGAAATGCTATCTCATCAAATCTTCTTTTCAGCATTACATCTGCCAATAGTATTGTTAGGCTCTTAACGCTTTTTTGGTTAATGCCTGGTTGAGCTGCGTTGGCGTTTAGGTTAATGATGTCTCTTGTAACCTTTGGTAAATCCAACCAGAAGTACAGATATGCCTGGCTACATAAATCATTTGTACGAAGGATAAATGCATGTTCGTTAATGCAGCATTCATCATGTGGAAAACCGTCCATAAACATTGATTTTCTTCCAAGTTTTGCCCCATCTTTGTACAGCAACACGTCTCTGCTTCTTATATACCCTTTTCTCATTCCTTCATAGAACTCACGTGTAACAAACTTTTCTTTGGAGTAGTCATATTTACCAAGCCCAAGAACATTTTCTGCACCAACACTTGGTACTTCTGTAACAGTTGGATCTATACCACCCTTCGGCCTTGAGCCTGATTCGAGAGTTTCGAGGACATCACCCAATCTTTTCACCTCCCACCCCTCCGGTATCATTCCAAGTTCTGAATCAACCATCTTGACCTTTTCGTGGCCGGGGAAACGGAAGTTGACAAACCACTCGCGGTAAATAGCCTGTGCCATCTCTTCCAGAATCTTTATCCGCCGCGAGTTGTTCTCAATAAGGTCGTCGTAGGCGGAGAGGATAGAAGCGATTTTGCGTTGCATTTCTATTCTGGGCACGACAAAATCGAAAGTCAACAATTTGTCGACGCTCAGATTATCCTGGGTCGTGCCACGGGAGATACTCTGCATTCGAAGTTTAATCAGGTCGATGTAGTACTTAACAAACCTTACGTCTGCTTTCTCTGGGTGCGGTACGAAGCCCACTACGCTGTCAGGAAAACATCCTCTTATTTTCAGTATCGCTGTTTCCGCAATGTTGGCAGCTATGGTTATGCACAGAGTGCCTGGTTCCCATAGTTTGCTCTGGGCCAGACCGGTTTCGTTGTAGGTTTGCGAATAGTTGTACAGATAAAGCCCCGCAGCCTTTATGTCACCCGTTTGGAAAAATGGATACCTACCTCCATATAGAGACGGGGCGTTCCGTGGACGGTGTCGCGAACGTCCGCGTCCGACAAAGCCCAACTGGTCCAGTTTATGAGACTCCCATGTACCAAGCGTTACGCCTGTCATTCAGAGGCCCTCTCCAGCAACTTCGTCACATTATCCTCAATCCTTTCTTCCAGCCCTCTCGCTTCGTTGTTGAGAACTTCCAACTCCTCATTCAGTTCTTCCAACCGCTCTGCAAAATCGAAGTCCTCCTCTTTGCCCTCGGCTACACCTACGTATCGGCCAGGATTAAGGCTCCAGCCCTGCTCTTTGATTTTCTCTATTGACTCTACTTTGCACAGGCCAGGTACATCGGCATATTTACCATCGGGGAGCTTCTCAGCGAGTATCTCTTCGCTGGCGTGGGTGTTCTCCGTTTTTTCGCCACGATATAGACGGACGATATTAGCTAAGAACTCAATCTGCTGGGGCGTAAAGTCGCGGTGGGCACGGTCGATCTGGCGATATATATGCCGGGCATCAACAAATAGAACCTTGTCCTTGCGGTCGGTTGTTTTTTTGCCCTTATCTAAAAACCAGAGCGTGCAGGGTAGCGTTACTGTATAGAAGAAGTTCGAGCCAACAGCAACTACCACGTCTACAGCCTGTTGTTCGATTAGCTTTTGGCGGATTTCAAGTTCCGAAGCTCTGGCATCAGCGGCGGAATTAGCCATAACAAAACCGGCTCTTCCGGTTTCATTCAAAGCGGAGTAGAAATTCTGTATCCATAGATAGTTGGCATTATCTGTACGGGGCATACCAAATGGAAACCTTGGGTCGTCCTTTATCCTGTCCTTATCAACACGGTCCACATTGAACGGTGGATTGGCCATTACAAAGTCGAATTTGCCCACACAGTTATGCAGGTTTTCGTAATAAGTGTTGCCCTGTCGGATGTCTCCTGCTAAGCCGTGGACAGCCAGGTTCATCTTGCACAAGCGAACGGTCTCAGCAACGCGCTCCTGACCAAAAACACTTAGTTCTGAATTTGGATTTTTCTTATGATTCTCAACGAAACGGGCACTTTGAACGAACATACCACCTGAGCCGCAGGCAGGGTCGAAAATGCGCCCATGGAACGGCTCGATAATCTCAACGATTAGCTTAACAATAGATGTGGGAGTAAAGAACTCACCGCCTTTTTGACCCTCGCTCATAGCGAAGTTGCCGAGGAAGTACTCGTAAATCTTGCCGAAGGCATCGCCTTCAATATCCATCCTTATCGAAGCCATCAACTTGAGCAATTCGATGAGCGATGCGTTTTCGAGTCGGTTGTACGTTTTGGGCAGCACATCTTTGAGGTCAGGATTCTCAGCCTCAATTGCCTTCATCGCATCATTTATTGCCTTGCCGATATTCTCGCCCTCTGGGAGCTTTAGCAGATTTGCAAAGCGGGCCTTTTCCGGTAGATACATTACACCCCGTGCCTGGTAGTCTGTTCTGCCCACCTTCCTGCGTCCGGTGACCGTACCCACAAGTTCTTCTTCTGCATACGTGAACTTATGGTCTGCATATCGCAGAAATATCAATCCGAGTACTGGAACCGAATATTCCGATGATTTAAGCTTAGAATTGGCCCTTAACTCATCCGCAGCATCCCACAATCTTTTTTCAATTTCGTTGTGATTTCCCGCCATTTCGCCATTTCCTTAAAATAACCCCACGTGATGCAAGCCACTCAAAAACTCAAAACTACCACCACAGACAAGAAAAATCAAGCAGATTCCGGATGACAAAATATACAAACCAAAGCCAATAGATGAAATGATGTACCCCCATACCAACAACTATGACCTGCTGGTACACCCTTGTGGGCGTAACGTATTCAGGGGACAGATTTATGAAAAATAAGAGAATAAGACGCAGCAATATCGAAGAATTAGTAAAATTTTATCAAGATAAAGCAAATGTTATTAATGTTATGAAGAGTGGTGATGTGAAAGATTTGTTAAGGAGTATATATTCATCAGAACCTAAAATAGTGAAAACAATAGCAAAAAGACTAAACCGTTTCAAATACGCAGAAAAAGATACTTCCAATTACATTAAAGGGCTATAGATCGGCTGGTGCACCACAGTGTAGTCTTGGAGTTGAATGTACCGAGTTACCGGGCCGAGCAGGCCATGAAGAGGAAAAATAAGGATAAATAATATCGCAAATTTTGCCCCCCATGGGGGGCACTCCCTAACGGTCATAAGCTAAGGATAAGTGTTAAGAAGAAAGGGTAGAAAAAACTGTCATTGAAGGGAAATTATAATTGACGCTGGACAAACATTTGCTTTTCGCGGTTTTTAAGGCATAAAGACTGTGAAAAGGGCATCCTCTTTTACCACTCGATTTCAGCAAAAACGTGCTATAATAGTCAGTGTCGAAACAGGAAAATGGCTTCCAGAACGGGAACCGCAATGTCTATGTGGATTATTATAGTTACGGATTGACTTCGCTGCCTGTTCGAAAGGATCATAAGGTGCTTGAAATTCGACAAGCCAACGAATCCGATATTCGCGATCTGGCTGATCTGGACAATGAGTGCTTCGATACCTACTACTACAAGAAGACCAAGTTCAGCGAACCAGACTTTCAAGCGTATCTTTGTCGCAGGAAGTCCATTCTGCTTGTAGCCGTTCGTGATTCTTGTCTTGTCGGATACGTTGCTGGAACACTGCGTACTTCACGATTCCGGTCTATAGCTCACCTTGATAGTATTGCTGTTTCCTCCACAGCACGAAATGAAGGAGTCGGAGGCCGTCTTCTGGATCTCTTCATTCAAGGCGCAAAACAGCAGGCTTGCCAGATTGTCTTGCTGGAGGTGGCAGAAGCCAACAAAGAGGGACTCGATTTCTTCTCGAAGCGCGGCTTTCAAAGAATCGGTGATCTGTCGGAATATTATGGAAGAGGTCTCGATGGCATACTAATGCAACTGAATACTTGAACCGAAAGACGATACTGAATATAGCAGACCGCTTGACTTTCGCCAGAACTGTGGTATTCTGGGGGATGGTTTTTGGTGGGTTTGACCCGTAAGAAAAGGAAAGTCGCAAAACGAAGTTTGCATATAAGAGCAGAGGGCACAAAGCATGCGGTCTACTACATTTCGCACTATGTTGGCAGTGGTTCTCATCTTGGTGGCACGACTGGCGGCCCGTCAGGAGAAGCCAACTCCACTACAGTACCACACAGCGGCCTTGGCCAACCGTACCATGACCAAGAAAGAGCAGTTGGGTAAAGAGCTCTTCTTGGACAAGAATCTATCCACACCGCCGGGCCAGGCATGCGCCCATTGTCATTCCACCGAGGCCGGTTTCGGCCAACCCGATGGCGATCTGCCGGTCTCCCGCGGCGTGTACCCTGACCGATTCGGCAACCGGAATGATTTGACTGCCGCCTATGCAGCATTCAGCCCGCGATTCTACTATGACGCCAATAAGGGTCACTACGTGGGTGGATTGTTCTGGGACGGGCGAGCTGCCGACCTGGAAGAACAGGCCAAAGGCCCATTCCTGAATCCTCTCGAGATGGCCAATCCGAATGGTACAGCGGTCGTCGCCAAAGTGCAGCGGTCACCATATGCTGACCTTTTCCGGGAAGTGTTTGGGCCGGAGGCGTTTACCGATCCGAATCGAGCGTATGATTTCGTTGCCGAGGCGATTGCGGCTTACGAACGCACACACGAACTGAATCAGTTCAGATCCGAAACGAGAGAGTGATCATTATATCTAGTTGCCCATTAAAGCGCTTCCAATAATAAAAATGATGATAACGACAATTATTATGCCAAGACTTAGCATTACTCCTTTAGAATGGGCTCCTTCGGCGTCTTTTTTACTCTCGTGGATGTCGAAGTCACGAACTGTAAAAATGTACTTACCTGAAATCTCTGGTGCTAATTGGTGGACTTGGTCGGGTAATGCGCGAGCTACTCTGCCGGAAGGAAATCTAACATAATATGGTATAGCTCCAATCTTCGATGTCAGTGCCTGGAGATGTGGAAGATACAAACGTAGCTGATAGCGCCCCTTAGGACAATTCTTCTGTACCTTTACTTTAGCTTTGGCCCAAAGGCGCATTCCCTTAGCTGTATATTGTGTACCTTCCTCAGCCCATCTAATGGGCCAAGCTTTCGCATTAATTGACTTCTCTATGATTTCTATATCTGGGTGTAGAAACCATTCAGAGTTACTCACTAAATGTTCTACCAATTCCTTTTCCAGAACATATGATTTATTATTTGATACTTTGAGATAAATATCAATCGGTTCTTCAAATTCAATTTCATCACCCACAGCATAATCCGTACGCTTACAAGAAGATACGAGGAGTAACAAGGCAATGAATATCGTGATGGTTACTACCATCAAAATTAGTTCCCGCAGCCATTTCATTTTAGAACCTCTATTAGTCTAGTTTTCAGAAAAACTCGCAGTCGCTTCGTTGTCCGCAGATTCTCTAAAAGAAACTTACAATGCACAACGTGGATTTTCAAGAAAAAAACGGGGGCTTTTTCGTCTTTTTACAAAAGCGCTTGATGCAGTTTCGTAAACGGTCTGCTGCACCCTTGATGGCTGCTGTAAACTGAGCCTTCACAGCAGGATCAGTGGGCCTGTCCTTGGCAATGATGTACGAATAGAAAAACGACGCCAGCCACCCGTCACGACCTCGCCCCCCTCTGGCCCCTGCAAAGGATTCAGGTGCGCCGTTGTAGGTATCCACATATGCACTGGCACTGCAAGTCAACTCTGACCGTGGCAAGGATGGCTTTACGGGCAGCGCGTGACAGTCTGCCGGACTATGCGAAAGCGCTGTGAAAAAACAGAGTTAGTCTCCTCACCCTATGATTTCAGGCTAAAAAATGGGTTTGGATTTCGTCTCTTAGTAGCTCCTCTAAGCCGCAAATGTGGGATTTGAGCCGCAAACGATCTCAAGAAACTGCGATTTTGAGCTGAAAAATGGGTCTGGATTTTGGGGTCGTGGGTTCATAGCGGGGGCGCGTTACGAACATACGACCTTGCTCTCATCGTGAGTGCTGTAACGATCACTGTGCCAGTTTTGCCAGGGCTTTGCCATTCTGTGATCTCCTCTTCCTATCCCTCGACCTGTAGACCTCCCGCCTGCCAACCCCAAACAAGCAGGCACTCTACCTTACATTTTCAAACTAAAAACCCAGTGAAAACCCCCTCCTTTCTAAAAATATTTATCTTTTATTTTCGTTCCAAAAACCACAGCCAAAATCACAACAGCCAAACCAATAATAAGTATCCAACGCAAAGTACTCATTAAAAGCATATTAAGCCTCCATTCTATTCCCCTATCATGTTTATAATCCAATTTATAATCAAAGTCGCAATCAAAACTCTACCACCAGCCACACCTAATTAATATCCAAGTCGAACCACTCATTAACAACCCCTCATAGTACGAAATTTGCTAACAAAAGCAATTATATTATACCCCGACGACGTGTAACACTGCTAAAGGAGCGACTGAAACAATTCAGCGTACCCTGATAAATTCGCCCAGCCATGGTGAGTTGAGATATGTTGTAGACGGTTAGGATTTATTTAATTCTAATCAAAAAAATCCTTAGCGTTTTGTTTTCTTCTCGAATGTTCGTTCTGAGCCCCTCTGCGTCTGGCTTTAATAGCTTCGACTTTTTGAACAAAATTATCTGGGCTATATTCGTCAAATTTCTCTTGCGCTTTAGCGATCCAATTAATTACTTTCTGTTTATATACAATACATTCTTCCGGCATTTTTGCTAACGCGATTTGTAACACTTTCATTGCTCTTTCGAACTCAGGTCTCTTAAGCTCAAATTTCATAGCGTATTCTGTTGAAGCTGTTTTGATACTATCTTCCAAAGCTTTCTTAACTGCTGTTTTTCTTATCTGCTTAATCTCAGCTAATGTTGCTCTGATTTGCTGCGATAATCTAGATATTTGCTCTTTAATTTCTACTATTTCTTCTTTATTAAATTCTTCGACAAAAGATTCAGCAATTGACCTATCTCCCTTTTCGCCCGCACCTTTACCGAGATTCATTTTACATGTTTCTATTATCCAGGTAACACTTTCCCAGCATTGTTTACCATATCTCACAATAAAGACAAAACCACCAAATATAAGTGCTACAATAATTCCAAGAGTCAGATCAGATATTCCAAGAGGTATGGCTGTTGTTGATATAACCTCTGCTTCTTGAACAGGCATTGATATGGCGACCATTTAATCACCTACTTGTCTGTATTCCGTTTGTTAGGACCTTTTTTTTTCGTAAGCACTCTTTCGCCTGAATACATGGGCAACAGTCACCGGCATTTTCCTAATATCGGTCAAAAGGACCAGCGTTTTCACATATTTAACACAAGCCCAGGTTTTTATTCACGTATCAACCCTGCTCTCACGAACTCAGAAATCTGTGGATCGATCTTAACAGAATATCCAAACCAATGCGAGTACGAGAGTTTATGCTTCTCATGAGCTGCAAAATGTCAGGATTTTTCGATAAATTCGTGTCTCCCATGATTACGTAGTGCAATAGTTTTTTTGCAATTTTGTTTCCGAAGGTCCTTTCATAAGAATCTGAGGGACTGAGGAAGCAAAAATGCTCCTACACTCTATAAATTTTTTATCGATCAGTCTCCCATCCGGCGCAATAAAACTTCGCCATTATAGTATTGATCGTCGGCGACCTATTCTCCAAATAGAGCTCGGCCTTTAAAGCCGATTCTGGGAACTAATGGCGGTATGAATACTATAGGAGTCGGTGAACCTACGACCTATCAGATCTCTGCGCAATATCAGAATTACGAAAATGTATGATCAGGGATATGCACTTCCTATATTCGTCATTATCTGGGTCGTAGGTTAATAGCGGGGGCGCGTTTCGAACATACGACCTTGCTCTCAAAACTGTGATTTTGAGCTAAAAAACGTTATTTGGTCAACGAGAACTACCACAACAAGTATTGTGACGCCTACAATGATTTTAGAGAGCTGTAACGGTCAAAATTCACGTTAGCGATAACGGTCTATCCCGGCGTAGAAAAATTTTCGGGAAAAAGCTTGACGTTACCGGCATGTCGGCTTAGTCTAAGAGTAGCGATTACTTCTGCACAACTGACGAACGGAAAAGCAAATTATACCTGTTACTTGTTGGACTATGGCTAATTGGGTAAGCGTTATCAATTTATCATGACACTAAACAAGACAAGGAGATAAAAATGAAAACGAGTCCTAGAATCGTACTCACAATACTACTCACCACATTCGTATTCACAGCCGTATCGTATGCCGCCGATTACATCCGCGTCGGCTCATTCAACATAGCCAATTTTGGTATGAGCAAAACTGGTGAGTACGAGCGATCATTAGTCAGCTTGGTCAACATCATTCTCGAAATGGACGCCGATGTTATCGCCCTTCAGGAAATTCAGCCAAACGATCTGGGCACCAAGCAAGTAGAGCGTTTGACCAAACTTCTCAACAAGGCTGCAAGCTACAAGCAGACGCCGCTCTATGATTCGGTCATCGCTGAAGAGCATACTGGAGACGAAACGGTCGCCTATCTGTGGCGCGACCCGGTAACTCTCGAATCTGACATTTCTCTCTTAGAACATGAAGAGGACCCGGACGATGACGATCTGTCGACTTTCCAGCGTGTTCCACACTACGCTCTGTTCACTGCCGGCAATTACGAATTTTACCTGGTCAATTGCCACCTCTACACAAAACCCCAGAGCGACTCGTCTGAAGGACGTGGGGATGAGTTCGATGCCATAGTGGAATGGTTGAAGGATCTGGCAGGCGAGACAGAAAAAGACGCGGTTATCGTCGGTGACTTCAACCGTTTTCTAAATGGCAAGAATGCCTGGAAACAGCTGATGATTCAAGGCCATTCCCAGTGGTTCCGCTTCCCATTGCTTGAAGCAATAAAGGCTGAAACGCCGGCATTCGATCCGAAGACAGACGACGCGCCTGAAGACAAGTACAGTACAACCACCAGCGAGTCGAAGCGTATCTACGACCAGATTTTAGTCTCCAGTGGGTCGTATAATGAGTTTACCACCAGCCCCCAATTTGGCGTCGATGTTGGAATCGTTGCCTTTGACCAAGAGGAACAGTTCAAGTGGGCCACGAAGAAATGGAACGACGCCATAAAAATGTTAACCGACCACCGACCGATATGGATTCGGCTTCGAACAGACAAGACCGACGATGATTGATTCATCTGTAAAAAAGACTGGTTCCATTAGCCGCAGCAACGGCATGTCTTCCTTGCCTAAATCATTTATTATCGTTCTCCCAACACTTAATCCTGACTTTCAGGGGAAAGACTTCCTCTGTGCACACGCTGAGGAAGTGGATTTGGCTTGATATCTTGCGAACAAGCTCGTGCACCCGACGCCGAAGACGGCGCGGGTTAAGTCAAGACTCCCAGGTCGGATTCGATTTACTGACGATGAGCGAAGATCGCTTGTGGATGCTGCTCAGTCATTATCCTTTTCACCAGTTGACCTTTCTGATAAGATGGGAGTGAGGTTGTTCCACGTGCCGACTTACAACAACAGCGAGATGCGGAAACATCTTGCGGGAGAGGAATACATCCTTGAGAAAGGAATGTAAAAGAAATGAATAAGTCGGCAGATGCGGAGAGGTGAGCCCCACTCCCGTTTAGATTATGAGGGTTAATTCGTTTCATTGGACTTTCACAGTTTTATATCGCCATCCCGCACGCGTTCAAGTATCCGGTACACGTTAACAGTGCTGGTGTTGACGGTACGGCTGATTTCAGTAACGCCCATACCTTTAGCCTTCAAGTCAACTATCGCTTTGACTTGCTGTGGAGTGATTTTATACAGCGCACCTTTTTTAGAGCCGCCGCTGCTTTGGCCGCTACTTGACCAGCTAAAATCCTTTCAGTACGGGTTTCGTTATCAAAGACTGCGAATGAAGCCAAGATGTTAGCTAACATTCTACCA
Source organism: Sedimentisphaerales bacterium (assembly GCA_035528395.1). Lineage (GTDB taxonomy): Bacteria > Planctomycetota > Phycisphaerae > Sedimentisphaerales > Anaerobacaceae > NIOZ-UU13. The sequence continues at coordinate 16,538 of DATKYR010000189.1, forward strand.
GTGGCAGTAGAAAAGTCAATATTCTCTTTGAGGCTAATCAAGGTGCAGTGGTGTTGACGCAGTGTTTCAAATAACTTTACCAATTCCTTAAAGACTACTGAAAAGTGGTTTTGCGCTCGTAGAATCGCTAAACTTATTTTCCCCCGATCAATCATCTTAATGAATGGTCGTTTTAGGGAGAATAAAACCGGATAGGCCATAGACAAGAAGTCGAAAAACTATCAGCTCCTTGATGATTGCCTATAATGAAGAAGATGTTGTAAATTTGCGTGTGCTTAGGCGAAAACTGAGTGTCAAATAGCCCAAAGCGAATTGATGGATCGAATGTACGCCTTCAAAGGTGTTATAGATTTCAAGTCGATTCCTACGTGGACACGTTAGATGGAGAGCACAATGAACGAAGAAACAATAGAAGAAAAGGCACAGACTGTGCTAAGAAGCTATCTTATACGTTGCCATAAGACCATACAGGTCTACACTTTTGATTTACACCTTTGCGGTTGTGTTTACAGGTATTTAACGCGCCCATTGACATTAATTGTGTCCCGGGTATTTCCCAATCTTTACGGAAACGGCAAAAAACACAGGGAGTACTTGTGAAGGTTGCGTGCAATTTTTGCAGGAGGTCTTGGCCTGATTTATTATAAAAGTGAGGTCGAGGATGATATAGTAAATTTAGAGGTAGATGGCCCCTAAAATATGTTTGCCTTGAACGGAATTTGTAGAGATCATATTCTTGGATAAACAACGGTTAGTTGATAATGGATCGTCGGGGCGGGGTTTGCCTCGCCAGCACGCGTTTGGTTTGCTAACTTGGCCGTAGCTGAATGCGGTAGAGTTGTCGTTGATGTATTTTTTGGTTTGATAAAGAGTGCAGTGTTGGGTATTTTATGGTAGTTGTTAGTATGTTTTAATCGATAAAAGACATCCCCCAAGAAGATAATATATGGATAAGTTAATACGCAAAGGAATCGTTGATATACTGACGAAACATGAGGAATTACTGCGGATCCCATTGAGACAAAGGGCTAAGTTCGAAGGATGGCTCAAATTTGAACTTGCATGCTACTTAGACCAAACAGGTATGAGATCCGTCGAAGTGGAGTCTCAAGGTTCTTTTCAATACAGGAGCGACATTGCATTCTTTAAAGATGACGATCCATATCGTTTAGAGTTGAAAACGCCAAATACGAATTGGAGGCTTCCTGGTGTTAACTCATCAGGCAGGCCTATTACTAAGAATGTTCAATCCATAATCGATGATGCATTTAAGTTGAACTCGCAATACGGTATTGTTGCATTTGTTCTGTTTCCAGTACCTGTAGATGATAGTCGATGGGAACTTTATTTAAAACGTATTAGTGAAAAAACAGGGCTGTGTTTAAGTAAAGAAAATAACTGTGAGGTAATAAAAATGAACGTTGATGATAAGCACACATGCGATTTAATCGTTTGTTCGTTCATGTGTAAGCAATTCCGTAAATTGCGATAAAACAATCACCTTATAACAGACGAAAGAAATAATGTTATGAATCTTAAATGGGTGCATATAGAAAACTATCGTTCGTGTAAAGATATACCTTTAGAATTCGGGTCAATGCATGCACTGGTTGGCGCAAACAATTCTGGCAAATCCAATATTCTAAGGGCATTAGATTTCCTTTTTAACCCATCAACCACCAATGTCGACAAGGAATCGTTCTGGAATGGCGACACATCACGTATCATTCGGGTTGAAGCATTATTTGACAATCTTACTGGTCAAGAGAAGGAAGAGCTAAAAGGCTATTTATGTCCTGAAGGAACATTTCATATCGCTCGAACATGCAAAGTAAAAGATAGCTTATCAAGTGAAGAAGAATATGAAATAAGTCAACATTATTGCAAACCAATGCCCAAGTTTGAATGGCTTTGCGAAGATAAAATTAAGGGGGATAAAATAGCCGAATGGTGGAGAAACCAAGTCGATCTTACAGCAAATGGCAACAGTTTTGTCGATTTTGTTGGAGGTACAAAGCCAAATGTAGGTACATGGAAGCAAAAAGCGAACGAATTTACAGATCAGTATCTGACAGAGGATGATTTTGAAGATCAGTGGGCCGACAATCCGAAAGGGTATGCCGGTGTCCTGAAAGGGGAATTGCCTCATTTTATTTTTATCCCCGCCGTTAGAGATATTTCTGAGGAGGCAAAAGTTACAAAGTCCAATCCTTTTGGTCGTCTATTATACGAAGTCCTTTCAAATATAACTGATGCGCAAAGGGCCGATTTAGACGGATTCTTGTCAAATGTAAAAGAGAAGCTAAATCGAACTGGTGGTGATGATCGATTAGATAGTATCGTTAAAACAGAAACTAAGCTAAATGAATATCTAAGTGAATACATGACGGCAGACCTCGAAATTGAATTTCAGACTCCCACACTCCAACTGCTCTTGACAACACCGCGGCTATTTGTCAATGACGGCTTTCGTAATATCGTTGAAAATAAAGGACACGGTCTGCAACGAGCAATCATTTTTTCTATTCTTCGTTGCTATTCGGAATTGATAGCGGGACAGGGAGCCGATAGAAAACGAGGCACTATCTTTGCTATTGAAGAGCCGGAACTTTATATGCATCCGCAAGCCCAACGAACCATTCGTCATGTCTTTCGTAAAATAGTGGATAACAATAACATGGATCAGATATTCTTTGCGACTCATTCTTCTTTATTGTTGGATGTTGCTTATTTCGACGAGATTGTCAGAGTTGAAGCCATTCAAGGTGACGATGGAAACGGCAAAACAATAGAAAGCAAAGCCTGGCAATTGCCCATACAAAAACTTATTGATGATCTCAAGATCAGGTATCCTGATACAACACCAAGCGATGAGTCAATTAGAGAACGCTACGCAAATGCTTATCATCCGATGCGTAGTGAAGGCTTCTTTGCAAAACGTATCATCCTAGTGGAAGGTGCAACCGAGCAATACGCTTTGCCCATCTATGCTGAAGCATTATTAAAGCATCCTCTATATCACTTGGGGATAAGTGTCGTAGATTGCGGAGGTAAAGGCCCAATGGACAGATTATATAGAATTTTCAATGAACTGGGAATACCTTGCTATCTTCTTTTTGATTATGACAAGAACAGTAAAGATGGCAATACTCTAAGTAAATCTAAAGAATTATTAGAAATGGCCGGAGAAGCTACGGATGCACCGAGTGGTATACTCATAAAGGACAGAGTGTCTTGTTTCCCGGAAAAATGGGAAATCGATCTTGCTAATGAAATCGAAAAAATAGAACAATTCACTGCCGATGCCAGAAGTGAACTTGGATTAAATGAGGATTCAGGGAAACCTTTAGTTGCAAGGTATATTGCAAGGCAACTGACATTAACTGATCCGCCATTTATACCGCCGTCAATTAAATCAATCATTGAAAAAACGATTAATATTAAGTGGGAAAAATCCAACTTAGTCTTAAGTGAATCAAGTGATTAATAGGGATAAATCATGCCAGACCAAACAATTAAATGCCCAGAGTGTGGGGCAGAGATTGAATTAAATCAGGCTCTGACCGGCCAAATAGAGCAGAGCATTAAGTTAAAATACGAAGCAGAGGCTTCTGCTAAGGAAAAAGACTATCAGGCGAAGCTAAAAGAAATCGAACAACAGGCAAAAGAGCTTGAAGCTAAGGGGCTGGCTATTGATGAACAGGTTGCCGAACAGCTAAAGGCTGAGCGCAAAGAGATTGCCGAGGCGGAACGCAAGAAAATTATTACCGAGCAGTCTGAGCAGACAAAAGCCCTTGAAGAAGAATTGGGAGAAAAGAATCAAAAACTCAAAGAGTTTCAGCAGCAAGAGCTTGAACTTCGTAAGCAGCAAAGGCAACTGCAGGAAGAAAAAGAAGCATTTGAGTTGGAGGCCGCCCGTAAGCTGGATGAAGAACGCAAGAAGATAGCCGAAGAAGCTGGCAAAAAGGCTACTGAAGAGCAACAGTTAAAAATGCGTGAAAAAGATAATCAGCTTGCGGCAATGAAAAAACAGATTGGCGAACTTAAACGAAAAGCTGAGGTCGGTTCGCAGGAAGCACAGGGCGAAGCCTTAGAAGAGGAATTGCAGGAATATCTGGAAAGAACTTTTCCTTACGATAAATTCGAAGAAGTCAAAAAAGGTGCTAGGGGAGCTGATATCCTGCAAACAGTTCACAATTCTACTGGTAAAGAATGCGGGACTATCCTTTGGGAATCCAAAAACACAAAAGATTTTCAAAAAACATGGACAGATAAATTAAAGAAAGACCAGCAACGGGATAATGCTGATATTGCGGTAATAATGTCTGTTGCATTACCTGATGGAATAAACGGTTTTGATATTTATGATGGTGTTTGGATTACTGATTATAAATCCTCAAAAGGACTTGCCCGCGCCCTCAGGCAAGGTTTGATAGAAGTAGCAAGACAAAAGCTTATTACAACCGGTCAAGATAGTATCAAAGATGTACTTTACCAGTATATAACCGGCCAGGAATTTACAATGCACATTCGTGCGGTAGTTGAGGCATTCCAGAGAATGAACGACGAACTTGGAAAAGAAAAGCGTGCTATGACAAAGATATGGAACAGCAGAGAAAAACAAATTGCAACTGTTATTGAAAATGTCGCTGGTATACATGGTTCGATAGAGGGTCTTGTAGGTGGACAGAAAGCCTTGCCTGAAGTAGAAACCCTTTCGCTTGAAGCAATTGCAGAAGAAGAGGAAGAATTTTAGAGTCCTGAATAGCCCCCGAATTTCCTACACTTTTAAAATACACTTTTACCGTTGTATTTTTTGGTATTTAACAGCTTTTGTTGTGGTCTTTGTTGTTTACGAGGAGATATACTCCCGTACCGTACCATCAGATTAATGGTTTCCCGTTAGCGGTGATGTAAAGTCCTGAGTCAGGGCAGCCCTTGGTCTGATGCATGCCGCGGTATGCATCGCCGGCGGCCCTGTACTTTTAAAGGCATCGACCCATTTACACTACTATTATGGTAGATGGTACGGTTCATCTAAGACTTCCTGCACAGACCGCACGCGAACTTTAGAAAGAATTCCTGCGTTTCTACTGGGTCAGCGGATTGAGGCAATGTACTGAACCCATCTGGTGACCGAGCTGTTCCGGTATCAGTATCCGACCACCATGAGAGTACGCGGTGTCATTTTGCTGATATTCAATTTTAACCATATTAAAATTGTCAATCCAGACAATTCGTATAGAAATAAAGTATTGAAAGGG
>DATKYR010000190.1:0-92350 GCA_035528395.1 Sedimentisphaerales bacterium
TTATGCCTTAGGTACCTGTGCCCAAGGTATCCGTGTCTAAAAAACCCGTTTACCACGTTAGAAGTAAGATGCCGAAACTGCTTGCCCCGTGAGATAGTGAAACGCCTGCCCTGTGGGATAGCAGAGCGTTATCCCACTGGGATTATCTCACTGGGGTCTTCCCCCGCCTGTAAGACGGCGTTATTTATGTGCTAAAAAACACTTTTTTGGGCCATTTTTGCTAAGAAAGACAGAATTATTATGCTTTTTATCCGCTTGCCCCGTTAGTTTACCCTGTGGGAAACATGCCTTCTGTCTTCTAATTGGGTTAAATCCGTGTCTATTAAAAACCCCTTTTTTTGCCAGCCTGCATATTCTTATGCGGGCCATCCCCGATGGCCCAGCGGACGCTGGCCGCAGGCTTTGCAGATGCTTGTATCGAGAAAGCCGCTGCCAAGTCTGCATCGGCTGGCAAAAATGAAATCTCTGTAAATCCTGTTATCCTGTCTAATTCTTCTTCGTGCCTTCCCTCGACTTTGCTCGGGATGGTGAGGGCTTCGACTGAGCTCAGCCGAACGTCCCTTTCGAACCATTTCGTGACTATCCTCTCTTAAAAGAAAAGACTCTTCTCTGGCTTCACCAATGCTGACAACGTCAGCAACTTAGACAAACTCCGCAAACCGAACGCACAAGCTCGCTTGGAGTACGGCTGCGAGTTTGTATAAACAAGGCCGTTCACACCACGGCCGGTGAAGCAAACCTCTCTGTGACCTCTCCGTAAGGAGTCCCAAGGACTGAGTGCTCTGTGGCTATATTCTTCTGCGAAATCTGCGTCTAAAAAATTCGTGTAATTCGTGCAAATTCGTGGCAAAAATTCCTGTTCTCCTGTTCCCCTGATATCCACTTCCTGTTTACCTGATTAACTGATATACTTTGTTCTCTCTGTGCAATGCACACAGACTTTAATAGCTGGCTGGCTTTAGTTATTCTGACGGACAGCTTTGATTATCATCCCTCGGAAAATTTCCGTTACCGCTGCTTTTCAAATGGATATATGAATAATAACACGCTGTCATCCCGGCATAACTTAACATCATACCATCAGTCATCACAATCATAGTATATCCTTGCCGGACTATTATAATAAACGCAACTACTATTGAGTATATTATAATCAATCCTATCGTTATTAGCATCCATCTGGGACAGTGTCTTTTCACGGCCTCGATAAAACCTTTCTTACCATATACGCGAGCCACTCGACCCGAAATCACAAACAAAGGTAGACCTGAGAGAATTCCATAATGAAGTACCCGAAACAATGTGATCAACGCCATATCATAGCCCAGCCACGTTGCGATATGAATAATAATACTGAGAAAAAATCCTGCCGACGTAATCCACATTAACACTACCAACGATAATACTCCTTCCCACTTTCCCCTTTTCCCTTGTCACTTTTCCCTTATCACTTCTCCCTTGTCCCTTTCTCCCCCGCCTGCCGCCGTAATAAACATAAATACTACCAACGCTAATCCTCCCAAACATCGACAAAAGACTAACTGTCCCCAGCCATTAATAGGTGAACCTACCCTAGTTTTCTCCCAGTTTTCTTAGGATATCTCTGATAACTTACCATATATTGACATTGGTATTCTATCTGACACGTGTTCCTTTCCGAATTTGGATTTAAGGTGATCAACAACACACTCCAAAGATAAGTCTTCAAAGTAAGGTATTATATTACCGTAAAAGTATGCGCCGCCAGCATGTTCCAAAAATTCACTACCTAAGGCGTCTTTTAATTCCTTCTCAATGAATTCCCAATCCTTTTCGACCTGCTTGTATTCGTTCTCCAATATATCTACCAACTCTGTCGGACATACAGCAGGCTTCTCAAGGCGTATATTCTTTATTTTTCTTAGGTAGCTTCGAAAGCCCTTAAATAATCCCTTCGCACGCATAGCAACAATGAAAGGATCAATCGCCAAGTTGAGAAACCTAAACTTCAAGCTGCTAAACGGATCAGAAAGAGCTTTCCATTTGAGAGAATCGTCAGATTTAACACTTATTGTGCCCAACTCCTTTTGCTTAAGATTTATATACGTATAAGGTATCGAACCAGTGAGATGGCACAAATAAACAAGCGTTTCGAGATTAATTCCGTACTGGTGAAGTGTAAGTTGATGTCCTGTCTGATCGAGAGTTTGCAAATATTGTGACGGCTCACTTTCTCTGACCTTGGCAAGATATTTGATAACCTGATCAGTTTCTTGTTCTGATATGCTGGGATTTATTTCTTTTATTGTTTTTCTAAAATGTTCTTCCGGCAATAACCATAACATTTCTCTTTGAAACTTTCGGGCCATAAGTTCAGTCTCTTTTTCCCCAATCTTAAACAACTTCTTTCTTTTTTCGGCTTGCGCAAGCATGATTCCGCGGAACTGAAAATCGACTTCGAAAGGATTAGGTATTATTTGAACTATTCCCGCACGAATGCAATGTTCAAGCATTCCTAAAACGAACAATAATCTATAGGTTGCGACTTTATACTGACTTGGATGATATATTGGATTATACTCCTTCTTGATACAACAAGGATTTGGAAAAGGATTAACAACAAATATCTTGTCTACGTAAAGGCTGCAACCTAGAAGGTAATTGGACACGCTGTCAGCATCCATTTCTCCCGAATAAATGATACTGAAAGATTCATCGGGATGTGGCAAAACTCTCATTGTATCAATACCCACAGGCCAAAGGTCTTCTATCAATCGATAGAAATTACTTATTTCATCATCCGAAATTCCTCGCCTTAAGTCGTCGTATGTTTTACCTTTGGTGAGGGTGTCCCATTGATAGTTGAAGGTTAGAAAAAAGGTGGCGGTTCCTAAGGGTCAAATCAGATATAATTTGACCCAAAAAAGAAACCATTAACTTTTATTTGAAAGGAACCGCCATGAACAAAGATTATCAGATTATCAGCAAAAAGAACAGCAGAGAATTGGCAACATTTCTCTCAAAAGAAGGACAGCTCCTTTTGCCGATGCTGGAGCTTATCGAGCAGGCAGAGGCGGCTGTAGATGAAGTCATTGATGTTGTTGGCAGAGCCAGCATCGAAGCAATTCTGTTGCTATCTGCTCAGCAGCTGGCAGGTCATCAGCACAAAGGCAAAAGTACCGGCAATATCCGCTGGCACGGAAAGCAGAACGGCGTTGTCCCCCTGGCTGAACGCAAACTCCGAATCGATAAGCCACGGCTAAGAAGAAAAGGTAAGGGCAAGAATCTGGAGATTCAGATACCGGTATATGAAGCGATGCAGACCAACAGTCGGTTAGGCCAAAGGATCCTGTCAATTTTGATGCACGGAATATCAACCCGCTCTTACAAAAAAGTGCTCCCTGAAATGGCGGAAACAGTTGGTGTAAGTAAGTCGAATGTAAGCAGAGAATTCATAGAAGCCAGCGAGCAGCAGATGAAGGAATTTGCCGAAAGAAGGTTTGATGATAAGGATATTCTCATCATTTACATTGACGGCATCCGATTTGGCCAATTTCACGTTATAGCTGCTTTAGGCGTTGATTCTGAGGGCCTTAAGCATGTTTTAGGTCTTACTGAAGGAGCAACGGAAAACGCTGCGGTTGTGAAGGATTTGCTTGAAGATATTGTGGCCAGAGGCATCGACCCGAGTCGTAAGAGATTGTTTGTGATTGACGGCAGCAAGGCATTGCGAAATGCGGTAGACACTGTGTTTGGAAACAATCCTGTTCAGCGTTGTCGTAAGCACAAGGTGTCCAATGTAATGGATCATCTACCGAAGGAACTGAAGGATCAGGTCAAAAATGTGATGCAGGCTGCCTGGCGTCTCGATGCTGAAGAAGGCAAAAAGAGGATCAGGCAACAGGCTCATCAACTTGAGATTAAATATCCTTCAGCAGCATCAAGTTTGCTTGAAGGTCTTGACGAGATGTTTACCATCAATGTGATGGGACTTCCAAAGGCACTTAGGCGTTGCTTGTGTACGACCAACATCATCGAGTCACCTCACTCAGGTGTTCGGATGCGAACCCGGCGGGTAAGCAACTGGAATGGCGGCAGGATGGTGCTGCGTTGGGCGACTGCTGCATTTTTGGAGACCGAAGAACACTTCCAGAAGATAAGCGGATATAGACAGCTATGGATGCTGAAATCGTATCTTGATGACTTGGAAAAAGACAGAGATCTTGCGGAAAAACGAAAGGCAGGCTAAGATAGAAAAAATGGAACCGTTACCAACCTTCAACTACGGTTGGGACATAATCTTCCCGGGTAATCGAAACCAGCAACATGCAGCTGTTTGTATCTTGTTTGAACTCAAGTGGACTACTACTCAGTCCACGCTACATTGTTGGGTATAACTTTCTCAGTTTTATTCGGGCATTAGCTGTAGTGAATTGCCAGTCTATGCCTGTTTTGTTTTCATTTCTCGAACGCTCCCAAGCTGCAATAGCTGTTGTCAATTGCTCGATGCTTTCAAAGTAATCTTTCATGCACTGGCGGCTAAGAATGCTCAATTCAATCTCAGCCATATTCAGCCAACTGCCATGTTTCGGAGTATAATGAATTTCCAGCTTTTCTGTCAACCGCCGAGCTTCCGCCGGCTCGAATGCCTCATACAGCGACGCAGTATTATGTGTGTTAAGGTTGTCCATGACCAGCACGATTTTTTCTGCTTCAGGATGAAGCTCATCACACAAATGGCGGATAACTTCAGCAAAATCCTGCCGTGTTCGACGCTGACGAACTCGAACATATCGCTCGCCCTCCAGCGGAGCGTTCATCATAAAAACGCTGGCGGTTCCGCAACGGCGATATTCAGCATCAACACGCTTAGGTTTGCCTGGCTCAACAGCAATCGACTTGCGAGTTTCAGCAACAAGCTGTTTCGATGCTTCGTCAAGACACACTAATGGCATTTTGCTGTTACGAGGCCTTAGATACACTTCTAAGACATCTTCCATCGCTGCTACAAACGCCGCATTTGCCTTTGGCGGTATGCACCAATACTTGTTTAGATGAGGCTTAAGTTCATTTTTTTTAGCGTATTGTGTACCGTGCTTTTACTGCAGGAATCCACAAAACCCAATGCCACCATTTGTTCTGCCAGCAATCTAACCGTCCAGCGATTCCGACCTTGGGGAGCAGAAGAACATGCTGTTGCAATCAAATGCGCCTCAGCAACGCCATCCAGTTTTTTGGCACGATATGAACCACGATTGCCATGATCCATTGCTGCTTCCAAACCGTGTTCAACCAGTCGCTTACGAAGACGCTCAACACTCTTGATCGTACAATCAAAGGCATTGGCAATGTCTGCGTCTTTCCAGGCTGGACCTTGTGGCCCTTGGTCGGCCTTAAGTAAAATACGGGCATGTCGCCGTTTGTGTGCCGCCATACGTTCAGCTTTGATGATGTCCTTGAGTCCAGAGCGTTCTTCACTTGTCAACTCAACAATATATTTTATCATGTTGGCCTCCTTGCAGAATTAAGGAATTAACTGTTATGTTAATCCTATCGGCAAAAAGACCTAACAGACTTTATTCCGCGGACGGAGTACTAGTAGAGCACCATTTTTACTTGAAATTTTGTTCAAAGCATGAGAAAATAGCAGCGTATGAAATCAGAACAAAACAAACCATTTCAAGTCAATAGTACATTTATGGCCGGGGACTGCCTATCCGAAAGGACGGCAAGGCTTGTTCTGAGCCTCATACACCCCCGGCCACTTTTTTCAAAAGGTAGGTGAATATTATGCGAATATTCAAACCACAATATCGACATAAGAAAACGGGCAAGCTAAAGCCCATCGGCAAGTGGTGGATTGAACTAAGAGACTACCTGCAAGTCGTTCGACGTTTTCCGGGCTGTACTGACAAGAAAGCAACTGAGACCCTGGGCAGGCAGATCGAGCGGCTGGTGAGCTGCAAGATAGCGGGTCAGCAACCGGGCCCAGAGTTATCGCGCTGGCTTGAGGGAATATCGGAAAAGCTTACGGATAGACTTGTGAAAGTGGGCCTACTCGATACCACGCGAGCCGCGGCGGGTAAATCCCTGAAAAATCACTTGGAGGATTTTGAGCAGTCTCTGCTTGCGAAAGGTGACACAAAGGGGCATGTTCGAACTATAGTGACTAGGGCAAGGCGCATAGTCACGGGGTGTGGTTTCAAATCTTGGAGCGATATATCGGCGAACAGGGTGCAGCGGTATCTTGCTGAGCTACGCAATAATGGAGAGGGTATATCCGCTCAGACTTCCAACCACTATCTACAGGCAATCAAGCAATTCTGCGCATGGATGACAGATAACGGACGGGCGATTGAATCACCTGTGCGGCACTTGAAGGGCTTGAGGGTACTGCAGACTGACCGAAGACATGCCCGAAGGGCTTTGGAGCCAGATGAAATCCGCAGGTTGCTGGAAGCCACAAGGCAGGGGCTGGACCGCTATGGCATGAACGGCCATGAGCGGTGCCTGCTTTACAGACTGGCAATAGAGAGCGGTCTGCGTCGCAAGGAACTGCAAAGCTTGTTGGTTTCATCTTTTGATTTTAAGACCCACACCGTCACTGTGACGGATGCTTATAGTAAGAACCGAAGACAGAGCGTGCTGCCTTTAAGAAAAGATACGGCAGTTGAACTGGAACGTTTCTTTACAGGTAAACTACCGAACGTCAAGGCATTTGGCGGAACATATAAGCGGCTGACTGATAAGACGGCAAAGATGCTTCGGGCCGATTTAGCAGAAGCGGGTATTCCCTATGTTGATGACGGATTTTTCTTTGATTTTCACGCCCAGCGGCACCAGACGGGCACCCTGCTGGCTGCCAGTGGAACACATCCTAAGGTTGCATAGTCGATCATGCGACACAGCGACATTAACTTAACCATGTCTCGCTATACGCATACGCTCACCGGACAAGAGGCCAAAGCTGTAGAAAGCATGCCGGACCTGTCTATGCCAAGCAAACAGAAAGCGGAAGCTACTGGGACGGATAGAAAAACTGACTTGGCGTCATACTTGGCGCTTCAGGGCGGAAAACAATGTATTCCTATGGACGGCACTGGACAGTCCACCTACACTGATGGGGGCAATAACGCAGTTTCTAAAGCCAACGGTCGGATTCGAACCGACAACCCCTGGTTTACAAAACCAGAGCTCTACCGTTGAGCTACGTTGGCGTCATTTTTATACTGATGTATTTTTTGTTAATTTACAGTGAAAACGAGCCAATTGCAAGAAAATCAGAGACAAATAATATCAAAGGGCTTTTCTTAACGATGTTCCTTGGACATCCCGGACAATCCAGTGATTTTCCTTGACGGACATATGGCTGATTTGGTATAAGTGAAGTTGTTAGAGCCTGTGGTTTCTTGGATCCTTCGGGCGGTAGATTTCTTCTTAATTCTTCGGGCTCTCGAAGGAAGGAGGCAGTGCGAAGCAGCATGGAATCCTCAGGAGACATGACTCATACACAGTGAAAAGTGACAACCATTGTCGTTCTCTTTATCTGAACCTTTTCTTGAAGGAGGATTATTATGTGTAATAAAATGATTTGTTTGGTTTGTTTTGTTTTGGTACTGGGTGTGGTTAGTAACGCCTCCGCGGATCTGGTGGCACATTGGCCGCTGGATGTTGACGCCAAAGACATCTTCGGTGGTCACGACGGCACTTTAGTAGGTGGCGCACAGTTCACGGACGACCCCGAAAGAGGCAGAGTGCTCAGTGTGGACGGCGTCGACGGTCACATCGAGGTGCCCCATGACGACGACATGGTTTTCTCCTCTGCGGATAGCTACACGATCATGGCATGGATATACCTGGAGGCACTTCCAGGGTCATGGCAGACGGTCATAGCCAAGAGCCGTGATCAGGGGACCCACTACGGGATCTGGATCACCGACAGCAGCGAATGGATGGGCGGCGGCTGGGAGAACCGCGGCAGCCCTGCGGTCACCCAGGTCTGGGTTCATATCGCCTACGTTCAGGATGGTGCCGAGGGTACCGGCGTGACATACATCGACGGTGCCGTGGACTGGAGTGGCGGCCCGCGGGACGGCACCGGCGCCGGCGATTTCTGGATCGGGGGTGCCGGAAGCGTGACGGAGTTCCTGCGAGGGATGATTGATGAAGTTTGGGTCTACAACCATGCGCTGACAGAAGAGGAGATTCAGACTGTTATGCTGAGTGGTGGAGAAGGATATCCGTTTCCCTCGAGGCCCAATCCGGCTGATGGTGCCCTACATCCGGATACATGGGTGAACCTTTCGTGGACGCCGGGAGCTCTTACAGTCTCACATGACGTATATTTCGGCGACAATTTTGACGACGTGAGTGCCGGCGCCGAGAGCACGTTCCAGGGCAACCAGACCACGACATTTCTTGTTGCCGGCTTTCCCGGATTTCCTTACCCGGATGGTCTTGTTCCCGGCACAACATATTACTGGCGAATTGACGAGGTCAATGACACTGAGCCGAATAGTCCGTGGAAAGGTGAGGTTTGGAGCTTTAGTATTCCTCCCAAGACCGCCTACTACCCGGACCCGGCTGATGGTGCCGAGTTGGTAAACCTGACTGCAAACCTTAGCTGGACGGCAGGTTTCGGTGCGAAATTACACACCGTATTTTTCGGTGATAATTTTGACGATGTGAGTAATGCCACTGAAGATCTTCCTCAGGGAACTACGACCTATACTCCCGGTCCACTTAAAACGGGTAAGACTTATTACTGGCGTGTCGATGAGTTTGATATTATCGAGACGTTTAAAGGCGAGGTCTGGAGCTTTACTACTCAGGGCGCCGTCGGGAGCTTGAAGCCTTCTAATGGCGCAGTGGATGTAAAGCAGACACAGATTCTTACCTGGTCGCCGGGAGAGGCAGCCGCTTCGCATGAGGTGTACTTCGGCACAGATAAAGAGGTCGTGCGCGATGCCGATACAAGTTCGCCGGAGTATAAAGGCACCAGGGACCTTGGTTCCGAGAGCTATGACCCCGGAAAGCTTGAGTGGGATGTCACTTATTATTGGCGTATTGACGAAGTCAATAACACCAACGCCGACAGTCCGTGGATTGGTCCTGTCTGGAGCTTTACGACAGCCGACTTCCTTATCGTGGACGATTTTGAATCTTACAATGACCTTGACCCCGCCGTCCCCGAAAGCAACAGGATATTTAATGCGTGGATAGACGGATATGACGACCCGACAAACGGTTCTTTAGTTGGTTATGACGCTCCTCCTTTTGCAGAGCAAACTATCGTTCACGGAGGCAACCAGTCGATTCCGCTTTTCTACGACAACAGTGTTGGTTACTCTGAGGCAACTTTGACGTTGACTTACCCGCGTGACTGGACCGAGAAAGGTGTTAGCACGCTGACGGTCTGGTTCAGAGGCAATTCGGATAATGCTGCTGAGACGTTGTATGTTGCCCTTAACGGCAGTGCGGTGGTCTCTCATGATAAACCTGATGCAGCACAGATAAATGAGTGGACACAATGGAATATCGACTTGCAGGCATTCGCAGACCAGGGCGTGGACCTTACCAATGTCAATACTATTGCCCTCGGGTTAGGTAATAAGAACAACCCGCAGGCTGGTGGTTCAGGTACGATGTACTTCGATGATATTCGACTGTATGCACCGGAGCTGGAAGCACCTTAAACTGCAAATAGCAATTAAAAATTGCATGGTTGATATTGCAGGTTTGCATCAATTCGGGGCCTATACTGATTGATTCGGTATGGGTTCCCTTGTTTTGTGTGTTCGGCAGGGCACACCTTGTGGCCGGCGAAAATTCTATCTTGGAAACAAGAGTGTGACAATTTGGTACTCTTGAAATCGAAAGACA
Source organism: Sedimentisphaerales bacterium (assembly GCA_035528395.1). Taxonomy (GTDB): domain Bacteria; phylum Planctomycetota; class Phycisphaerae; order Sedimentisphaerales; family Anaerobacaceae; genus NIOZ-UU13. Next base: position 9,862 of record DATKYR010000190.1, read on the forward strand.
AGAGAAACGAAGAGCACAAAGAATATCCGGATGAAGAAACCATATTATATTTGCCCGACAAAACTCAGCAGAGAGGATGTTCGATGAATCGCAGGCAATTTCTTTTCGGTTCAGCTATATTTGTAATCGGTTGTGAGGATGCTGTGTGCGCAGGGCCAAAGCACCCTGCGAGTGTTCTTCCGATCGTAGACACGCATCAGCATTTGTGGAATCTTCGTCAGTTTCGATTACCATGGCTCAAGGCCGGTGGAGAACTGACTCGGGATTTCACTATGGCCGACTATGAAAATGCGACGGAGGGACTGGGGATCACAAAGGTGATTTATATGGAGGTAGCTGTTGCACCCGAGCAGAAGCTGGCTGAGGCGGAACACATTGTCAAGACATGCGCGGACAAGAGCAATCCCACCTGTGCAGCCGTGATTGGCGGACTGGTTCTGGAAGACAACTTTAAGGACTACATCCTGCAATTCAAGGGTAATTCCTATATTAAGGGCTTGCGACACGGCCTGAATAACCCAAGGCAGTTGGAAGATAATCGGCTAATTCAAAACTTACGATTGCTTGGCAGCCTGAATATGAGTTTCGATCTGCTGGTACCGCCCGGATTAATCGGTCAAGCGGCAAAGCTGGTCGAGCGATGTGGCGATACGCGATTCATCCTTGATCACTGCGGCAATGCCGACCCGCTGGCATTTGAGAGCAAGCTGGACTGGGGCCGAGAGCCGCAGCATGATGCCGATCAATGGAAACGCGATATTGACACACTGGCCGGGCGGACGAACGTGATCTGCAAGATAAGCGGAATAATTGCTCGCGTGCCGAGGGGCAAGGCGACCGCCGAAGTCCTCTCACCCATTGTTACCCATTGTCAGGACGCGTTCGGGCCGGGTCGAGTGGTTTTTGGCAGCGATTGGCCGGTCTGCACCCGTGGAGCGCCGCTGCACGTATGGACCAATCTGCTCCGTGAAATCGTACGAAAAAGGTCCTTTGAAGAAAAACGCAAGCTCTTCTGGAGGAACGCAAATCGCTTCTACGGCCTTTCGTGAGTGGCTAATTGGTGATACAATGTCCTTGGACAGTGCCTGTCCTGTGCCTGCTGAAAATTCCGTCCTTGTCTATCTACAAAGTGACTGTACCTGAGCCGCATGATTTTCTTGATGAGTTTGATAAGATTGAGTCTGAGCTGAGAAGGTGACAGATAATCGGACATAGCTTCCTGACATCTGTACACATTGTCGATCCGATGCTCGTTCTGCAAGTGACTGGGGTGACTTCTCCTTAAAAAACTTCACTAAAGAGGAGAAAGGAAAGACTACAACCAAAAGATGTGATATCTACTACTTGCTAAATGCTGAAATCAGAGGCAAATAACATCAAAGGCCGTTTCTCCAAAGAAACGGCCTTAATGTTTAATTAACTTCTGCACTGAGTGTCTTTTCAAAATTTCTATTTCTTATTTTCCAAATTAAGGCTCGGTAACCTTTACAGGCCGTAGCCGCACGATGGCTCCCCACGACCAGATATCGTCGGTCACTTTGAGCATCAGATGATTGGCGCCTTTCTGTAGCGTGATGACAACTGTGTCCGGTTCCTCCAGAATCCCTCGGCTGATATTAATTGAATGGACAAGCTTTCCATTAAGCCAGGCCTTGACCCCGTCATCAGAATAAATCTCAAGGCGAGCCGGTTTCTCCGCGTCAGAGACAATTTCAGTGCGCAGATAGGCAGCCATTTGATCACCTTCGTACATGACCTTATCCAAATTGAGATAGGCAGGATGTTTGCCCAGCGTTTCTATAGGCATTGGCCGCCACGGGACGTCCGTACCAGGCAGTTCCGGGCCAAACGGGATGTCAAACAGTTCCAGAGCTTTTTTGTCCCTTTGTAGGTATGGGCCGGCCACCTCCCAGTCGGTCAGATAACTTTCGGCTTCGGCGGTTGCAATTTCCTGCGCTGTTGGCTTTTCGAGCTTCTTGTTACCACCAAACTGCGACTTAGTGTCATGTACATACCATTTGCCGTCCCAGAAGACAATCGGTGCCATGTGTTCGCAAATCATCGATCCTTTTCTACTTAGGTAGATTGGATGGACATATCCGTTCCCGGGATTGTTCGGCCACTCTGGTGTACTTAGAAATTCGAGTATATTTGCCCAATATCCTGCCTGTTCTACATATCCTTGCAGCTTCTGTGGTGATTGTTTTGTGTATTTTGACTTTACATAAAGAGCCTTGTCTTGATGTACGGCACTTCCGAGACAAGTCAGCAGGGCTGCCAGGGGCGTACTTTGATCTTCGAACTTTATACCTGCTCGAATTTTGTCCATTCCTTGTTTAAATATCCCGGCGTTTTGTTCATCTCGTCTATTTCGCAAGCCGTGATACTCATCGGGAATATCGGCAAGGGTGGTACCATCTTCGTCCGGCCATAATAAAGCAATCATACACCATCCGTCGGCATATTCTCCAGTGTAGTTCCTTATAGTCACAGCTAACCTGCCATCTACGGTGTCTGTCGCAAGAACTTCTCGATTCGAGTCAACGAGTATTGCCGACTCAGGCAGAATGAAGCGAAAGTAGTTCAGACAATTTGGTGATCCGTTGACTGTTCTGAAATGCCGCAAGGGCCCTTCTTTGTCATAGGCTGGGGTTCCCCCGGGAATTAGCGGTATATCGTCAAGGTTGGCCACGCCGATCAATTTGAAATGTTCTCCCGGCTGAACTTGCTCTGAGAAATGGATGCTATAGGATGCAGTGCTTTTGTTCAGGAGCTTTACGTCAAGGCGGCAGAGGTTGCCATTCAAGTCATAAACTTTGAAGTCTTCGATTATTGACATCTGAGAAATCGTCAGCACATTCGTTGCCTCTGATCCAGAGTTTGGAACCTCGAAATAAAGGGCGCCAAGTATTTTCTCCTTATCCGCCTTGCCCACAAGGATAAAGACCGAGTCGATCTTTAAATCGCTGCGCTCTTTTTCGGCTTCTATCAGCTTGTACAACTGCAGGGCGTCATCGACCAAAGGGTTATCCACAGAGACCATTGGATTCTTATCGGGCGCCAGGACGGCCTTTCGACCAGCTTCAACAGCCACGCTCGTGGTCTCCGTCTCGGCTATGACCTTTCCTTTTTGAACGCTGATCTCAGTCTTTTGCCCGTAAGCTAATGTCTGGGCTGTCAATAGAATGGCAGCACAGATTTTAATTAAATTCGTTTTCATTTTATGTCTCCTTGGTGCCTTTCAAGTACAACAGAGGGGCAATTTTCTTTGTTTATTCGACTGTTACTGTAAATTCTGTTCCCAGCGCCTCCACCCGGCCGTGTGGAGTGCTGACGAAAAATGGCGGATGCGGACTTTCTAAAGCAGCGGCCAATTTGCCGTGCTCAAGATGAAACTGCGTTCCGCCGTTATACAACCTCAAAACCAGCATGCTGTTCTGATTCAATTCAATCGTGGATTTATCTTCCAGTTCCAGGACAAAAGCCGACTTGGCTGTTGAGTGGAATGTATCGCCAACATATATACCAGAGGCAGGCATCAGTGGATACCAGAGGTCTGAGTTCTGGTGTTTTACAAGCACTGTGCCTTCAAGCCGGGCAACTTTCATCGGGACTTTTGCAGTCGTCGGTACTGCAATTTGCTTGTCAGCGTTCAATCTGGCCAAGCCATATCCTGATAAAAGACCTACAGCCAAAAAGATACTGGCAGCAACCGCCATTTGTTTGCTAAACATCGCTGCCGGGTCTGAAACAACCCGAGTCGCCGGCAGTTTAGACAGGATAGAATCCGAGGCCTGCCCGGCAGTAGTAGCCGAAGAAAATGCGCTTTTTACGATGTCCTCAAATCTGCCGATGTGCTCAAACTTTTTATGGCAGGATGCACATTGCAGGCTATGCTCCTTCAGCTCATCAAGCTCTGTATCTTCTATGTCTGCGTTTAAGTATTTTTCGATAAGCTCATTGTATTTCTCACAGCTCATAATTATTTGACCTCCTCAAAAAGTGATACAAGGTCCTTACGTAATATTTGATATGCACGGTGCAGCCATACTCTAACGGTGCCGTGACGTTTGCCTAATTGTTTTGCAATCTGCACCGCAGAAAGTCCTGCAACAAACCGCATAATTATTACTTTGTGGAATTTCTCGGGCAGTCTGCTTACGGTCTGTCTGACGAAGCAGATTTGTTCGTCAGTTAAGCCCGGATTGCTATTGAATGCAACAGCCTGTGCTGAGGCATCAACATCGTAAGTGGTATAGCTTGAAGCAATTCTTTTGTGAGCATTTTTGCGTATATGATTAACGCACTGCTGAACTGTTATTTTGCTGAGCCAGCCTGCAAATCGTGACGGGTTTCGGAGCCTGTGTAATTGTGAATATGCCTTGAGGAAGCTTTCCTGGGCAATGTCTTCCGCATCAGTGGCATTATTAATCCTGCTTAGTGCAAATGCTATGACCATATCCCAATATCGCTCTACAATAATACCGAAGGATGAAATATCACCCTGCAAGGTAGCTTCGATAAGCTTTTCGTCGTCGGCAGCTATGTTAGATTTATCCGGCACTAAATATCTCCTGTGGAAATTGCTTTATCAGTTCTGTAATTCTGTAATATAGAACGTTGGTGTGTTCAAAGCGCTACAGAAATTTTTTTGTAGTGGGCTGTTTTTCAATAATCAGAAGCTATGAATACAATTTATATTTTCTCATTTAATTCGGTCATGTTTTTTGCGACTTCAAGGACTTTTTTGCGGAGGGTCTTTGGCGCGAGCACCTGGACCTGGTCGCCGTAGCCGAGTATCCACCAGGTGATTTCGCCCAGGCCGTCCACGCGAAATTCTACGGTAGCTGAGCCGTCACTGTTGTGAACAACTTTTTGTGTGCTGTGCCATTGTACCTCGGCGACATTATTGGCTACTTTGGGCAGGAACCGCAGCTTGATATTGTAGATTCTGCCTTCCGGTATCATTGACCAGGCCCTGCCGAGATAATCGTACACATCGAACTTTTCGCCGTCCACGAAACATCTCTGGGTAGTTGTTAGCTCCCTGATGCGGTTAAGCTTGAAAGTGCGAACGCTCTTGTGCAGGCTGGAGCGGCCCAGTACATACCACGCCCTTTTGTTATAGAGCAAATGATAGGGACTCAGCTCAACGTCAATAATTGTCCCCTCGAAAAGCGAATGGTAACGGATGTTCACTTTGCGTTTCTTTACGATAGCTTGCTGTAACTGTGCGAAGGTTTTGTCAAGGCCGGCGGAATGCGTGACCGGTGCCTGGGCGCAGGGTCTGGTTGAGATATTTTGTAGCGCTGTATTGCAATATTGCCTTATCTTGGCCGGCAGATTGTTCTCGATTTTCAGAGCCGCCCAGAGAACTGAGTTTTTGAACGGCAATTGTATCTGCTCCCTTGCCTTGTGCGCCAGCAGGAGCAGACCCAGTGCCTCCTGCAGGCTTAAATCTACCGGTGGAAGAAAAAACTCTGGCTCTATGGTATAGCCGCCGGTCTTGGCGTCGTAGTGAAATGGCACGCCGATAGCCTGAAGTTCTTTCAAATCGCGAAAGATTGTTCGCCGGCTCGTTCCGAACATTTTCGACAAATCACTGACAGCATAGCTTTTTCCCGCCTGCAATGTTGTTAAAATCTGCATGACCCTGCTGATTCTGCTGCGTTTCATAGTTTACCCCCTTAAATTAGTCCCGTCCTTCCAGTGATTTCCTATTTATACTGAGCCAAAGTCCCCTAAACACTATAGCAGGCATCTGGGGCCCTGATAAATCGTGGAGTGGGACACGCTTCGGGTGTCAATTATCATTCTTATTATACGCCGGTACAGCCACGAGGTCAAAATATTGCCTGGACACTTCGGAAAATTTTGACGGGGTTGACAACAATTCCAGCGGCTGCTATAATGAATAAATGGTCGGATTTCTGTTTTGTACCGCCTGCACCTGCGATTACGCAGGTAAAAGTGATTTCAAAGAGGAAGAAAAGATGAAAGGCGTTTCTGTTTTGGTATCCCCGCTTTCGCGGGGACAAGATTACCCCTGCGGGAGCAGGGGCAAGGTGATTCTCGTGCTACGTAGCGAGCTGCTTCGCAGAGTAGTATTGGCTGTTGTTTTATTTGTTCTTGTTTTCCTGCCCTGCGGCTGCAGTTCTTACGAACAGATGGGTGAGACCGCCGCTGAAGGACGCAGAAGGCATCAACGCAATCTTCGTATTCAACGACAGCAGCTGATGGCAGACTTGGACACGCTTTTGCTTCTTGATAAGCCCAGTAAGCTCACCGACAAAAGGATACCCTGACAATTGACTATTGTCTATTTACTATTTATTATTGATTTCGAATTCTAATTTTTTGCAATAGTCAACAGTCAATATTCAATAGGAAATTGAAAGTGGAAATGCTCATTGATTATTTCCGCCGCGTGGCCAACAACAATGATTGGTGGGTTGTTGGCATTGAGCTGATTCTTATCGGCCTGGTGGTTTACTGGATTGTGGACTTCCTCGAAGGCACTCGCGGAGAGAGATTATTCCGAGGCGTAATACTTATTCTTGTTATCGGAGTGCTCGTCTCAAATTTGCTCGTCCGGCAGTTTGATTTCGCCCGGCTTCGATACCTTTACAAGGGCTTTTTGATTGGCATTTTGATTATCGCCGTTGCAGCTTTTCAGCCGGAGATTCGAAGAGTGCTTATGCGACTTGGCCAGCCGCGATTCTGGGCAGGCTCGTTACAGCAGCTAACAAGGACCGTAGAAGAATTAATTACCGCTGTAACCGAACTTTCCGCCGCTCGTATTGGAGCCATTATTGTTATTGAACAGCGGGTGGCGTTGGGCGAATTCATAGAAACCGGAGTTCGAATCGATGCCAAGGTAACGGCTGACCTGCTGAGGACCATTTTCCACCCCGGTACGACCCTTCATGATATGGCCGTTATAATACGAGGCGACAGAGTGGTTGCCGCCGGTGTGCAGCTGCCTTTGGCCGAGGCCGGCAGTATCGGCGGCGTTGAACTCGGCTCGCGACACCGTGCAGCCATAGGCATAACAGCGGGCTCGGATGCTACCTGTCTTGTGGTAAGCGAGGAAACCGGCATCATTTCTCTTGCTAAAGACGGCAAAATTACGCGTAATATAGACGAATCTGCGTTGAGAAAGCATCTCGCAAACGTGATTTCGTGAATTGCGCCGGATACCTGCTGCTTCGTCCTGCGCCTGCACTTGCGTAACCGCAGGTGCGAGTGACGAGAGTCGCAGAGGCAAGTGTGATACGTAATATGATGATAGGAAAGATTAAATTCGGCAAGATAGCAATTGTGATATTTTTGACGGTCCTGATCTGGGTCTGGGTTGACCTGGCTCTGGACGAAGAATTCACCGCCCCCAAGGCCACAATAAATGTAGCCTTCAGCCCGAATCTCTGGGTTAGCTTCGATAATAAACCATCGGCTTCGATTGACAATATTGTCCTCAAAGGTCCGGCGTCCAAAATCGCCGAGGTTAGGAGAAAATTGAATGACGGTTCGCTGGTACTTGATTTCTTTTTGGACCCTGTCCGGGATGGAATGACTACTGCTGGCCCGCACACTCTAACCGTTTTGGATTTTTTCAGAAGGAGCGAGAAGATAAAAGAACTCGGCGGCCTTACGGTCGAAGCCTGCGAGCCGGAGAATATCGAAGTCAATGTCGTTAAGCTTGTAGAAAGATCGTTGGATATTGAATGTTTTAATGAAAGTGGAGCTCCTTTGGGGGTTGAGAGCATTGAGCCGCCGAAAGTTGTTATGTCTGTGCCTGCTGATAGCAGGCTGACAGCGCAGGTTCGGTTGACACCCAGGGAAATCGAGCGGGCAAGAATCTCGGGCGTTGTAAAAACGCCGTTTGTCGTATTAGCGACAGACCAGATAAGGCAAGCCTCCACCCCCGTGAAAATTAAAATACCGCCGGAAGCGGACTCGTTAAGCGAACACACTATACAAGAAGCCAAGCTTGGATTCACATTTAGTGCGAACCTCCAGGGCAAATACAAAGTGGATGTCAATTATAACGAAGTGGTCCGTCCTTTTGCTATATTAGCTACTGAGGAAGCCAAGCTTGCTTATGAGAGCCAACCGTTCCAGATGACCCTGTATATTCTTGACAATGACGAAAAGAAGGGACCGGAGGAGGAGCAGCGGAGAAAGGTGGTTTACAATTTTCCTGAAGAATCCGTCCGCAAAAATGAAATCAGGCTAAAAAATCCGCAGCAGCCGGCAGAAGCGAAATTTAAGCTGATACGTCTAACTTCTGTCCCGACTTCGCCGTCCGGGCCGGATTGAAAAAGGCTGCCAGGGCTTCGATTGTCATCCACAACGCTAATGCAAAAATCCCACCGCCGATTATAACAAGAAGCCAATCGGCCTTGTTGATGAAATCCATTTCGTTTTTAACCATAGCCCAGTTTGTAATCACTAACATAATCAGACACGGCACCGCGGTAACAATAAACTTCAGTCCGCCCTTGCGTTTTAGATAAAGTGTAATCAACAGCAAGGCCAGAGCAGCTAAGAGCTGGTTTGCGCTTCCAAATAAAGGCCAAAGCACCATTGCCCCTTTGCCGTCTGCTCCCGTGGCGAATGCCAGCCCCGCCGCTGTAAGCACAGCGAAACTGGTCGCCACCCATCTGTTGGCCAGAAACGGAATTCGCAGGTCGGTCGCCAGCTCACTTATCACGTAGCGCTGGATTCGCGTCGAGGTATCCAGGGTCGTGCCGGCGAACGATGCGATGAATACACCCATAAGTGTAATTCCAACCGCCTCAGGTATCCCGAGTTTACCCATCATATTGGCCGCACCAATAACTACCGGAGCGATTTTGTCGGACAATCCCTTGGCTCCTATCCAGGTACTGTATTGATGCTGCCAGGCGGCCTGGCCGGTCAAAATTGTGCCATTGTCGAGTTTCAGAGCCATTCCGATACCCGCCGCCACGCAGACAAGAACCAGCATCGCCAAGAATCCTTCGAGCAGCATGGAGCCGTACCCTACGAACTGACAGTCGGTTTCTTTGGAGATCTGTTTTGAGCTTGTGCCGGAGGCCACGAGCGAATGGAAGCCGCTGATGGCGCCGCATGCGATTATCACGAACATAAAAGGCCAAATCGGCGGAGTATCTGTAGGCAGCGACCGATTTATATATGGTGCCACGATCGGCAGTTTCCCTGATAATGAAGCTATTACCGCGCCGCCGACCAAGAGCCCCATAGCAATAAATAGCTGCCAGGCGTTGATATAGTCCCTCGGCTGAAGAAGCGTTGTTACCGGCAGTGTGGAAGCCACCCAGGCGTAAATCAGCAGGATTATCACCCACAATCCCGTGGACGGTATCCCAAAAACTGTGCCAAGCTCGACGGGAAATAAACTGCCTATAGCAATGCACAGGTACATTCCGATTACAGCTATTGTCGTCGCAAGGGCTACGTTGGCAGTCTTTTTATAAACGGCAAAACCCAGAGCCACGGCTATCGGAATCTGCAGCCAGACCGGAACGACCGCACTGGGAAACCTGGTAAAGACCGTTGCAATCACAACGCCGAATATTGCGATAACAATCAGCAGACTCAAAAACACAACGGCAAAGAATATAAATCGCACACGCATATTGATATACTTGGCGGCGACTTCTGATAAGCTTTTGCCCTCATTTCGCAACGAGACAATCAGCGCCCCTAAATCGTGCACCGCCCCCATAAATATGGAACCGAGAAACACCCAGAGGATAGCCGGTAGCCAGCCCCAGATAATTCCTATAGCCGGGCCTACTATCGGCCCTGTCCCGGCAATCGAAGTATAATGATGTCCGAAGATTATCCCCTTACGGGTGGGGACATAATCGATGCCGTCCCGAAGTTCCACGCTCGGCACAGGAGCATTCTTGTCGAGTTTGAATATCTTCTTGGCCAGAAACCGCCCATAAGTGTGATAAGCCACCAGATACCCACCTCCACAAACCAGCATAAGTAAAAGTGTATCCATTCCTTATACCTCGTATTTTGTATTTACTTTTTCTTATCCACTATTTCCTGTGCTTCCTGTGCGAGCGGGCCAAAAGTCTTATCGGCACTTCTTCTATCGGCAGCATAGTTCGCAGCCGGTTTATTATAAATCGGCGATAGTTTTCTTCAAAAAGTTCTGGCCTGTTCACGAACATAAGTATCGTAATAGGATTGACAGCAATTTGAGTAACATAATAAATCTTTGGCCAACCCTTTTTTTTGCCTTTAGCCGTGCCGATTTTTTCTTGTTTTATAATTTCAAACGCCTTGTTTAGTTTGACGGTGGGTATCCACATTGTCGTCTGCTTGAAGATTTCCGCCGTCAAATCCAGAACGCTCTGGATGTTCTTTGCTTCAGTTGCTGTGGTGAAGGCTATCGGTGCATATTTTAAGCCCGGCAGCAGTTTCGTCAAATACTCATGGTAGTCATCGGTGGCAGCCGAATCTTTGGCCAGGTCCCATTTGTTGATGATTATTATGCAGCTTTTGTGTTCTTCTGCGATGAATTTGGCCAATTTCTTATCGATCTGCGAGACCGGCACGGTAGCATCAATCATAAACAGCACAACGTCGGCACGCCGGATCGACATAGTCGCACGAACATAACCGTAAAACTCAATGCTGCCCGCCATCTTACCTTTCTTTCTTATCCCTGCGGTATCGATGACGATAATGGTCTTGCCGTCCTTTTCGAACCTTACGTCCACAGCGTCTCTTGTAGTCCCCGGGATTTCGCTGACGATTACCCGCTCGAAGCCAACTATAGCATTCACAAGTGTGCTCTTGCCGGCGTTTCGCTTGCCGACGATTGCTACTTTCATAGCAGGCTCTGTAGGCTCACCCAGTTCCATATCTGTGAATCTTTCAAAGATTCTATCAAGCAGGACCGCTTTATTGAGATTGTGCTTTGCCGAGATGCACAGAAATTCGCCGAAGCCTAATTTTGAAAATTCAGCGGCGGCAGGGAACATCCTGGCCGTGTCGGCCTTGTTGGCAACGCCGATGACGTCGAGATTATTTTTGCGCAGAAGCCGGGCTATTTTTTCATCTAACGGCACCAGGCCATCGCGAATATCGACCATAAACAAGATAAGCTGCGCCGACTTGATCGCCTGTAGGATTTGCTGTTCGATATGTTCGCTTAGCCGGTCGCTATCGACTATCCCGTATCCGCCGGTGTCGATAAGCTCAAAATAGTGGTCGTCTCTTCCGATAAAGGTGCTGATGCGGTCTCTTGTAACGCCGGCTGTCGGCTCGACGATACTTATCATTTGCCCTGCCAGCGCATTTAGCAGACTGCTCTTGCCGACATTCGGCCGACCAATTATTGCAACTATAGGTAGTGCCATTTTTTGTTAACTCTTTTTATTGACTGTCTTTTATTTATTATTTACTATTTTCGGTATCTAACAGTCAACGTTCAAATTTTAAGCTGTGAGAAGTTTTTTCAGGTGAGGTGATTCTTATGGACAGTAATCGACGGGACTTTTTGAAAATAGTGGCCGCCGGAGCGGCTGTGGCGGCGCTGCCGGCGTATGCGCAGCAGCCGAAGAGAAAACCCAACAAATCTGTAGCGCAAACGGCTCTGCCACGCTGGCGGGGTTTTAATCTGCTGGATATGTTCACAATGCGAAGCAAAGGTGATTTTCAGGAAGATGATTTGCGCTGGATGCGCGACTGGGGTTTTGACTTCGTTCGCTTTCCGATGTGCTATCGGCTGTGGATAGAGGATGGAGACGATTATAAAATCCACGAGCCAATGTTAGAGAAGCTCGACCGGGCTGTTGAGCTTGCCGGCAAATACGGTCTGCACGTCAGTCTGAACTTTCACCGTGGGCCCGGATATTCGGTGAACAGGGAATTCACCGAGCCGTTCAACCTCTGGAAGGACAAAGAGCCGCTCGATGCATTCTGCTTCCACTGGCAGATGCTTGCTAAGCGCTATCGGGGTATTTCGAGAGATAAGCTCAGCTTCGATTTAATCAATGAGCCGCCTTCCATTGGCCAGCGTATGAGCCGTGCCAACCATGAGCGGGTAGTCCGGACTGCGGTGGCAGCCATCCGTGAAATAAATCCCGACCGTATTGTCATAGCCGATGGTATAAGCTGGGGCAATGAGCCTGCGCCGGAGTTGGCCAACCTCGGAATCGGCCAGAGTACGCGTGCATATCAGCCGATGTTTATCAGCCATTACAAGGCCTCGTGGGTAAACAGTGATAAATACCCCGAGCCCGCCTGGCCCGGACACGGCTGGGACCGCAAACGCATGGAGCAGCATTACCGGAAATGGACCGACCTTGCTAAAAAAGGAGTTGGCGTGCACTGCGGTGAAGGCGGCGCGTATAACAAGACGCCGCACAAAGTAGTTTTGGCTTGGCTGCGAGATGTCCTGGATATACTTACCAGCCACGGTATCGGCTTATCTATCTGGAACTTCCGTGGGTCATTCGGCATTCTCGATTCCGGCCGAAAAGACGTCGAGTACGAAGACTTCCACGGCCATAAACTTGACCGCAAACTGCTGGAGTTGTTGCGGGAGTTTGAATAATCAGGCGTTTGTATCGCTTGCTGAAACCTGAGGGTCATCGTCCTGATATTGAAAGACTTGCTCTATTGGTACTGCGAAAGTTTGGGCTATCTTAAAAGCCAGGGGCAGCGAAGGGGCATATTTTCCGGCTTCGGTGGCAATAATTGTCTGGCGGGTTACGCCTACTTTGTCGGCCAACTGCTGTTGGGTTATTTGGCCATTTTCAAAGCGCAGCTTGCGGATGTTGTTGGTTAAGTTACTTTTCGACATTTTTGCCCCCCAGGCCGTACTGAATGAGAATCGCTAAAGATTGAGCATAAACCTGGAAGAATCCTGCTCCTATTAGAAGTGCTGGGCACCATGTCACTGGTATTGATGCTTCCTCGCCAAGGATGCCAATCGGGAGGAAAGACATGAGAATTACGTATAAATACACGGCGCCGAAGCCGGCCAGGTGAGCGTTTTTTTCAATCAGCTTATCTCGTTCGTCGAATTTAACAGGGCCTCTATCCTTTTTAAAGCAGGTAATCGATATAATCCCACCACTGCCTGCAATAATAACTGGAAAAAGAAAGGCAATTTTGGGAATATCCACATCAAAAAGTAGCATTACGATTAATATAATTCCTAGAAACAGACCGAGCGAAAATGTGATGACCATAGTTAAGGATATTTTCTGTGCCCTATTCATGATTTTTCTCCTTTGCTACTCCAGCCGTACTGAACCAAAATCGACGCAGAGTAAACCAGCATAACAATAAGGAATACGCCGAAATTGATAATTGGCAGCAGGCAAACAGGAATTGAGCCTGCATCTCCGGCAACGAACCCTGGAATTATGCTGGCAGCGAACAATAAGACCCAGAGCGAGACAAAGGATACCAACACGGCATTTTTCTTGATGGAGTTGTCTCGCTCATCGAAATCCACTTCGGCCCGGCTTTGTTTGATGCGAAGCAAAACCGCCGAGATGACCATAAAAAACAAAATTACTAACAGCCAAATCCTGACTAACTTTATTAACTTTGTTGACGTTGCCCCGGCCGCAAACATCTGCGTGAATATGATGAGGCCGAAAGTAAGAAGCAGAATCGCGACGCCAAAAGTAAACCATGCGCCCTTTTGTGCTCTATTCATAATTTTTCCTTTTTAAATTCACTTCATATAAGTACTATCCATTTGATTGCGAATTTCTCCAACGGATTTGATAAAACCTTTAGGATTAACAACTGGGCCTACATCTGTATGTACAGCAGTCCGGAGCAACGACTCGACGATTGTTTTGGGTTCAATTTTGGGATCAACCTGGTAAGCTAAAGCGGCGAGACCCGCCAGGTAAGGTGCACCCCAGCTCATTCCACCTTCTCGCTCGTAGGTATAGAGGTCTGCCCCCCTCCAACAAGCAGTTGTTCGATTTCCTGTTGGTACCCAAAGAACAGTTCCAGCATCACCAAACATTCCCCGCCGGTAACTATGTGGATCATCAGGGTTTTTATCCGAAAGACGGGTAAGAGTGCCATAGTTGAGAACAGATCTATCGCAGGTTACAATCAGAATTCCGTGTTGTTCGGCTTTCTTTAAGGCCTCCTTCCAACGAGAGAAGTTTGGTTGTTGAGAAAATCGACCGGCCGAAATGCTTACAACTCGTATTTTTTCCGAGACTTCTGTGGTCTCATTTAGTTGGATAATTTTATTAATCACCTTATACCATTGTTCAAATCCAGGAGAGGTGGCAAAGAAGTATAGTACAGATTTTGGTGCTACACCACAGGTCTTACCGAGAGCAATGCTTGCTACGGCTGGTCCGTGCATCTGTGGTGAAGCAAAACGTGCCTGCAAATCCAGGGCTTTGTACATCACCAATTGCTCAGCATATTCCTGATGATTTTTCAGCAAAGGCTGGTCAATGATGGCGATGCCTACACCTCGGCCATCAATTCCCTGTTCATGCAAACTACGAATGCCCAGACCTGGATTTTTTCCTTCTTCGAGCAAGCGAGCAGGGTCAAAACCTTCAGGCATTTTGTTTGGTTCAGGCCATTCGGTTCGACTGTCAAAACGCATCTTATCAAGCAATTTTGCATGGTCTTTCAAATCGAGGTTGGCCAGCGACACATTTTTTATGGAGCCCACAAGGCCTTCAAAGGGGTCCATCCTTGCAAGGTCATTCTCATTTCTCAGGACAAGAGGACGAAACATTCCAATATCAACTCTTCTACCGCCAAGCGGGATGCGGAACATACTGATGTTAATGCTTTTTTTGCTCAACATCACTTCGCGGAGGGTCAATGGTACGGAATTTTCTGTCGTCTGAAGAACAGCCCTCTGAAAGACAGCATAAAATCCACGATAGTCGAGAAAAATTTTATGTATCCCGGCACTATGGTCTACTGTGGTTTCCATAACAGGAGTCCCAAACAGAGCCTTAAATTCTTCCGGGATGGTTAATTTGTAAGCGATTTTGCCCTCGACTGCTGCGGAACGAACTATCGCTGCCGTCGCTGGGTCTGCATCGAAGGAAATAATGCGATGTCCCATTATTACACAAATGGAGAATGTAAGAACCCCAAGTACTGCTGCAAAAACAAAAGCTATTTTCACCAGTATTTTTGCTGTCTTATAGGGGAACCGTATGAAGCGATTTTCAGAAAGCTTAAGCATTGAGAATGTCTCCTTTCAAGCGAATCTGGTTAATTTCCTTGTTTTCATAGTTGGATGCTTCATCTCTGACTTTTCTTACTTTCCCGCATTCTACCTTAATACTTCGCGGTTAATTTGCAGAGAATCTCAGCTTTTCACCTCTAATATTCCTGGGCTTCTCTATGATAACCGTTCACGGTGGCAAAACAGTGCTTTTATGTCATTGCGAGGCCTTTAGGCCGAAGCAATCTCAAAATTTCGTTGCAGAGAGATTGCCACGCTCGGCTCTGCCTCGCTTGCAATGACATAAAAAAGCCAAAATTCAACATATTACTCCTTGAGCGGTTATTCTCTATGTTTTCAAATGTAAAGCAAACTTTACATTTTGTCAAGTATATTTTACATTTTTTACGAAATTTTAGTCTTTTTTTTGCTGACAAAAAGATGGATTTCCTTGTAACTCCGTTGCAGATAAGATGTTAGAATGATTTGGGAGAAACTGTTTTTGTGGAAATCTCGGTGCAAACCTCTGTTCTTGGCTTGTGTGTTCAAACGTAACTAAGAAATCTCTCAGTTCGAGCCTTCGAAAGTGATAGGCGAAGAATCTACTGCTCAAATTCTGATGTATTTCCGATATATATTTGATGGCGTTTACTGATTTCCAGACAAAGCAATGTCTATTTTGTGCTGAGACCATACAGGCCCGCGCAATCAAATGCCGATTCTGCGGGGAATTTCTCAACAGTGACAAGGCAAAGGCACTGGAGGCGGACCCGGAGCCGGATTCGCAGTCATCCGAGGACGAAGAAACAAGCGATAACGTCCTGTTTGTAGCCAGGCCTTCTCTGTGGGGGATGGCCCCGGCGATGCTCAAGGGCTTGTTCTTTATTGTTCTGGCGGGCCTTTTGGTAAGGCTGCCCCTCGAGAGCTTCATTAATGACCTGTTAGGTTTGGGACTTACCGAAAGCCAAAGCTGGACAGTTGGCGGGTACAGGATTATCGCCAGCTTTGGGCTTGGCTTAATTGTTGTCTTTGTTCTTGTGATGAAAGTAGTCAGGCTCAAAATGACCCGCTACGAAGTTTCGCCTGACAGGATCGAATGGAGCCGGGGTATCCTCGACAGACGGGTTGATAATATAGATATGTTCAGGGTGATCGACCTGAAGATGCGCAGGAGTGTGATCGACTGTATTTTCGGCATCGGTACTGTGGGGCTGATAACGACCGACAAGACGGACCCGAAGTTTGAGTTTGAAAAGATACACAGGTCCCGCGAGCTCTACGATATTATCAAGAAGGCCAGCCTTGAGGCTGACCGGCGAACCGGCGTTGTGCATCTGGAATAAATTTAAGAATTCTCATCCTCATCCGGGACGTACTCAATCAAATCACCCGGCGTGCAGCTCAATGCTTTGCATAAGCTGTTCAAAGTGGAAAAGCGAATAGCGCGGGCCTTGTTGGTTTTAAGAATGGAAAGGTTGTTTACCGCCAGACCAGTTGCCTGGGCTAAATCCTTTAGCTTCATCCGCTTGTCCAGAAGGACATAATCCAGTCGAACGTTAATCATTTGTGAACCCTTTTTTAGACCAGCGTTTTTGACTCTTCAATGACAGGTATGAGTCGCCGTAGAATTTGACCAAGACCAACCAGAATCAAAACTTTGGCTACAGTGGGCAATAGAAACGGCTGCATAAACACTAAACGTGATGCTTCTGACTCTATTAGCTCTGCATACCACGCAGTATACCAAAAGTATTTAAAGTAAGTTTTCACAACCAGAAATGTCGCATACATATAGAGAATCTTGTCTCCATTCCGAAGGATAACACCTGGCTTACGTTCGCTTTCAAATAGGTACAATGATACACTGCATAACGGCCAGGGCCATCAGCCCGGGCAGCATAAAGTCATAGAACAGCGACGCAATAAGATGCAAAAGAATATCTGGCCTTTCGTTGTTATTGATATCCACCGAAGATAGACTTATAATAAACCAAAAGGTACCTCCTATTAAAAGCAACCATCCAAAGATACAAGCTACAATGCAGTAGAATTTCAATAACCGCCTGTTTTTTTCAATGAATTCATTCATAATGCTATCGCTCCTTTCTTAATTTTTATCGATTTCAGCTGTGTATCGTGTAATTATACACGATTATCAATATTTTGTCAACGAAGAAAATGAATTTATTCAAAAAAAACTAAAATTTTTTGGGGCAGGGTAAAAAGCCAATAGCTGGGTAAAACCTGCGGTAAAACCGTCTATCCTCCGACGTAGAACACCTACGGAGGACGGCAGGCTAACTGTTATGATGTGTTTTTTCGTGTAATAACAATCTCTTTTTTAGGTTGACTCCGCCGAGTGCGGAGAAGCCGCCGAGTTTTCCGTCGCTTCGGATTATACGGTGGCAGGGGATAATCAACGGCAGTGGATTTTTGGCAAGTGTGCTGCCGACGGCCCTGGAGGCGTTGGGTCGGCCTGATTTTTTCGCTAATTGGCCATAAGTTATCATTTGGCCGAATTCTATGGTCCTGCAGGCGGTCAAAACCGAGATACCAAACGAACTAAATCCATCAAGGACAAGAGGGACATCCCGGCTAAAATTTATGTACGCACCTTCAAAATAGGCGGTTATCTGTTCCTGAAGTGTTCTTAAAAAGGTTTTGTCGAGCTGCGGATGGCGAAAATTTTTTAGAAGCATTGATTTGATTTTTTCGGGTTTCGGCCCGGGTAGTTGGGTTCGGCAAAGAGCATGTTCGGTGCCGGCAAGGCCAAAATAGCCCCATTTGGTCTTAAAAATCGTGTATTTTATGACTTTTTGCATCTTTAACCACAGATTTCACGGATTACACGGATTTTATTTTTTATCTTTATATGCAGATTTTGTAGATTAACGCAGTTTGTCAAGTTTCTTTTTGACTCCGTCTTTCTGTTTTATACTTTTTTCCTTTACTGTTGTCAAATTCATTGACGCAAGAGCAAAATTCTGTTAAATATGTTAGTTTTTACAAAAATAGCGGATAGCAGCCAGGATTTGCTAACAGCTTTATTTTTGATTTTTTTACTTTTAATTTATGTCTCTCGAAGAACTGAGAAAGAAAATAGACGAACTTGACCATCAGCTTGTCAAGCTGCTCAATGAGCGTGCGCGCGTTGTGGTGGAGATAGGAAAGCTAAAGACCAAAACCGACAAACCGGTTTATTCGCCGGACCGTGAAAAAGAGGTATTTGCCAGGATTACCAAGGCCAATGAAGGCCCGTTGCCGGACAGGTGTCTGGTGGCTATTTGGCGTGAGTTGATGAGCGGCTCATTTGTTTTGGAAAGGCCGTTGCGAATCGGCTATCTTGGCCCCGCAGGCAGTTTCAGTCATACTGCAGCCATGCTCAAGTTCGGACAGAGTGTTGAATATGAACCGTTGGCGGATATCACAAGTATCTTTGATGAAGTGAGCAAAGGTCATTGCGACCTGGGCCTTGCACCGGTAGAGAATACGATGGGCGGCGGCGTAATAGAGACGCTCGATGCCCTTATAGATTCGAATGTGAAGGTCTGTGCCGAGGTCCTGATGGCAATCCATCATAGTCTTTTGGGAAATTGTTTGTTGGAAGAAATCGAGAAGATTTACTCGAAGCCGGAAGTTTTCGCCCAGTGCCGAAACTGGCTAAGTGCCACCTTTAAGGTTGCACAAACTATACCTGTAGCCTCTACTGCCAGGGCGGCACAAATGGCTGCCAATGAGCCGAGAACTGCTGCAATTGGCTCCAATGTGGCTGCGGAATTGTATGGGCTGCGAATCATCTGCGAGAATATCGAGGATATTGCCAACAATATAACCAGATTTTTAATAATCAGCCGAGAAGATGCAAGGCCGACCGGCGAAGATAAGACAGCTATATTGTTCAGCACCGCTCATAAGGCCGGCGCCTTGGCCGATGTGCTCGATGTTTTCAAGCGATACGATATCAATATGACAAATATCGAGTCCAGGCCAAGCAAGAAAAGACAGTTTGAGTATTATTTCTTCGTGGACTTTTTGGGACACAGAACGGGCAAGAACGTCCGGGAGGGAATGGAAGAAGCGAGGAAGCATTGTCTGCAGCTTTCGATATTAGGCAGCTTCCCGAGAGCGATGGAGCTGCTTTAATTGAGTTGATAGTTCATCGATGAACTACGAACTAAGAACTACGAACTAATCAGGAGAGTGTTATGAGAAAGCCGTTTGTGGCGGGTAACTGGAAAATGAACACCGACAGTTACACTAGCGTAGAGCTGGCGGAGCGTATTGCTTCCGGGTCGCTGAATGCAGCGAGCAAAAGCGTAACCGTGGCGGTTTGTCCGCCTTTTGTTTATCTGCAGGCTGTTGCCAAGGCCCTTAGTGCATCGTGTGTTGGCGTCGGTGCCCAGGATATTTACTATGAACCGGAGGGTGCTTTTACGGGCGAGATAAGCTCGTCGATGCTGAAGGATATCGGCTGCACATATTGTCTATGCG
The DNA here is from genome assembly GCA_035528395.1 of Sedimentisphaerales bacterium. GTDB lineage: Bacteria > Planctomycetota > Phycisphaerae > Sedimentisphaerales > Anaerobacaceae > NIOZ-UU13. The sequence continues at coordinate 29,558 of DATKYR010000190.1, forward strand.
GCCATTCGGAACGCCGGCACGTGATCGGTGAGACTGATGAGCTGATAAATAAAAAAGTTACGGCTGCAATTGCAGGCGGACTTTTGCCGATATTATGTGTAGGCGAGCTGCTCGCCGAGCGGGAAGCTTCACAAACAAATGGAGTAGTAACTCGGCAGTTAGAAAACGGCCTGGCCGGCCTGAGTGCCGAAAAGGTCTCAGCATTAACCGTAGCGTATGAGCCGGTCTGGGCCATCGGGACAGGCCTGACGGCGACACCGCAGCAGGCCCAGGAAGTGCACGATTTTATACGAAAGCTCTTAGGCCAAATGTACGATGACAAATTAGCTGAGGGAATTCGTATTCTTTATGGCGGCTCGGTAAAGCCCGGCAATTCAGCAGAGTTGATGGGCCAGCCTGACATCGACGGCCTGCTGGTCGGCGGGGCAAGCCTGAAGGCAGATGATTTTCTCGCAATAATTCAGGCGGCAATATAATTGAAAGGGTAACGAATATGACCGTTTTATCACTATTGGCAATGGGTTTTATTTTGAAGGTGGTCGCCGTGTTGTTTGTCGTTTGCTGCGTGGCGCTGATTTTAATCATTTTGATTCAGAAGGGCAGAGGTGGGGGTTTAAGTGCGGCGTTCGGCGGCGGCATGGCCGGCGGGATTCTGGGTTCCAAAACAGGTGACTTCCTGACCTGGGTAACAATAGTCTTGGTGGGTATATTTCTGACCCTTGCGGTGGTAATGGCCAGGTTTTACAAACCGAGTGACAGTGGTTATGGGGCGGACCAGCCGGTTCAGCAGCAGCCGTTGACAGGCTCGGAGCAGCTACCACCGTCCGTCGACATCGAGGATACGACAAGTGATGCTAATGCCGGTGGTGATGTGAATTCGCCCGGTGGTTAATAAGGAGATTGTTTCAAAGTGCACATATAATGGTTGTGTGCACGGCCGAATTCAGCTTGAAAGCGTAACGTTATGATAAATAGTATGACCGGTTATGGCGAGGCGCAGGGTGAGGTTAACGGCGTAAGTTACGTCGTTGAAATCAAGACCCTTAACAATCGCTACTTCAAGACGATTGTAAGGTTGCCGGAATTAGCGGCGTTTCTGGAAGAAGATATTGAAAAACTTCTGCGAAAGAATATGTCGCGCGGGACGGTAAATTATGTGCTTCGGCTCAAGGATACCTCGGCAAATGCGCTCTTTGATATTAACGAGTCAGCCCTGCGGGCGGTTGTGGAAAAATTGAGCCGGGCCGGGTCGTCGGCTTCTGTTAAGGGGACCATTGATGTAGGTAATTTGTTGAACCTGCCCGGTATCATTCAGCCGGCATCCCCCGATAAACAGGAGGCCGAGAAAATCAAAAAGCTGGTTTGCAAAATAAGTCAGCAGGCCATAGATAAGGTCGAAAAAATGAGAGCCGCCGAAGGAAAGATGCTCCATGATGATTTGAAAAAACAATGCGTGGCCATACAAAAGAACCTGCAGAAAATACAGGCTCTGTGCGATGTAGTTCTCAAACAGTACGCAAAAAAACTAAAGCAAAGAGTCGATGGGCTGCTTGCACAGGCAAGACTGACATTGGATGAAGAAATCCTTGCCAGAGAAGTTGCAGTTTTTGCAGAAAGGTCGGATATATCCGAGGAGATTGCCAGGCTGGATTCACATCTGCAGCAATTTTTTCAGTGCTGTCAGGCTAATGACCAGGCCGGACGAAGGTTGGACTTCATCAGCCAGGAGATGCTCAGAGAGGCAAACACCATTGCCAGCAAGGCCTCCGATACCGAGATTATCCGCTGTGTGGTCGATATGAAATGCCGAATAGATCGCATTAAGGAACAGGTTCAGAATGTAGAGTAGAAAGGATGCAGAACGTAAAGGGCATCGGAAGTTTGTACTGGAGCTGGAATGAACGACATTGGGAACAGAAAAGGCAAAGTGGTGATAGTGAGCGGCCCATCCGGTGTTGGCAAGAGCACTATCTGCGAAGAGGTGGTTAAACGGCTGGATAATATTTATCTCAGCATTTCGGTTACTACCCGGCCGAAGAGCGAATCTGAAGTTGACGGCCAGGATTATTTGTTTATATCAGAACAGGAGTTTCAAGAGCGAATCAATAAGGGCCTGTTGTTGGAACATGCTGAGGTGTTCGGTCATCTATATGGGACGCCGAAAGACAAGGTTGAAGAAGCTGTGCGGGCCGGTAAGACCGTTATTCTTGAAATCGACGTTCAAGGTGCCAAACAAGCAAGGGTAATTTTCCCTGATGCGGTGATGATTTTTATTTTACCGCCGGCCGAAAAAGACCTTGTAGAACGTATGGGCAACAGGGGCAGAGAAGCCGCTGATGCCGCCGAAGAAAGACTGAGCGGGGCAAGTAATGAAATCGCCGCGGCCTGGCAATATTATAAACATATGGTTATAAACGAGGATTTGCAGCAGGCAGTGGACGAATGTGTGCAAATCATTGAAAGTGCCTAAAGTTGAAAGTGCCTAAAGTTTGAAGTGCCTAAAGTTATTTGTTTTTTTAACTTTAGCTCACTTTAGCTCACTTTAGGCACTTTAGTTATGAGGTAAAAGATGATAGATGAGCTCAAGAGTGAAGAGATAATTAACAAAGTTGGCGGTAGATTCAAATTGACGGCGCTGATTCAAAAACGATTAGGCGAGCTTTTGCAGGGTGCCAGGCCGTTGATTGAGGATCCCGCAGGCAAAACAATGCTCGAAATTGTTATTCAGGAGATCCTGCAGGACAAAATCACCGTTGATGACGGATTGCCCGCAAAGACCTCAGGGAAAACGAAGGAAAATTAGGGACAAATCAGCTCTCCGGTACGCATCGGCGGTAAAAACCCGTTAGAAATTCCAGAACTGATAAAGATGCGGAACGAAAAGGGAAAATTTCTAACGGGGTAAAACGAGATACGAGATGCTCGAGAATCTGAATATTCTATTAGGTGTCAGCGGCGGAATCGCTGTATACAAGGTAGTCGATTTGGCCGGCAAACTGACCGCTGTCGGTGCCAGGGTAAATACCGTAATGACGGAAAACGCCTGTCGGCTCGTCGGCCCAAAAAGCTTCGAGGCGGTTACCTGCTCAACCGTTTTTACGAGCCTGTGGAGTATGCCCGAAGAGTATAAAATCGGCCATATTGCTTTGGTCGACTGGGCTGATATTGTTATAGTGGCGCCAGCAACGGCTAATATCATAGGCAAAATAGCAAATGGTATCTGTGATGATTTGCTTAGTACGGTCCTTTGTGCGGCCTGGCGGCTGATTAAATCAGAGGCGGCACTTTTGGTTCCAGCGATGAACGATAATATGTGGAACAATCCGGCCGTGCAGCGCAATGTCAAGACGGTCAAAGAAATGGGTTTTCAGTTGATAGGCCCTGTTGAGGGCCGACTCGCCTGCGGAGCTGAAGGCATCGGCAGAATGGCAGAGCCGCAGGATATCCTCAAGGTCATCGAAAAAGTTGCTTCAAAGATTAACAAGCGCAAGGTTTGACTCGATGCTGGATGCTCGATGCTCGTAAAAAGTTAAATTCGAGTATCAAGTATCGAGAATCAAGAATCGAGATGCGAATTTTAATCACAGCAGGCGGCACCCGGGAATACATTGACCCGGTGCGTTTTATCTCCAACGCCAGCAGCGGCAGGATGGGTTACGCCCTTGCCCGTGCGGCGCTCAAGGCCGGGCATAAAGTAACACTCATAACCACGCCAACCAACCAAAAGCCACCGGGCGAGGCGAAACTCGTAAAAGTTGAAACCACCGCCCAGATGTTCGAGGCGGTCAAAAAGCATCTTGAGAAGTGCGATTGTCTGATTATGGCTGCGGCTGTGGCTGATTACACTCCTGCCCGGCCGGCTAAAACAAAAATTAAAAAGAGCAATAAGTATCTGACTCTCAAATTAAAGCCAACAACCGACATCTTGAAATGGGCGGGGGGACGTAAAAGAAAAAATCAAATTGTTGTCGGTTTTGCCCTCGAAGACAAAGCCGTCCGAGCCCGTGCGGAAAAGAAGCTGAAAGAAAAGAACCTTGATATGATAATAGCCAACACCTCTGCTGCTATCGGTGCTGACAAATCAACCGTTAAAATAAAAATAGCTGGGCGCGAATGGCTAAAACTCTCACAGGCAAGCAAGGCAACAATCGCCAAAAGAATTGTTTCTCTGGTCGGAACTACTTAAAATCCTAATCTTCCATTTGGATTTGTACAAAAAAACTCAGATATTGTAGTATAGGGATTATGGAAGGTATTTAATTAGTTCTTGTTGCGGAAACAGTATTTGTCATTCCCGCCCCGCATCGTGTGCGGGATAAACTCCAGCGGGAATCCAGATTTTTCGCTCTGGACCCCTGCTTTCGCAGGGGTGACATAGTCAGTTTTTGTTTTCCTCAACAGATACTAATTATCCACTTAAAAAAGGAGATAAGACAATGAACAAAAAGATTAAAACAACTATTCTGTTGTTGCTGTCTTCGTTAATATTTACAGTAAGCGCAGTGGCTGAGCAGCCGGTTTTCCCAATCAAGGTAAGTAAGAATCGACGATATTTTATAGACCAGAATAACAATCCCGTCTTCTGGTTAGGCACTACTCAATGGCAAATCTTTCGGGAATATACTCTGGACGAAGTTAGGACGACTCTTGAAAAGGTTAAAGGCAATGGTTTTGTCTTTGTTCAGGCGATGCTCATGGGCGTTGGTGACGGCACTAAACCCAATGTGTACGGGGAAAAGCCCTGGATTAATAACGACCCCCTCACGCCCAACGAGGCGTATTTCAAGAATGTGGATTCTGTTATCCGGATAGCCCGTGAAAATAACATGGTCTTTTCGGTGACCCTTTATCATCAACGTTACCGCAAGTATATAACGCTAAAGAATGCCCGTGCGTGGGCGAAGTGGCTGGCTCAGCGGTATAAGGATGTGCCCAATATTGTCTGGTCGATGACACCTGAGGCCAAACAGGAGTTTGTTCCTGTTCTTCGGGAGCTGGCTGCGGGTCTCCACGAAGGAGATGGAGGTTGCCATCTTATTACCTTCAAGCCCGATCCTGCACCATACTCATCCAGCTTCATTCACAATGAAGATTGGCTTGACTTCAATTCAATGCAAACATGGAATGGTGTTAAGCTGATTTATCCTATGGTGACAAAGGATTATAACCTCAAGCCGGTAAAGCCCGTTTTAATGGCCGAAGGTGCATACGAGGCAGGCTCTGAATATGGATTTAATGTAACTCCCCTGTGGATTCGCAGGCAGGCCTATTATTCATACCTGGCCGGTGCTCATCATACTTATGGGCACAACGATAGCTGGCGGGTTCTGCCTACATGGAAAAAAGCCTTAGATGCGTCGGGTGCTCGTCAAATGGGCGTCCTTAAGAAAATATTTCTGGGCCGAAAAGAGTGGTGGTATCTTGTCCCGGACCAATCGATTTTTTCGAGCGGCGGCCAAACCGGCGGAGACGTATTGAACCTGGCGGCACGTCATAAAAACGGCGAATGGATTATGGTTTATTTAGGCAGTAAGAGCTCATTCTCCATCAACATGAATAAAATTACAGCGGGAAACAAAGTGAACGCATTTTGGATTGACCCGAAAAAAGGCGATTCGGTCCCGATTGGCGGTTTTCCGAATACGGGGGTGAAGCACTTTTCGACGCCCGATGAATGGGAAGATGCTATATTGATACTGGAAACATCTGGTGACTAACTCCCGCCCCCAACACCTACATCGAGAGGTTGGTATGGTGACCTCGCCAGCCGTAATATCGGTGTAGCAGTCATAACTTCAGGCTAATATTCGCCCGCTATTGGGGATAAAACCATGGATGTTTCTGGACCGACCGATAGAGATATCGGATAAGGAATTGCCGGCTCCAGTCAATCTGTGTCTTTTATGCCGAGGTCGTTTTTTGTAAGGATGCTCTCGAATTTGTAGCCGGCGTTGGTGATATTTTCTTCGGCCCCTTGTTTGCGGTCGATTACGCAGACGATATTTTTGACAGTAGCACCGGCCTCGGTGATAATCTTAGCGGCTTCGAGGACCTGTCCGCCGGTAGTGGCGATGTCCTCAACCAGCAGAACAACGTCGCCCGCCTTCAGGACGCCCTCGACCATTTTGCCGGTTCCGTAGCCCTTTTTACTGTTGCGAATGATGACCCAGTTTTTGCCGGATTCCATCGCGGTAGCTGCGGCCAGGGCCACACCGCCCAGTTCGGCACCGGCTATCAGAGTAACATCGTCGGTAATATATTTGGAGAATTCCCTTCCCAGGGCTTTGAGGATGTCCGGGCAGGTCTCGAAAAGATACTTATCAAGATAATACTTACTGCGCTTGCCGCTGCGAAGGACAAAGTCACCTTCCAGATAAGCTGTTTCTTTTATGCGCTTTATTAGTTTTTCTCTGGTCATTTTTTCCCCTTATTCTGTAGAGGCCAAATAATATCAATTACCCATTTGAATGTCATTCTGAGCGGAACCCAGTGGAGCGAAGAATCTCTTGCCTCATGGGCCGGATTCTTCGCTTCGCTCAGGATGACGCTAAACTTCAAGCGTTACTTTTCTATTGAGTTGACTGCGATATTTTCTGCAGAGCGGCGTTACGATATCTCTTATGAATTCATCGACCTGCTGTGGTGCCCTACCGATGTAATGCTTCGGGTCTAACACTTTTTCAAAGTTGATTTTACTGAAAGAAATATCAGCTTTTAGCCGGTTAATTAAATCGTTGGGTCTGCCGAATTTTTTTACCTGCGCGGCGGCGGCGTGTGAATGCAGCCTTATTTTTTCGTGCAATTCCTGTCTGTTTCCTCCGGCCTTGACCGCTGCCATCAGGATATTTTCGGTGGCCATAAACGGCAGCTCGGCAGCCACACGAGCCGCTATCACTTTCGGATAAACAACAAGCCCGCCCGTTACGTTGATAAGGATTTGTAGAATTCCATCAACAGCTAAAAACGCTTCCGGTATGACCACTCTTCTATTGGCTGAATCATCGAGCGTCCTCTCAAGCCATTGCTCGGAGGCGGTCATTTGCGGGCTGGAGGCCAGGCTTAATACCAATCTGCTGAGGGACGTTGCCCTCTCACAGCGCATAGGGTTTCTTTTATAAGCCATCGCCGAAGAGCCGATCTGTGTCTTTTCAAATGGTTCCTCAATTTCTTTCAGGTTTGCGAGCAGCCGAATGTCATTGCACATCTTGTGTGCTGATTGTGCGATTGAAGCTAAAGTGTTGACGACAAGGGCGTCGATTTTTCGCTGATATGTCTGGCCGGTTACGGCGCAGATTTTTTTGAAGCCGAATGCCGCGGCGACGAGTTTGTCGAGCTGTTTAACTTTACTGTGCTTACCGTCGAAAAGTTCCAGGAAAGAAGCCTGCGTGCCGGTGGTTCCTTTGACACCCCTGAATGGCAGCGTCTCAAGGCGGTGTTCGATTTCCTGCATGTCCATCGCGAACTCATAGCACCACATCGTTGCCCTTTTGCCGACGGTGGTCAACTGGGCCGGCTGAAAATGGGTAAAGCCTAATGTGGGAAGCACACGATGTTTCTTTGCGAATTTACTAAGCAGATTTATTACCGCCGCCAGCTTGGCTGCGATTAGCTGCATCGCCTCTCGCATAATTATTAAATCGGCGTTGTCACCGACATAGCAGCTTGTTGCACCGAGATGGATTATCGGTTCAGCCTTTGGTGCCACATCGGCGAAGGCATAGATATGCGCCATAACATCATGACGGAACTGCTTTTCGTAGCGGGCTGCTCTTTTAAAATCAATATCATCGAGATGTTTGGCCATCTGTTTGATATGGCTTTGTTTTATATCATCCAGACCGAGTTTTTTCTGTGCCTTTGCCAGTTCCAGCCAGAGTCTGCGCCAGGTGCTGAACTTCTTCTGGGCCCCGAACAGTTCGGCCATTTCCCTCGAGGCATTCCTCTCTACCAGAGGGCTTGTATACAGCTCTTGGTCTTTTGCCATTTTTTCCTCTCTACATTGTCATTCTGAACAAAGTGAAGAATCTCAAAACCATCGCGACGCCGCTATATTCCACTACGGCCAGATCCTTCGGCTTCGCTTCAGGATGACAAACTTAAACTAATCGGCTTTATTTTATATTTATTTTTCTCTGACGGTCAGCTAACAGCTCTTCGATTTGTTCGATATCCTGCTCGCTCAAATCCCAGTCTGAAGCCGGAGCGGTTTCTATAATCTGCCCGGCTCTGCGTGCACCTACGATGGCGGCGGTGACTTCAGGCCGGCGTAAAACCCAGCTAATAGACAGTTGGGCTAATGTTTTACCTTCTCTTTCCACAATAGGCCGGAGCTGCTCAACAAGCTCCAAAGTTGCGGTAAACTGCGGCTCATGAAAGTCAGGATTTCTTCGGCGATGGTCGTCCAGAGGTAAGTCCGCAAGCCTTTCCTGACTGAATTTATCGGTCAGCAGACCCCGCTGCATCGGGCTGTATGCGACAACGCCGATGTTGTTTTGAGCACAGTAGTCCAACAGCTCATCTTCAACCTCGCGGTGGAGCATACTGTAAGGCGGCTGAAGCGAGGCGACCGGATGAATCTTCTGGAGGCGTTTGATTTGCTCGACGTTAAAATTCGATACGCCGAGGAATCGAATTTTTCCTTCCTGGGCCAGCGTGGCCATTTCTTCCCATGCCTCCTCGATATCTTCCTCCGGCTCGGGCCAGTGCATCTGATAAAGGTCTATTGTCTCAATGCCGAGTCTTTTTAAGCTGGCGTGACATTCCTCGCGAATGCTTTGAGCTTTCAGGCAGCTTACTTTTTCCTTTTTTTCATTCCAAAGCAGGCTGCATTTTGTTGCTATGATTGGTTTTTGGCTTGTTTGCTTCAGGGCCCTGCCGAGGAGCTCCTCGGAATGGCCGAGCCCGTAAACAGGGGCGGTGTCTATCCAGTTGATACCTGTTTCGAGCGCGGCCGGGATTGCGGCAATCGCCTCGTCGTCGTCCTGCGGTCCCCAGCCGAACTGCCATGGCCCGCCCATCGCCCAGGTGCCCAGGCCTACGGTAGTAAGTTTCAATTCGGTATAGCCTAATTGTCGCGTCTGCATAATCCGGCCCCCTAAAATTTTACAAAGACGAATCATCCTGTCAGCTCAGTAGTATATTATCAGCTCAGACATTCATCAATACTTTTATGGTTTTCCTTGAAAGAAAGCGAGTAATGGCCTAAACTTATGCGTGTTATACATCGGGTTTGAAGGTCATTGCGAAAGAAACCCGGCCTGAAAGTTATTACAGGAATAAAGTCCCGGCTATGTTCCGGGCGGAGCAGTTATGAAAAAGATCGGTTGGAATCAACGATTAATTTTCGGCCTGCTGCTGGTATTGCTTTCGGTGCTTTTTTATGCGTTTCACTACGTGATTTTCCGGGATGCGCACCATATCTTTATCTACCTGGTAGGTGATATCGCGTTTGTCTTCATCGAGGTTTTGCTGGTAACGCTGATTATTCATCAGGTCCTGAGCGAGAGGGAAAAGCGCTCGATGCTGAAGAAGCTGAATATGGTGATAGGCGCATTTTTCAGCGAGGTTGGCACGCCGTTATTGAGGCGCTTTCGAGAATTCGACTCCGATTCCGAAAAGATTTCCAAACACCTGGTAGTAAGAGATGAGTGGTAGCCGGAGCATTTTGCACAGATGCAGAAGGTTCTGGAGGATCACAATTCGAAGATTGACCCGCGCGCCGGTGACCTTGAAGGTCTTAAGGATTTCCTGGTGGAGAAGCGGGGCTTTCTGCTAAGGCTTCTGGAAAATCCGAACCTGCTGGAGCACGAGTTGTTTACGGAGCTTCTCTGGGCGGTTTTTCATCTGGTGGAGGAGCTCTCTCACCGGGCCCGGATTGATGAGCTGCCGGACAGTGACTATGCGCACCTGGCGGGCGATATGAAAAGGGCGTACGGACTTCTGGTGCGCGAGTGGCTTGCACACATGGAGCATTTGAAGAACGAGTATCCGTACCTGTTTTCTCTTGCGGTCAGAACCAATCCTTTCGATCCCCAGGCCCGTCCGGAAGTGGGATGATTATCAGTGGTAGCCGGCACCGGGGTAGAGTATGTTCAGGGCGATTGTGTGCACCGGGTACAGTATATAGCCGAGGACATTCCAGGCGATAATAAGGCCGACGATTCTATACGCAGGTTCCTGCAACATTGCCTCGTATCGTTGTGCGGCCCGGTCACTGAGAAAGAACGAAAGGATACTGCTGCCGTCAAGCGGAGGAAGCGGAATCAGATTAAATACAAGCAGGACAAGATTGAGCGAGAACAGGATGCTCACGAGGATGGAGAGGGCGTTCGCGAAACCCGGGTCCGCGGCGGTGATATGGTTGAAGCTGACCTGGTCGGGGACCTGAAAGAAACCGAGCAGGATTCCAACACGGATTATCAGAGCGGCGAGGAGAATAAGGACGAAGTTGGCGGCTGGGCCGGCCATGGCCATTAATGCGGCCTTTCGACGGTTGCTTTGTGCCCAATAGGGGTCGTAGGGTGCGCTGGCCCATCCGATCATCCAGCCGCCGAGGATGAAAGAGAGAATAGGAACAAGGACCATGCCGAAGGGCGACCTTCTGATGTGCGGGATGGGATCCAGGGTAACCTGCCCCTGGTAATAGGCGGTCTGGTCCCCGAGCTTTAGGGCAGTGAAGGCGTGCGCCGCCTCATGAAAGGTAAGCGATATTATGAAGACCGCATACCAGAGCACTGCGAGGGCGGGGTTGAAGTCCATAAAATCACCTGTTTTTGGGCAATACAGTATATGTTTGGCCGGGCCTTGTTTTGAACCGGACAACATTTCGCCTGGGAGCAATGGTTTTAACCGGCTTTCCGTTGAGTTTTATTTGAACCGGCACGTTGGTTCGTAATGTGCATATTTTACCAAGCTCTGAACGGATAGAGGCACTTTTGAGCGTCGCGTGGTCCCAGGTTATATCAACTTCGAAGCCGCCGCGTGCGCGCAGGCCCTCGATGCTTCCACTTTGCCAGGCCTTCGGCAAGGCAGGGAGCAGATGAATTTCACCGGCGTGGCTTTGCAGCAGCATCTCTGCGATGCCCGCAGTACCGCCGAAGTTGCCGTCTATCTGGAACGGCGGATGAGTGTCGAACAAATTTGGCAGAGTCGACTTTCGAAGCAGTGCCAGCACATTTTCGCCGGCTGTATCGCCGTCCAGCAGACGGGCCCAGAAGTTGATTATCCATGCTCTGCTCCAGCCGGTATGACCGCCGCCGTGCGACAGCCGATACTCTAATGACTTGCGGGCCGCTGCCGCCAGTTTCGGCGTACCGGTTGGGCTAATCTGTCTGCCGGGGTGCAGGGCAAATAAATGTGATACGTGCCGATGGCCCGGCTCCGGTTCCTCCAGCTCTTCGTTCCATTCCAACAATCGACCGTCGGAGCCTATCTTTGGCCCGGCTAAATTCCCGCGAAAGGCCTTTACCTGTCTGGTGAACTCATCGTCGATTCCGAGAGCCTCGGCTGCCTCGATGCAATTGGTGAACAGGTCATAGATTATCTGCTGATCCATAGCAGGGCCCATTGTAAGATTGGAGTTCTTGCCGTCGGGTGTGCGAAACCGGTTTTCGGGCGATATGGATGGGCCGGAAACTAACTCGCCTGTTTTCGGGTCTTCGACGAGATAATCGAGGAAGAACTCGGCCGCTTCTTTCATAATGGGGTAGGCCCGTTTTGCCAAAAATTCACGGTCGCCGCCGAACAGATAATGCTCCCACAGGTGCCGGCTGCACCACGCAGCGCCGGTGGGCCACATTCCGTATCCTACATTTCCGATGGGGCTGGTCCACCACTGCGCGTCGGTAGTGTGATGTGCGACGAATCCGCGACAGCCGTAAACGTCTCTCGCGGTCTTTCGGCCTCGCGGCCGAAGATTGTCCACGAGGTCGAAGAACGGCTCGTGACATTCGGACAGGTTGCAAACCTCCGCCGGCCAGTAGTTCATCTGGACATTGATATTGATATGGTAATCACTGTTCCAGGGTGCTTTGATATGATTGTTCCAGATGCCCTGAAGATTGGCCGGCATACAACCGGGCCGGGAGCTGCTGATTAAAAGATAGCGTCCGAACTGAAAATAAAGGGCGCACAATATCGGGTCGTCGGCACCGGCCTTCATTGCTGCCAGGCGCTCATCCGTCGGTTTGTTCGCCGCATTCGTAACACCCAGACTCAGCGCCACCCTTCGGAACAGACGCCTGTGCTCAGCCACGTGAGCTTGTCGCAGCTCGGGATATTTTTTCTTTGCGGCCGATGCCATTTGCGTTTCACATAGAGCTTTCGGATTATCGCCGCGATAATTCGTTGCGGCAACTATCAGCAGCGTTGCGGCGTCGGCCTTTTCCAGTCGCAGGCCATCGTTGGTTACAGTTAATCTGCCGCCCTGGGGAATAATCCGCAAATGGGTTTCGTATTTGACGCCCTTATGCTCACCCTCTTGTGTAGCCTGCCCTTTCATTACGATACGGTCCGGCGCGATTGTTTCGACGGTAAAATCCTCAGGTCGGGAAAGATTCGCGTCGAATGTAATCTGCCCGGCTTTATCGCACGAAAGGCGAACGACAATGCACTGGTCCACAGGGCTGGAAAAGACCTCGCGGGTAAAGGTGGCGTCGTCGGCACGATAGGTAACAGAGGCAATCGCAGTGTCGAGGTCAAGCTGACGGCGGTAGTCGGTTACGGGCCGGCCGGTCTTAATTTGAAGTCTCAAATCTCCGAGCGTCTGATAGCTGCGAATAATCCGTGGGCCCATAAACTCCCGCTGCATTATCCGCTGGGCCTCGATGTATTTTCCTTCGAATATTAAATTCCGGGCCTCGGCTAAATGTTTGTAAGCACCTACTCGGTCACGGTCAATAGGATTACCTGCCCAGAGGGTATCTTCATTAAGCTGAACTTGCTCGTTTTCCGCTCCGCCAAAAACCATCGCTCCAAGCCGTCCGTTTCCGACAGGTAATGCCTCTGTCCACTGTTGAGCGGATTTGTTGTACCATAATTTCAGGCTGCTCCATTTTTCATCGCTAAGCTTGCCTGCCTGGATGCCGACCATCGAGCAGGCCGCAATAAAGGTGCCTCCAAAAAGTAATGTTGAGGCAATTGCGACTTTAAGATTTTTCATTTTTTCCTCACAACATTTTTCAGTTAGTCAAAATCAGGTATGTTTGCCTGGTCTTCGTATTGAACTCAATAACGTTTTCCTCAGGTTTAGTGGTTTTGATTGGTCTGCCGTTGGATGTTATCCAGACCGGCACATTGGTGCGGATTTTGCACTTACTGCCCAGCAGCGAACGTATGTTAGCGGTGACAAGCCTGTTATTTTTCCATGTGATGTCCACTTCGAATCCGCCGCGTGCCCGCAGGCCTTTGACGTATCCGCTTTGCCATACAGAAGGCAGAGCAGGCAGCAGGTGCAGCTCGCCGGTGTGACTTTGCAGCAGCATCTCTGCGATTCCGGCTGTGCCGCCAAAATTGCCGTCTATCTGGAACGGCGGATGGGCGTCGAACATATTTGGATACATCCGCTGCGGACTCAGCAGAGAGCTGAGCATCTTGTATGCGTGGTCGCCGTCCTCGAACCGAGCCCAGAAATTGACCTTCCAGCCCATTGACCAGCCTGTACCGCCGTCACCCCGAAGTTCCAGTGACTTGCGGGCCGCGGCGAAAAGTTCGGGTGTACCGCGACGCGTAATCTCTTTGCCCGGGTGCAGCCCGAACAGGTGCGAGACGTGGCGGTGCTGGTTGTTCGGGTCGTCCTTGTCTTCGAGCCATTCCTGGAGCTGCCCGTACTGTCCGATCTGGTTGGGCGCGATTCGGCTTCGCAGCTCAGTCAGTTTTCGGCGAAAGTCTGTGTCCACGCCGAGCGTTTTGGATGCTTCGATGCAGTTGGTGAAAAGGTCGCGGATAATTTGATGGTCCATCGTCGGCCCGGCAACGAGTCCGCCGTTTTCCGGCGAGTTGGAAGGTGTGCTTATCAACCACCCGGTGTTCGGGTCCTCGATGAGAAAATCAACGAAAAACATCGCCGCCTCTTTCATTATGGGGTACGCCTGCTCTTTGAGAAACATTTTATCGCCGCCGAACAGGTAATGCTCCCATAAATGCTGGCAGAGCCATGCCCCGCCGGTTACCCATATACCGTGGTTGGAGTGATTGATTGGTGCTGTGCCCCGCCACAGGTCGGTGTTATGGTGCAGCACCCAGCCCCGGCAGCCGTAGTGTACCTTTGCGGTTTTACGCCCCGACTGAGCGACGTCATCGAGCAAGTCGAACAACGGCTGGTGACACTCGGACAGGTTGGTTACCTCGGCTGGCCAGTAGTTCATCTCCGTGTTGATGTTGGTCGTCCATTTGCTGTCCCAGGGCGGCTCAAGCTGGTCGTTCCAGATGCCCTGGAGATTTGCCGGCTGGCTGCCCGGACGGGAGCCTGCAATCAGCAGGTAGCGACCGAACTGGAAGTACAGCGCTACTAATTGTGGGTCATCCTGCTTGGCGAAGTTTTCGATGCGCTGGTCGGTGGGCTGCTTCATCGCCTCGGTTATGCCCAGGTCGAATTCGACCAAGCGAAACAGGCGGCGATGATCGGCGATGTGGGCCTTGCGTAAATCATCATAGCTTTTGCGGGCAGCCGCTATGATAGTCCGGCGGCAGGCGGTGGCCGGGTCGCCGCTGACATCCCTGAAGTCCTTGAAACTTGTGGCGGCAGCAAGTATCAGTGTTACTGAATCAGCTCCGACAACGTCTACCTTTTCAGAATCAACAGTGAGCTTGCCGCCTTTGGCCGTCGCACGCAGGAGCGCCTCAAACTTCAGCACGCTGGGCCTTTCTTGCTTCGTTCGCTTATTCATATTCTCTTGAAGTTGACCTCGCAATGCTAATGTGTTTTTATTCACTACGAGGGTCTGTATATCCGGGTGAGGACTGTCCAGTTTTGCGGTGAAGGTCAGTTGCCCGGGTTTGTCGCTGCTCAGGCGAACAACAATCGCTTGGTCCGGAAAACTGGAGAAGACTTCGCGGGTAAAAGTCGTTTGGCCGATGCGGTAGCGAACTGTTGCCAGCCCGGAGTCGATGTCCAGCTCCCTGTGATAATTGACAGGCTCGTCATGAGTCGGGAAGTACAGATGCAAATCACCGAAAGGCTGATATTTTTCCTGCCGAAGCGGTACGCTCATCATTTGTTCCATCGCCAGCTCTTCAGCCTGGCGTTGTTTGCCCTCGAACAGCAGCTTGCGGACTGCAGGCAGATACTCGAGGGCTCCGTCGTGCTGATATTCGTGCGGTTGACCTGTCCACAGTGTGTCTTCGTTG
This sequence comes from Sedimentisphaerales bacterium, assembly GCA_035528395.1. Taxonomy (GTDB): domain Bacteria; phylum Planctomycetota; class Phycisphaerae; order Sedimentisphaerales; family Anaerobacaceae; genus NIOZ-UU13. The sequence continues at coordinate 44,903 of DATKYR010000190.1, forward strand.
AATTGTAGCTGTTCGTGTGCTGTGCCGCCGAAGACCATAGCTCCAAGACGTCCGTTTCCGACCGGCAGAGCTTCTGTCCATTTCTGTGCAGGTTGGCGATACCACAGCTTCATATTTTGCCACTTCGCTGCATAGCGACTCGTACCAACCTGGCCTGAAGGACTAATTTCACATCCTGAAATAAACAAGCACAAAACTACCGTATATTGAGTTACTCGGCTTGTCATTTTTCGCGTTGCCTTTTTTTGTTTTATTCGCTTATCTTTCATACCGGCACCTTTTGTTGAGATAGGTTTTTTTATTTCAGCATTTTGTTCGTTCGCAGTCACGAAAGGGACACCTGTCGGCGGATGTATTCGGCCCGTTCGGTAAATTTACTTATTATGTCTTCTGCGGTGGTGCTTTCGAAATTCAGACTTTTTACGATGCGTTTGAAGGTAAGCTCAGCCATCTCGGCATCGCCCATAATCTGGTGCACTTCGATATCGAGCTGATGGTTGTTTGGCAACTTTGCGGTGCCGAAAAGAAAACTGAGTGAGGTTTGTGGTTTTTGTATGTGTACCCAATCGATAGTGAGCGTATCTATTTGCATCCGGTCTGTTTTTATAATCACACCGTCAACTTCAAGCGCCCTTTGCTCAAACCGCATTTGGGGGGTGGTTGTCTCGGCAGCTAAGAGGTATTGGCAGTAAGCCCACGCTGTGGGTTTGCCGGAACCGTGAGCGAAATTACTGCTTAAAGAATAAGAAGAGGCATTTTTATGATAGTTCCATTGCTTTTCGTTTTTCCAGCCGTTGCCCGCCGGCATTGATACCGATAAACCGGCCTGAGTTAGTTTTATCGGCTCCGAAAGAATAAGAGCGGACTTTGAAGCGACTATAAGACGGGCAATGAGCAGCGCGAAAACAAAAAGTCCCAAAAGGGCTATTTTATCGCCCCCTATCTTTTTTATATCGTAAGTTTTGTTCATATATACGCTAATAGTAATTGCCAGGCGTTTTTTTTGCAAGTTTACCCCGTTAGAAATTGCAACGGGGTACAAAAAAGGAAGTTTTCTAACGGGGCAAACCATTTAGACTATACCTTATTTGCGAGAAAACCGTAGTTATGGGACCTGCATCCTGTGCCCGTGAGGCGTGATGGTAGGGGCAGGCCTGTGTGCCTGCCCAGGGCAACCACACTGGGTTGCCCCCTACAGCCTGCGTGTGGGATTTTCGGTGCGGGATGGGTATCACAGCAAGTTTAATGTAAAACGCCTCTTGTTTATAGCCGAATTATATATATATTTTCTAAAGAGAGGTTGATATGAATAAGGTGATGTTACTGCGCGGGGACGAGCCGGAGAAAATCCTGCAAACCGCGATTGATAAAAAAGTACCTGCTATAATGTCATATTTGTCCAAAGACAAATGGCACGTTGCAAAGGTACTGTTGACCGGGCTTGTGGAGGACAGGCTAACTGTAGACAGTGCCGCCCCGAAGAAGAAGCAGCACCCGGTAAATATACAGGCTAATCAGCCGGTCGGCATATCGTTCAAATATGAATACGGCAAGTTTGTTTTTGATACGACTGTGCTTGGTTTTGAGTCGTCGTCCAGCCCGGAGGCTGACGAGGGATGGGGCGGAACGATGATACTTGCGGTGCCGGGACGGATAGAAGTTGTCCAGAGGAGAAGTTATTACCGTGTTAATGTGCCCGAATCACTGAAGGTAAAGGTGATAATGTGGCATCGCAGCGGCAGACATGAGGCAAAAAAACAGATACAGGATGCTGCAGAGGATATTCACAATTATTGCCAGGGCAGGCTTGTTGACATTTCCGCCGGCGGTGCGCAGGTTGTAGTTTCGTACTCAGACGAGGCGGGCTGTCCTGAATCTGTCAGGCAGGAGTCTAAAGGCAATACGTCCAGGACTTTTTGTGCCGGTGAGCTGGACTTCAAGAAAGGTCAGTTTGTTGGGATGCGATTTACACCTATGCCTTATGAAATGCCATTGGTCGTTAGTGCCCAGATTCGAAATATCCTGCCGACCGCAGACGGCAAGAGCGCCTCTTTTGGATTGCAGATTGTTGGTCTGGAAGCAAGTCCCGAAGGTCATGAAGTTCTGGCGCGGCTTATTGGTATTGTCGAGCAGTATTACCAGATAAATCAATCCGGCGCCAGGCGGCGGGATATACAGCCGGTTCGGAACACAGTGTAACACACAGGCCGGAGCCGCCCGGATTCTCTTTATCTATCTATAACCCCCAGCACAAGTTAGAATATTAGGAAATCAGGGTATCAGGAAATCAGGGTGGAGGATATCAGAGATCCAGGATACCAGAAAAAAAATCTCGCTGTGCATTTATACTGCGCAGTTGACCTGAAATCCTGGTAACCTGATACCCACTACCTGATACCCACTACCTGATACCCTCCCTGATAACCTGGTACCCTTCTTTAGGTGATATCGTCCTGGTCGGCTATTTGGCCATTGTCAACAGTCGTCAAAGCTGAATTTGCTGCCGAGACGAGATTGTGCTTATTGCGGATTACTTTGTAGTAAAACCATTTCAAAAAGCTGCTCGCCGCAAAGCCGCAGAAAATCAGCACTAAAGCCGCATACTGTATGTTCAAGATAACAAATGCCAGGAGCAACAGCACCCTCATAAGGTACGCAAATGGCTTCTTGCCCTTTAGGTACTGATTGAGGATGTGCGGATATCGAATCCTGCTGACCATCAGCACCGCAACGCCCAGGGCCAGAAACGGCAGGGCATAAATAATTACATTCAGGCTCGGAAGTGTTTCCTGATGGAGTATTACCAGGCTGACTATTACCCCCGCAGCGGCGGGCGTGGGCAGACCTACAAAGCTCATGTGGGCGGATTCGTCCTCCTCGTTTTCCACATTGAACCTTGCTAATCGAATGGCCGCACAGCTTATATATCCTGCCGCTGCCACCCAGATGAAACGTTGGAGAAAAGTTTCTATGGCGGGATTAAGCCCGGCAAACTCGGCCAGCTTGTATTCCAGAACTTTCAGCATCAAAAATGCCGGCGCCACACCGAAGCTGATTATATCGCAGAGGCTGTCGAGCTGGCCGCCAAAGCTGGAGGTGCTCTTGTGCATTCGTGCCAGTCGGCCGTCGAGCATGTCGGCAATCATTGCCAGAAGTATCATGTAGCCTGACATCGCAAAGTAAGAAAACTGCCCGATGCCGAGCTTTGCACCTTTGCCTGCAAAGACAATGGCCGTGAAGCCGCATACGCCGTTGAGAATTGTTATCAGCGACGGCAGGATGGCAATGTACTTTAACCTTTGCCTTCGCACACGCCGCAGCAGACTCTTTTTGGCCGTGCTGCGGCCGACTACCCCCTTAGGAGCAGATTCGGTTTTTAATCTCGGCATAACTCGTACCTCGTAATGGTTAATTAGTATCTGTTGAGGGAAACAAAAACTGACTATGTCACCCCTGCGAAAGAAGGGGTCCAGAGCGAAAAAGCTGGATTCCCGCTGGAGTTTATCCCGCACACGATGCGGGGCGGGAATGACAAATACTGTTTCCGCAACAAGAACTAATTAGTGAATCGACTACTACTCACCTCTCACTATTTACTACTCACCAATTTCGTATTTCACCAATGGTGTCAGGCCTGCTTTGACTTTATCGCCTATTTGGACCAGGCACTTTACACCCGCCGCTGGCGGGTATCGCTCGGAACCCGGCGTTGCTGCCTCACGAAGGGGCACGTACAATTCTGTTCTGGAGCCGAATTTTATCATCCCGAATTTCTGACCGCCGGTCAATTCCTTGCCCGCCACTTTATCGCAAACGATTCGCCGGGCAATCGCTCCACTTATTTGCCGGACAATCAGTCTGTCTTGTGGGCTGTCGGTTCTGACCAGGTGCAGGTCATTGGACTCATTGACCCGGCCGGACTGCGGATTCATTGCGTTTTTGTATTTGCCTTTTCGATAGGTGATTTTTTCGACTTTGACATTGCACGGAGCGCGATTAATGTGGGTATCGAAAATGCTCAGAAATATCCCGATACGCAGTGCAGCTCCGCCCCCCACTTCTTGCTTTCGCAAGAAAGCAGGGGGGTCATCTACCCCGTTAGAGCCTTTGTCCTCCCTGTCTCTAACGAGTAAAAAGTCTAACATGGGGTCTCTAACGGGATCTACCGTCTCGATGTCGGTAACCTGGCCGTCGGCGGGCGCTAACAGAAGGTTCCTGTCCGAAGGACACCGGCGCTCAGGGTCGCGGAAAAACATCAAAGACCATATTAAAACAGCGGCCAAAAGTGCTTCTATCGAAATAATGCCCCCCCCCACGCTTGTCTGCGCAAGCAGACGTGGGGGCAAAACCGCCCTTGTGCCTAATAGAATGGCAAACATTAACGCAAGTACTAAAACAGGGTAGATAACCACCTGCGGCCAGCCATATTTTGTCAGCGGAATTCTCATAATTATGTCCTGTTGTGGAAACAGTATTTGTCATTCCCGCGAAACCTGTCCTGAGCAGAGTCGAAGGAGCGGGAATCCAGTTTTTCGCTCTGTACCCCTGCTTTCGCAGGGGCGACATCGTCGATTTTCGTTTTCCGCAACAGATACTAATTGGTTAATGTTGGGATTTTTAATGCTGGATGCTCGCAGTGACTGAATGCAAAGTCGAATATGGAATGGGAAAAATCCCGCATAAATTGCAGGACTAAATATGGAATAAGAAACCCGCATGGAACGTTGGAGGGCATTGAGTCTGTATAAACGTCCGTGAACTCAAAGCGTATAACCAACTCTATTTTAACTCAAGGAGTTTGGCCAGAACTTCATCTTCAACTATGAAGGCTGTTCCGTGTTTGGTACCGGGAGGGAAGGACAGCTTATCAGTAATTGACTCCCAATTCTTGAAGTCCTTCGACCTTAGGCCTTCGTACCGATGACGTGTGTATCCATCATAATATAAATACCAATAGTCGTCGATTTTCAGGGCGGTCGGGCCTTCGACCCAGTCGGGCGAAATCGGGTCAGACGCATGGCCGTATGGCCCTTCCAGTTTATCACTGTAAGCAATACGGATATTCTTCTTTGCCACAGGCTCTTTCGTCTCATCTTTGAGGAACATTACATACCTGTCGCCGTCCTTGATGATTGTGGCATCAATCACATTAAAGCCCTCATCATAGAAAAGCTCAGCCCTGGAGTAGGTCTGGAAGTCCTTAGTTGTAACGCAGTAGATTCTGTGATTTAGCTGTTTCCCTCTATCTCTGTCACCCGTGTTTTCGGTTCCGGCAAATCGGCCGGGGATTGTTGTGGACCAATAGATGAGGTACTTTTTGCTCGTGGAGTCATAAAAAATCTCGGGCGCCCAGCAGTTCATCGCCGTTGGCTCATGCTCCATAACAGGAATATATTTCTGTTCGGACCATTTGATGAGGTCTTTGGAGTGAGCGATTCCGATACCTTTTTCCCGCCAGCTACTGGTCCAGACCATATGAAAAGAGCCGTCTGGCCCGCGGCAGATACACGGGTCGCGCATCAGCTTGCCTCCGACCTGCGGCTTAAGAAACGACCGGTCGTTTTGTAACGCAGTCCACTTCAGGCCATCGTGACTGTATGCCAGGTGCAGGCCGTCCTGGCCGTTGTCTTTGAAGTAAGAGAACAAGTAGTTCGCCCCGGCCCTCGCCTGTTTTTCCTCGGCCAGGCCTATTGAGTTGAAAATGCAGGCTATCAGAATAGCTGCTATCAGCAGATTTCTATTCAAAACGAAGTCCTCCTAAGAAAACAAGGAATATTGTCAGTTGTTTTTTAGATTTATCTTCTTGCAGGGGCGCCACAGCAACCAAAATATCAATTCTCGTCAAAACATCTTAGTGTACAAGGAGCAAGAGCACAAGGGATAAATGCACAAGGTCAAGCCCCGGCTGATATTACCGGGACAGGCAGGAAATGTCGAATCCCGGTTAAAGCCATCGGGACAGGTATTGAATTGAATATCTCCCCCTCCCTTTAAGCACTCACTACTAAACAGTTCTCCTATGTCGAGCTGTGTCAATCAGTGTCGCTTAGTCCCACCTGAATTCTGTTTGAGTTTCTCCAAGCAAGTCCTGCATCCGCTTCTTTACATTCTCATTCTTGAATTTATCATCCCTCCACCTTGAAATCTCAGATCTGCTTTCTCTGAGCCGTTTTTGCAGCTCATTAAGCCACCTAAGGAGCCGTTCGTATGCTATTTGCTTTCTCCTGACAATCAGGTCAAACCTGCCGGCAACCACATCTTCCAGCTCAGCGATTAATTTGTTCTTTTCTCTGTCACTCTGTGCAGCCTTGATATTCTTGACCAGCTCATCTCTTGTTTTTTTCAGTTTCAAATCTTCTATAAGGACCTCAGCTAATTCAGGATTTCTTCTTCCCTCTTCAATAATTCGTCCATATTTTTTCAAGGCGAGCTCGTATTTCTCTGCATAAAGGTCCGGGTTTGTGTCTTTTAATTTAGCCAACTCCTGGGCTTCCTTGGGGTCAAACTTTTCAAGCGATTCAATAAATTCTGCACGTCTCCTCTTCCCCCAGTTGTCTATACGTTCCCTGATTATCTTGCCGAACTCCTCACGGCCGTGCCTTCTAAGCTCGATGCTGAACTGGTTTGGGTCTTTCTCGCGTAACCGGGCCAATTCCTTTGCCTTTTCCGGGTTGCTTTCCTGCAGGCTCTTCATAACGCGGTCAATTTCCTCATCTGTTGGTTCGAACCTTCTTGAACCCCGTCCCGGCCCCGGCCCTCGTCCGGGCCCCGGTCTCGGTCCCCTTCCTGGTCCTCTTGGTCCATCCTCGGTCCAGATGCTTTGTTCATCCTTCTTTTCTTCAGCCGAACAGGGCAGGACGATAACTGCCGTGATGATCGCCATGACCATAACCAAAATAATTCTGCGACTTAACTCCATTTTTCTATCCCTTCCAGAAATCACTGTTATTAATTTCTATCAGCTCCATCTCTAATTCAGTTATTGTACTGTCGCCGTTGCCCTCGTCTTCTCCCGACTGCAGGGTCAGCAGCTCATCTTCAATCTGCTCAATTTCGGTAGTGAAAATCGCCAGGTCCGCGTCGGCGGCGGCAATATCATCACTGTCCCAGATTGCTGTGGGTATTATCGAGGTAAGTTGCATACCATTGGGTTTGCGGGGACTTTTTTGGAATAAATTCAGGCCTATCGCCGTGAGGAACATAACTGCTGCTGCGGCACAAGCCGCCTTGTAAGTTATGTGCTTAAATACATATGCTCTTCTTGCCGGCAGACGCATGGCGATTTCAGCCTTTATATTGGCTATGAGCATAGCATCAGGCTCGGGCGCAGGATGTTCACGGAGGATTTCTTCGGCCTTTTGAATATCCTCAACGTTCCTTTCAGCCTGCTCGGCATCCAGGAATTTCTCAAACAGCTCTTTCAAATTTTCCTGATTTTCATCGTTCATAATATTCTCACCTCATTAACTCCCGCAGTTTCTTTAGCCCTCGATGCAGCTTTGCCAACGTTGTGCCTATCGGCTCAGACCGCATTTGGGCTATTTCTTTGAAGCTCAGTTCTGAATAAAAACGCAGCATTATCAATTCTCTCGTATCCGTGTCCAGCCTTGTGAGCTGCATCTGTAACTTATCAATTTGCTCGTTGTTGGATTGTTTTGGCTCAGTAAAATGCGATTCAAGCTGCTCTTTTTGAACATCGAGTAATTTTTTCCGTCGCTGTTTGCTCCTTAAATAATCGTGAAAAATATTAGCCGCTATTTTGAACAGCCAACCATCGAAGGAGCCGCCCTTGTAAGAAGCAATTTTCTCTACTAACTTGACAAATAGCTCGCTTAACAACTCGTCACTAAGGTCTTTATTGACCGTCAAACGGTAAAAATAACCGTAACATCGGCTTGCATACATATCGACTATCTGCGAAAAACACTTAGAATCCCTGTTCTTGCAGCCGATTATTATCTGGGCTAAGTCATCAGTTTTTGCCATTTTTAAGCGTTTTTACGTAAATAAAGACGGCTTGGGGAGACGATTTATTGCAAAAATCCACAAAAATCAACGTCCGGATAAAATTTGGTGGTCCTATATGGTGTCGTCTAATCCATTTTGAAGAAGAAAACAACGTATTGGCACCGTTGATAACCGGACAAACCCATAGGGCCTCTGGCTTTTAACCAGGTAAAATGTCCTCTTCTTCCTCCTCCTGCTCATCGTCATCATCGGCCTTCCAACCGTCAGCTTCGTCAAGCTCATTGATTTCACGCTGCATAAATTGGATGATTTTGTCCTGCAGAGGTGCCATTTTCCCGTACCACTTTAGCATTCCCTGATAGCTGGCCAACAGCATATCCAGGCGGATAAGCTGCCATTTGGCTATGCATTCCGGCTCCTTGATATTAGTAAACGGGTCGCATTTGAAGGTCCTTTTGTCGCCGGAACCCATCTCACAGAATTCGCAATCTTTGCACTGTATCATATTTGCATCCCAATCTGGTTCGCCGAAAAACCAGCCTCTCGCAAAAGTATTACTAACGACGTGGCCCGGCTCTTTTTCATAATTGAACTGCGATCTTTTTGTTCGTGGTTTTTTTATTTTTATTTTTTACTTTTAAGTTCACTTATAATATCATACATTCCAACGGCTTAAAAGTATATTGCAATAAACAATTTTTGTCTGTTTGTGGAGAAATAGATGGCAAAACCGAGACGTAGGCGCAAAGTGGGCAGTAAAAAAAGACGCGCCCGCTGGAAAATAAGGCATAAAATAAGCTGAGTGTGAGCGACAAGATGTATCTCGTCGCAAGTATCTCGAGAAGCTGTAACGAGATACGAGATACGAGATGCGAGATACGAGAATGAAACACTTCACAATCACTTTCAAACCCGACAATAAGCAAATCTCTATTCACGCAGGTGCCACACTTTTCGAGGCCGCGGGCCAGGCCGGCATAATCCTGAACACCGTTTGCGGTGGTAAAGGTACCTGTAAAAAGTGTCTGGTAAACCTCGAACCGGACGGTCGAGAGGTCCTCGCCTGTCAACACAATATCCAAAGCGACCTTACGGTAACAATTCCCGCCGGTTCCAGATTCTTCGAGCAGAAAATCTTAGAACACGGCATAGATACACAAATCGACTTGGCTGCGACCGTACATGAAAAATATCAGGAAAAAGCTGCCACAGGAAAGATATTCGGCATAGCCGTCGATATCGGGACAACGACCGTCGTCGCCAAGCTAATCAATATGGCTGACGGCGAATGTCACGCTACGGAAGCAACCATCAACCCGCAAAGCCGATATGGTGACGATGTTATCAGCAGGATTGCATACGCACAAGACGATGAAAAATTAGCTGAACTGCACAAAGCCATAATAGACTGCGTAAATGGCCTGACAACAAAGCTCTGTAAAAAAACTTCCATCAATCCAAAGCACATATACGAAATGTGTGTCGTCGGCAATACGACTATGAACCACATCTTCCTTAAATTGCCAGTAACCCAGCTTGGCCAGGCACCGTATAAGGCATTTTCGCTCGATGCACACGATATACCTGCTGCGCAGCTTCATCTTGAAATGAACCCTGCCGGTAATATCCATACCGTTGAAAATATAGCGGGTTTCGTAGGCTCGGATACAATCGCTGTCGCGCTCGCGGTGGATATTGATTCAACCGAAGAAATGACACTGGTCGTTGACATCGGCACAAACGGCGAGCTTGTACTCGGTACTAAAGACAAACTCTATGCGGCCAGTTGTGCTGCAGGGCCGGCTCTGGAAGGGGCACGTATAACCTGCGGCAGCAGAGCGGCTGAAGGCGCAATAGAGGCTGTGGTTGTAAATGAAGATGATATAGATTTGGACGTGATAGGAAATGCCTCACCCCGCTCGATATGCGGCAGCGGCCTGATTGATGCCGTGGCGGTAATGCTGGAACTCGGCATAATCGACCATACAGGGCGATTCGTGGAAAAGGAAAAAATTGAAGGAAAGGTGTCACCCGCTATTTTCTCTCGCATACGTGAAGAACAGAGTCAGCCGGCCTTTCTCTTAGCGGAAAACGATGGCGCCGGTACGGTGTACCTGACGCAAAAAGATATTCGCCAGATGCAATTAGCAAAAGCAGCCATCCGGGCGGGCATCAGGCTTTTACAGAAGAGAATCGGCCTTGAAGATTGTGACATAGAACATATCCTCTTAGCCGGTGCATTCGGCAATTACATCCGAAAAGAAAGTGCTCTGCGAATAGGCTTGTTGCCCACAGTTCCTGTGGAAAAAATTCGTTTTGTCGGTAATGCGGCCGCTTCCGGCGCATGGATGGTACTTGTCAGTCGGCATTACCGGGAAACTGCACGCGAATTAGCCGGCAAGATTAAATACATCGAAATCGCCCACGAGCCTGAGTTCCAGGATGTTTACGCGGATTCAATGCTGTTTTGAGACACTGACGGACACGGACTATTTAAGACGCTGACTGACACTGACTTCCTTCTTGACGCTGACTGACACGGACTTCTTAGACACTGAATGATAAGGACTATTTTGGACGAAATGGTATTCGGGGCATACCCTACATCGCTGGGAACATGCGAAGAGCTTTAAGAATAATCTTAGGCATAGTGTTGATTATCCTCGGTGTGTTGGCATTGGTGACACCACTTTCTCCGGGCTCCTGGCTGGCTCTTATCGGGTTGGAGATTCTGGGATTGAGGATACTGTTTCAGCGCAAGCTTCTGTCCTGGACTCCGAGGAAATACCGCGGCAGGCTGAGGATACTGTTCAGAAAAATGAAGAAAAAACCCAAAAAACCATAAGCTCGAATGGGGTATCATAACGACCTAAGTTCCGTCGCCCGTTACCGACAGATTACTACCTTTTTTATTGACTTTGGGCTTGTAGATTGTATAATTAATATGGGTGGATTTTGTTTTAGCAGTTTTAAGGAAAGGTGGTTATAGCCATGCACAAACGAGAGGGGTTTACATTGATAGAACTGCTGGTGGTAATCGCTATTATTGCGCTTTTGATGGGGATATTGATGCCGGCCCTGCAGCGTGTTAAGAAGCAGGCCAGGACCGTCTATTGCCTGAGCGGCCTCAAACAAATTGGCATGGCCATGACCATGTACGCCGATGATAACGTGGGCTTTATTCCCCGTGCATTAGACCATAAAGTGAAATGGATCCTGGTGTTCATTCCTTACTTAGGCCAGGAATATAGAGAAATCCAAGATTACAGGGAGGTTGACGTATATCAGTGCCCATCCTTTCCTCGTGCGGGAGTAGGTCAATACGGCCACAGGAACGCCGAGCAGACAGTGGATTATGTTGTGAACGCCTGGGATATGCAGGACCCGGGTCTAAGAGGCGGCGAGCAGGGGAACCAAAAGGATGAGCCGACCAAGCTCAGTAGTGTCAAGTCTCCCGCCCAGCGGATTTATATGGCTGATAACGAGGCAGGAGATTGGCGACCTGTCGTCCGGGACGAATATGAGCTGGATATCTTGTCCAGGATGAACTATCTGGACGTTTGGTCGAGGACGCATTTGCCCGCTTCGGAAGAAACAACTAAGGGCAGTAACCTGACCCGACGGATCTCCCGTGATCGACATCGCGGCAATGGGTGTAACAATCTTTTCTTCGATGGTCGGGCTGATTGGTTGCATAAGGACGAAAATACTTCTCGATTTTGGTGCGGCGCAGAGTAACACTGACTGACACGGACGCTTTAGACACGGAGTAACACTGACTGACACATGAGAAGTGGTGAGTGGTGAGTAGTGAGTGCTTAAATGGGGGGGAGGAAATCTCTTTAATAACTGTCCTGAATTTTCATAAACTTTTCAATCTCGTTGTAGATTCCATATTTTTCGCACCCTAAATACAGGGATTCCCCGATGGACTTATGCCTTCTGAACCCCGATAATTAAGTATCAGGGCAAAAAATGAAATATTGTGTGCAAGGCCTTTACAGAAAAGGGGGGATGGGAAAAATAACAATGGCATTCCTTACTGTTTTCAGAACGACTAAACTGGAGGGTGACCTCGGCTACGGCGTCATTGAGGTAAGCGGGAAAAAGTGTCCAGTATATAGAGCGAGTCCGATATACGGTGATATGGGCCATGGTCTTGTTAATGTACACGGGAAAAAGTATCCAGTACAAAAAATGAATAAACAGGATGGTGATATCGGTTACGGCGTCGTTGATATTCAATACAAATGAAACCTGAGTAAACGATAATCCGTGCCGTTCACTCTCTGTGGTGATTGATGAGTGGTTAAATGGAGGGCGAGGAACTCACTTCACTATTCGACATTCCTTGCATTATTGTTTGATTTATACAGCTCGCCCTGGATTCCTGCCTTCGCAGGAATGACAAACTCAGGCAATTGTCAAACATTAACTAAATTTGGTATAACCGGATAGCGATTCATAACAATCTCCTTCAAAGGACAGCATAGGCTGAAGTGCATCTTAGCGAATTTTAAGGCCTTTATTGAGATATGCTTCAAGGGGAGGGTCCGGGGTTTCAAAATCGGATGATATAAGAATTTTTGATTCAAAGGGCTGTAAACTAACGCTCCCATATATTTTGTTATCGTGCACATCGCAATATTTATCTGATTCCAGATCAATGCTAATTACATCAAGCGACGGATTATAAATAATCCGGGACTTTTTTGGGCTGTCTATCGTAATATCATCGAATCGATCCAAATATGAAAATTCCCTGGAGTCTTCGTCATATCCTGATAACCTACGCCATTGGTCAAGTGTCAACTCGTCACGCGTCCATCTGTCTTCGTAAGCTTTATAACAACTGACAAGAACATGCCTGTAATTAAAGGGATTATAAAAATAGTTGTCATCCGACCGGCCAAAATGAACATCATCATAATTTATCGCCAAGAAAAATGTTTGCTGTTGTGCGTCGGTGGCGAACATGATATTGTCCAGCACGACATCATCGACTAGCCTCATTCGTTCTCGCGTCCTGCCGCCGAAACTCGTCCTGCCGACGAGAATCACCTGCATCTCTCTGTTGCCGTATAGCGTGTTGTTCTGCACGACGTTGCCGGGCGCCCAGTGAAAGAAGATGCCCGCCATGTGAGAGTTGATGACTGTATTGTGCTCGATGATTCGATTGTTGCGCCGCGCAAATCCAATAAAAAGTTTAGCATTTCTTTTACAATCCTGACATTTCTCTTACAATTCGCTTTTTGTCCGTGTTTTATGTATATTTTTTATTGGTATGCGTTGACGCCGAACTCCATCGGCGGGCTGCCGGCTTCATGCGCGCCTATATCCGGCGCGGCGCCGTTGTAATTGTCATTGAAATTCGGAATTACCACGCCCGCGTCAAACCCCGGACTGGATGAATCAAGCGCGAATTCCCCAACACCATTATGTCGATCATATATTGGAACACCTTTGATTCCGTTTCGCTCCGAGCCGGGTCTGGCATTAATGTTGCCGTTGTATAAATCATAGTCAAAATCATTGGTTAAGTTTTGATATGGATCAGAGATACTCATGTAGCTGTCATTGGAGATATGGAGAATATTATTTCTGGTACAGGTATTGGTAAGTGTAGCGTCGTCAGCATTTACTCCACCAGAAGATCCATGATCCGGAAGTGGAGGCTGTAAGATAGTATTATGGAATATGTAAGTTTTGCCACCACCCCAGCCTTCCACGTCACCTGACTTGAAGGCCCGCCATCCATAGTTGTGATTTGGACCTGCCCGGCTAATGCCAAACACATTCCGCCATATATATAAAGGACCAACAGAAACAGATTGGGTTGCAATCTTAATCGGAGTTCGGGTTATATAATTACCCCATATCCTTACGTTACAGTTTGCTCCTTCGGCTTCTATACCGTCGTCCCAGCAGTTCGCAATATAATTACCATATATGTCTGTATCGCGAATTGGAAAACCATGGTAACTAAAGTTATGCCAGGTCCCCATGCTATCATTGAAATAGTGATCCTCATCAGAATAGATTTCATTGTAGCGTATGACAAAGTGGCCCGCTCTTTCGTTTCTGGGCATGAACACAATGGCTTGAGGCCCCATGGGATGATGCGTGTTTATTGGTATAGTCCTGGCTGGTTCCTTCCAGCTATTAGTATCTGGCCTGGGGTGATGAAGTTTATTCCTCTGGACGATAATCCTTTCTATGTTTGGTGAATCAGAATAAACGGCGGCATCATTATTGTAACCCCACTCACCTTCCTGTAGACGGCCCCATCCACTGATATCACACCCTTCTATAATAACATCATGCACATTATTTAGTATGCGGATACCGTGTACACTTGCTTCTCTCAGAGTTAAGCCACGTATAATAATATAGGAAGCGCTAACATATATACAGGAGTCTTCCTGATTATTTACATTAATAGTTGAGCTTTCCCCTTCGGGATGAGTATAAAGAATATAGCCGTCAGGTGAGCCGGATTCGGTTATCTCAAGAGCCTGATTAGTCGTCCCGGCAGGAAGATATACAGTTTTAGCTATCGGAAAATCTTCACTCCATGTTTCAGCTATGAGTTCTTCCTTAGTACCGGTATTTAATAATTCCAATTTGATCTCGTATACCGTCCCAGGATCTAAATTAACGATACTACCGCGATATCCTTCGGGATATCCGCCGACTCCTCTGTCATCATACCATAGTGGCAGGGCCTCTTTCCAACCAGTTGAACCATGAGAACGATAGTGCACCTGACAGACATTATCACTACTGCCATCTTGAGGGCTCCAGTAAACTCCTATACAGTGAAATGTCGATACAGCTGAAGGATCGGGCTTAGCGGAGGGAACGAAGAAGCTCCAGACCCTGCCTTTATGTTTGGTCACACCGTCGGTTTCCACTTCATCCATGCGCCAGTAATAAGTCGTGTCGGGAACGAGACCGTCCGGATAGGGATATCCGGGCAGGCCGACAAGAAAATGATTTGAGGTTTGGTTGCCCAGGAAGGTGTCGCCGGTGCCGGCATTCACATCGTCAAAATTCTCGCCGAAGTACACATCGTGCGAGGCCGCAAAACCTCCCGGCGACCAGTTCAAACTTACCCACGTATCCCGAATTATAGCACCATTAGCTGGACTTGGATTAGAGGCTATGCTAGGAACAAATATCTTGGCATTTCGATAATCCTCATCGGTGGGCACGTAGTTACTACGATCTGCCCACATGAAGACATCCCAGAACACGGTATTATTGCCTTGCCTGTGAAAGATGTACATCGTGTTCTCGCCATCTTGAAGTTCTTTGGTATGACCCTCCTCGTGACCAGCCCTGGCCCATCCCCAGGGAGGTCCGACATTTTCTTCAAAGATTCTGTCATCATCATTAACGAATGGCGCTTCCCCGCTATCTCCTGGGAAGGGGGGGCCAGTGGGAATCTCTGCGTCATCTGGGTCTCCCTCCACGAGCATATAATCCGACTGATTGTCCGGATTCAAAATACGCGCCCAGAAATACCACGTACCTCCCCTGCCATCGGCTGCACTGATATCGAATGTCCAGCGAATCATGCCACCGGCGTCACCCGCCCGGGTAATTGCTTGACCGAACGCGCCATCCGCGTAAACAACCGGGTAAAACTGGTCAGTGTCGGGATTGCGTTCATCGTAATCCTCGGCTTCAAACCAGATCTGGTGCCCACCTCTGTATTTGGAGATTTTGAAGTTTTTTACAGCATAGACCGGCATTGTTAGTAACAACAGTGTGACGAAAATACCGAGAAAAATTTGTTTAGATGATTTGTGAAACATTTTGTTTTCTCCCTTTATTTGCTAATATTTGTAATCTGTGTCGAGTAGACATAATATGGTTCCCTCATTTAGGTTTAATTTGTTTTCTCTGTTTCTCTTCCCTTTCGGTTCGAAGAGTGCCACAATATTTAACCTTGTGAGGAACTTCAATGCCCCTCACAGAACCGGACTTGTAGATTTCCCACATCCGGCTCTTCAGTAAAACTCACACAACCGGCGACAGCGTATATAAGTTGTACAATATCCTCGGTTGCGGCAGAGGGTAGTGTTTCAAATACTTACGGAAACTTTCCCGATTGAACGACTTACGCTGGCTGCGTCTATTAAGCCACTTCAGTGTCATACGCTCTGTCAGCAAGTAAAAGCGTTGTATCGACCGCATATTGCCGCTGACGCCGTAATACTGATAATGGCCTCGAAGCTTAGCCTGCAAAACCAGCCACCATTCTTTAGCCTTCTTGAAATTGCGTATCTTTCTAAGCCAGTTGTTCATATCTTTGCATTTCATACGGAATTTCTTACGGCTGGTCTTACGACCAACTATGAACCTTCCCTTGCGGCTTATGTCGCAATAGTGGGTAAAGCCAAGAAAGTCAAAGGTGTTGGTTCTGCGATTCTGACGTTTTGCGTTCGCTCGTTCATATCTGCCAAAACTGATTACGCGGGTCTTCTCAGAATGCAACTCAAGGTTAAACTTCGCAAATCTTTCCCGCAGCGCTTGTTCTATGTGCCGAGCATCGTCAAAGTATTGCACCATACAGATGAAATCATCTGCATATCGAACCAGATAGGCTGCTCCATTGACCTGCGGTCTTACCTTCTTTTCAAACCACAGGTCGAGCACATAGTGCAGGAATATATTGGAAAGCATCGGACTGAGATTGCCACCCTGCGGCGTACCTTGCTCAGTCTCAACGATTTTGCCTGCCTCAAAGTATCCTGCCTTCAAAAATCTGCGTATCAGCAGCAGAAAGCTTGGGTCTTTGATGCGAACTTTCAAAAACTCCATCATCCATTCGTGCGAAACATTGTCAAAGTAACCTTTGATGTCTGCTTCAATCACATAGTTGATGGGTTTGGTCATAATCGTCTTGTCCACAGCATTGATTGCCTGATGGCAATTCCTGTTTGGACGAAAACCATATGAACAATCTGAGAAATCCGCCTCGTAGATTGCCTCTAATATATGGCTAATCCCCTTCTGCACTATCTTATCCTCAAGTGCAGGCAGACCGAGCGGACGCTTCTCGTGCTCATTCTTCGGTATATACACACGTTTGGCTGGCTGCGGCTTATACCGCTTGGCCTTCATCCGTGTCAGAAGATTATTAAGGTTCTCGTCCAACTGCTCTCCATATTCCTTCCAACTTACTCCATCTATGCCACTCGCTCGGTCCCTGCCAAGACTGTAGTAGCATTCCTTCAGGAACCTTTCGTTCAGTAAATGAGCCAAGCTCGTAAACTGATACTTAGGTTCCTTCCGTGCCCGTTCTGATATGAGGGCTAATTTTGTCGGCGTTATGTTTTCCACCTCAATGTATGGCATACGCTTCCTCATCCCTCTGCGTCTTACTGCTAATCCCTTCGAGTGCCCCGAACTTCCGTGGCTCACCGGGCATTACCCCGACTACACCTCTAATATGAGTTAGTCCGACTACCATATCGCCATACTTCCGCCTTGCCTCTTCAGCTTGTTGGAAGCTTTCATCGGGAACGATATGGTTCTCCCAAGTTCCGATGCGAACAGTTGGGTTACCTGCCATGGACTTAGACCCCGGCACGCCGCTGCCACACTCACCTATAACGCATGCAGCGGTTCTGGCTTCCAGGCCATGAAACCCTTGGCCCTGTGCAATGTTGATAATTTCGGGGCTGAATACCTTCACTTGCGTTATGGCCGATACTCCGCCTTCCCTTTGGCTTCGCATAATTCGTTACCTCCTTATACGCAAAGTTCCGTTCTGGCCTGGTGGTTAGCCTTTGGCCAGGCTGGATTGTCCAGCTTGCTCACATCAGCTTCGCTTGGCGCTGCTCATGGTGAAAAACTCCAGGTTAAAACACTTTATAGAAAGGAATTAGTTTTTTACACATGGCTATCCTCCTACAAAAAATAGAAATACAAAACGACCGATAACAACTTTTCCTCTCACTACATTTCTATTCTAAGGTTAATTCAGGACAGCCACCGTCTTCCACCTCGTTTTCTGTACACTGTGCGCAAGCCATTTCTGAGCAGCACAAATCTAAGATGTCTCGCATCGCCGCTCGCTAACAACAACTCTACACGATTGAAGTGGGATTTTCAAGAAAAAAGTTTACCCCGTGAGAAACGTGCCTTCCGTTTTCTAATGGGGTCTTGTGTCTTTGGTCTTGAGTCTTGTGTCTTAGTAGCTGTTAAAATAGGTAAAATATTAGCGAAAAATCAATCAAAAACGCTGATACCCTCGAGCAAAAATATAAATTTTCGAATTTTTTTTTAATCATTTCTTTATAAGCACTTAGACCATTTTCCATTCCAAAAAATTAGCCGGATTTCGAATCATTTGTGCAGATAGCTCTAATTATAGAGGCCTGCCTTTTTGGCCTTCGGCCTAAAGACGGCCAAGCCAATAACCAATTAACTAATCACTACTCACAATTCCAGAACGGGGGCCTGCTCATCGAAGTTAGTTTGAACATAACCGGATGTTTGGAAAAAGCGATAGTTTTCCTTACGCTCTTGTATCGTCGTATCCGCTACGGCTATGCCTTCCGGCGAATACCGCTGACACAAGGTAAATATGCCATAGTGGACCCGGAAGATTATAACCGGCTCAGCAAATATAAATGGCATTGCCAAAAAGGTTCTCGAACATTTTATGCCCTCCGGGTTGTTTATAAGAGCAAACCTGAAAAAAACAAAATTATCTGGATGCACCGGGAAATCCTCAACACACCTGATGGCATGTTCTCTGACCATATCAACCATAATGGATTAGACAACCGAAAGGCGAATCTGCGGTTGGCTACAAAGATTCAAAACAGTCTGAACAGACGAAAAGTTAATATAAGGACTTCGTCAAAATACAAGGGAGTATTTTTCGTCAGGCGAACCAGACGTTGGGTGGCCAGAATAATGGTGGATAAAAGAAGGCGGTATCTCGGCTACTTCACCAACGAGATAGACGCGGCGAAGGCCTATGACAGAGCGGCCCGTAAATATCACGGCCAATTCGCGGTATTGAATTTTAAGTGAAAGACCGGTGTTTTTATAATTTGTCTCGCATTTGCTCGGTTTTTGTGGCTTGCTTGAGAATCTTTTTTTCTTTATGCGTGAGGCTGTGCAGGCCGTGGTCGTGAACTTTTTTCAGGATGCGGTCAACTTCAAACTGGAGGTTGCGCTGCTCGTCCATCTTCTTTTTCCATTGGCCGGCTCCGATTTTCAATTTGAATTTGCTGCGCCAGGAGCGTGAGAATACATAAATGGCCCCTGCCGCCATACCAGCCAGATGCGCTGCGTGGCCGCCGGCGTTTGCGCCTCTTGTTATTACAAAGAAGAAATACATAATTGTCAGGCCTACCGCCGCTACCCTTATCGGCACAGGAAATAGAAGGATAAAGACAACAAATTGTGGGAAAAGGATTGCACAAGCAGCTAACATGCCAAGAATTGCACCGGAGGCCCCTATCATTGGCCCTGACCATAAGAATTTGAGGGCGACAAGGAAAGTGTAAAACAGGCCGCCTGCGACGCCGCAGCTAAGATAAAATATGAGGAATTTTTTGCTGCCCCAATGTCGTTCGAGTGTCGGCCCGAGGAAGTATAAGCCAAGCATGTTAAAAAGGATATGCATTATATCGGCGTGCAAAAATTGATACGTTATCAGCCGCCAGACCTGAAGCACCAAGGCAAATGAATTCGGAAAAACAGAAAACCATTTTTCAAAGAAGTTCAGGGGTTGAGGGAAGCCAGGTACTAAAATGTTTCTTGGAAGAAAGAGTGCCCCGGCAAAAAAGACGGCAAAATTGATAATCAGCAAAGACTTGACGACGGGTGTGATGTGCGGGAAGTGCATCCGCATCTGCGGTGCATGGCGGTATTGCGACTGGAAATCCGCCTGAGTGTAATCTCTGTCGTAAAGACCCATAATACTACTCACGAAGTTTTCGTACCCTCATGGGCGCGGCTCTGGTATTATTTATTATATATTATGGTCGATTTTGCGAAATTTTCAAGTAAAAAAGACTTAAGACACAAATAAGACTCAAGACTCAAGACCCAAGACCCAAGACACAAGACTCAAGAACCAAGACATAAGACTCAAGACACAAGATTCAAGATTTAGAAGTTTTTGGTTTCATTATCTGAAGTATTACCATCAGGGCCGCACCGAAGATAATCATAGCGATGCCGATAATTTGCGATATTGTCAGGTTGTCAAATTCAAAGGGATTGTCATCGCGCCGAAATTCTATAAGAAATCGGGTCAGGCCGTAAAGAACAAACATCAAAGCAAAGGTTGAGCCGGGTTTGGTAAAGATTTTGCCGGCGGTTTTAGAGCTGCCGGCGTTTTGTGACCTTCGCCAGAAAAAATAAAGGATGAGACATAAGACAGCGGCACCGGCGGAAGTATATAATTGGGTTGGGTGGACAGGCAAGCATCGATATTTGCCTGTTGTGACTTCGATTTTTTGCTGAGCGGTTAACTCTTCGTACGGCTTTGGGTGTCGATTTCCATCCTTGTCGATAAAGCTTAAATATTCACGAGGTAATTCCAATAGGGGGGCAGAGCGGTTCCTTTCCAAATCGGGGTTTACTTGACTGAGGTAAGCGATTGAGTTATAGGGGAAACGAATGCCCCATGGCAGATTCGTGGGTTTGCCATAACAGCAGCCGTTTAGCAAACAGCCGATTCTGCCGAAGACAAGAGCCAACATCAGGGCGATAGCGAGGATATCAAGGTAGTGGCGAATGGGGAGTTTGTGATAGAGGAGATAAAAAAAGATGATGGTGATGGCCAAGAGAACGCCGCCCAACAGCTCGAGGCCGCCGTGCCAGATAGCAAAGACGGATACCGGGTCTTCTTTGAAATGCTCAAAATAATGAATTACGTAGAACAGACGTGCCCCTGCCACTCCGCCTATTAACGAGTAAAGGGCGGCGTTGGTAATGAGCTGAGGGTCGGGTGTGATATTGCGGCTGAGGCGCCTTATCAGAGAAACGGCGACAAGAAAACCAATGACCATCATCAGGCCATAGCTTTTTAGGGTAACATGGATGAAAGGTATCTCGAAAAGTTCAGGAAACATTTATTTTATCGCATATATCGTATGTCTTATCGCGTATAACTTTTACCGTTTGTATTTAGATAGTAACCGCCATAGGCTATTCTTATTCACTACTTTTAATTTTGTTATTTTCGTCGAGAACGACAATTTTTGGTTTAAATTCTTTGGCTTTATCAGGGGTGAAGAAACCGAAGCTAAGAATGATGACGATGTCTTTCGGCTTAATCAACTGTGCTGCTGCACCAAGTATAACGACCTGGCCGGAGTTGGCTTCCGCGGGGACGACATAGGTTTCCAAGCGATTGCCGTTGTTTAGGTCGGCGACCAAGACAGATTCGTAAGTCAAGATTCCAGCTGCTTCCATCAGGGCAGAGTCTATGGCGATACTGCCGGGGTAGTGCAGCTTCGTGTCAGTGACCGTTGCACGATGTAACTTGCTTTTTAGTATCTTTACGAGCATAATTTGGTATCTTGTGATCCGATTCACTATTCCACTTATGATTATTTAAGTGTTATTATACATTACTGTTCGCTTATATCCTCCAGTACATCTATATCATCCTATACTTTGCAGAGTGTAAAACATTTAGGCGAATGAAGTGAGAGGTAAAGCCTGTGTTATCTGCCGATAGCAAGTTTATGCCTTTCTATAAGCCTCCAAGAACTCGTCCCTTGTAATTCCAGACTGGGTACAAATTGTCCTTAACGTGGAGGCTTTTATCTTCGTATGATTCGGCATAGTCAACGGAATCTGGCTTCCATCAGGATTTTTACGTGCCATGGCGATGTGTTCTTTTTCCCTTACAGTTTGAAAACCCAACATCTGCTATGCCTTTACCACCTTTTTCTTGGGCGCATCGACAGGAAACTTTGCCATCAAACTTCTACTCCTGTTTCAGCTACAAATGCTTCAATGATTCTCGGCTCTACTTCCAGCACTTCCTTTCCAAAGGTTTCAATATGAAAACGAATCGCAGATTTTACGTCAGCAAGTACTTCTTAATATGTATCCCCCTGCCCAACGACAACGCCCTTTAATCCCAGTGGATATGCCACATAACCATCTGGGTGTTTCTCTACAACGATTTTAAACTGTCTCATAACAAATTCCTTGTTCATAATTAACAACAAAAAATCATTATACATTATTACTCGGCTGTGTCCACGAGAATGTTGTCTATTAGTCTTGCGGGGCCGATTCTGACGGCTACGGCTGCGAGGACTTTGCCGGCGATGCGGTCAATGTTCCGGAGGGTCTCGGCGTCAACGATACTTATATATTCTATCTCTATTGACGGGACCTGTTGTAATATTTTGCGCATCTCGGTGATGATTTCTGTGGTTTCTTTGACGCCAGCGTCAATCATTTGACGGCACTTTCGGAGGGATTTGTAAATGTTCGCTGCATCCTTTTTTTGCTGTTCGGTTAGATATTTATTTCTGCTGCTGACGGCCAGGCCGTTCGGTTCGCGGACTGTGGGACAGATGACAATTCCCAGGGGCATATTCAAATCAGCGACCATTCGCTTAACAACGATTGCCTGCTGAGCGTCCTTCTGGCCGAAATAAGCGATGTCTGGGGCAACGATATTAAATAACTTGGCACAAACAGTAGTTACTCCTCGAAAGTGGCCCGGACGAAATTGACCGCAGAGGGATTCTGTTAATTTCTCGACGTTTACCCAAGAGAGATTTTCAGCGGGGTACATTTGCTCGGGCGTCGGAGTGAAAACAACATCAACTCCTGCCTTTCTGCAAATTCCGAGGTCGGCATCGAGAGGTCTCGGATATTTTTCAAAATCTTCGCCGGGGCCAAACTGTGCGGGATTGACAAAGATGCTGACAACAACAAAGTCGCATTCCTTAACGGCTGCTTCGATTAACGAGATGTGGCCGATATGCAGTGCTCCCATTGTCGGGACAAGGCCGATTATTTTGCCGCCGCTGCGGGCGGTTTTTACCAGGCTTCTAACCGATTCTATTGTTTCTGCAAATTCCATTGTTAAATTTCAGATTGCTTCGGCTTCGACTCTACTCAGAGTTAAAGGCTCTTTGCGCTCGCAATGACAGAATGGCCGAAAGTATAACATTTTATCTGATTTGTTAGATGGTCGATATTGGCATCATCAGTGTAGTCCAGCTCTGAGGTTTGTTTGCGGATAACGGGGCAGGTTTTCCAATGCTTCAAGAGCTGCTCGTAACCGGCATTAAGATTTTCCAAAAACTGTGGCTCGATTTTCTGTTCGTAAGAACGATTTCGTTTGTGAATACGCTCAAGGCAATTCTGTGTCGAATCAACCAGATATATCACAAGCACCGGTAAAGTTAACCTGTGGATAAAAGGTTGATAAATTTTCTCGTACAAGGCCAATTGTTCCGGGGTCAGTGTTTGGCTGCTGTAGATAAGCTCTTTATCAAAGATATAGTCAGTTATATATATCTGGCCCTTTTTCAATGTGTTATGATTTAGCTGTTCAACTCTGCTGGTGAGGAAATATAATTGCGAATCCAATGCCAGCTCTTTTTTCCCGGCGTAAACTTCAGGCATAAAGGGATTGGTGTCGTAAGGTTCGGGCAGCATTTGACAGCCGAGGCGGTTCGACAGTTTTTTTGCCAGAGTAGTTTTTCCGACGCCAATAACGCCGGCTATGCTGACAAGCTGCGGCAAGTGGGGATTATGGACAAAGTCACAGCCGTTCAGTCGATTAGCCAATTCGCAAACCGATTCGTTCATAACCGGATGAAGCAAATTGGCATTAAGCTCACAAAGGCCCTCAAGGACAAACGAGCGCAGGTGCATTTGTGGATGCGGGATAGTTAAATGCGGACTATCTATTACTCCGGAGCCGTACAGCAAGATGTCCAAATCGATGGTCCTCGACGACCATTTTTCCTGCCGTATCCTGCCAAGCGCAGTTTCAATATTGACCAGCGTCTTGTGTAAATCGTCCGGGCTTAGAGTTGTCCTTAGTTCGGCAACAGCGTTTAAGTACTTAGGCTGCTCGGCTTGTGCCAGCGGAGCTGTTTCGATTAGCTCACTTGCACGAGCAACTTCTATATCCGAGACTTCGGCGAGCATTTTGAGGGCACTATTTATATTGTCCTTTCTGTTGCCTAAATTGCTGCCTAGGCCGATATATGCTGTTGTCATCTTTTAAGAATCCGATTTCGTCTTACGTTGTGGTTTTTCGTTTTACACTTTTTGAAATCGCTCCAGGGCTTCTTTGACGTTGTCCGGTGTGGCAAAGGCGGTGAGTCGGACGAAACCTTCTCCGGCTGAGCCGAAGCCCGCACCGGGAGTAGTAACGACGTGGGCCTTGTTGAGCAATGTGTCAAAAAATTCCCAGGAACTTACACCGTTCGGAGTTTTTAGCCATATATATGGAGCGTTAACACCGCCGTAAACAGTATAACCGATTCGGCTGAGCGTTTCGCATATGAGCTTAGCGTTGACCATATAGATATCGATAATCCGTTGGTTTTGCTCTTTGCCTTGTGGGCTGTAAACGGAAGCGGCACCGGCCTGGGTGACATATGATACGCCGTTGAACTTTGTGCAGTGGCGCCGTTTCCATATCTGGGCGACCTCGACCGCCCTGCCGTCTTTTGTGTAGGCCTTCAACTGCTTCGGAATAACGGTGAATGCGCATCTGAGGCCGGTAAAGCCGGCGGTTTTAGAGAAACTGCGAAACTCTATGGCTGCTTCCTTTGCGCCGTCAACCTCATATATTGAGTGCGGTATGCCAGGGTCTGAAATAAACGCCTCGTAAGCAGCGTCGAAAAGAATTATAGCCTTATTTTCGAGTGCATAATCAACCCATTTTTTCAGTTGCTCTTTTGTTGCAACTGCACCTGTTGGATTGTTAGGGAAACACAGGTAAATCAAATCGACCTTCTCCTTAGGCAAGTACGGTGCAAAATTATTTTCTTCGGTACAGGGCATATAAACAATGCCTTCGTATCTGCCCTGTTCGGCCGGTCCTCCTGTTCGGCCAGCCATAACGTTGGTGTCCACATATACCGGATAGACAGGGTCGGACACGGCTACGATATTATCCAGGCCGAAAACTTCCTGCATATTGCCGGTATCACACTTTGCTCCATCGCTGATGACGATTTCGTCGATGTCGATATCGACGCCGCGAGACTTAAAGTCATTTTTCTTTATGGCTGTCCGGAGAAACTCATATCCTATACCGCCGTCATCATAACCTCTGAAGGTCTCGCTGCGGCCCATTTCGTCAACCGCCTTTTTCATCGCTTCGACGACAGCAGGCGCCAGAGGCTGGGTAACATCGCCTATGCCCATACTGATGATTTCAGCGTCCGGGTTGGCCTCTTGAAAAGCTCTTTTTCTTCTGCCGATTTCCGGGAACAAATACCCGGCCTGGAGTTTCAGGAAGTTTTCGTTAATTTTCGTCATTCTTTACTCTCATATTGTTTAATTGATTCTAATGGTGGGGCAAGCCCCACCCTACAGGATTCGATACAGAAGTGAATAATTTTAGTGTCTGAGTCGGGATGCGTCAATCCCGTTAGAGACTGAATGAAAAGAAATTCATATCATTGGATGCTGTCTGATTGTCAGATTAAGTCCTATTCACTACACGTTATGTTAAATCAGTTTCCTCCGTTACATTACCACGTACTTGCTCCTTTTCAGTTCTTTGAAATCGGTTGATGATGGTAACCGATTACCCTCATCGATTGTTTTCCACTCAAGATCCTTGGTACTACCGAGCCTGGCCTGGCTTCCAATCGGCCATGCTTTCAGGGCTAAGGACTTGCCCTCCTTAAGTTTCAAGTCATATGTATAGACTTGT
Source organism: Sedimentisphaerales bacterium (assembly GCA_035528395.1). Classification (GTDB taxonomy): domain Bacteria; phylum Planctomycetota; class Phycisphaerae; order Sedimentisphaerales; family Anaerobacaceae; genus NIOZ-UU13. The sequence goes on from DATKYR010000190.1 coordinate 70,782, forward strand.
TCGTTGTAGCCGAGGACGGTCTTACATTCACCAACAACTGTGCGCAAATGGGGCCAGAATCGAAAAACACCAACAAAGTACATCGATGAAACACTTGCGCTTCCCATGTCACGTACAACATTCTTTAGCATCCGAAATCTCCTGTTCGTTTCGGTTTTGTAGCTAAAATGAGCGCCAACCAACTGCCCACCTCCGATCGCTGCGACCAGGACTGAACACGAGTTGATTCCCGGAAAAATCAGAACGTTTTCCTTTCCTGTGAACTGCTCATAGATGACCTTCATGTCTTTGCTCTCCTTTTCTAATTGTTATTTATATGCCTTCCGTATAAACCTTTTAGTCTGGCAAATTTCATAGCCAAAACGGCATCATATATACGGCTTACTTGCGACCCAGAAGAAACCCCAAGGTGCTTCCCGCTTGGTTGTAGAAAGTTTACAATGCTGGAAAGAAATTTTAAAGGAAAAAATAAAAAGAGCATAAGGGCATAAGTCATAATAGCACAGTTCAAGGAATATAGAATATCCATCGCAAGGTGTCCTGTAGAGAATAATGAATTTTAAATGGAGAAGTTGAGATTGCTTCTGCGGCCTCGAAATGACTTCCAAATAGATTCTTCGCGGAGTTTATCCTTGAGCAAAGCGAAGGGCTCAGTATGACGTAGTTTTTAGTCTTGCGAATTTTCTTTTTCCGACGCGGACGACCATGCCGTCTTTGGGTGTGATTTCGGCGTTTGGGTCGTCTAATTTTTTGCCGTCGATAGATGCGCCGCCTTGTTTGACCATTCGTTTTGCCTCGCCACCGGTTGATACGAGTTTGCAGTGGAGCAGGAGTTTGCTCGCAGCGATCGGCTCGGCTGTTATTTTAACTTCTGGTACTTCGTCAGGCAGTTGGCCCTGTGCGAACACCTTGTCGAATTCGGCGGCGGTGGTCTGAGCGGTGGATTGGTCGTAAAATTGAGCGACGATAGTTTTGCCTAAGAGGACCTTGGCCTGCTTGGGGTGCGTTTTGTCAGGGCTGACAAGCTCGGCTATTTTTTCGGTCGTCAGGTCGGTTAAAAGTGTAAAGTAGTTTTCCATCATATCATCGGAGATACTCATAACCTTGCCGAAAATATCTTTCGGCTCATCGGTAACGCCGATGTAGTTGTCTTTGGATTTGCTCATTTTTTCTTTGCCGTCCAGGCCGACGAGGATGGGCATGGTGATTACGACCTGCGGCTTCTGGTCGTAGGCCTTTTGGATATCGCGGCCAACAAGATTGTTGAAGGTCTGGTCGGTGCCGCCTAACTCGACGTCACTTTCTACCATAACCGAATCATAACCCTGCATCAGCGGGTATAGAAATTCGTGTGTATAGACATCCACATCGGCCTGCAGGCGCTTTTTGAAAGTATCCCGCTGGAGCATCTGCGCGATGGTCTTTTTGGCGGCTATTTGGATAAGTTCCATTAAGGTCAGCCTCTCAAGCCATTCGCTGTTGTACCTGATTTCGAGTTTCTCCTCGGATGTATCGAGGATTTTACCTGCCTGCTCGAAGTAAGTCTTGGCGTTTTGTTCAATTTGTTCAGGCGAGAGCACGGGCCGGGTGGTGTCCTGGCCGGAAGGGTCGCCGATTCGTGCAGTGTAGTCGCCGATGATAAGAACGGCTTTGTGGTCGAGGTCCTGGAACTGGCGCATCTTTCGCAATACGACCGTATGGCCGAGATGTAAATCAGAGCTGGTGGGGTCCAGGCCGAGCTTGATTCGCAACCGTCTTGGTGCCTTGGCTGCCTCGGTGAGTTTTTGAGCCAGCTCGGCCTCGGTAAATATCTCGACGGTGCCGCGCTTTAACAACTCAACTTGTTCTATAATTGTCTTTGCCATATATCTTTCTAAGCAAACCAGGATACGTTGAAGCTGCAATTATACGGCGTCAGCGGGAAATGGCAAGTGTCCCTTTGGCAACTAAAAGAAATGTTAATTTATGGGCTACTTTTGGCTCTGGGCGTGTCAGCCTGCGACGCCGCCTGAGACGATAAATGTCATCGCCTCGGAGCTTTCAATATTCAAGGGCTTGACGGCCTCTTTGGGAAAGAGCAGGACATTACCGGCGAAGTTGTAGGACTGGGGTAAATAGACGGCGACATGGTCCTTTAGCCCGAGATTGTCGAGGTTTTCTCTTGTCATAAAGCCGACCACCTTTGCGTCACACCCGGGTCCGAGCGTAACGAGCACGGGCTTATCGAATTTTTTCTTCTCGCCGGCAAAGGCCTCCACGAGGTCTCTGATGGCACTATAGAGCATCTTGACCAGAGGGACATTGGCGAATAACTTATCCACGAGGCCAAAGAGTTTTTTGCCCACAAAATTCGATGCGAACAAGCCGATGAGAAATATTCCGCCAATCGTAACCAAAAGCCCCAGACCCGGAAACGGCATTTTAAAGAGTCTGTCCAGACTGGTAAAAACATAAACAATTATAAAAATCGTAAGGCCAGCGGGTACAAAAATCAGAAGACCCTGCAAAAAGTATTTCAAAATTCTTTTCATAAGACGACTCCAAATAGAATCACTTATCTCCAGGCTCGTTTTGAAGCCTGCTGTTTTTTGAAAAAGACCTCACAGCGAATATATACGCAACAAGGGCAGCAGGAAAGAAGATAAGGCATATAGTTTGTATCTTTCCCTGACCCAGGTAGTGGTGAATCATTCTCCATATTGATATTATTTTATTAGGCCAAAGTATTTTTACATCAAAATGATATGCACCGTCAATCAAAATATGGAGCCAGAGACCGAGGATTCCGGAGATGAGCATTTTAAGTAAATTGGTTTTGTATGGTATGCGAAATAGTTTCATGAGCTTTTTGAACAAATTCCGTAACGGCCAGGCCGCCAGGCCCCATAAGGCCCCCGCTGCCGCTCCGATTAATAAAGTATGACAATATCGGTGTCTCGGCCATCCAAGATCGAAAAGCATAACAACCAGCACCTCAACGTCCACAATCACGTTGGCCAGGACAAAGACCGGGAAGTCGAGCCACTTTCTAAATACCAGCCCAATGAATCCACTGGGCCCAAAATGATATGGTGTAAAGGGCATTTGAAACTCGCTTTAAGGAATAAAAATGATTAGGTGCCGGTTAAATATTCATCTGTTTGTAAATAGCTTTGGACATAGTCTTTGATAGCGTCTTCGAGCAGGGTTGTTTCTTTTTTGTAACCGGCCTTTTGGAGTTTGGTTATGTCGGCTTCGGTGAAATATTGGTACTGGTTGCGGATTGATTCGGGTATTTCAATATATTCGATATTTGGTTCTTTGCCCATAGCAGCGAAAACAGCTTTTACCAGGTCGTTCCAGGTGCGGGCTTTTCCGGTGCCGATGTTAAAAAGTCCGCTTAGCTGTGGTTTGTCGTAAAAAAACAGCGTCATATCAACCGCGTCCTTGACGTAAATAAAATCGCGTAACTGCTCGCCGTCGGCGTATTCGGGTTTGTATGATTTGAAGAGGCGGACCTTGCCGGCGGCGGTAATCTGCTCGAAGGCCTTTATACAGAAGCTTCGCATATCGGCCTTGTGATATTCATTCGGCCCGAATACGTTAAAGTATTTGAGCCCTACAATCTTTTTTAACAGGCCGGTCCTGCGTGCCCAGAGGTCAAACAGTTGCTTGGAGTAGCCGTACATATTCAAGGGTATGAGGATTTCAATTTTTTCCTGGTCGTCACTAAAGCCATTTGAGCCGTCGCCGTAGGTAGCTGCGCTGGAAGCGTAGATAAAACGAACGTCGGCGTCGGTCGCCCATTGGGCTAACAGCTTGCTGTATTCGTAGTTGTTTTTTATGAGGTAGGAGGCGTTTGTTTCGGTGGTGTCCGAGCAGGCGCCGAGATGGAAGACAGACTCAACAGAACTATCGAGTTTGTCTTCTATAACCATTTCGAGAAAATCGTTTTTCTCGACATAATCGGTGAAGGACAAATTCCGCAAGTTCTTCCATTTCTTGTCTGTGCCAAGCTCGTCAACGATAAGGATGTCAGTGATTTGCCTTTTGTTTAGAGCGGCGATTAGTGCTGAGCCGATAAAACCGGCTCCGCCTGTAACTATTATCATTTTGCAGGTCCCCTTATTGAGCTATGTAAAAAAACAGGTCCATAAAAAACGCAGATTTTGCTGCCAAAAAAGACCCCCAAATGAACTTGGGAGTGCCACCTTAGATTGCGTTCTTAGCGTAAAGTCCAATAATTGGTGTATTGGTTTTTATAAGCGTAATTTACTGTTGCGGATATGTCAAATGTTTAAGATTTGCGAGCGCATAAAAAAAGCCGTTCATAACTGAACGGCTAATAAATTAAAAAATCCACAACTGCTTAACATAAAGCGATATAGCTCGCAATAGCAAGAAACAAAATTCGCCTTTTGTTAAATATAAATGGAAGCCAGGTTTCGTAATAAAATCTACTCATTATTTCCCCCTCTCGGAAAACATCAGCAAATCTTTACTCTCTTACGATTTTGTTATGATAACAGAAATGGGCAGACAAAGCAAGAAAAATACCTTTCTATAGATATAAGCATTTGTTATTAAAGCAGTTACGTTGCAAAAAAAGATATTTTTTTGCTACCTTATAGAACAAAAAGATGACTGCGCATAACCAGACAAACATCGTGAAAAAGAAGACCCGGCTGTTACGTCTAACTCTTACAATTTTCAGAATCAGACTTTCGGAGCAGTGAAAGTTTAGCACCTAATTTCGTATATTTATTTTTCCAAGATAGTACCAGCCATCCGGTTCCTTTCCGGATATGGCGAGTTTAACTTTGGGCTTATTTGACAGCGGATCGAGAATGCCAATTTGAAGGTCATATTCTCCCCGAGGCATATTAGACGGAACCAGGACGTTATCATCATAAAGATTGTCGCCCGGCAGCCAGGTTCTGATATCGGCATTGGTGACTAAGATTTCGGTTTTTTCATCATTTTTGAGACGAAGAGCAAGAGGGAATTTTTTGTAACACGGTGCAACACCCTTGTTTTCCCACCATGAAGTGAAAGACAATTTACTGTTTGGATTCAGCGTTGCCGGGTATGTAAACTTGTGAAGCACAAATCTGTAGCCCATTTTCTTCAGCCACCTGTTGACCGAAGGCCACCATTCGTCCGGCACGGGCGAGGATTTAGCGTTGAAAGAAGAAATGTGCCACTTGAGCGATTCATCGATAATGTGGTCAACGTCCCAGCCCATATCTTTCCAGTGCCGCATTACCCAGCAAACCTCAAGCGTTACCGGAGCCTTTTTCCAGGTTTCCCGCACGCCAAAGTTGATGATTGCCTGTGGATAATAATCGTTCATGTGCGACCAGGTGGGACTAAATCCTCCCATATCTCCGAGACAATCGACCCTCCAGCCGACATCGGCCCTGGAAAGTGCGTAGCCGTTTGTTTTCTTATCAGTGAGAAGCATAACAAGATGTGTTTTCTTAAAGGAGTCGATGTAGGAATCGACCAGTGCCTGCCTTGTTTTGTGTGTCAATAGAGCAGAGCCGGCACCTTCACCCCATGCTCCGACAATCGCAACGTCCACGCTTTCGAGGTCCGGGTGTCCATCATAGCGTTTGCCGAGAATTCTTATCATATTTGTGAAATACTCGACGTACCGTGGGTCTTCGGGGTCAACCTGCCACTTCTTCTCCGGCAAATCTTTCCTCTCGCCGACCATTGCGCGATACCAGTCTGGAACATCATTTTCAGTGCCTGTTCCGTATGGTGCTATGCGCAGCATCAGGGTCTGGCCTCGCTGGCGGGCTGTTTTGAGGGCTTTATCTATCAGGTCCCATCGATATTTGTGCATTTGCGGTTCGATGAACTTCCAATAAATTCGGAAATACGCTATCGTCGTCATAGGATGGTCTTTGTTTTCCAGATTACCGTCAGATTCCTGATAAACGATGGGCTTGCCCTCGGTCCACCTTTTACCTTCGTTTAATTCGTCGCCATTGAATCTCTGAAAGGTCATAAAGCCGATTCCGGGATTTAGCAGGACATCGTCAATTTCCTTTGGCCTAACGATAACTGTTTCCTGTGCAAAGGCCGGAACAGAGGTTGCTATGGTTAATATGGTTGTAACTGAAATGCCTGCGATTAAACGTGAGATACTCATAACTTTTCCTTAAACTTTATTTGAAACGGATATTCTTCTTCATCTAATGGGCCTGCGGTGGTTGTATCAATGACGAATCGCCTCATATCCTCCAGTGTAAATTTCTAACAGGGTTTACTTGACGCTGAAGCCTATTTGGTTTATACTTTTTGTTGGTATTTTTGTCAATTAAATTTATTGTGCATCATCTTTATTGACGAAACAACTAAAGTGGTGTTATAATACTGCGATAGATGACTAAGGAGACTATAAAATGACTGAATATATGCAATATTTGGGGTTTTGGACGCCTGGTCCGTTTGAGCTTGTCATTATTCTTATTATCGCGGTGCTTCTATTCGGCAGACGGCTGCCCGAGATTGCCCGCGGTCTGGGTAAGAGTCTGACGGAGTTCAAGAAGGGAGTTCACGAAGTAGAAGAAACCAAGGACGATTTGATTAGTGACGTAAAGAAGATAAAAAACGATGTCGCAGAAGAGGTCAAGGACGCCGCCGGTTTGGACGAATCCGAGACCATGAGCTAACCTGCCTGAACTGAAAGTTTCTTCAGACTCGCCTTACGGATAGAAATGGGCAAGACCAAGAAGAAGAAGAAGAAGAAGATACAAGACCCCCTCGATAGCACTATGAGTCTGGGTGACCACCTTGAGGAATTGCGGATGCGCTTGATTCGCGCGCTGTTAGGGCTGGGGCTTGGTGCGGTCATTTGCCTTTTTTTGTGTTCCCAAATAATAGCCTTTATCGAAGGACCATATATTGGGGTTATGGGTGAAGATGCCCGCCTGCAAATACTTGCTCCTGCCGAGGGATTTATAAGCTACATAAAAATAGCTTTAGTCTCAGGTCTGATACTATCATCACCGTGGGTCTTTTATCATATATGGATGTTTGTCGCCGCCGGACTTTATCCGAATGAAAAACGCTATGTTCACCTGGCTGCACCTTTTTCAGCGGCACTATTTGTGATAGGGGCTTTGTTCTTCATAATGGTAGTGGCGCCGCTCACGCTTGGTTTCCTTGTGAAGTTCAACGAGAGAGTCCTCGGCGTCAGCTCCAATTTTACTTTCGCGAACTACGTATCTTTTGTAACCATGCTGATGCTGGTTTTTGGCGTTGCTTTTCAGACCCCGATAGCCATTTTCTTCTTAAACAAAACAGGTTTGGTCTCAGTCGAGGGATTGCGCAGGTCAAGAAAATTTGTTCTGCTTGGCATATTCATAATAGCGGCTATGGCCACTCCGCCCGACCCGATCTCACAGGTGACACTGGCTGTTCCACTGTATGCCTTGTTCGAACTGGGCATATTGCTGAGCTGGTTTTCCAGTCGAAAAAAAGAATCACAAGACAAGCAGCAACAAGTCTGACCACTCCCATAACGCACATATTATGGTAGATGTATGTTGACGCTGATTAACACAAACAGAATGGTCCCTCCGATTGGACCAATTGCTCTTGATTATATTGCGGCAAGTGCCGGAAAAGCCGGGATTGATGTAGAAATTGTGGATTTGTGCCTGTCTAATGACCCATCGAAAATGCTCCGGGAATATTTTGCCGCCCGTAACCCGCAGTTGGTGGGGATTTCGTTTCGCAATACGGATGATTGTTTTTGGCCAAGCGCTCGATGGTTTGTTCCTGACTTGGCTGAGACCATACGTGGAATACGAAATATGACCGATGCACCAATCGTAATCGGCGGGGTCGGCTTTTCCATTTATGCCAGGCGTATTATCGAATATACCGGCGTGGACTTCGGTATTTGTGGTGACGGTGAGCAGGCAATAGTTTCACTTGTCAACGAATTGCAGCAGTCAAAACGCTTTGAACGCGTCGATGGGTTAGTCTGGCGGCGTAATGGAGAGATTTACAGTAATCGGCCATCCTGGCCTACACCACTTTCTCTGCCAACCAGTCGCAACCAGGTTGATAATCTGACTTACCTGGAAAAGGGAGGCCAGTGTGGTCTTGAGACGAAACGCGGCTGCAATCGTCGATGCATTTATTGTGCCGACCCTTTAACTAAAGGCCCGACAATAAGACTCCGGGAGCCTTCAGAAGTCGCTGACGAGGCCCAATCCCTCATAGCTCAGGGAGTTGATGTATTGCACTTGTGCGACTCTGAATTTAACATTCCTCGAAAGCACGCATATGCAGTCTGCGAAGAGTTCAACCGACGCTCAATAGGAAAAAGCTTGAGCTGGTACACATATATGGCGGTAGTACCTTTCGACGCCGAGCTTGCCAAGGTTATGAGAAAAGCCGGCTGTGTAGGTATTAACTTCACGGGTGACTCGGCGTGCCCTTCGATGCTAAAGACTTACGGCCAACCACACCTCAAAGATGACCTTGCTTTAGCGGTGCGTTTGTGCCGTGAGAATGATATAAAGGTTATGATAGACTTACTGTTCGGCGGGCCGGGTGAGACGCCGGAAACGGTATCGCAGACACTTGAATTTATTAAGCAAATTGCCCCTGATTGTGCGGGTGCGCCACTTGGTATCAGAGTTTATCCGGGCACACAAATAGCCAATATTGTCGCAAATGAAGGCTCACCAGAGACAAATCCTAATATCCATCGAAAATATTCCGGGCCTGTTGATCTCTTTAAGCCGACTTTCTATATATCACAGGCTTTAGGTCAGCAGCCGGCCAAGCTTGTAAAAGATTTAATCGCCGGTGATAAAAGATTCTTCGAACCCACGGAGCCGGCAGCTTTACAAGCTGATGAAAGTGGTCAATCAACTGACCATAATTATAATGATAATATGGAACTGGTAGAAGCAATTCAAAAAGGCCGGCGGGGAGCATATTGGGATATTCTCCACGAGCTTCGCACTAACTAGTTCTTGTTGCGGAAACATTATTTGTCATTCCCGCCCCGCATCGCGTGCGGGATAAACTCCAGCGGGAATCCAGCTTTTTCGCCCTGGACCCCTGCTTTCGCAGGGGTGACATCGTAGGTTTTCGCTTTCCGCAACAGGTACTACCTAATCGAGGACAATCTCATCCTGATAGGCCGGAACAGCAACTTTCCAGCCCGTTTTTTCCCTGATGTAATCACCGAAATGTTTTGCGCTTTCAGACTCACCGTGAACGATAAAAATTTTCTTAGGGGGCTTTTTTAGTCCGCTCAACCAATTGAAAAGCTCCTCTTTGTCTGCATGAGCGGAAAAACCATTTATTTTGGCAATTCTTGCATTGACCGGATACACCTGACCAAGGATGCGGACCTCTTTCTTGCCGTCAACGATTCGTCTGCCAAGAGTACCGATTGCCTGATAGCCAACGAACATTATCGTGTTCTGTTGGCCGGTGATATTGTTGACCAGATGATGTTTTATCCTGCCTCCCGTGCACATTCCGGAGCCTGCAATGACAATGACCGTGCCTTTTATATGATTAATCGCCTTGGACTCATCACTCGTCCCTGTTATTTTCAATCCGGGAAAATTAAAAGGCGATTCATTGTGCCGGATGTGCTCGGTCATTTCCTTATCAAACAGCTCTCTGTGTTTCTGAAAGACCTTTGTAATGTTGGCGGCCATGGGACTATCCAGGAAAACCATCAGATGTGGTATCTTATCTTCAAGCAGCAGCTCATTGATGTAATACAGAAGCTCCTGTGAACGTTCGAGAGCAAAGCTTGGGATGATAATATTGCCGCCTGCTTGTTTCGTCGAGTTTATAACCTCGGCCATCATTTTTTTCGTATCTTCTTTTCCCTGGTGCACCCTGTCACCATAGGTGGACTCGATAAGAATATAGTCGGCCTGCTCAAAAGAAGCAGGGTCCTGTACGATGGGTCTGTCCGGCCTGCCCATATCGCCGGAGAATAAAATAGTGCGTTGCTCTCCGTTTATTTGTGCCTTAATCTGTATTATCGAAGAGCCGAGGACGTGACCCGCATCATAGAAAGTTGCCTCAAGGCTGTTGTCAATCTTTATTGGCTGTTTGTATTTGACAGGCGAGAACAGTGGGCAGCACGCCTCAACATCGGCCATAGTATAGAGTGGGACCTCCGGATAAGGACCTTTTCGACCTTCCCGCTCGTGTCTTTTACGTTTGTACTCGGCATCTTCTTCCTGCAGCTTGGCTGAGTCCATCAAAATAATTCGAGCGATTTCCGCGGTTGCCGAGGTGCCGTATATTTTGCCTTTGAATCCTTCTTTAGACAGCTTGGGCAGCAGGCCGCAATGGTCCAGATGTGCGTGGGTCAAAAGAACGGCGTCAATACTTTTGGGCGGAACTTCAAAAGGCTCCCAGTTTCTTGCCTTGAACTGCCGTTCCTGATATAGTCCGCAATCCACAAGAAGTCTGGTGCCATTGGCCTGTAACAAGTGCCGCGAACCTGTAACGTTCTGAGCTGCACCGAGAAACTTTATCTTTAGCTGCATGCTAAGCCTCACCGTATAAACATAGGTTTTTAGAGATAAGATTCTACAGGCACTTAGGGACGATGTCAAACAAAGAACCTGAGTACGTTCTATACGTGGGTGTGGCCGGATTTTCCGGCGAGTTATTTTGGCCTTTCGGAATCCGCCTACGGCGGACAAGATTGGGTTTGTTTTGGCTTTGTTTTTTTGGAGCCTGAAGGTGGTTCATTTTCATAATCCTTTTGTAAAAAAGCGTTTACGTTCATTTTGGCCATTGGCAATCCGCCTACGGCGGACAAGATTGGGTTTGAATTGGGTTTGTTTTTTTGCCCCGCCAGCGGGATAAAATTTTTATAATTCATTGTTTTAACAATACTTACGTTCATTTTGGCCTTTCGGAAATTGGGTTTGTTTTGCATAAAAAGAGTTGATTTGTAGAGGGTTCTCGACAGATGTAGAGAAGCGAGGGAGGATCCGGCTTCACCAGAGGCTACGCCGCGACAAGCTGGGTTGGGGAAAATGCCTGTGGCACAAGTTTGGGCTTCGGTGGCCATGAGGAACCTCCTGATTTATTATTTACTATTGACTATTGACTAATTCGATTGGGCCGGCTGGCTCTAAGTCCTTGCTGCGCTGCAGCTTACGACATGCAAACTGAAATGTCATCTTCGCCTTCTGGCGGTTTATGTTTGCCTGTTGGCTAACATACGTGTATTTTAACATAGTTTCTAATATAGTCAACAAAAAAATGGCCAAAAAGCAACTTTTTTTTGCCCACCTTTTACCAAGTGTGATGTCGAATGTATCAAATAAAAAAGAAGAGGGCTGGCAACTCTCTCAAGCTGACAGCCCTTTGGGCAAATGTAATGGTGTGTGGTTATCTTAGGCGTTTTGTTTCTTTCTGAGTTGGTCCTCTTCTTTTTTCTGTTTTCAATATGCGATCTATTCAACAGGTTCAGCCGGTGGAACTTCCTCAAACAAATGCTCGGCAAGGACTATCAGGTCCTGGACATCTACTATGCCGTCACCCCAAGGCATCGGGCCAATGTCACAGAGTGGCTCGTCTGTGCCCCAGTGGTCAACCATAATGCACATGTCGGCGGAATCGACAATTCCGTCATTGTTGAAGTCAACAATGATGTCGTATACATATACCGCTGAAGTTAATACCCAATGTTCACCAGCATGGGTTGCCGTAGCTCCCCCAATGACATAAATCTTCTCGTCTACCACGCTGGTGGACATGCCCGCCGTTGTTACGGGTATATCGACTCCCTTCGTCCATGTATCCGTCTGGGGATCATAAACTTCTACAGTTGAATATATAGGGCCATTAATAGAATGGTGATAGCCCCCAATTGCATAAATCTTCCCACCTACCAAGCTGGTGCCCAGCAAGTACCTGGCTGTCGGCATAGGCGCTTTCCTCGTCCAGGTGTCCGTTGCTGGGTCTAAAGCTTCCACGGCCGCAGTAGCTCCCATTGACCCCCCAATGACATATATCTTCCCATCCACCACGCAGGTTGATGAAAACGATCTTCCCGTGGGCATGTCAGCTTTGGGTGTCCAGGTGTCCGTCGTCGGGTCATACGCCTCCATAGTGCCGAGATGGGTCATGCCACCCCAATTAGCATCTGAACCACCAATGACATAGATTATGCCGTCGACTACGTTGGTGGAAAACCAAAACCTTCTCGTGGGCAGCTCGGTCTGCTCTGCCCAGGTGTCGGTGGCCGGATCATATACTTCCACTATAGAGATAGGCTCATTCCCTACGTCACCGCCGATTACATAGATCTTCTCATTCACGACGCAGTTGGACGTATCACCTCTTGCGGTCGGCATATCAGCTTTTCTTGTCCATGTGTCTGTCGTTGGATCATACTCGTCTACCCTTGTAAGGGCATCCCACTGAGGATTCCATTCCCCGATAGCATTCCAACCCCCGATAACATATATCTTCCCACCCACAACACTAGTGGAATGCCAAGCCCTTGCGGTTGGCATATCGGCCTTCTGCTTCCAGATGAATTCCGCCTTCGCACTCCCGCCAACAAGCGCAATAGCGGCCACAAATCCAACTAACATTACTTTAATTTTTGCACAATTTAACCAATTCATAACACACCTTTCCTTTCTGCCATTCTGGGCCCTGATGCCTTTTGTCTTATCAAGCTTCTATACAACCTATTCAGCCGGCGGAAACTCTTCAAACAAATGCTCGGCAAGGACTATCAGGTCCTGGACATCTACAAATCCGTCGCCCAAAGGTAGCGGGGCAATATCACATAGCGTGTTGTTCGTGTGCCAGTTATCAACCATGATGCACATGTCGGTAGAGTCAACAATTCCGTCCCCGTTGAAGTCAACGATTGGGATGAAGTTCACCTGCCAAATGTCGTTACTTCCGAATCCGTCCCCGGCAGAGTTGACATCGAAGTATATGGTTGAGCCATCGGGTGAGAGGGCCGGGCCATAGAAATTAGCCGGAGCGGGGAAGCCGAGGTCCACAGCGGGTCCCCAGTCATCATCTACTGATTTTCGTGTCGCTGCCATCATGTTTCTGAGTCCTCTGTTGAAGACGAGTGTTAGGCCATCGGTAGAGATGCATGGTTCCAAATCTCCACTGGAACTATTTACGTTAGGTCCAAGATTGACCGGTTCGCCCCACGGATCGACTGTCGTGGCCCGTGTCGCTACCCAGATATCGGTTCCACCGTATCCACCGACCCGAGTGGAGGCAAAGTATAGCGAAAGACCGTCGGCCGAGATATCCGGGGCCCAAGCGTCATCTGAGCCGTCCTCCATAGCAGGCTCATCCGAGCCAACCGGTGGGCCAATCTTTACCGGGCTACTCCAGGGAGCATCCTTGGACGGACGTGTGCACACGCGTAGATTCCAATCGTCCCAACACCCAAAATAAAGCTCCAGGCCGTTGCCCGAGATGCTCGGCTCAACCTCGCTGCCTGAACTGTTCACATTCGGACCGAGATTGACCGGCTCTTGCCAGGGATCGTTTATCGTCTCTCGCCTGGCCACGTAGATGTCCCTTTTACCGTACTCGTCCGGACGATGAGCGGAGAAATACAATTCAAGCCCATCATGCGAGAAGTCGCACTCCTGCACATCATAAGCGTCATTGATGACCGGCCCAACATTAGTGGGTTCGCTCATGATGCTCTCTGCTTTCGCACGCTCCACGCCGCCAAGCACAATAGCGGCAACAAGTCCAACTAACACCAATCTCGTTCTGTAACCATTCAACAATCTCATGCTACACCTACCTTTCTTCCCTTTTTCTCAAGGGAATTACAAAAATTGTTAATAATCGCCAATGGCGGACATTTAAGACCCTTTCAAAGGCTTGTTCACCAAAACGTTTCTGTAATACAATCCGTAAAAAAATCCGAATCCTGCGCAAAATCTGAGAATTTTTTGAAAAAATTTACACTGAGATGTAAGTGCCCTAAAAATCTCGATTTATCGCTTGCTAATATTCTTAAAATCCACTATTATTGACTTTATCTGGGCCAGTAAGATGTATAGTTGATGCCCAACAGCACGTTCGACGGCATAGAGAACATGAGACCTCATGATTACACAGATATGGGCGGGACTTCAGAGGCCTTTCTTACCACCCATTGGTCTCTCATCGAGGATATCAAATCAAAAGAAGAGAGAAACGTAGCCTTGATTAGCCTATTGCTCGATAGATACTGGAAGCCTGTGTATTGTTATCTTCGTCAGAAAGGCCATGACAACGAGCAGGCCAAGGATCTGACCCAGGGCTTTTTTCACGAGGTTGTGCTCAATCGCAATCTGGTCCAGAGGGCGGAGCAATGCAAAGGACGTTTCCGGTCTTTTTTGCTGCACGCCTTAAATCAATATCTCATTGACCAGAAACGCGAGCAAAGGGCACATAAGCGTATTCCTAAGGACAAGCTCGTTTCGTTGGATATCGCTGAAACGCCTGTTGTGCCGCAGACCATCTCAAAGTTAGGCCCGGAAGAATCTTTCAACTACGCCTGGAAGTCAGCATTGCTGGACCGGATATTAACACAAGTACAAGCAGAATGTTGTGAGCAAGGTATAGAGATTCACTGGAAGGTCTTTAACGACAGGATAGTCCGGCCGATCCTGGAGAACCTTGAGGCCCCTTCCTTAAAAGAAATCTGCGCTAAATATTCTATTGAAGACGAGGTCAAGGCATCCAATATGGCCATCACTGTAAAAAGGCGCTTTCGGTCGGCATTAAAAAAGTATATCCGCAGCACCGTCATTTCAGAGAACCAGACAGATGAAGAATTGAAAGAAATTTTGAAATTATTTCCCAAAAAAGCGCAGGATTCAAAATAATCTACGGATTTAATAATGCAGTAACAGATATTAGCTAATGCGAGCAATTTGATTATGGACGGAAAATCGACATTTGGAGCAGAGCCTGAACGAATCGACCGGCTTCTTTCTATTGGCCTTGAAGGCTCGAGTTCAGGTGAAGATCCCGACCCGACTGCGTCGCTGGATTTCTTCACGGAGAAACCTGGCGGTCAGATTGGCCGGTATAAGCTCCTGAGCGTTTTAGGCGAAGGTGGGATGGGGATTGTATATTTAGCTGAGCAGAAGCAGCCCATCAGGCGCCAGGTTGCATTAAAGGTCATCAAGCCGGGTATGGATTCGGCGCGGGTTATTGCCCGTTTCGAGGCAGAAAGGCAGGCTTTAGCTTTGTTGGACCATCCTAATATCGCTCACGTCTATGATGCCGGGGCAACAGAGGCCGGCCGACCTTACTTTGTAATGGAGTATGTTAAGGGCTTATCCATAACCGAGCATTGTGACCGCCACAAGCTTACTATCGAAGACCGGCTGAATCTGTTCCGGCAAGTCTGTTTCGCAGTCCACCATGCCCACCAGAAAGGTATCATTCACCGCGATATTAAGCCTTCAAATATCCTGGTCTCATTACAAGATGACCAGGCGGTACCGAAGATTATCGATTTCGGGGTAGCCAAAGCCCTTGCTCAGCCATTGACTGAGCGAACGCTTGTTACCGAGCAGGGCCAGTTGTTCGGCACGCCGGAGTATATGAGCCCTGAGCAGGCAGATATGGCCAACGAGGATATTGACACCCGCTCGGACATCTATTCATTGGGTGTGCTGTTGTATGTCCTTTTGACCGGCGTATTGCCGTTTGATTCCACGACCTTTCGTGAAGGCGGGATTGAGCACATCCGGCAGGTTATCCGCGAGACCGATCCGAAGACGCCGAGCACCCGTCTGTCAAGTCTGGGCGAGGAGGCCAAAAGAGTCGCTGAAAGTCGCCGAATTGAAGTAGCAACACTTGCCAAGAAGCTACATAAGGAGCTTGAATGGATTCCTCTGAAGGCGATGCGGAAGGAACGTTCGGAGCGCTATCGCTCCGCCTCCGAACTTGCAGACGACATTGATAATTACTTAAAGGGCGCTCCACTGCTGGCCGGGCCGCCAAGCACCGTGTACCGGCTTAAAAAGTTTGTGCGACGCAACCACGTATTGGTAGGGGGCATTGCAGCATTACTGGCTGTGCTTGTTGCAGGGATTTTGGTTTCCACAATTTTCGCCATCGGCCAGGCTCGCGCTCTTGCAGAGAACCAGATCATTACTGACTTTCTCAGAACAGGGGTTCTGGGAACGGTGGCTGACGCCAAGGTCGGTGAAGCAACCGTCAGCTATGTTCTCGATGCCGCTTCGAAGAACCTTGAGGGCAAGTTCTATGACCGGCCGCTCATTGAGGCAGAGATCCGCGAGACCTTGGGCGGGACCTACCGCATGCTTGCCGAGTCAACGAAGGCAGAGCAACATTGGTTACGTGCGCTGCAGATATATCGTCAGCACTACGGTGAGGAGCATCCGTCTACGCTAAAGGCAAAGAACGGTCTTTACTGGGTCTACGATGACCAAGAGCGGCACTACGACGCCGAGCGTTTGCGAACAGAGATGCTACAGATCGGGCCAGACATAGACGAAGAGCCACATGCGGGCAACATGGGGGCTCTTGCTCACACATACCATCATCTGGGCAAATACAAGGAAGCAGAATCCTTATACAACAAGATATTAGAGATAGTCCGGCGTGAGCGGGGAGAAGATTACATTTACTTCTATCCTATGGTTACGTGCAATCTGGCGCGTGTGTACGCGGATCAGGGCCGGTATGACGAGGCCGAGGGGCTATTTCGCAAGACGCTGGAGACCGTCGAATGGGATGCGGAGTCTCGTTGGCGGCTGGTGTACACAGCAGACCTGGCCAACATGTATAGGGATCAGGGACGCTACGGGGAAGCAGAGCTACTGCTTGTCAAGACATTGGCGATAGAACGCCGGGTGTTGGGTGACGGGCATAAGCTCACGTTACAGACCATGTACGTGCTTGTGCGAGTGTATACGGCTCAGAAGCGCTACGAGGATGCAAAAGGTTTACTCAATGAAGGGCTAAAGCTGGCGCGTCACCTATTACGAGAAGGACACCCGGCAACATTGCGCTTTGTGTACGCCCTCGCCGTCCTCCGTGCAAAACAGGAGAATGAAATTGAAGCCGAGGCTCTTTTCAAGGAGGCACTGCAGGGCAGACAGCGAGAGTTAGGTCCCGATCATCCTGAGACACTGGAATCCAAGAACGACTTTGGTTTGTTATACAAAGAGCAAGCCCGCTACGAAGAAGCAGAGCCGCTGCTGCTCGAAGCAGTCGAAGGCCGACGCCTTAAACTCGGCGGGAAACATCCGCACACATTAGAGTCCATGAGAAATCTTGTCGAGCTCTACGAAGCCTGGGGCAAGCCGGAAAAGGCCGAAGAGTGGCGGGAAGTTGATAATTGACTATTTACTATTGACGATTTACTATTGGCGGAGGGACGGGTGGTTTGCTTAGGTTATCAGGGGAACAGGATTATAGTGAATTAGAGAATTAGTGGATTAGTTAATTGTTTAATTGGTTAATTTGTTAGGTGGTCGAGTGGTGATATTTCGATTGGGTCCTTGGGTAAGCGGTCGAGGACGGCGGTGCGGTAGGCGTTTTTTCCGATTTTTAAGCCTTCAAGGCTGTCGTACCTTGTTTGAATCCTTGCGTTCAAAGAAATTATTCGGTTTGCAGGAGAAGGATGTGTTGAAAGAAATTCGGCGGGTCTGAGCTTGTCCTGCTCTTGCAACATCTGGTGAAGCTCAACCGCACCGTAAGGATTGTATCCGGCGACGACCATATAGTCCAGTCCGGCCACATCAGCCATCTTCTCCTGCACTCTGCTATATTTAAGGCCAATAAGCTGCAAAGCAAGTGCAGCCGCCTTTCCGGCATCCTGGGGTATCCTGGCGCCGGCTACACTCGCACCAAGCAGTAGAAAACTCAGGCCCATTTGTCTGCTTATAGCTGCAGAGCTGTGTCGTGCAGTAACATGGACTATTTCGTGCGCCAGCAAGGCGGCCAACTGGGCTTCAGTGGTCAATTTTTCAAGCATACCTTTGGTGACAAAAATATGCCCTCCGGGCAAAGCAATAGCGTTTACCATTTTATGCTCGACAGCGGTGAAGTGATATTCCCAGTTAGGCCTGTGGCTGATGCGGGCGATTTTTTGGCCGACACTGTCAATATAGTTTTGCAAATCCGGATTGTCGATTTTGCCGCCTAATTGCTTTTCAATCTCAGGGGCGTATTTGCGGCCTATCTCGATGTCCTGGTTTTTCGAAATAAACATCAGCTCCTCTTCGCCGGTTATCGGATTGACGGCACAGCCGATACAGAAGCAAAGGACAAGGCTTAATATGAACAGTCTGAGCTTTCCGGTCATATAATATTCAAAATTATGAAAAGTTATGTTTGAAAATCTTGACGGTATCTATTATAAATTTAGTTTTTCTATATGGTAGTGAAAACTATGATTGAGCAAAAAGTCTGCCAGGACTGTAATCAAAAGCACGACTGCCAGAGGATTTACGAGCAGTTGGGGGATGTTGAAGGCCCTTCGGTTGTAATTAAGGTTATTGTAGCTTTTTTGCTGCCATTGGTGGTTTTTATTGTCTCATTAGCAGCATTTCAAGAAATCTTTGCCAAAGCAATAAGCAGCCAACGTGTGCAGACAGCCTTTAGCTTTCTGCTGGCCCTGTTGGTGACTTTTATTTGTATATTGATTATAAGAGTGGTAAACAGAACACGGACCAACACTGACTTAGCAAACACGGACTGACACGGACTGAATACTGAGGGCGGAGGGCTGAAGACGGACGAGAAATGAGGACGAAAGAATATCGAGTTCCGAACTCCGACTAATACTTTCGGGACAGGCAAGAAATATCGGATGTTGAACAAGATATATGAAATATGCTGATACAAAAGGAAGATTTTCTTTTCCCGGTGGAACACATCCGCCGGAGAAGAAGGAGCTTACCCGTGAAATGGAGATAGAGCGGGGGCCAGCCGTGACAGAAGTTGCGGTGATGCTTAGCCAGCATATTGGTGCAGTTTGCCAGCCGCTGATTAGAAAAGGAGATGCTGTCCAGGCGGGGCAGAAAATAGGTGATTGCGACGCATTTGTTTCGGCGCCGGTGCATTCGCCTATCACGGGCAAAGTAAAAGAAATCGCCCTGCGTTCTCATGCGGTCCTTGGTCGAAGCCTGGCAATAGTTATCGGTGCATTTCCCTACAGTCCGACAAAGTGGTCGTCCTTCAGGTTAAAAGATGATTTCGATGAGAACGACTATTCAGCGGGACAGATTTGCGAAGCTGTGCGCAAGGCTGGTATCGTTGGTATGGGCGGAGCCGGGTTCCCGACGAGGGTCAAGATAGAACCAAATCCTCGATTGCCGAAAGAGACGCTGATAATTAACGGCTGTGAGTGCGAGCCTTATATTACCTGCGATTATCGTATTATGCTTGAGCTGACCGACAAAATCATTGCGGGTGTCAAGCTTGCGCGGAAGGCGTCCGGCTGTTCACGGACCATTATCGCCATCGAAGATAATAAGCCCGAAGCAATAGAGGCGATGAATCAGACATTGAAGAGGTTCAAAAACAGCGAGGGTATCAAAGTTGTTCCGGTCAAGACGAAATATCCTCAGGGCGGCGAAAGGCAGCTTATCAAGGCGGTTCTGAAGAAAAATGTCCCTACAGGGGGTATTCCACCGATGATAGGTGTGGTGGTGCTTAACGTTGCGACAGTTGCGGCGATAGCCGAGGCGGTCATTTCAGATTTGCCGCTGACGCACAGGATTGTAACCGTAACAGGAGAGGCAATCACCAAGCCCGGCAATTACAATTTTCCGATAGGGATGTCAGTTGAAAACATTATTGAATTTTGCGGGGGAGTTACTCAAAAGTCCGCAAAGGTAATCCTCGGCGGACCAATGATGGGGATAGCAATAGCCGATTTGCAGACGCCCATTACGAAAACGACCAATGCGATAACGGTATTAACAAAAGAACAGATAGGCAGAGCTAAATTCGCAAGACGCCAAACGGCTTGTATTCGCTGCGGCAGGTGTCTGCAGGTCTGCCCTGAGAATTTGAACCCGACGAAAATCGCCCATGCCGTGAAATATAATCTTTTGGATGTAGCGGAAAGATATTATATGAGTGCGTGTATGGAGTGTGGCTGCTGCAGCTATGTATGCCCGGCTAATATAGAGGTGACAGGGTATATCAAGACAGGCAAGATCTTTCTTGCCAGACAGAAGAAGAAAGTTCCGGGATAATTAACGTGAAGCGTATCTCGTGAAGCGAGATGCGTAATAAAAGATTTTATTCTATCAAAAACACGAAGCACGAAATTCGAAATCCGAAACAAATACAAATGAGCAAAATACAAAATTCAAAACAAATTGAAAAACGTTTCGAACATTCGGAATTCGGATTTATACAAGATGTGAGATAGGAGAAGATGCTTAAAGATATACGAGTTTCTTGTTCGCCGCATATCAGCGAACGTCTTTCGACGCGGAGCGTTATGATAGATGTTATAATCGGTCTGGCGCCGGCTATGGCGGCGGCGGGGTATTATTTTCGCATCCATGCGCTTATCCTTATTTGTACATGCGTTATCTCTTCAGTTGCGACCGAATGGCTTTGTAACGTAATTCGTAAAAAGCCCAGTTCGCTGGGCGATTTCAGTGCCGTGGTTACCGGTATAATCCTTGCGTTGTCACTTCCGCCGAGGCTGCCTATTTGGACGGCAGTAGTCGGCAGCGTTTTCTCCATCGCAATCGGTAAAATGGTTTTTGGCGGACTCGGGGCGAATATTTTCAATCCTGCTATGGTCGGGCGAACATTTCTGACGGCCTCTTTCGGTGTGTTGATGACAAGCTGGACGGTGCCGGCGACTGTTGACGGGACAATGCCTGCAATTGCGCCGGAAAATATAGTGCAGGCAAAAACTCAGGCAACGCCATTGGCCTGGAGTAAGCTGGCGATAAAAAACTCATTGGGAGCCGACATCTACAGCGAGGAACAATTTAAGGCAACGTTCACAGGTGAGGTTGGCGGGTCTCTGGGTGAGACGAGTGTGATTGCATTGTTAATCGGCGGTATATATTTATTGATAAGGCGGACGATAAACTTTCATATTCCGTTGGCGGTTTTGGTTTCTGCTTTTGTCTTTGCGACGATAGCGTACTGGAAAGATTCGTATGCCTATGTTCAGCCTTTTTTCCACCTGTGCAGCGGCGGATTATTGCTGTGTGCCTTTTTCATCGCTACGGACCCTGTTACGGCCCCTTTGACGCGGAGGGGAATGTGGATTTTCGGTATCGGCGTAGGAACGATAACGATGCTTATAAGAATTGTGGGAGAATATCCGGAAGGTGTGATGTTTTCTATTCTCCTGATGAATGCCGTGACGCCTTTGATTGACAGGCTCTGTAAGCGGATTCCGACGGGAGGTAAGCCGGGAAAATAAAAGTGCCTAAAGTGAGCTAAAGTGAGCTAAAGTGAGCTAAAGTGAGCTAAAGTGAGCTAAAGTGAGCTAAAGTGAGCTAAAGTGAGCTAAAGTGAGCTAAAGTGAGCTAAAGTGAGCTAAAGTGAGCTAAAGTGAGCTAAAG
>DATKYR010000191.1:0-6596 GCA_035528395.1 Sedimentisphaerales bacterium
TGAATCGTGGCCGCGGGTGCTTCTTCGAAGCGATCTGCTGCTTACAAACAGCGAGTTGGCTCTCCACTGCCAGTAACTTGGCAGCCATCACTGCCTTGGGAGAGAAGATGGACCATAGAAGAATCACGGCATACTGGAACAGCTCGCGAGCACAAACAAGAAGATTATAGAGGTTTGTCAGAAGGTTTCTTATGGTGTTCATGCTGCTAAGATAATACAATTAGTCGCACGAAGCAAGTTTACGTAAGTTCTTTGTTGACAACGGCGATGTAGTTTTTCGGGGGGACACTTCTGATTTCCGTTGAAGGGGGTAGATCAGTCGGTCGCACGTGTTCACTGGTTCGGAGGATCTCCAGTGCCTTAGCCAGCACCTGATCCGGCTGGATACGCTTGAGACAGATGTTATCTCCGTCGCAGGGAGATTTTCGATGATTGTAGGCACTGAAGCAGGGTGAGCATGAGAGTGGACTATGGAAGATGACCGTTTTCCGATCCAGGCTTGCGTAGAGTGCTGGAGTCTCCGGGCCAAAGAAGACAATGGTAGGAATAGGAGTCATGGCGGAGAATTGCCCAGGCCCACCATCATTAGTGACAAGAAGAGCGGCGCAATGAAACAACAACATGAGTTCCTGCATGGATTTTGTGTAACCGGTCAAGTCAATACAGCAAGGATCGTCGCAATAGGACTGTATCTTCTCGGCAAGCCCCTTGTCCCCTTCCAGGCCGATCACGCCCACGGCGTAACCCTCTCGGAGCAACTGCCTGGACAGATAACAGTAACATTCCAAAGGCCAGGCTCGGATGGGCAGCAAACCTCCGCTGGGATAGATGAGCACCAATTCCTTTCCCATAGCACTGGGTGCGTGAGTATGTAACTTCCGGGCCGTCTCTTGAATTTCGTCTTGGCTAAATGTCACGAAGGGTACTTCCAGTTGGTCACGTGAAACCAGTCGCTTCGCTTTGGGCACCGTGGTTGAGTCAATGGCCTCGACGAGGGTGATGAATTGCTGAGATATATGGTGATACGGGTTATAGAGCACCGGTCGACTTATGAAATCACCCCGGTATAATCCTTCCTGGGCATGTGGATGAAATCCCACGCGAACTGCGGCTCCGCTCAGGAAGGAAAGAATGCTGCTTAATCTGGAAAAAAGTTCACAATCAACAACTACATCAAAGTGAGCTTGACGCAATTTTATGAGAAGAGAAACGCCGTCTTTGACAAAGCGCACCATCGATGTATTGTCCATGGTGAAAATATGTTGCGGAGGAATCACCTTCAGTGTTTCCAACATTTCTCTGTTATTTTTGAACAGAAGGACATGTAAGGAGGCGTTGGGATATTTCTTCCTTATGCGTCTGAACATCGGATAGGCCAGCACCAGACTGCCCATCTCAGAAAGCAGGATCACCAGCACTTTGCGGACCTCACCCACAGGCGTATTCTTGCCGCGTCCAAAGTTGAATAGCGAAAGGACCCGACAGATGAAAGTCCCCGCAATTCGATCGATCTTGCGCTGCAACTCTACATTCATTCACAACTTCCCTGCACAGGCCACTGCCGAGCGAGCCTAAAACCAGCCCTTGCCAGACATGACCCGCCAAACAGCCAGCCGAACACTATAGCCTCCAAACACTCCCAAGTCAAGCAACTAATAAAAAAAAAACACTGTCGACCCACATAACCCGATTGGTCCTTTTTTCCCAAAACAACACTTTAAACAGAGCTAACTTTATGATAATATTCCCCAAGGTTACTCTGCCACTGGATGGATCCAGAACCAAATATTGTGAAAACCGAATCTTCGGAACCGAGAGAAACCGTGGAACCAAAGGACGCCGACGTCAACCAAAACAATCAGAACACCCCTAACATATGGGGCTGGCACATATGGCTGAGCTTCGGTATCAGCCTGGTCCTGCTAGTTGTTCTGGTCATGATGGTCGACCAAGCTGACAGCGTCAAGCCCGAAGTAATCGTCTTATCGTCTTCCAGCTTCGATGCACAGATCGCCAACGAATTCGCCGAAAAGGTCAGAGCTCGCGAAAACAAACCTCTGCTGATAGGCATTGGCCAAAGTCACTACCTCAACCGCAACTTCAACAACATACATGAAAAGCACTATGATGCGATTCTCCTGGGCGAGCCTGAGCAGGAATTCTTCACGCTCTTCGACCAGATCCGCGCTCAGGATAAAGACGACAACGACTGGCGAAAGTACTACTGGGATTGTTACGAAAACGGCAAGCGATTCAAGGTCGACGATCCTGACCGCCTAGCGTTCCCGAACTACACGAAAGATGAACTCGAATCCTACAGGTCCATCTTCCCCGTGCAGGTTGCCAAGCACGTCGTCTGGGGCTACCTGATCGCCACACGCGGCTTCAACATAACAGGCCTTGAGGATAAACTTCGAATCAGTATCGGCACTGAAGATGAAAACGACAAGCTCCTCACGGCTCTGAAGGAGATCCTCGAACTGTGAACGCCAAGAACACCAAATCACCGAACACCGGCGATGCCGCACCCGAGCTTGCCCAGCCGTCACAGAAACCCTGGTGGCTTGCTCCCATACTGTTGACTACCGTCGTTATCCTTGGCTACGGCATTGCCCCGACGCGTCTGCCGCTGATGGGTGAAGAGACCTGCCGGGCTCTGCACGGAATTGAAATGGCCCGAAGCGGTGATTGGCTAGTCGCCACGAACCAGGGCGTGCCGAGACTTGACAGGCCGCCTTTGCAGTATTGGACTCTCGCGGTGATTCATAAATGGATTCACCCCCTCGATCCGCTGACGGTCCGCCTTTTCATGGTGATCGTCACATTAGTCACCGCCCTGATAATACAGTGGTACTCCAAGTCATTCCTATCCGATACGGCCGCCTTCCTGGCGGCCGTTGCCTACCCGACGATGGGCCATGTCTTTGATCTGGGGCGACGTGCGGAGACTGATGGGTTGTTCGCAATGCTCCTGGCTGCGGCACTGATGGTGTGGCATCATGGTTACTCGCAACGCTGGCGGCCGATATGGACTTGGACTTTTGGTGCCGCTGTGGCCGCCCTGGCCACACTCGCTAAGGGATCACAAGGACCGGTGGCTTTCTTCGGTACCGTGTATCTGTTCCTCTTGATCAGGCGCGATTGGCGATACCTGCTGTGTTGGTCTCACGTTCTCGGCATTGTCGTTTTTCTATCTATGATCGGAGTTTGGCAGGTCCCCTTCTATCTGGTGACGGGCTGGGACGGTACTCAGAAGATATGGTTGGCCCCCTACGTCGGTCGGATGGACACTGATATTCACAAGCTGCTGCTGCACCTAGTGGAGTTTCCTGTCAACATGTTCGGCGCTACCCTTCCGTGGTCGGCGCTGTTGTTGGGTCTGTGCAACCGACGATTCTGGCGGCTGGAGGGAAAGCTCAAGTCAGCTGTCTTGTTCGTGCTCTTAGGGATGGTGGTTATCTTCTTTCCCGTGTGGATTAGCGAAGGAGGACATCATCGCTACATCATGCCAATGTACCCCTTAATGGCTGTACTCTGCGGTGTGGTGGTCCAGCAGGCTTTGGCAGCCGATCTAACGAGCTTTCTCAGGCAATTCTGGTATGGTTACGTCCGAGTCATGGCTATGATATTGGCGGGGTTTGTGACAGCATTCCTCATGGCGACACTCGTAGCGGAGTTTAGTGACGCCCACTGGGTCCATGCGCTCGCGCAGTCGTGGTCGCTGATGACCGTATGGATTATTTGCACCGTGATTGGAGTCACATCGATTTTCCGCTACGTATCACTAGGACGGACGGGGCAGGAAGTGGTCGTCACGTTTGCCATCGCGTCCATGTTGGCGATCTGCTTCAACGGTGCCATAGTCAACGCCACAGCCAGGAGAACGGAAAACATTGGCCCGGACGTGATCGCTCTACATCGCAGTTTATCCCCACAGACTCAGCTGGTCAGTTTCGGACAGATTAATGAGAAATTCGTCTACTGGTATGGGGAACCTATACCCATTTTGGATATACCGAAGACTAGTGGAGATCTGCCTGATGATTTGGGGTACTTTGCGATCAATGTTCAACGAGGGCAGACTGTAGAGATGTCCTTTGAATGGGAGCAGATTGCCACGTTCAGTACAGAACGAAAACGCAACCACCCCAATCCAAAACTCATTGTCTTGGTGGGGCGGTGGACGCGAGAGAAAGAGAATTGAAAGACCTGCAGAGGGCTTGGCCAAGGCGGCAGTCATCAACGTTTTTAGAGGGCTGCCGGGGAAAAGGCGTACGGCGTGCGCTTGTCAAGGGCCAATAGTACCACGTGACATTTAGTCTAACCTTTTACAAAACAGACATTTACGCCCTTGGGCTCCTCGCTCGCCATTTTACCCACTTTCTGCTATAATCTCTGTCTCAAATTGGCTTTCTATATACCTTGGAGAAATATTAAAACAGACATCATGAACAAGAACCTCGACATCATCAACTTTGCTGTATCGCTGATCATCAAAGCAGCCTTAATTGCTGCTCGATTCTCAGGAAGGGCTCGGAAATGCAGTTTGAGACGTCTTGCCACCATGGACATTAGTGAAAAAGACAAGGGGATCCTCTTTCTGGAAGATAAGGTCTATCAACTCAAAATGCAGGTGTCGATTCTCCAGAAGCGGATTCAAAAGCGACAGAAAAAGCCGCGATACACACTTCGAGAGAGATTGTTTATCCTCTGGCATATCGAAACCTTTGGGATAGCCAGACGGAAAGTGACAGAGCATCTAGACGTCTCCCGATCCACTCTTTACCGTTGGCTCCATCAGATCAATGATACGAGGCACACCAGAATTTCAGCCAACAAAACACCTCTGGAAATCGCAGTTCTGATCTGGGAAATCACGAAATCAAATATTGATTGGGGACGTGTTCGGATTGCAAACCAGCTGGCACTGCTGAACATCTTTATCTCAGCCTCTACGGTTCGCAATATTCTCAATAGGCCCAAACCTCGAAAGCCTGATGGATTCTCCGTTATATCTACGAAAACTCGAGAGAAAATAGAGGCCAGATCAATTCCCGCCTGGCATCCAAATCACGTTTGGTCTGTCGACACCACAATGGTTTTGTGTTGGGGACTCTAGCCTAAGCGTCCCAGCCCATGGGCTGGGCATGGTAAGGAGATAACCAGATTGAGAGAACCTTATTCAAAAATGTGCGCAAGATTCTTGACACTACCGTATTTTTGGTAGTACAATTCTTCTTATTTATGCGATTGTACGTAAAGACCCGGTCTTTATCGTTGCGTTTCTGTTCAATAACGTAGTGTATGTTCGGAATCTGATGCTTATGTTCCGGCACAGTTCACAAAAAGAAGCATAAAAAATCCAATGGGTAGATAATTATGGGTAGCAAAAAATCTGGTGACACACAAAACACAAAACAAAAACGGAAACATCTAAGACTGATTCTGATAATCTTGATTATCGGCGGGACAATCTGGGCATACGATGAGTTCGTAAAGTACCGCATCTTTCCAAAACGTTTCGGAGTTGTGGAAGAAGGTGTGCTTTATCGAAGCGGGCAAATCTCTGCAGCTGTTATCAAAAAAACTTTGCAAAAACACAACATCGGTGTGATTATCATGATGAGCGGCGATGACCCCCAAAACTACGACAAGCAGACAGAGAAAAAAGTCGCCGAAGAGCTTGGTATTGATTTATACAACTTCCCCTTAGGGGGGAACGGGACCGGCGATGTGAACAATTATCTTAAATCGCTTTTGACGATCTATCAGGCAAAACAGGAGAGAAAACCTGTTCTTGTGCATTGTTCCGCCGGCGCACAGAGAACCGGCGGAGTCGTTGTCCTGTATCGTTTCTTTTTTCAAAAGAAAGATGCGGATTTTGTACTTAAGGAATTAAAAAAGTACGGATGGAAGTACAAAAGTAATCCATACCTTCCAGCCTTTCTGAATGAAAACATGCCTTACCTGGCCGAGAAACTCGTAGAAGAAGGAGTGATTTCCGAAATTCCGTCACCGCTGCCAAAACTGCCAACGCCGTAATTTATAAAAATAACTCAGGAATTCTTTCTTTAGCTAAAGATTGAATCAGGATAAAGCTCAACTTGAAAACCGCCCTGTAATTCTGGGATTATCTTAGTTTTTTCCCTGGCTCAACTCAAGCAGGCGGAAGGTTCCTTTATGTCGATACTCAAACTTAAAAAGAGTTTTGACCTCTCGAGATTTCAAGGTTTCACAGTCTTGTAATTCCTGCCAGTTCGATTCTTTCATCAGAAGATAACGGATATCAGGAGTTATCTGCTCATGTTTTATCACGTATTCAATCGGCTCACGCACGTAGAATAAAAAGGCCTTGTAGCCCGGCTTGTAAACGTACAGGGTTTCTTCGGGCCGGACCAAATCATTGATCTTTTGTCCGACTGGCCGTCGTTTTTCATCTCCTTTCGCATAATAAGATGACTTCTGTGTTATTCTAACTCTATATTAAATAATGAGTTACGCTCATTATTTACTTGCAATCTCCTCCGTTTTGGCTAATATGTAAGCAACGTATACAAAGGAACTTACAACCAAAACAAAGGAGGTTTTGGCATGCA
>DATKYR010000192.1:0-73521 GCA_035528395.1 Sedimentisphaerales bacterium
GAACCAAATCGATAAAGTGCTAACACCATTCTCGGTCCAGTCACGCGGGTAAGTCAACGTCAAAGTCGCCTCAGAGTACCCAACACTGTTGTCGTAGTAAAGCGGTATCGACTGGTTGCCTCCGTGAACGATAGTTTGCTCGGCAAATGGAGGATTCTCATAACCAACAAGAGAACCGTTTGTCGGGTCGTCGTATCCGTCCAACCACACATTAAATATCCTGTTGCTTTCGGGGTCATCGGGGTCAAGGTCGTTGTAGGACTCAAAATCGTCCACGACAAGGAAGTTAGCAGTCATAAAGCTCCAGACTTTTCCTGTCCACGGACTGTCGGGATTGGCGTTATTGGCCTCATCAATACGCCAATAGTAGGTGGTATTCCACAGGAGTTTTTCGGATTCATAACTCTCGGAACCAAGGTTCCCGGTGCCTTTGTACTCAGGTGAACTCGTATCGGCATTTTTCACGGCATCTTCATCAACGCCTAAAAAGACCTGATGCGAATCAGCATAGACTCCCGGCGTCCAGGTAAGAATCGGCGTATGCTCTACATCCACAGTACCATTAGCCGGGTCCGGGCTTCCGACGGCTCCCTCAGTAGTAAAGCTCCAGATGTTGCCTTTATACGTCTCAACGACATCAAATTCATCTACCCGCCAGTAGTAAGCTTTAGCCATTTTAAGTGTGCCGGGAGAATAGGTTGCAGTTCCCTGTGGAAGTCCGCCAGCGGCGTTGTCCACATCGTCAAAATTGTCACCGAAATATACTGTGTGCAATTTCGAACCGAAACCTGGCGTCCAGCTAAGCTCCACATCCGGGTCTACCAACTCGGCACCATCAGCCGGGTCTGGTGCATAGGCAGTCTTAGGGGGAACTGTAAAGCTCCAGACATTGCCTTTGTGTGTTGTAGTAGCATCGGCCTCGACTTCATCTATCCGCCAGTAGTAAGTCATACTCGGAACAAGGCCTTCCGGAAAAGGAAATCCGGGAAAACCAACAACAATAAACATCGCGGCCTGGTTGCCATGGAAAGTATCTGCGATGCCCTCGTTCACATCGTCAAAATTATCGCCAACATATACATCGTGCGAGACCGCAGTATCTCCTGGTGACCACGAGAGGTTCGCCCATGTATCGGTATGAAGAGCACCATTAGCCGGGACCGGGTTATCGGCCTTTACAAACGATGCAGGGATACCGTGAAACAGGTCCACTATCTGGTTATCCGACAGCGTCCGGTTGTAGATGTAGATTTCATCCATAAGGCCATTGAATGATTCGTCGTAGTCATCGCGGTCTTCGCCGAAACCGAGTGTGACGTTTGCCTCCAGGGCGGCATCGGGTCGGAATCCACCGGGCCCTTCACCAACTATCTCACCGTTAATATAGACCTTCGAATAGCTCCCGTCACACGTACCGGCCACGTGCTGCCACTCGCCTGCTGCCGGAGCAACAGTGCTGAATATATGCAGATTATCCTGGTCTGTACCTCCCCATTGGATCATACCATCAGAGTCCTGAAGCTGGAATATCCACCTTCTATCTTCATATTGGAAGCTTTTACCGGCCATTCCCTGCCAGTTACCATTCAATCCATCCCATTTTATCCAGATGGAAACGGACAATTCGCCGCTGGCCGAGGGGTCGTCAGTTCCGCAGTTAATACGGCTCGGCAGATTGGGCTGATCATTAAACGCAACAACCCAACCTCTTTCGGCATCGAGTACCGTTACCGGGCCGTCTACTGCCGTTCCATGGTTCCCATTACCTGAATAATCATTTAAGTCGTTCTCATTGATAGGAAAGTATCCCCAGAGACTTCCGCCATTCGTCACGCCTGCAGTTACTCCTAACACCAAAACAAATGAAAACAAATAAATCAAATTCTTAGACATAATAGTCCTCCTTACAAAATATAAATATAGGTTGTTAATTGAAATGCAAAAAACATAACCGCCAGGCACGACGCTTTCGCTGCAACTCTGTGCCTGGCATAATAACTCCTCCTCTATTTGGAAAACTACTCGTCGGGGCGGAGCCCTCCGCAGCCCGGCAAGAATTGTGCCTGCCCGTCCTGACTCGGCCCCGCTCCGACTCGCTCGACCTTGACGAGCCAAGCCGAAACAGGCTGGATGACCTCAAAGCCACAAATACCCGCCCATTCGACCCTTCGACTTCGCTCAGGGCAAGCTTTTTTCGCTCAGGGCAGGATCTGTGCAGACACAAGCTTTACTATTCGTTTATACCAAATTATCTACTTCCCCGTCAAGGAAAATCTCTCGATTTATTTATGCCTTCGTGCATGCCTTGAGCGTGAACGAAGGTCCTCCCTTCAGCTCCCAGTCCTCACAATTGCCTAAGAACCTTCATCATTCAGCATTCCTTGTTCGATACCTGTCCTGAGCACTGTCGAAGGATTCGATATTCCTTTCTTTTCTGTCATCCGTATTCTGTCGTATGTTTTCTGTCTCGGCGCCTCATCATTAACCAATTTTAAAAGGGGCTTATACCGAATGATTCGGTATAAGCCCCGAAATGGTCCAAATCCTTAGTTGCTCATAAAGTCACCGCTCCGTCAAAGCAGCATAGTCCTTGAAGTCAACCTTCCCATCCTCGGAAAGGACGATGACTTTCTATTTGTCAAGGCCGCTGATTTTGATGTTGTCAATCGCCCACCACCAGTCATTGCCGGCGTCGAACAAACCGAACGTCAAAACCATGCTTTTCGCCCATGAGGGATTATCCACTTCGATCACAACCGTCTCGTTCTCGTAGGCAAGATTTTCGGGCTTGTAATTCGGAGAACTCGGGTCTGACAACCACAAGAGCAGTTCAATATCCTCCCCTCCGTCAAAGGAGACGGTCACAATCGCGCTCTGGTGATAGTCGCCGTCAAACTCCGGACGCCAGCTCGAATCGAACTCGAGCTGAATCGTACCGGCCTCAACATTGGAGATATCAATTGCAGGCGTGCTGAGCCATGTATCATAGGGGTCCTCTGCAACGTTGTAGTCCGCC
Source organism: Sedimentisphaerales bacterium (assembly GCA_035528395.1). Classification (GTDB taxonomy): domain Bacteria; phylum Planctomycetota; class Phycisphaerae; order Sedimentisphaerales; family Anaerobacaceae; genus NIOZ-UU13. The sequence goes on from DATKYR010000192.1 coordinate 3,017, forward strand.
GGGTGAGCACTGTCATCCCACTCGTCCGGATCGGCCACAGCAATAGTGCCCTGCCCTAACTGGAAGTTGTCACGGCCTTGAGGATCGACTGTAAACCACCAATCTCTATTTGCGAAGGCCCAGCCGGCCCACTCTGTAACACCATCCACAGCAGGGTCGCCGACGCCCGGAACGCCGCTATTGTCAACGGTCCAACCGGCAGGTGGCGTGTCCGTCCAGACCTCTTCGGTGCCTGCGGATTCCTCCACGGTCGTCCCCAAAACCGCACTCTCGAAATCATCTGCAAACAACAGGACCCTTCCGACACGAGCCGCGGCGGTAGCCAATCGAATATCATCAAAGTACATCGTACCTGAACCACCTGCTACGGGATTGGCCTTGTCACCAAAACCAATGGCAATCGTGTTGATATTAGTAAGATCCACGCCCTGGTCCGCAAACGCCTGCAGGTCGATATTCCACCCCGTCCAGATAGGTATCTGCGTAACATTCGGATTATCATGATAGACCACCGCGCTGCCGTTGAGAGCAATATACATCCGCTCAGCAGCGTTACTCGTATCACCCCTGAACGAAAGTGTCAATGTGTTAACGTCCTTTTCGGTCCAGTCACGCGGATAAGTCAGCGTATGAGTTGCCTCAGAGTTCCCAACACTGTTGTCGTAGTAAAGCGGCATCGACTGGATGCCTCCGTGAACGATAGTTTGCTCGGCATAAGGAGGAAGGTCATTACCAACAAGAGCTCCGTTTGTCGGGATATCATAACCGTCCGGCCACGCTTCGAATATCCTGTTGCTCTCCGGTTCAGGGGGGTCAATGTCGTTGTAGGACTCAAAATCGTCCACGACAAGGAAGTTGGCTGTCGTAAAACTCCAGACTTTGCCTTTCCACGGACTGTCGGGATTGACGTTATTGACCTCATCAATTCGCCAATAATAAGTGGCAACCCACTCAAGTTTTCCGGGTTCATAGCTTTCAGAACCAAGGTCCCCGGTGCCTTTGTACTCCGGTGAACCTGTATCGGCATTTTTCACGGTATCTTCATCAGCGCCGAAATAGACCTGATGCGAAGCGGCATAGATTCCCGGCGACCAGGTAAGAATCGGTGTATGCTTTACATCTACAGCACCATTAGCCGGGTCCGGGTTTCCGACGGCGCCCTGAGTAGTAAAGCTCCAGACGTCGCCTTTATATGTCTCAATGGCATCAAACTCATCGACACGCCAGTAGTAAGTCTTAGCCAATTTAAGTGTTCCGGGTTTATAGGTTGCAATTCCCTGTGGGAGTCCACCAGTTGCGTTGTTCACATCATCAAAATTGTCGCCGAAATATATAGTGTGCAATTTTGCACCGAAACCTGGCGTCCAGCTAAGCTGCACATCCGTCTCTATAAGCTCGGCACCATCAGCCGGGTCGGGTGCATAGGCTGTCCTGGGAGGAATCGAAAAGCTCCAGATATGGCCTTTGTGTTTTGTAGCACCGTCAGCCTCAACCTCATCAATCCGCCAGTAGTAAGTTGTCCCTGGAACAAGGCCGTCCGGGAAAGGAAATCCGGGAAAGCCGGCGACAACAAACGTTGAGGTTTGATTGCCGTGGAACGTGCCCTCGGCACCGTCATTAACGTCGTCAAAATTATCGCCCATATATACATCGTGCGAGGCCGCAGTATCTCCCGCCTTCCAGGAAAGGTTTACCCATGTATCCTCATGCAGGGCACCATCTTTCGGGACGGCACCCAAAGCATACGGATATCCTTCACCACCTTGCATAGTACCCTGAATCTTTTCCGGCGGCAGCGCCTCGTCGTAGATGCGTGCGTCATCTATCAAACCGACAAGATGATGGGTCGGCGGGGTTATATCTCTTCCGGCGCCCAGAAGCAAACGGCCGCTACTGGTCTCTATCATACCTGTAGAATCCATTGTTCCGATCTCTTCACCATCTAAGTATACGGGCTTTCTTGCCCCATCGTACACTGCAGCGACGTGATGCCATTCGCCGTCGAAAAGACCGGTGGCTGCTATGGCCATCCAGGGGGGAGTAGTGCCGGTTGTCTTAAATCCGAGCTGCTGGCTGGGTCCATTATAGTAAAATGCGAAGGTGTCAATATTTGGTCCGCCCCTCATGATAATGCCGGACCAGTCGGGGTAGTTAAAGTCCGGGTCAGGTCTTATCCATGCTGAGAGTGTAACTTGCTCAGTGATATTTAATTCATCACTATTCCCGCATTCCACATAATCATCTCCGTCGAGCTCCAGCGCGCTGCCTATCCAGCCGGCTGCCCAGGTTGGGTCGCCCCGCAGGGTTCCATCATTATTGCCGACAGAGTCCACAGCCATGGTGCCGGAACCGTCATCGAGCCTCCAGTGGGCGATGATATCAGCCGAGGCATTACCTGCCACACTCAGCACCAAAGCAAAAGCTACAAGATAAATCAATTGCTTACACATAATAATCCTCCTTCGTAAAATTAATATTGATTGTTAATTGAAATGCAAAAACATAACCGCCAGGCACATCGCTTTCGCTGCAACTTTGTGCCGTGCATAATAACTCCTCCTCTTATTCGAAAAACTACAGGAATTGCACCCGCAGTGAGACCAAAATACACAGATGTCGGACTGTGCAGGCGCAAGCTTCACTAATGTCATCTATACCAAATTATCTACTTCCCCGTCAAGTAAAATCTGCCGAATTATGCATCCTTTTTCAACACCCTCATATAAAATCAGCAATCTCTCCCCAAATAATCGAGATCGTAGTCGAAGTCGCCAGATATGCCCTTGTTTTTGCCTGTGGAGTCTGTCCTCGACTCCGATCGGGTAGCGGGTAGCGGGATTTGCTCCGGGCGAAATCCGCCGCCTTTTGGCGAAGTCAATTACCTGCTGCCAGTGCCCGAGCCAACATTACCGCCCAGCCGGCAGCAATAATAACTATTAGGGCTAAAATGATATACTTTACTTTAACCTCTCTAAAAAAACGCTCTAAAAAGCGGAAATACACCCCAAAAACGGCTATAACAAAAGCCAAAAACGCTATAACCACCAGCACACAACATAATAACGCACAGGCCGGCTGGATATAAAACGCCTCGAAGATTTTGCCCTGGGCGAAGGCAAGTGTCGCAGTAGTCATTCCGCAGGTTGGACACGGCAACCCATATCTTTGCTGGAACCCACAGTAGCCAAGCCACCGTCCCATATCGATATTATAATGTCCCGCCAGCGCAAAAAATCCGAAGGAACCAACCACCGCCAGGCAAACAATCACCGCTGCCATCCGCTGGCGAGATGACGCTCGGATAAAAATTTTCAACTTATTTACCTGTTGGCTTGTTGGCATAACTACGTTAGAATAGAGCAACCGGGTAATTCTGTCAAGAAACGACTAATAACCGTTAGTTATTGAAAAAATGCGAAGAAGTACGCGTTGAGAGATACGAATATGCCATTAGAGCAGAGAGATTTAAGCAGAATGTTAGAGACAGCTATCGTGGCAGCACACCTGGCCGGCCAGCGCGCGATGGAAGAAATCAATTTCATCAAGGCCTCAGTGAAGAACGCCACCGAGCTTGTAACCCAGACCGATGCACGATGCCAGAAGATAATCATCGACCGAATCAAGGAGAACTATCCCGACCACGGCTTTATTGCCGAGGAAGGTAGCGAGGGTAAGATATTCAAACAGCTCCCACGAGGCGACGAGCAGTTCTTCTGGGTCATCGATCCCATAGACGGAACAAACAATTTTGCACATCGCATGCTTTTATTCACCATCAGCATCGCGGTAATATACCAGGGCCGGCCCATTGTAGGTGTGATTTTCGAGCCGGCTACAGATTCAATGTTCACGGCTGTAAAAGGCGGCGAGGCACAATTGAACAACAGGCGAATAACTGCAAGCGAAGAAACAATGGATAAATTTTCAAGCGTTGGTCTGGATAGCCATTTTGACAATGGTGTACCGGGTTGGGTATGTGAAATTATGCAGCGAACAAGATTCCGAAACTTAGGCACAACCGCTCTGCAATTGGCATACGTGGCAAAGGGCGGCCTTATAGCCACTATTGCCTCCGACCCGAAGCTATGGGACATAGCAGCCGGAACCGTAATCGCTGAGGCCGCCGGAGCTATCGTTACCGACTGGCAGGGTGGAAAAATCTTTCCCCTCGATTTGGAAAGCTATGAAGCTCAGCAATTTCAGCTATTAGCAGCTAACAAAAAAGTCCACCCCAGCTTACTCGAACTTCTAAAGTCTTAACTCTGCAATCATCGTGGGTCCGATACCGGGTGCGATGCAACGATTTTCACTCTATCGCCGGGAGAGTTGGCCTGGCTTCTGTCGAGTATTGCTATGACTCTTCTTTGTGGGCCGTCGACGCCGATACGAATGAGAATATAAGCGGTAAAAACATCACTTCGTACAGTTACAAGATTGCTAATCCGTGAGAAAATCACGTCCCGCTCTTCAAAATCACTAACCGCTCCATCGCCCGGTGTAAGGTCGGGAAACCGGTCTAAATCGAAAGCACTATACAAAGGGTCATTAGCGTAATAGCCCATTGCGGGAACATGCATCAACTCACCGGTACTTTCAAAACCTCCTACTGTATCTCGATGTGCAACTATTGCCTGGGCGATTGCAGGGGACATCCACGGTAGCTGCGCTATCACAAACCACGGAGCAGTATTGACGTTTATCCGGCCTTTTATTCTCGTTTCATATTCTCCCCGGCCAAAGGATGCCGGGTCGATGACCGTCAGATACTGAAAAATATTCGCAAAAGCCGGATTCTGCAAATCAAGCCGAACGACTTCTTCGCCGGGCTCTGACGCAACTCGCATACCAATCATATCGCACGGGTCGGCACCTGGCCCCACCTTAAGGACCCTTGCTATATCACCAATCGTAACAAAAGAATCCACCGAATTTGCAAGATTGTAGTTCCTTCGTCCGGCGCTTAGGCCATTCGCTCCACCCAATGTCTCGGCCGCAGTCTGCAAATTCTGATACACTACGTCCCAGTCGTTGTCAGGCCTGCAGTAAGACTGCCTCGTACCTTTAATAGCGGCCCAGTCAAACCACTCATCTTCGGTTTCCTGTTTGTCAAGATAGAGCTCTTCAGCCAGTGTTGTCCTCAGAAGGTAAATGTCATATCTTTCATTTAAGGCATACGTTGGCGGATCCGTACTCACAAGACTATATGTTGCTAATACCAGATTAGGGTCTTCCTTGCCCCCACCCGTCCCCATCAAACCTGCGACACCAAACCCGCTCGAAGCGGCAGAGCCGTTGGTAACTACAAATCGGCTGCCGTCTGCTATACCATAGCCGGCCAGATTTATCGTGCTCGCGACATCGCCATTTTGACGCCGAAGCTCCAGACGGAAATTACCCAACGGAATATCCACGTCGAACGGATTATAAAGCTCGATCGCAAACTCATTATTCGTCGAATCATTTGCATCCGTCCCGCCGACACTGAACGCTATCTCACTGATAAAAGGCTGGGCCTCAAAGCCGTAATATGTCTTTTGCCCGACCGGCAAATAAGTTACCTCTGTATCGTTATCACGAAAGTCAACTATATTGACCGCCAATTGAGCGGCCAATCCATTGGCATCCACAATCACAAAGTTGGGGTCGGTATCCAAAAGCCCAGCATATATTGCATCATACAGTAAACTTTTATCCGCCGTATTGACATTAATCATCTTTCCATCGTTCAGCTCTGAGCCGGCTGGATTAATAATCCGGTCCATATTGTATGTGGTGGCGATATGCCGATACGCATAATAATTTGGGTCAACGCCACCGTCATCATAGGCCCTTTTAAACCAGGCATCCAGTAGTTCCCCGCCTGATGTTAAAGGGGTGGACAAAGTATTATTTCTGAATTCAACACCCCAATCTTCCAGCCGGGTGTCTATACCGGTATGATTCAACAGGAATCTGTTACGAAGCTCGAGCTCATCGGAAATATCAAAAGGCGTATAAGCCCCGTTTGGCGCACCGTAATACCAGATAACATTTTGCTCGTAGCTACGCAAATCCAGCGGGTCAACACCAACACCATTGTTTGCTCTTGCTTTAAGCAGACTCGTTTCTTTCGCCGGGGTCGGAGGGTTGTCCCCTCGGACGGCCAGAGCCACAAGATTTATCTGCATTTGGCTTGAACCGTCGATGTCGAATATAGTTGCGTTAGGATCGCTCATGTCAAATTTATAAGCCGTATTGACGTTTAGCATTGCCCCATTGTCAGCAATTCTGATGGCTGCATAAATTGGTTTGCCTTTGCCGGAGGTCATATCATCAAGTTTAATCCACTTTGAATCGCCCACACCGTCACCGTCGGCATCGGCATTAGCAACCAGATTATTGAAATCGGTTATCGCGTCATACTCACCCACAACCTTTGCCTGTATGTCACTGCTATAGCCGGCTAAATATCCTGTAACGTCGCTTATCTGCCGCCAGTAATAATCACCGTTCGATTCGTAAGGCTCAAGACTCGCCAGCCATTTATCCTCCGGTCCCGGATAATCCTGATATTCTGCTGCTGAGCCGGGGACATCTGAAGCCAATTCCTGCGATATCTTTGCGATGACTGTTTCAACCGCGAACTCCAGCTCTTTATTTTCCGATATGGCCGATGTTGCTATCATGTCAATACGGGTAATCATTACAAACAGCACACCGACAATAGCCAAAAGACTGGTCAAGACCACCGCCAGGATAAGGGCCGAGCCGACAGAAAACGTACTCCTACGAAATTTCTTGTTTACTGTTTTCATTTTTTATCAAATTACTTGTCTAAATAAACAATGTGAGTAAAAGTCATGCCTTCTTTTATAATGCCTTTGGAATCGTATAACGTAAAAGTGAACTTAAGCGCCCGTCCAAGCCCCGGGATAGCGTTAAAATGCGCCTCATCCACCTGCTCTCTGGGATAATTGATGTTGTTCATAGTTACCACTCCGGTAGAGGGATAGGGATACAGCACTCCGGGAACACTATTTGGGTCAGAGAAGAAGAAGTGTGTATCTGCCAAATCCCCGTCACCATCTGGGTCAACCTCAGGTAACCATTGCTGCTGGGCGTCATACCAGCCCTGAATCTTGAACTCTCCCACGCCCTCGCAAAAAAGCATATGGATTGAATTCGCGTCCGCCGGTTCAACCGTCACTCCCCTGATTGATTCGTTGATATTACTGGTGTCAACCGTAATATCACTCATAGCAGAGAGCATATTCTTCTTGTTCTCCCACGCAATCTCCTTCCAGCCCTCTAAAGATATCTTGTCGTACTCATACCGGTTGTTCCACTCAAACCATTGTGCATCACTGAAGCTGTTGGGGTCCAAAAAATCGGCAAGGCTCGGGTCAGCCGTTAATATATGCACGTTTCTTGCAAGCACCCGCTTGGTTCTGTCCTGCCCCTCCGCCCTGACAATACCTTTCCTGGCAATCATATAACAGATTCTTGCAACGTTGCCGCGAACCGTCGGGTTAACCTTATAAGATTGAAAATCACCATCCGCAAAAAACATTATCCTGTCGAACCTCTCATACCCGTCGAGGTCGTTATCCTTATAATCAGCGGCAGTCACCGGTTTGGCCACCCACGCTACGAAAATTTCCCCGTCCTTCCTGAGGCCTTCAAAGTCGGTATTGAGCTGATTGGTAATGGCCCGCAGTTTCTGCATAATTTCAGCGTTCGCGATTGCAGTGCGATGAGCTCCAATGCTGACCTTGAAAATCACGCTCGCAAAAGACAGAATTACAGCCAGAATCCCAACAGCCACCAAAAGCTCAATTAAAGTAAAGGCTTTATTGGTTCGTGATTTGTAATTCATAGTTCACAGAAACAGTTAATCTTCACTCATCAATATCACATGTCCACCTACGGTGGAATCACTTCTTTAATCTATGTAATCTGTGGTTAAAATCTGATTACTTTCTGATATATCGCAATGCAGGGGTATCTGCCGCCGCCGAGAGGTGGGGGAACCACCCACACCGAATCACTCAGCCCACCCTGCCAAACCCTGTCGAGCATGATTATGTTAGGAGTAGCGGCATCACGCTGCAGGACTCGATAAAGCCGGCCTGTCTGGTTATCCGCTATCGTACAACCGCCATTGATGAAAGTTTCCTCACCCGCCACGTTTATCATGAGCTTATTTTCGTTGCCAGCCCCGGTAACAATTGAAACACTAAGCTTAACCGGAACAGGCCTTTGCGCCCCGCCCGGATACGTGCTTCTGTTACCAACTTTTCTGCTGACAAAAACTGTTACCTGCACAAGCCGGTTAGTCAGGGTAGAATTCACTTGCCTGCACAACGCAGACCAGTAATACTGCTTCTGGGCCAAGCGCTTTGTCGAAGGATATGCAAACTCGTCAGCGGCGATGGGATTTAACACTTCGAACGGTGTCAGTTCGTCAGCCACCAGATTCGGGTCAGTTAAATTAAAGCCGTACAACCTGATTTTTGCAAAGGCCTCGTCGGCTGCTACCGCCGCGGTGGTTCGCTCAGTGGAAATGGTCGCAAAATAAATACCGGTGAGGAATGTGCCGCTTATGAAAAGCATCCCGATGGCGAGCGTGCCAACAGCTAACAAAACCTCGGTAAGAGAAAAACCATTATATTGTCGAGTATTTCTCATAGGCTCATCAATCCGTCGAAATTATCGTCCCCGTGTATGGATTTATATAGACCAGTTCCAGACTACTTAAATAATTGAACCTTTCCGTCGGGCCTAATTTATCAAACCGGATTTTGTCATAGATAACGAACATGTTTCGGCTCGATTCCGCCCCCAAACCCAACTCAGCATAGTCATCCTGAATGAACATACCCACCCCGTAATTTGTTATATTATCAGGGGAATTGAAGACACTATCCATCGATACTTTATCGGAGAGGACATTATTTGGCTGGTAAATTCCATCTCTGTTTCTCACGCGAACATCGTGTATTATCAGCTTGCCGCTCGGCGAGAAAACAATCGAAAAACTGGACGTATCCGTAATGTATTTATTCTTTCGGTCCAGCCCAAAATTCTGCGGATTCGTATCATCAAGGTAGGCCGCCTTAAGCGGCTCATCGAGGAGGTCTTCCGCGTCGGTCCAATGTGTACCGTGTTTGATTCTGACCATCAAATCCATTACACCCAAACTCCTGGGCAGCTTTATTGGCTTAAGTCCTTCAACCGCCCGAAAACCAGGATTTAAACCTGTTTTTTCAAAATCGTGCACTATAAAGACCATATATTGGTTGCCGGCCAAATCCTGCTGGAACCGTATGCCGGCGTAATGCTGTTCCTTAGCAGCGATAGCACGGGCGCTGGACAAAGCGGCGCTTATCATACTCTTTCCGCCGCTCCCAGACTCGAATGACTCACGAATCACACGCATAACCGGCAAACCAATAGCAACGAGCAGCGATATGGTTGCGATAACAACCACCATTTCTGTCAATGTAAGACCGGATTTGATTTGTGGTTTATGGTTCATAGCATTGTTATTGCAAGCCAGGCGAAGCCAAGCGAAGCAATCTCAACTTCTTACTTCAATATTCCTTGTTCGATATTCAATATTCTTTTCTGTCCTCTGTCCTCTGTTATCTGTCCTCTGTCACCTGTTATTTATATCATCAGCAGTGCCGAAAATTTTGTCCGGCCCGGCCGATACCAGTTCCGGGAAATTATCACCGGGAACATATCTGTAATCCAGCACCATCCCCCACGGGTCATATATCTCCAATGGCGTCTCAGCAGTTCCGAATTCGTTCTTTAGCAAGGAATCGGCGATTTTTTCCAATATCTTCCGAGACTCCGGTATCAAGCTTAGCTTGTTATAAAGATATTCCGAATGTACAAGCGCATTTATAAAATCTTTTTCAGGCTGTTCAGGAAATTTACCTGTGTATTCGTGATATTCCTGCAACGCGCTTTCCAGCAGCGCAAAAGTACTTTCGAGGCACCTTTCTTTGGACTGATTATCGATACGAGTGGCGATGCTGATTACCATTGAAGCCAGCAACGCGATTATAGCTACCACGACCAGTATCTCGACAAGGGTTACGCCATGCTTGTATTTGTAACTTTTCATAGCTTTAGCTTGCTCAATTAAAATCTTCTATGTCACCCTGAGCCCTTCGCTTCGCTCAAGGGCAAACTCCGCGAAGGGTCCCTTGCCTAAGATAGCGAGATTCTTCGCTTCGCTCAGAATGACAAGACACTAAAGCGAGCAATTTGTTATGGGGGGCTTAATTTCCAAAGTTGCGAATGTCGTCGCTTGTCCCGTAAATACCATCTACCCCCGCTGAAATCAATATGTAAGAATCAGGCCTGTAAGGCCAGGGTCTGGCGCTTATCTTCGGGTCTCTGATATAATCATAGAAATATTGAAACTGACCGGCAGGTCTGGATAAGGGTTGCTCTATGTTGTCTGCCTGCTGTTTTATCTGAATAAGGACGTCGTTGTGCTGAGCATTGTAAATATCACGTATTGTTTTCCCTGAAGTGTTTGCTCTGTAATAAAGAATTGGCGCCCCCGCCTTGACCGTCTTGCCGTTAGATAACGTTATTGTCCTTGCGCCAAATACGTCGCAAAGTACAAAAGTATTCGGTGCCAAAGGCCTGGTATCAAAAAACAAGCCGGGCTCACGAATTGAGATATTACCTAATCTAAAAGCATCGAAGGTGGCGAGCTCCAGATACGGACCTCTTCTCTGGTCAAAAAAAATGGGATTGTTAGCATCATATATGAACTCTCCATCGTCATTACGCCCATTAGACCTGAAATCCGATTTCGGATGAAATCCTAACAGGTCCCAGCCTACAAGGGCTTCGGCGAGCTTCTGTGCGCCACAGTAACCACTCCCCGGCGCCGTCGGTAATGGCCAGTCAGACCCAGGGTAGTCACCATAGTCGTTTTTAAAGGCCGTTAGAGCCAGCTCGATTGTCGTAAACTGTGCCTTTTGTTTTGTCTCTCTTGCCGTGTTGCGCACCATACTTAAAGCAGGGATAAGAAGCCCGACCATCAGCGCAATTATCCCAAGAGCCGCTAACAGCTCAACAACTGTAAATCCTGTCCTTTTTCGTTTCACAGTTATTCCCTCTTTATATTCCTATGCCTTTTTGCCATCCGAAGCGAAACAAGCCTTCAGCCCTGAGCGAAGCCGAAAGGTCGAAGGTGAAGAATCTTCGCACAATTCACAACTAAACACTCAAAGTTCCATCTCCCCGAAGCCGTCATTCTCTGTATTTCCACTCAAAATTACATATGTCGTCAGCAGTACCGTATTCGCCATCATAGCCTGCTGATATCAGTATGTAAGAGTCAGTCCTGTAAGGTCGGCGCACCGTGATAATCTTTTCATTCCTTGTATTTCTGTAGAACCTTGCAGGTTCTGAAAGACTATGTGTCGTAGCTTTACCTGCTTCTTCCCACGCCTTACCGAGATTAACCAAAGCGTGATTGTCCCAGTAATTGTAGATATTACCCATATTGTCCTGAGGCGTTGGCGCGGTGTTGGGGTCATGCAGGTTGTTCGACGTCTCTGCCTTGTAGTAAAGTACAGGCATGCCGGACTTTATACCCGTTCTCATTTGACGTGTATATACGTCGCATAAAACAAAAATATTTTCCTGGAAAGGAGCTGTCTGACTGGGACCGTATATATCTACCAGCCTATAGGCATTGGCATTGTCGAGCTGAAGAAACGGTCCGAGTCGAGCACTCAAATTTTCTTTTGTTGGCAGGTATATATCCCTTGTGCCGGTTACATCCATACCATCTGCTCTGAAGGCAGAATCCGGGTGAAAGCCTAACAAATCCCGTCCCATCATTGCCTCGCAAAGCTTCATTGCACCACAGTAGGGTTGACCGGCTCCGTCCATCGCACCGGAAGGTGGATAACCGTCGTGCTCATTATTGAAAAGTTCTATGGCAGACTGCATGCTGTTAAACTGCGCCATTTGTTTGACCTTCTGGGCATACTTCCTGACGTTGCTCAACGCCGGCACAAGAACGCCTATGAGAATTACAATAATGCTCATAACCGTTAGCAGCTCTATAATGGTAAATGCCGCCTTTCTGTTGGACTGTTTGACAATTGACTTCATTTCTTTTCTCCTTACTGTTCAGTTAAAGGTTTCGTTTATTAATTCGGTTCTTATGCTTGCGAGCCTAAGCTTGTAATTACCTGTATCATTGGCAAAAATACCGATAGGACGATAGTCATAACGATACTGCCAAGCACAATAATTATAATCGGCTCAAGCATCGACATTAACGAGGCAACCAGCACGTCAACCTGCTCATCGAAGTTGTCCGCTACTTTCAAAAGCATCTTGTCCAGGTCACCTGTTTCCTCGCCCACGGCAACCATATTGGAGACGATTAAGTCAACGGTTTTAGACTGCCGTAACGGGCCGGCAAACGTGTCGCCCTGTCTGATGGAGTTGTGGACATTGTTGAGCATATTGGCAAAAACTTCGTTTCCCGCAGTCTCACGCGTAACAGTAATGGCATCCAGAATCGGCACACCTGCACTAATCAATGTTCCAAGTGTCCTTGTCCACCTTGTAACTGACACTTTACTGGTAATCTGCCCCATAACCGGAAGTTTCAATTTGAAGGAATCCAGAACATATCTGCCGGCGTGAAACCTCCTTACAATCCTGAGCAGGAAAATTAATCCAAACGGAATGCCTATTATGACCACCCAGCCATATTGTGTTGCAATCCAGTTGCTTACGCCGAGCACTGTAGTCGTTACAGGATTCAATTCACCTTGCACCATCTCCTCAAGCACTGTCTTAAACTGCGGTATCACATATTTCATCAACAGCAAGAGAATAGTGAAAGCCGCACCCAGAACCACCGCCGGATATACCATTGCGCTTTTAACTCGCGATTTGAGTTTCTGGGCCTTTTCCATAAAGTCAGCCACACGAGACAATATCAGGTCCAGCACACCGCCGGTCTCACCTGCCGCCACCATACCGGTGAACAGCCGGTCAAAGGTTCTGGGGTATCTGGCCATAGCTTCCGAGAGCGTGGAACCGCCCTCAATGTCATCGGCTACGTAACCGATAACCCTCTTGAATGTCCCCGACTTTTGCTGTTCCTCGAGAATCCTCAACGACCGCAAAATGGGCAGGCCCGCATCCTGGAGCGTCGAAAGCTGTCTTGCAAACTGTGTTATATATTTGATTTTGACCTTGCCGCCGGCACCTCGCTTGCGTGTCGGCCTGGCAGCAGCTTTTTTCGCTCCCGCTTTTTTCCCCACACCGCGTTCACGGACCTTCGTGGGAAAATATCCCATATTGCGTATCTTGCTTATCGCTTCTTTCTGGCTGAGAGCATCTATCTCATCTTTTATCTCTACGCCCTGTGCATCCAGCGCTGCATATTGAAAAACCGGCATTTTAAATACCTCCTTTGTATGGACGATTATCTATTAAGTCCAGATTCATATCTATGCTTCTTCCATTATCGTTTCTTTTACGACCTCGTCTATAGTAGTAATGCCGTCATATATTATCTCCAGGCCGTTCTCACGCATCAGCCTCATACCACCTTTCTGACCCGCCGCACGCAGAACCGCCGTCGAAGCCTGATTCATAACCAAGTCTCGTATCTCATCATTGAATACCATAATCTCAAAAACACCCGTTCGACCTCTATAACCGGTACCATTACACTTGCTGCAACCACGGCCATAATAAAACTTCTTACCTTTAATATCATCCGGCGTAAGTTGTAACTCCATTAATTGCGCTTCACTTGGCTCGAATGCCGTTTTGCAGTTTTCACATATTTTCCTCACCAATCGCTGGGAGACGATGCCTTCAATAGTAGCGGTAAGAAGAAACGGCTCAATCCCCAAATCTAAAAGTCGTGCTATCGAACTTGGGGCATCGGTTGTGTGCAGGGTGGTAAATACAATGTGGCCTGTCAGAGAGGACTGAGCAGCAATCTCTGCTGTTTCAAGGTCACGAATCTCTCCAACTAATATAATATCGGGGTCCTGACGCAAAATTGACCGAAGGCACCTTGCGAATACCAGGCCAATAGACGGTTTCATTTGAACCTGAACAATACCGTCAATGTCGTATTCTATCGGATCCTCAGTGGTAATTATCTTCGTCCCAATATCATTAAGTTCATGTAAAGCTGAGTAAAGGGTGGTAGTTTTGCCGCATCCGGTAGGGCCGGTAACAATTATAATACCGTTAGGCTTGTGTATAAGCTTACGGATCATTTCCTGTTCAACCTGCCTTAATCCAAGTGCTCCCAAATCAAACATGGCCTGGCTTCTATCCAGAACACGCAATACAACACTTTCTCCGAACATTGTCGGCAGAACACTAACACGCAAGTCAATGGGATTGCTCTCAACCGTCAGTGATATTCGGCCGTCCTGCGGCAGACGTCTCTCAGCGATGTCCAGGTTTGCCATAACCTTTATACGTGAGCTAAGAGCAGCAGCAATGTATTTTGGTGGAGGAACCATTTCGTAGAGCACACCATCAATGCGGTAACGCATCTTATACTCATTTTCAAACGGCTCAAAATGGATGTCCGAGGCCTTGTCACGAATCGCCTGCAGCAAAACCAGGTTCAGCAGTTTTTTCACGGGATTCGATTCGGATAGTTCCTTCAATTCATCCAGGTCAATACTTTGATTTCTGCCCTCAAATTCCGCAAGGAAACTGTCACCTTGTATTTCATCTATCAGCTCATTGATATTTTCGTCCTTTGTCTCATAATATTTCGTCAAAGCACTTTCCAATACATCACGGTCGGTTATCTTCGCAGTGACCTTAAAACCCATCAGTGTGCTTAGATCGTCGGTAGCTCTGAAGTTATCGGGGCTGTCAAGGGCAACGGTCAATTCATTTTGTTCTCGATTGTATTCAATTGGTACGATGTGGTATGTCTTTGCCATTTGCGCCGGCACCTTTTCGACCACATCAGGAGGAATATCAACACCATCAAGGCTCACATATTCCATTCCGCGTTGTGCCGCAAGTGCCATTTGTAGTTGGACTTCATCGATAAGACCCAGTTCAAGGAAAATCTGGCCTATTTTTACGCCTTGCCGTTGGTTCTGGATTTTTAGGCATTCATGGACCTTGTCTCTGCTCAGCGCACCCATTTTAATGAGTATTCTGCCGAGTGTTCTGCCCCTTAACTGCTCTACAGGAGGGAGCTTCTGTGCTTCTTTCATCTTTCCCATCAGAGTCTTCCCTTTAACTATTTCTTTTTGAATCCAATCTATTATACGACATCAAAACCTTTTTGACAAATAAATTATCCATAGGACATTTAGTTATTCAGACTGCAAGAGATGCCTATTTTGACGTTTTGCCGGCTGTAATAAATAGCTATACAAAGTAGGAAAATTTTATTAAACGCTTAAAGAACGAAAGGCTACTGTTTACGAAAAAAGGATGGTAATTCGAGGGCAAGAAGTGTATATAGAGGGCAGCGATGCGTAAAAATAGGTAGTATGGGAATTATGGGTCAGAGCGAATTTTTGATTAAGAGAGCACGTGAAGGGGTAAGTGTATGGACATTTAGTTTTTCAGACATTTTTGAAAAATTTTACAAGTATATGATAAATAAATGCTTATGATGGTTTAAAACGATTTTGAAAATGAGCGTTTTATCGTATTTTTTGGCATTTTTTTCAGATAAATTAAAAAATACGTACTTTTTGACGAAATATGCCCAATCAACCAAAACAAATCAATAATAAGGCTCGAAAAGTCAAGGGCAGATCGCTAAATTTATAAAAAAATTCACAAGTGAGTAGTGAGTTTTTAATGGGTGGATAATGAGAAATAGCTGGGTGATGGATGATTCGACTGGACATTCGACTGCTCGTTCGACATTGCTCAGCATGTGGCTTAGGGTAGAATTCTTTTAGTTGAGCTAAGAGAATTATAGTTTTCTTTGTAGGATTTAATGAGCGTTTATAATTGATTAAGCCCTTCCGGGGGCGGGCTTTTGAGCAAAGGTAAATCTACGATATTGATTATTTAGAAGGAGGTTGCCACGCTTTGCTTTGTAACATATTCACTTCTGTATGTGTCCATAAATTTTCTGCGCTTGCAATTATTAGAAGTCCGGCTAAAATATGGATTTTAAAATGGAACAATTATTTTTTGGAATTGGACAATGATTAAAATTCTGATTACAGACAAACTTGCACAAGAAGGTATCGATTTACTCAAATCGATGGATGGCGTTGAGGCTGTTGTTAAAACCGGTATAAGCGAAGATGAATTAGCTAAGATTATCGGTGAACACGACGGTTTAATCATCCGAAGCGGTACGAAGGTTACGGCTAAGGTCTTGAGTAGTCCCGGTAAATTAAAGGCAATCGCCCGGGCGGGCGTAGGTGTTGATAATATCGACATCCATGAGGCCACAAGAAAGGGGATCCTGGTTATGAATACGCCCGGCGGTAACACCCTCAGTGCCGCTGAACATACGATGGCGTTAATACTTGCGATGAGCCGAAATGTTGTGCCGGCCTGCAACAGCTTAAAAGAGGGCGCCTGGGACAGAAAAAAATATATGGGTAACCAGCTGAACAATAAAGTGCTCGGCTTGATAGGATTGGGCAGGATAGGTATGGCTGTGGCAGAAATGGCAAAAGGATTCAATATGAAGATATTGGGCTTTGACCCCTTAGCCGCGCCGCCTGATGCGGGAAAAATCGGCGTTGAGATAAGTGATAGCCTGGAGAAAATCTTCAAGGAAGCTGACTATATCAGCGTTCACGTGCCGAAGAATGAGCAGACCTTGAATATGATTGGCGCAGAACAAATAAAAAAGATGAAACCGACTGTTAGGTTAATCAATTGCGCACGCGGGGGAATTATTAACGAAGATGCACTCTATGATGCCCTTACCGAGAAGCGTATCGCCGGTGCTGCTCTTGATGTTTATCCCAAGGAGCCGCCGGAGAATACACGGTTTTCAGAATTTGAGAATTGCATTGTTACGCCGCATTTAGGCGCGAGCACAGAAGAGGCCCAAATTGAGGTTGCGGTCGAAGCAGCTCAAATCCTTGTTGATGCTATCAAAGGCGGGCCGGTCAAGAATGCCCTTAATGCTCCGTCGACGACTGGTGCTGTCTCGCCGATTGTTAGCCAGTATGCAGAACTTGCGCGGCGAATCGGGACCGTTGTCAGCACGATTGGGCCGGGCCAAATCAAGGGAGTTGAGGTGCAGTATCGCGGCTTGATTGCCGAAATGGCCATTGAACAGGTTACTCTTAATTTTGTGATTGGGTTGCTGCAAAAACACTTTGAAATGCCGTTGAATATGGTCAACACTCCAGTTTTAGCCAAAGAGCGCGGGATAAGCATAGACGAGACCAAAAATACCGAGTCCAAAGACGTCTCTGCAAGTTTTAGCGCCAAGGTCGTTACGGATAAGGTTACACGCACGGTGACCGGCTCGGTCTTTGGTGGGAAGCTGCTGCGAATTATTGAAATCGATGGGTTCAATATTGAAATGACGCCGCAGGGGGCGGTTTTGGTTATCTTTAACGACGACAAGCCCGGCGTAATCGGTTCGGTCGGAACACTCTGCGGCAAACATAATATCAATATCTGCACTATGGGCGTCGGGCAAAAGCCGGCAGAGGGAAAGGCTATTCTTGCCGTCAGTCTCGACAAGGAACCCGATGCAAAAGCGATTGAAGAGCTCGGCCAGCTTGAGTTCGTGAACGAGATTTATGTCTGCAAACTGGACTAATTCTTGATGCTCGATACTCGCAGGATGGTGAGTGGTTAATTAGTGAGTGGTGAGTGATGAGATTCTTCGCTGCGCTCAGAATGACAAAGGCTCGATGCTTGTAACTTGTCGGAGGAACCTGCGGTGAAACCGCAGGTTCCTCCTAAATATAAAAGAGATTGCTTCGCTTCGCTCGCAATGACGGTGAGAAAACGCTCGCAATGACATAATCGTTGCGTTATTGCGATGGGCACATGGAGTTTTCGATGTGGCTGAACAGTTAATAATAAGTGTCAGTGGAATGAGAGGCATCGTGGGTGAGAAATTTAATGCTTCTGTCGCTACTGACTACGGCTGTGCGTTCGGGACATTTTTAGAAGAGAACTACGCGGGAGAAAAGGATAGATTGTCGGTTTGTATTGGGAGGGATTCGCGACCCAGCGGCCAAGAGCTTGGTTCCGCTGTTGCAGAAGGATTGTGTAAGGTAGGGATTGACGTGATTGATTTGGGGGTAGTAACGACGCCCGGCGTAGGCATTATGTTGAGGGAACTTTGCTGTGCAGGTGGGGTAGTTGTAACAGCTTCGCATAATCCTGCCCAATACAATGGCATAAAACTATTGCTCAGCAACGGTGTTGCTCCACCGAGCGATGCAGCAGAACAAATAAAGCAATATTTTTTCGATAAACATTTTGGTTTTGTCAATTCGTCTGATTGCGGTAAAGTAACTGCCAGCGAGCAGACCGATACTACGCACATCGCTAAGGTTTTGGCGATTGTTGACAGGGGGGCAATCGCCGCGAAAAAATTCAAAGTTGTTCTGGACAGCGTCAACGGAGCTGGTGGGCGGGTTACTAAAAAGATGTTAGCTGAACTTGGTTGTGAAGTTTTTGCGATAAACGATGAGCCGAGCGGCTCGTTTGCTCATGGGCCTGAACCGACTGCCGAGAACTTAAGGGGCCTTTGTGAAATAGTAAAAACCAAAGCAGCCGAGATCGGTTTTGCTCAGGACCCGGACGCCGACAGATTGGCAATTGTTGACGAAAACAGGAACTACATCGGCGAGGAGTATTCTCTTGCTTTGGCGGCAAAATATGTTTTCAGCAAGCGAACAGGTAAAGCGGCCACGAATCTTTCGACTTCAAGAATGATTGATGATATCGCTGAGAGGGCCGGCGGTCAGGTTATTCGTACTGCTGTCGGCGAGGCCAATGTTGCCGCGGCGATGTTAGAACACGATTGTATCATCGGTGGAGAGGGTAACGGGGGTGTGATTGATTTGCGAGTGGGTCCGGTCCGCGACAGCCTTGTTGGTATCGCTCTTGTTCTGCAGTTGATGGCTGAAACAGGAAAAACGATAGGCCAATTGGTTGGTGAGATAGGTGGCTATTATATGAGCAAAGATAAATTCGCCGCGGATAAATCGCAGGCACGGCGAATCCTGGATTCGGCGAAAAAAACTTTCACCGATGCAAAACTCGATATAAGCGACGGCTGTAGATTTGATTTCGACGATGGCTGGCTGCACTTGCGAACCAGTAATACCGAACCTGTAATGAGGATTATCGTTGAGGCGAAAGACCGGCGTACTGCTGAAAAATACGTGGATGTGGTTTTGAAAATACGCAAAGAAGTGTTGGGTTGATAGGCTGATGCGCAACGACAAACATACAATTGCCAGCAGGCAAATAAAATCTATCACATATATTGGCATCGTAGTAAATATTGCCCTCTCAGTTATCAAGGTCGTCATTGGTTCGTTAGCAGGTTCGCTGGCACTGTTGGCCGACGGGGTCCATTCACTTTCTGATGTAGCCACTGATGTAGCTGTGCTATTGGGCCTGCGTCTGGGTTCGAAAGAACCTGACCAGAGCCACCCCTACGGGCACGGGCGGGCGGAAACTTTCTCAGCCGGGTTAATTGCATTAGTCTTAATTCTTGTAGGGGGGGTAATGATTTACTACGCCACTATGGCGATAGCCAGAGACGTAGTTACCGCCCCTCGGCTCGCAGTTCTCATAGCCGCGATAGTTTCAATTGCCGCTAAAGAGTGGCTTTATAGAGCCACTCAAAAAATCGCGATTCAATCTCATAGCCCCGCACTTTATGCCAATGCCTGGCATCACCGCAGCGATGCTTTAAGTTCAGTAGCGGTTGTGATAGGAGTTATATCGCTGGAATTTGGTTTTGGTCATGGCGACCAGGTCGCTGCTATTGCCGTTGGCCTGATGATTATCTGGGTGGGAGTCATGGTAGTTAGCGATTCGCTGCGTGAACTGACAGAAGGTGCCGTCGATTCAGATACTATCGAGCGTATAAGAGATGTGATTAACGCCAACTCTTCAATACGCCAGTGGCACAAGCTGCGGACACGTACGGTCGGCAGAGAAGTTTTTCTGGACCTGCATATCCTTGTTGACCCGGATTTGAACGTAGCCGCCGCTCATCAAATATCTGAAAGTCTGGAAAACGCTCTGGATGAGCAGATTACCCGTCCGGTGAACATTACGGTGCACATTGAGCCGGATACGCCGGAGCTGAGAAAATAATCTTTCATTTCGAGCCTGATGCAATGTAACGAGGTGGTTATAGTTGGGCAGGGCCTATGGAAAGCGTTTAATTGAGTTTACGTTTTCAGAAGCGGGGGCAATAGGATAGAGAAACAATAAGGCAGTTGTTCAGTGCGATACTCGACAGTGCAGCTAAAAATAAGGTATAGGGAATGAGAACCAGAAAGCTTAGAACAAGAATACTAATATCGTTCTTTAGCGTTATTATGGTTTTTGCCATATCAGTGGCTGTATTTTGGTACTATGTCATTGAGAACGACATCATCAAAAGAGAACAGGATAAAGTGAAGAATGACCTGAACTCTGCAAGGGAGATATATCATGAAGAGAGCGAAAAACTCAAAGATGTAGTAAGATTCACTGCTTTGAGGTTTTTTATAAAAGATACCATTGTTAATAACGATAATGAAAGGCTCAAGAAGGAGCTGGAGGAGATAAGAAAGACAGAGTCCCTGGACATTTTGACTCTTACCGACAAAAACGGGCAGGTTATCGTTAGGTCTCGAAATCCGTCTGTTAGTGGTGACAATCAAGCACAGGATGAGCTTGTAAGCAGGGTCATGTCGGATGAGAAAATAATTGCCGGCACAGTCATAGTACCAACGGAGGAACTCTTAAAGGAGGGGGCGGAGCTGGTTGAGCGGGCGCATATAAAATTTATCCCTACTGCAAAAGCAAAGCCGAGCCGGGAGACTGAGCAGACTTCGGGAATGATGATAAAGGCTGCCGCGCCTGTTTTCGGGTATGATGGCAACTTCGTTGGTGTGCTGTACGGCGGCAATTTAATTAATCGGAACTACAAGATCGTTGACAAGGTCAAAGAGACGGTATATCAGGGGGGTAAATATAAGGGAAAAGATGTTGGCACTGTGACTATCTTTCAAGGTGACCTGCGCATCTCAACCAACGTCAAAGCAAAAGATGGAACACGCGCAGTTGGCACTCGAGTTTCCGAAGAAGTAAACGAGCAAGTTCTGGTGAAAGGATTACCATGGATAGGCAGAGCCTTTGTGGTTACTGCTTGGTACAAAACTGCTTATGAACCAATCAGGAATATAGACGGAGAAATCATCGGAATACTCTACGTTGGTATCCTCGAGCAGCCTTTTATTGATATGGCGAGGAGCACTTTCTTTGTTTTTCTGGCAATGGCCTTCATCGCCACCTTGCTTGCGGGTGCACTTGCCTTAGTACTTGCAGGAGCTATATCTCGACCTCTTAAGCGGATGCTCACGGGAACAAATAGACTTTCCGAAGGAAATCTCGGATATAAGATTGATGCGAAGACCGGGACGAGTGAGCTGAACGCGCTTGCCGCCTCCTTCAATGAGATGTCTTCACGGCTTAGTGAAAGAGAGCACAGTCTAATAATTTCGAAAGAGAGATTGGCGGCTTTGAACGAGACTTACCTCGACTTGGTGGGTTTTGTGTCACATGAGCTAAAAGGAACGCTGGCCACTATAAATATGAATGCTATGTCTGTCCGCGACGGTCTTTTTGGGCCTATAAATTCCAAGCAGAAGCAAGCCCTTGAGTCGGCTACAAGAATCCTGGACTACCTCATGGAAACTGTAAAGAAATTCCTTGATCTAAGCAGGATAGAGAAAGGCGAACTTAGGTTGAATAAGGCAGAAGTGCGCCTGAGAGAAGATGTGTTCGATGGTTGTCTGGAGACTTTTGCTGGAGAGATAGCCGAAAAGCAGATGGAAGTCAACAACAATATTCAACCTGAGTTCAGGGTTAATGGCGATCTTGATTTGTTGCTCATAGTGGTAAATAACCTTGTCAGCAACGCAGTCAAATATGGGTTTGAAAAAGGAAAGATAGTGCTGAACTCTGAAGATCTCGGAGATAAAGTCCAGGTTGAAATTTACAATGACTCCCGACCTATTGGAGAAGAAGATAGAGGCAGACTGTTCAAGAGATTCTCGAGACTCAGTGTCCCCCAGGATAAGAAGGTAAAGGGCACGGGTCTGGGACTGTTTATTACCAAAGAAATTATCGCAAAACATGGTGGGGACATATGGGTTGAGCCAAGAGAAAACGGGAATTCTTTTATCTTTCAGATACAAAAGGGTTTCTGAAGATTTATGCAGGAAACAGCATTTTATTTGTAGGAGAATATTATGGCTAAGAAAAAGATCGTCTGGATAGAAGATGATGAGGATGTTATATCAGCTTTTAAGTCACATTTCGCAAATCAAGGATGGGAAGTACTTTCGGCTTCTTCCGCAGAGAAGGGTAAGACGCTGGCCTTAGAAGTGGAGCCTGACCTTATTATTATGGATATAATAATGGGGGGGGAGCATGGATATACGGCTATCGAGGACCTTAAAAGCGAATCGGCACTGGCGGGTGTGCCCATAGTTATTTTTAGCGGAGTAACTCACAGATGGGGAGAGACGACTGCTTCTCGTTTGGATGGTTTGCTTACTGAAGCTGACGAGTTTGTAGACAAAGCTGAAAAACCAGGTGTTCTGCTTAGCACTATCAGCAAATATCTCTGTGCATAAGCTTTTTGATGAATTAATGTTATCAAATACTGGACGATGCTAAGTGCTTTGTGAATCAGAGAACAAGCCTGTAGGTGATAGCATTATGTTAGCGTGTGTCAACAATTTGAGGATGGGTGATTACCTGGCAGTATATTGAAGAGCGGTTGGATATCCTGCGGAAGGGCGAAGGTTATTGCTCGATTCACAATTCCCTGCGAGACGACGTGAAAACGGTTTTGACGTTCGAGGTCGGGTAGTGAGATTCCAAAATCAGTAAAGAGTGGAAATCCTAACGGGAAAATGTAAAAATCATGAATCAGCCTGGAGTGCTTCCTGAACAACTTTGAGGGTGCCACCCAATGTTGCTGTGATAGCACAATGCTCAATAGTTCTTATCTTTCCAATTCCACCATTTTAATAACTGCGGGTCGTGTTTGGTGTTTGATGCGTAGTACACCGCGCAGCGCAGTACATAGAGCATGCACCTGTCAACCGGACTTGCCTTAAAATCGCAGAGTTTGTGATAAAGTTTATCGGGGTTCTGACCCTTGAGCTGGCCGACAGAGTGGATGCCGATATTTGCCATATCCTGAGCGATTCTTTTGCCCACGCCGGGAATTTGTTCCAAATCTTTTAAGGATGATTGTTTCATAGTCCTTAAGCCTTTTGGTTCTATTATATAAATAAAAAGTTGTGCGTGCACCTCAAATAATATGACAAAACTTTTTCGGTGCCTGCTGTTAGGCAGGTGAGGTCAGGTTAGATTAGCTGGTTGATTTTGCCCTTTTTTAGAAAAAATGTTCAAAACCGGTTAAAAACGGCTCGGAAGTAAAAGAAAAGACATTGTGAGATGGCTGATAATAGGAAAAAATTAAATTTTGTATTGACAGGAATTTTAGTATTTTATATATTGTCTATAGAGAAACTATAGAATAAAAGGTTTTTAAATGAAGCTAACGACAAAAAGTGAATATTCGATACTGGCACTTATCTACATAGCGCGTAACGAAGAAAATGGTTTCATAAAGATAGAAGAAATATGTTCGAAGTGCGATATTCCTAAGAAGTACATGGAGCTTTTATTCACTATCCTAAGACAGAATCGCTACATAAAAACCAAAAGAGGCGCAAGTGGCGGATACAAGTTAGCAAAGCCGGCGTCTCAAATAAGTATAGCAGAGATAATCAGATTAATGGATGGTGCCCTGGCTGCTACGTCGTCAGTTAGCAAATACTTCTTCTCTGATACGCCTTTGTCAAAAGAGAAGAAACTTATGAAGATTTTTTGGGAAATCCGTGATTATATTTCTGAAAGGCTCGAAGCCTTAAAACTATCCGATCTTGTCTAAGAATTTACAATGCAACTTACTTACAAACTAATTTTCATTTGGGAGGTTGTGAGATGGAGTTAGCATTGTGGTTTATTGTTATGATAGTTATCGGTGCATTTATTTGCGAGTATGTTGACTCGACTCTGGGAATGGGATATGGAACGACTCTTACGCCCGGTCTTTTGCTTGTTGGTTTTTCTCCGATGCAGATTGTGCCGGCAGTTTTGCTATCAGAGCTAATCAGCGGAGTTTTGGCGGGTTTTTTTCATCACTTCGAAGGGAATGTCAACTTAAAACCCAAGACCATGGATGTATCTAAAATTAAAGGCATGATACACACTTATGGTTTTTTTCATGGTTTACGACATACTCTTTCCTCTGACTCGAAGATCGTGTTGCTCCTGGCGAGTTGCAGCATTATAGGTACGATAGCAGCTGTTTTTACAGCCATTAATATTCCAACGTTCTGGCTTCAGTTATATATTGGTGTTCTCGTCATCTCGATGGGCTTAGTTATTCTTATTTTCTATAATAAGAACTTTAGGTTTTCTTCAAAAAAGATTGTTGGTTTAGGTCTTCTTGCATCCTTCAACAAAGGTATGAGTGGTGGTGGTTACGGCCCGATTGTGACAAGCGGCCAAATTCTCTCGGGAGTCCAGGGCAAGAGTGCTGTCGGGATTACATCTTTATCGGAAGGTTTAACATGTTTAGTAGGAGTCATTGCATATGCTCTTATCAGTACAAATCCTGTTGACTGGAGCCTTGCGCCTTATATCGTCATTGGAGCTGTATTATCGGTGCCTATTTCTGCCAAAAGCGTGAAAATTATAAACACGAAAAAACTGAAGTTAGCTATCGCCATCCTTTCAATAGCTCTGGGTATATTAACAATTGTAAAAATATTTTAGTTTTGTTTGGAAAAATCGTTTGTCGAAAGGGACAAGAAATGTCTGTGTTACCGGAGTCTGCTGTCTTTTTCGAAGAAAGTATTGTGAATTTGGAGGACTGGAAGCTCAAGCAGTTAGCAAGCGCAGGCCGGAGCTTAGTCGATGGGAGTCGAGGGCTGTATGCCTTTATCGAATCAGGTGGCCGTCAGAACAACCACTTCCTGATAACAATTGGATCGACGCGAAACGTCCCGTTGTTTAAATATGATGCTGCTATTATAAGCCCATACAAGTCTCTGAGACTTTTATGCCGGTTCATGAAGCAACTATGATAAGTTAGAATTCGACTTTTAGACATCGAAAGGAGATAGATATGCCACCTTCAACAAAATCAAGAATCTTCTTTGATGAGAATACCATCATCGCTGAAAAATGGAGTCTCGATCGGATAGCAAAAGCGGCCCACCCGTTACTTCCTTTAGACCCAGGTTACAATATCTTTATTAAGTTAGACCACTTTTTGGGCAGGCATTTCTACTTCCTGGTCACGCTTGCCAGCGCACCGAATCTACCTTTGGAGGTATGGGAAGCGACTGTGGTCAACGGTGATACAAATCCTCAATTTAGATGTTTGCCCCGAAAGGAATAGGCCGGGTAGTTATTTTGCTCGTCTTGGTTTGAAAAATATAAATCTATTGTAAAGATCCTTGAATTGAAAGGAGCCAAAACATGTTACTACCATCGAAACCCACGGTCTTCTTTGGTGAGGATACCATAAACTTAGATATCTGGCGACTCAAGAAGATAGCAAATGCGGCCCACTCACTGCTTCCCTCCTCCCCGGGTCATCATATCTTTGTCAAGCTGGACGACCATGTTGATAATCGCTTTCTGGTTATGCACGGCTGTACGCCAAACATACCGCTGAAGTTATGGCAAGCAACTGTAGTCGATGAAGACGAGGAGCCACGTCTTAAGTGGATGGTCGTGAAGGAATAAATTGTTTGGTATTTTCTTCTTTCTATTTTTATGAAATGGATAAGAAGAGATTGGGTGATCTGTCTTTGTAATTACTTTTCGCTGAATTTGCCACGATTCCCCTTTGGGGGTAAATTGATGAATAATCCTGTGCAGACTAAATGAACGATAGAGAGCTTTGCAATAGGGCGCGTTATAGTATAGAATACCTTGGTTTTTAGAGCGCTTTTAGTTTAGGAAGGATGTTTGTCTGTATGGGTCTTGAGAGTTTTTTTAATCCTAAATCTGTTGCTATAGTTGGAGCATCCCGCCAGAAAAGTAAGGTTGGGTACGAAATCTTAGTTAGTATTATGGGGGCAGGGTATAAGGGTAAGATATATCCGGTTAATCCCCAGGCCGATACAATTGAAGGTTTGAAGTGCTATCCGGACCTCGAATCGATTCAACAAGTTCCCGAACTGGTGATTATTATCGTTCCAGCGAAGATTGTGCCGGCGATTATGCAGCAGTGCGCAAAGATTGGGACAAGGGCAGTTATTATTATTACTGCCGGGTTTAAAGAGGTCGGCAAAGAGGGTAGGGAGCTTGAGGAACAGATTATTCAAACCGCAAGACAAGCCGGTATCAGGGTCATCGGCCCGAACTGCCTTGGAGTGATAGTACCGGCAAATAAGCTAAATGCCAGCTTCGGAGGTGATCTTCCCGCGGTCGGCAGCATAGCATATCTTTCGCAATCAGGGGCTCTGCTTGCAGCTATCCTTGATATGGCTAATGCAGACGGTATCGGTTTTAGTAAGCTTATCAGCATAGGTAACAAAGCAGATATAGATGAATTAGATGTGATAAAAGCCTTAGGTGCCGACCCGGATACGAAAGTTATAGCCGGTTATCTTGAGAGCATTAGCGACGGTAATGCATTTGTAAGGGAAGCAGAACGGATTTCGCACGATAAGCCTATACTGTTGATGAAATCCGGTGGAACAGAAGCAGGTGCAAAGGCAGCCTCCTCTCATACTGGAAGTCTTGCCGGCAGCGAGACCGCTTATGAATCTGCATTTGAGCGTGCGGGAATCATTCGCTGTGATTCAATCAAGCAGCAGTTTGACTATGCACAGGCCTTTGCAAATCAACCGCTGCCTGCCGGTTCTCGCGTTGCAGTTATCACCAATGCTGGTGGGCCTGGAATTATGGCTGCTGACGCCATCGAGCGAAAAGGGCTTACCTTTGCGAAGATTAATGACCAGACTATGAGCAAATTAGCATCTGAGCTGCCGCCGGCTGCCAATTTATATAATCCCATAGATGTTTTGGGAGATGCCCTGGCTGAACGCTACGAGTTTGCGTTGAGCGTTATTCTCGATGATCCAGACGTGGATATAGTGTTGGTATTGCTGACCCCGCAGGCAATGACTGAAGCTGCGGCTACTGCCGAAGTAATCGTCAATACATCCCGTCAAAAGCCCCTCAAGCCGATTCTTGCATGTTTTCTTGGAGCAAAGAAGGTGGCTGAGGGAGTAAGAATTTTACGAGAGGGGAAAATTCCCCAGTATGACGCCACCGACAGTGCCGTTTCGGCAATCAAAGTAATGGCTAACTATGTCAGATGGCGCTCGAGACCGAAGAGGGTAGTAAAGCTGTTTCCAGTAAATCGTCGCAAGGTAGAAGGCATTATCGAAAGGCATCAGAGGCAGAAAACAAAGGATATTGGTGAGACCGAATCAAAGGAAATACTCGAAGCATACGGCTTTGTAACTCCGAAGGGTTCCATCGCAACCTCAGCCGAGCAGGCGGCGAACATTGCCAAACAATTAGGATTCCCGGTCGTATTGAAGATTTGGTCCCCTGACATATTGCATAAATCGGATGTTGGGGGAGTGAGGATTGGTCTGGAAAACGAGCAGGAAGTTAAGGATGCTTTCGACCTGATGATGTATCGAATACCCAAAAAACGCCCAGAAGCTAATATACTTGGTGTTCTTGTGCAGGAGATGTGCAAGAGCGGGAAAGAGGTTATTCTCGGAATGAATCGTGACCCGCATTTTGGTCCTTTGATAATGTTCGGAATGGGAGGGATAATGGTAGAGGTCCTTAAGGATGTGTCCTTTTACCTGGCGCCGCTGACGTCTGAAGAGGCAAAGCAAATGCTCATTAACACAAAAACGTACCAGATTCTCAAAGGGGTACGCGGCGAGGAGGGTGTGGACATAGAAGCGATAGCCGAAGGCTTACAAAGACTTTCCCAGTTGGTTACGGAATTTCCTCAGATTCGGGAGATGGACATAAATCCCTATGTGGTAGGTCCTCAGGGCACAACGCCGATTGCAGTTGATGCGAGGATAAGCTTGGAAGGATGATTATGCAGGAGTTTGACTGGAAAGAAAAATATAAAAACAGAATAGGTACAGCTTTGGCGGCGGTTAAACTGATTAAGCCGGGCAACAGTATATTTATTGGGACCGGATGTGGCATACCACAGCATCTTGTCAACGCTTTAGTTGAACATTCCGACCACATTTACGATGCTCATATTATTCACCTGCTTACGATGGGCGCCGCTCCATATGCTGATGAGAAGTTCCGCGAGAAATTTAAGATGAACACCTTCTTTATAGCTGACAATGTTAGAGATGCTTTACAAAAAGGTATTGGAGATTATACGCCAATCTTTTTGTCAGAGATACCTAATGAATTTGAAACCGGAAGGATTCCCATCGATGTTGCCTTGATTTCGGTGACGCCGCCCGATGTAAACGGGCTGTGTAGTCTTGGAGTCTCTGTGGATATTGTTAAATCAGCCGCCGGCAATGCGAGGTATGTAATTGCCCAGGTCAATAGCCGTATGCCCCGAACCTTTGGGGATAGTTTCATTCATGTCGATACTATTGATATGATGGTTCCTTTTGATGAGAACATAATCGAGATTCCTATTTCTGAATCGAATGAAACTTTACGCCGTATCGGTCAAAATATCGCCAGACTTGTCGAGGACGGCAGCACAATCGAGTGTGGTATCGGACGTATACCGCATGTACTGGCGGATTATCTGGCGTATAAGAAAGACCTTGGTATTCATACGGAGATGTTCAGCGACTGGATAATTGACCTGATTGAATCCGGGGCGATTACTTGTGCAAAAAAGTCGTTGAACAGGGGAAAGATTGTGGCAAGTTTTTGTATGGGCTCGCAAAGGTTGTATGATTTAATCGACAACAATCCTTTTTTCGAGTTTTATCCTACCGAATATGTCAATGACGTGAATATTATCTCTCAGCACGACAAAATGGTTGGAATCAATGTTGGGCTGGAGATTGACCTGACCGGACAGGTTTGTTCGGATTCGCTTGGGCACAAATTCTATAGCGGTATCGGGGGGCAGGTTGATTTTATTCGCGGTGCGGCAAGTAGCCGGGGGGGCAAGGCCATAATTGCGATGCCTTCTACCGCAAAGGACGGCCGGGTTTCGAGAATTGTTCCGCACCTGACGGAGGGCGCCGGCGTGGTGACAACGCGAGGCGATGTTCATTATGTTGTCACTGAGTATGGCATTGCCTATTTGCACGGAAAGAGTATCAGGCAGCGCGTGTTGGATTTGATTAATATAGCGCACCCGAAGTTCAGAAAGGAATTGGTGCAGGCGGCGAAGGCCAAGAATTATATATACCAGGACCAGATTGAGTTGTCATGGGACCAGGTGCAGTATCCTGAAGAGATCGAGCATTATGATACATTGAAAGACGGGACCGAGATATTCTTTAGGCCTATCAAACCGACGGATGAACCTTTACTGTCGGAAATGCTGTATTCGCTGAGTGAGAAGTCGGTTCAGACCCGGTATATGGCAAGGACGGTGTCTTTTCCGCATAGTGACATTCAGCGGCTGACCAATATTGATTACAAGAATGATCTTGCCATAGTGGGGTGTGTGCCGGGTGTTTCGGGCGAAGAAATTGTTGCGATTGCCCAGTATTTTCTTGACCCGAAGACACAGGCCGCGGAGGTGGCTTTTGTAGTCCAGGATGAGTGGCAGCAGAAAGGGATGGGGACATTTTTGCTGGACTTTATTACGCAGATTGCAAAGCTTCGCGGTGTGAAGCAGTTTTATGCGACGGTGCTTCCGAGCAATAAGCCGATGTTGGCTATTTTTCATAATTCAGGATACAAAGTGAACACGGAATTTGATGGTGACGCATATCACATTTCGTACGATTTGATGGGCCGACGACAATAGGTGTAAATTTGGGAACGAAAAAATCTGTTTTTATTTATTCGCCGAAATTAGAGAATTTCAGCTATCCGTCGGATTGCCCGTTTAATACCGACAGGGCTGTTCAGGTCAGGAAGATTGTAAATTCTATGGACCTCCTGTCCGGAGAGGGCAGAAGTGAAGCATCGCCGGTGCCTGCCGAGAGACTCGTTCTGAAGAAGTTTCACTCCGCCCGTTACCTGCACGCATTAAAAACCGCTGCAAAAGGCCGATGGGATAATGAAGCACTGGAAATGGGAATCGGAACGCTGGATTGTCCGGTATTTCCGGATATGTATGACTATGCGGTCCTGGCTACCGGAGCTACCCTTACCGGCGTTAAGCTGATTCTCTCGGGTTCTGCAGGCGCGGCATTTAATCCTTCCGGTGGATTTCATCACGCATGGCCGGAACGAGCGGCCGGCTTTTGCTATATCAACGACGTGGCCCTGGCCTGTACGGTCTTGGCTGAAGAAGGAAAGCGGGTCCTGTATCTTGATATTGATGTTCATCATGGCGACGGCGTTGCGTATGCATTCTACGACCGTAATGATGTGATGACCATATCGTTCCACGAGAATCCCAGGACACTGTTTCCCGGTACAGGCTTTGAGAATGAAATCGGTACCGGCCGCGGTAAGGGTTACTGTATAAATGTCCCTCTCCCGGCCGGCACTTACGATGAAGTGTATATAAAGGCATTCGAGAGTATAGCCCTGCCGTTAATTACTGCATATAATCCCGATGTAATTGTTTTTGAGCTGGGGGCTGATGCTCTTGCGGGCGACCCGCTTGCACATCTGTATCTGACCAATAATGTTTATGTTGAGATCATCGAGCATTTGTTAAGTTTTGATAAACCCATCCTTGCAACCGGCGGCGGTGGTTACAATGTCAGCAATACCGTCAGAGCCTGGGCTTTGGCCTGGAGCGTTCTTGCCGGGGCCGACAGCGGCAGTGATATGAGTCAAGCCGTCGGTGGTGTTATGCTCGAAAGTACGGACTGGCAGGGGGGGTTGCGGGACAGGGCACTTGTTGTTAGCCAGACTCAACGCGAAACAGTAGTGCCGGTGATAGAGGCGACAATAGAAGCAGTTAAGGCGAATATATTTCCAATTCACAAACTTTAGTTGTAAATTCCTGTTTTCACGGGAATGACAGTAGTGGTTTGTGATGTATGATTTGAAGAATTGTCATTCCGCACCCATTCGGCTTTGCTCAGGGCAGGCTTTGATGCGGAATCCAGAACTCCAATACATCTGGATTCATCAATTGAGCAGCCACAAAGCGTTAGTCGGCTAATCAACAATTTCAATTTATAACTGGTATTACACTTCGGCAGTTTCGAGTTTGTGGTGTGGTGCTTTGACGAATATTGTCATTATCGCAGCGAGTATCAGTAGTGCCGAAGCGCCGTAATAGGCGATTGCAAAAGTTTGATGCTTGACATACATTGCTCCGGCGAGCTTTGCCAGCATAAAACCGCCGACACCCCAGGCGGTAAATACCAGGCCGTAGTTTACACCAAAGTTCTTCAGACCATAAAAATCTTTAGTGATAGATGGGAAAAGCGAGAGGTTTGCCCCGTAGTTTGCGCCGATGAACGCTGATATAATCGCCATTGCGGGTATCGTCCCAAGGGCGTTTTCACCGGTTGCTCTTGAGAGCAGAAGTATTAAAAAGGCCTGAGCTACAAAGCAGATAAACATCATTGCTTTGCGACCGATTTTGTCGCTGAGCATACCTGCCAGTATTCGTCCGCCCCCATTACCTATGGCAAGCACCGCCACCAGCACGAATCCCATGGTTATTCCAACCTGTTTGTCTGCAATTGCGGCAAGTTTTGAGATGACCATAAGACCTGCACCGGCACCGCATACATATATGAACCAAATTAAATAGAATTGCCAGGTAGTGAGCATTTCTTTTGGAGAGAAATCTTTTTTCTTATTATTAGATTCAACATCCGGCTTTCTTAGTTCAGAGCTAATCGGAATATAACCTTCCGGGGGCGGCTTTAATATTTGAGCCAGGCTAACCACAACAACCAGAAATGCAATACCCAGCAGAAGTATCGCAGTCTTGAAACCGAGATTAGCAATCAACAGTGTTGTCAGTGGAGCGGCGTATACCGAAGCCAGTCCGAAACCTGAAACGACTATTCCCGCGATAAGCCCGGTCTTTGATGCAGGGAACCACTTTACTGCGGGCGGCGTTGCAGAGGCATAGCCGAATCCGATACCCGCGCCGGCCAGTATTCCAAAGCCAATGACGAAGACCATAAGGGATGTTGTCATGCTGGCAATTATGAATCCGAGTCCGACTAAGATACCTCCTATTGTGGCCACAATGCGTGGGCTGATTTTGTCCTGCATTCTGCCGGCGGGTACCATAATCAGCGAAAAGATAAGGCAGGCGAACATATATGGTAAGGATTTATCGTCCTCATTCCAGCCCCAGTCCTCGGGTATCCGCTTGCTTATAACACTCCACGTATATAAAATTCCGAGTGCGAGATTAATACCCATTCCTGCAAACGTAATACGCCAGCCATGATGTTTATTTTCTGATTGGGTCGTTGCTATTTCTTGGCTCATAAATATGGTCCCTTAATTGGAAATAGAGCGGACGTGTGCTTTAAAACACACGTCCGGCTTGTTTATAATCAGTTAAGGCATGCGAGTTTATTCACCTCTGCCTTTTATCAGAGCCTCGACCACGTGCGGGTCTGCGAGCGTTGTGATGTCACCGAGATTGTCCGTGTTCTTCTCAGCAATTTTGCGTAAGATTCGGCGCATAATTTTGCCGGAGCGGGTCTTCGGAAGTGCAGGTGCGAACTGAATGGCTTCCGGTGCCGCGATGGGGCCGATTTCCTTTCGGACGTGCATAATAAGCTCTTTCTTTAGCTCTTCGCTTTCCTCGACGCCTTTTACAAGCGTAACAAATGCATACAGAGCCTGCCCTTTGATTTCATGGGGCATTGGCGTCACGGCGGCTTCGGCAACCTTATTGTGGCTGACAAGGGCGCTTTCTACCTCGGCGGTGCCGATGCGGTGGCCGGATACGTTGACCACATCGTCGATTCTGCCCATTAGCCAGTAATCGCCGTCTTCATCAACCCGGCATCCATCGCCGGCGAAATAAATGTTGTCATACATAGTAAAGTATGTATCAATGAACCTGTCGTGGTCGCCCCACATTGTGCGCATCATTCCGGGCCAGGGCTTGCGTATGCACAGCTTGCCGCCTTCGTTTACGTCACATTGACTGCCATCGTCGCGCAAAACAACCGGGTCAACGCCGAAAAATGGCAGAGATGCGCTGCCGGGTTTCAATGTATGGGCGCCGGGCAGCGGCGTAATTAAGATGCCGCCGGTCTCGGTCTGCCACCAGGTATCGACAATCGGACAGCGATTGCGCCCGATTTTCTCATAATACCAAATCCAGGCTTCGGGATTTATCGGCTCACCGACTGTGCCGAGAACCCTCAGCGAATCGAGCTTGTACTTAGCGGGCCATTCTTCGCCGAGGCGCATCAAAGCACGTATGGCTGTTGGAGCTGTATAGAAAACGGTAACGCCGAATTTATCGCAGATATGCCAGAAACGGCCCGCGTCCGGATAGGTGGGAACGCCTTCAAACATCAATGATGTGCTGCCGTTTGCAAGCGGGCCATAGACGATGTAGCTGTGTCCGGTGACCCAGCCAATATCGGCAGTGCACCAGTAAATATCGTCATCGTGAATGTTGAAAATTGTTTTGTGAGTGAGGGTGATGTTCATCAGGTATCCGCCTGTCGTATGGACGACACCCTTGGGCTTTCCGGTTGAGCCGGATGTGTAAAGGATAAACAGCGTGTCCTCGGCATTCATAGGTTCGGCTTCGCATTGTTCGGCTGCATTTGCCATCTCATCGTGATACCATACGTCCCTGCCGTCTTTCATGTGGCAGGGGTCATCATTGACTTTAACGACTATTACATCTTCAATTGTAGGTGTTTTTTCCAGTGCGGCGTCGGCAATATCTTTTAGCTTGATGTGCTTGCCGGCTCGCAGCGAAACATTGGAAGTAATAAGCATCTTGCAGTCTGAGTCATTGATACGCCCTTCGATGGCGTCGGAGCTGAATCCACCAAAGATAACCGAGTGAATAGCACCGATCCGGGCACATGCAAGCATTACTATCGGAAGTTCAGGTATCATTGGAAGATAAACTGCGACGCGGTCACCTTTTTCTATACCTTTTGATTTGAGGACATTAGCGAATTTGCACACATGTTTGTGCAGTTCTTCATAGGTGAATTTCTTAACATCGTCTTCGGCTTCACCCTGCCAAAGAATTGCAATTTTTTTTGCGGTTGGTGTTCCGAGATAACGGTCGAGGCAGTTATATGTAACATTCAACTCGCCGTCGGCAAACCAGGTGTGCTCAATTTTTCGACTTTTCGTGTCCCATGTATAACGGAGGCTCTTAGTTGGCTCCTTAAACCATGAGAGGGTTTTTGCCTGTTCCAACCAGAAAGCGTCCGGGTCTTTAATTGATTTTTCCCACATCTGTTGATATTGCTCGGTGCTGTTTATATAAGCATTGGCCTTGATTGATGCCGGCGGTGGGAATGTCCGCTTTTCTGTCATAAGAGAGTCAATTGCCTTTTCTTGTGCCATAACGTTCTCCTTTTAGTAACTGAGGATTATTGTACTTTAACAGTTTATTTTAATACTCTCTGACGAATTATATGTTTGGTTCTAAAAACACTGTATTTAATGCCACCAGGCGAATTCTTACTTTCCCCCTGAGTAGTAACGATAAATTTTTCACATTACTATCCGGGTCTCTCGAAAATGTCAACTGAAAAAATCCTATTTAGAATTTGTACTTCATACTCAGGATGCAATACGTTACGTCTTTATTGGGATTGACTGATTTGTCCATTGTTATCTGAGATATCCCCGGGACAAACGAAAGATTATCAGTCATTTCTGTGTTTGTTTAACCAGCTACTACCGGCTGCACTGCGATGTATCACAGATACACCGAAACAGGTGGACCAGAGATCGAGGTCGATGGTTTCAAAAAAGCTGCCACTATCGTCCCAGACCTGACTGCCTCTGATCATCCACCTGCTGACATAAGTCAAATTAAAAGTAACACCCAATTGGCCTTCCTCGGCTTGGGCTGTTCCCACCACAGTCGACAAAAACACGACAGTCAACAAAATCATCTTTTTCAAAACTTTTTCTCCTCAATAAAGCGTTATAAACCTTTCAGAGTGGAATGGGGTATTATATGCAAAAGTTAAATGATGTCAAGCAATACAAAGTAAAATTATTGGATATGTGATTAAAAAAAATTGCTACACAATTTTTAATTTCCTGCAAGGTCGCCGAGGACATATTCAACTATTTCGTGTAGCTTTTCTGTGATTTCCGGTGTACAGCCCTGGGAAAAT
This sequence comes from Sedimentisphaerales bacterium, assembly GCA_035528395.1. Lineage (GTDB taxonomy): Bacteria > Planctomycetota > Phycisphaerae > Sedimentisphaerales > Anaerobacaceae > NIOZ-UU13. The sequence goes on from DATKYR010000192.1 coordinate 38,737, forward strand.
CTGGACAGCTCTTTCACTTCTATTCCATAGATGCGAACATCCTCAGGGATATGGTATCCCCATTGCCTGGCCATCTGGAAGGCTGTTGCAAAATTGATATCGTGTGGACTGCTTGGGTGGACAGTAGAGGCCAAATCAGTAAGGCTAAAGCGGTGCACTGTGCCAAGGGGTGCAGAGCCAAGCTGAACAGCATCGACCACTACCAACCGATGGTAGCCGGCCAGTTTGGGAATGATGTCCATTGTTGCAGCAGAAGACTTAATTATGTCGTATTGCGTCCCTTCGACTTCGCTCAGGGCAGGATTCGTTGTTGTGGATGAGGACTTTAGACGTTTTGCCAGGCGGTCGGCTACTTCGTGAGCCACCCCGTCGTCTGAGAGGATTGGATTGCCGAGAGCAAGTATCAGCGTTTTCATATTTCAAATATTGTAAATGGGTTTATGCGTAGATGCATAAATTACTTGATATGCTTACTCTTTCACTCATAAACTCATCCACTCATCCACTCATCCACTCATTCACGCTTCACGGTCTTAATCAGTCCCTTTTTGCTGTTGAAAATGTTGACTTCCATGGGTATCTGACCCGGCAGGGCGTGAGTCGAACAGGAAAAACAAGGGTCATAAGCTCGGAATGCCATTTCCAGCAGATTCAGGATGCCGTTGCTGACCTGGGATTTGTGGATGACCGCTTTTGCGACCTTTTTCATCGACAGATTCATCGCAGGGTAATTGATGCTGGAAGCGACGAGAAGGTTGAGTTTTTTGATGAAGCCGTTGTCGTCACATTCGTAATGATGTATGAGCGTGCCGCGAGGAGCAGCGATGATACCGACGCCGGTCGTGGGCTTTTCGGTCGGGATATTGCGAACTTTCTTGGAGGTTATTTGGGGGTCTTCAATCAGCTCTTTAAGTCTTTCAGCAGCGTACATAAGCTCAATTGCTCTTGCCCAATGGAAGGCAAGTGTGAAATGTGCAGGTTTGCCGCCGAGGACACTGAAGAGTTGTTCGGCTGCCTGTTGAGCCAAGGGCGTGGGAATTCTATCGGCTACATTCAAGCGTCCCAGCGGAGCTACCCGCACAATGCCGCTATCCGGACCGTCCTTAAAGCCGTGCCAGCCTACTTTGCGCAGGTACGGCATCTTGAGATAACTCCAGGGCACGACGTGCTCAGCCATATGGTCGAGGTAGGTTTTGGGCCCGTATCGGCCGAACTCTTTGCCGGTCGGGTCGATGATACGAATGTCACCGTCATAGAAATTAAGCTCGTTGTTTTTGTTGACCATTCCCATGTAGTAGGTTTCGTGGTAGAACAGGTCCTTGTTTACAATGACATCAACCAGTTGTTTGTTCTTGAGAATAAAATCATCAACGACCTGGAGAGTGAACTTGCCGAATTCGAGAAGCTCATCTGCCATTTTTGCGATTTTGTCGCGGTTCTCCTCGGAGAGGTGCTGGGATACTCCGCCGGGCAATCCGAAGATGGGGTGTGTAGCTTTGCCGCCGACAATTTCCTGAATCAACTGGGTGTGTGCCCGGTTGACCAGGACTTTTTTTCCTATTTCGGGACCGACGAGGTTTATCACGCCAATGACGTTTCTTTCCCCGGGTTCTGCTGCCCAGCCGCATATCAAATCCGGCCCTACAGCCAATGCATAGATATGAGCAATATGACTGTGCAGCATATGGGCACAGTAACCCATCTCGCGGAGTTTTTTGGCGGCTGGTGTTGGTTCGACATTGTATGCCATATCCAGGGCTTTTGTTGATGCCAGATGATGCGGCCAGGGACATACGCCGCAAAGACGGGTTGTGATTCGCGGCATTTCCTCAATCGGACGACCTTTACAAAACTCCTCGAAACCCCGCAGTTCGACGACCTGGAAGTAAGTATCCTCGACCTCGCCCTGGTCATCGAGAAAGACGTTTATCTGTGCGTGGCCTTCCAGTCGAGTGGCCGGGGCTATGCGAATAATTTTTTCCTTTACCGTGTATTTTTCGTCTTCAAGCTTTGGATAGCTCATAGCTCGTTTCTCATATTTCGTTTTATTTTTATGTTTCTTTTACCACTCGCTGCAGGAGCGATTTCGGCAATGTGAAGCGGTAGAATGTTCCCAGCGGGTCGCGCATTTTTGCCATCAGTTTTTCAATTTCTTCTTCCGGCAGTTCCGACTCTGAGCCGCTGACCTTCAATATCGACGTGAACGCGCTGAGACAACTGGCGCCGTGGTCGAGCACAGCCGCTGTAGGCCCCATACATCCACGGCAGGGCATATTAACAATTATACATTTGGAGTCACAACCGGCACGAGTGGCAGGACCAAAACACATTATACCCTGCTCAAGGAAACACTTTTCAGGATCCAGCTCCGTATAATCGACGCTTTTGATTTCATCAATAAAGACCTTATCGGGTTTTTGCCTGGGGCACTCATCACAGAGAGTTCTTTCGGAAGCTAAGATTATTCCTTTTGGCGGCAGACCGGCTTTGCCCTGAACAAAATCAAGCACAACGCCAAGGAGCTTTATGTTCATTTCTCTTGTGGGCGGGCAGGCACCGATGATGTAATCCACATCAATAACGTCGTCTAAGGTCTTTACGAACTCGTACAGCTCGGGCAGCTCCAGCTCGTGACCCTCGGGACTTACATAATGTGTTTGTGGGCGGGTGTGTTCCGGATTGACCGTCGTTGCAGTCTGTTCATAAACGGTATCAAGAATTTTGCTTTTTGTGGTGACATTAGCCAGGCCGGGGATGCCTCCAAAGGCAGCACAGGCGCCGTAAGCGACCATAATCGTCGATTTTTTTCGTAGGAGTTTGGCTATATGCTCGTTTTCACTATTGCGGACGGCGCCATGATACAGACATATAGTAATTTCACCGTCGTCCATTGCTTCGACGTCTTTGTATTTTATATCGGTCATCAGAGGTGCAAATGTAAGGTCGGCTACTTCGAAAAGCTTGAGAAGCTCGACATCCAAATCGAGTATTGCGATATCACATCCGGAGCAGGTAGCACCCTGGGCTATGGCGATTTTTATCTTCTCAGACATCTGCGGCCTCCTTCGCTACACCTGCGGGGCGGGAGTCTGCGGCGCTGGTTCGGTAAGGACTGGGACCAATCTCGGTGATGCGCTCAATAAAGCTGTTCATAGTGGTGGCGAACTTTTCGGCCTCACCGGCGGAAATCCAGGCCAGTTCCAGACGCTGCTCATTGAGCCCAAACTGTTTTAATAACGAACGCAGCATGGCAATGCGTCTTCTTGTTCGATAGTTGCCGCCGATATAATGGCAGTCGCCCGGGTGACAGCCGGCCACCATCACGCCGTCGGCACCCAGCCGAAAAGCTTCCATAATCCATGCGGGGTCAACGCGGGCACTGCACATAGTCCGTATAACACGAAAATATGGTTTAATCTGGTATCTGCTTATACCAGCTAAATCGCCTCCGGCGTATGCACACCAGTTACAGCAAAAAACGATAATCTTGGGTTTAAATGTCATTTCACATCTCGTATTTCGTACCACTGTTTCTGCTTTAGTCAACTAATGCAGCTTTAATCATTGCGAGCATTTGTTCGTCTTTGAATCCCTTTTGCTCCATCGCACCGCTGGGGCAGGCGGCGACACATCCGCCGCAGCCCTTGCACATCGCCTCGTTGATTTGTACGATTTTCTCTTCCTCTTTGCCGCCCGGTCTGTCCACAACCTCCAGTGCGTTGTATTCGCACACCGGCACACAGATTCCGCAGCCGTCGCAGAGGTCGTCGTTCACGGCGGCTATCGTCGGCTCGGCCTCGTATTTGTCCTTTGAGATAATGGTACAGGCCTTTGCTGCAGCGGCCTCTGCCTGGGCGATTGTTTCAGCCATAGATTTCGGACTGTGAGCGAGGCCGGCTACGAAGATGCCCTCAGTAGCGAATTCGACGGGCCGCAGCTTTACATGGGCCTCCAACAAAAATCCATCTTCGTTCATCGGGACCTTTAGCATTTGAGCAAGCGATTCGTTGTTACTGTCGGGGTCGATTCTGCTGCTCAAGATAAGTAAATCCGGTTCTAATACCAGTTCGCAGTCCAAAAGCGGCTCACGTACTGTTAGCTTCAGTTTGTCCCTGCCTGTTACTTTGGGTTTGTTGTCCGCTTCGTATCGTACAAAAATAACGCCTTTATCGCGGGCGGTCTGGAAATATTGTTCGTTAAAGCCGTAGGTGCGGATGTCACGGTATAAAACATAAACTTCGGTTTCCGGGGAAAGCTCTTTGATTTTCAGTGCGTTTTTCACAGCATTGCTGCAGCAGACTCGGCTGCAGTACATGTGCTCTTCTTCGCGGGAGCCGACACACTGAATGAAGACTGCCGTTTTGACCCCCGACAGGGGTTCTTTGTCGGCGAGCAGACCTTCAAGCTCCAGTTGCGTTACAACTCGCTTATTCTGGCCATAGAGATACTCATCAGGTTTGTGTTCGTTTCCGCCGGTAGCAACAATAATGACGCCATGTTCTATCTTCGTTTCTTTGGAGCCGGTTTTCAGAGCGCTTTGGAAATTGCCGACAAATCCTTCTATACTCTCGAGTTCAGTACCTGTATAGACAGATATGTTTTTATGTTTTTGCACGTGCTCTTGAAGGTGCGCCAGATAGGCCCGGACATTCGGCTCGGCAAATGTGGAGCGCAGGTTTCTGAGATTTCCGCCGAGCTGCTTTTGGTGTTCAACCAGTGTGACCTCTAATCCCTGGTTGGCTATGCCCAGGGCTGCCGTCATACCCGCTAATCCGCCGCCAATTACAAGGGCCGAAGGAGTAACGTCCAGACTCGCTGCTGCCAAAGGCTCAACCAAAGCTACTTTGGCTACTGCCATCGACACGAGGCACTTGGCTTTTTCGGTGGCTTCTTCGGGCTGATTCATATGAATCCAGGAACACTGGTCTCTGATGTTGGCCATCTCGAACAGGTGAGGATTAAGGCCTGCCTCACGTAAGGTCTGCTGAAAAAGCGGCTCATGCGTGCGGGGCGAACAGGATGCCACCACCACCCGGTTTAGTTTGTGTTCGGCAATCATTTCCCGGATATGGTCCTGCGTGTCCTGAGAGCAGGTATAAAGATTGTCTTCGGCGTAAACTACGTATGGGAGGGATTTGGCATATTCGGCTGTTACCGGCACATCAACAACCGAACCGATATTGATTCCACAGTGACATATGAACACACCTATTCGCGGCTCCTGCTCGCTGACATCCTGCTCCGGCGGGAATTCCTGCTCAACGGTAAGTGTTCCCCTGACGTCGGCCAAAAGTTGTGAGGCTTTGCCGGCTGTGCCGCTGGCCTGGATTACGGTTTCGGGTATGTCTTTCGGACCGGATGCCGTGCCGCCGACAAATATTCCCGGGCGCGAGGTCTCGAGCGGTCGCAAAGAATTGGTCCAGATAAAGCCGTTGGGCTCGAGGCGAATACCAAGCTGCGAAGCCAGCCTTCTTTGCTTCTCGCTGGGTTCCAGACCGACAGATAGCACTACCATATCGAATTCTTCTTCAGCCACCTGTCCGGATTCGGGTGCATATTTGACCGTTAGTTCGCCATTGCCGTTTTTCCCGTAAACATCACAGACTCGTGCCCGCTTAAAGTTCACACCGTATTGCGATTTGGCCCGTTCGTAGTATTTATCAAAGTCTTTGCCGAAGGCGCGGAGGTCCATAAAGAATATAGTAACATCCACATCTTTGAGATGTTCCTTGGCAATGACTGCCTCTTTAATTGCATACATACAGCACACCGATGAGCAGTATGCATTACGGCAGGATATATCACGCGAGCCGATGCATTGAAGGAAAGCTATTTTCTTGGGTTCTTTGCCATCACTAAGCCTTTTGACGTGCCCGGCAAACGGACCGGAGGCCGAGAGAATCCGCTCAAACTGGATGCTGCTGACGACATCGGGATAGCGACTATAACCAAAATCATATTTGAGCCGGGCCAAAAACTCTTCAAAACCCGGTACAACCACAACCGCACCAACATCAATCTGCTCAATTGTATCCTGCTGCTGGTGGCAAATGGCTTCCGCCTTGCAGATGCTTACGCACTGCAAACATTCGGAGCATACCGTACAATGCAGACAGCGTTTTGCTTCTTGAATAGCTTGCTCCTGACTGTACCCAAGTTCAACTTCATCAAAACCCTTAATCCTCTTGTCCACTGCTAAGGTGGGCATAGAAACTTTTAGCTCTCGGTTGTCGGTACGATCCGGCATCGGAGCCAAGTCCTTCGGAAGAAGGTGTGGCTCTATATCGTCACGGTCTTTCCGGATATCTTCACCATTTAAGAATCGGTCGATAGATGTGGCTGCCCTATGGCCTGCGACGATGGCATTGACTGCAACATCCGGGCCTGTGACTACGTCTCCGCCGGCAAAAATCCGTTTGACGTTCGTAGCTAATGTCTCTCCATCAACTTGGATAAGTCCTGTTCTGGTTTCCAATGGACCGCTGGCAGCTTTCAGCAGCTCCCAATCTACCGATTGTCCGATCGCAACAACAACCGAGTCGGCCTGCATAGTACTTTCAGAACCAGGTCTGACCACTGGATTAAAATTACCTTCTTCGTCGAAGATCGAGAGGCATTCTCTAAACTCCACGCCTGAGGCTTGTCCATCTCGGCTGATAAAGCGTTTTGGCGAAAGTCTGTTATGTACTATGACTCCTTCTTCTTTTGCGGCCTGGATTTCCTCATCAGAAGCGAACATCTCCTCCGGGGATTCAAGACAAGCGATGTGGACCTCTTTGGCGCCCAGGCGAAGGGCTGTGCGAGCGACGTCGATAGCTACATTGCCTCCGCCAATAATTATTACTACCTTGTCCTTCACATCGGATACCTGTCCAGCCTTGGTATTGTACAGAAATCTGGTGCCGTGAAAGACATTCTTGAGCTCCTCACCCTCAATGCCCAATTTACGGCTCTCGTGGGTCCCAGTGGCAACAAAAACAGCTTCGAAGCCCTGGCTGTATAGATCGTCGAATGTCAGGTCGGGGCCAACCGGGCTGTTCAGTCGAATATCCACACCAGCTTGCTCTATTGCTTCAATTTCATAATCCAGTACCTCCATCGGTAAGCGATATTGTGGCACACCGACCCGCAACATACCGCCTGCGACATCGAGCTTTTCAAAAATGACAGGCTTATAATCCATATTAGCCAGGTCCCAGGCGCAGGTCAGCCCCGCCGGGCCCGAACCGATGATTGCCACTTGCCGGCCTGCACCTCTTTGAACAAGCTCCGCCTGGCGTCTTGCCTTTGCCTCCTCCGTCAATTTTGGAGGCTGGCCTTGCCGGGCCTGGTCAATTTCACGGTCGGCAAGAAACCTATGTAAATCTCGGATTGCCAGGCCCTCATCCAATCTGTCCCTGTTGCAGGCCACCTGACATGGATGGTCGCAGATTCGGCCGCATGTAGCAGGGAATGGATTGCGAGTGCGGTACAACTCCAGGGCCTCATCAAATTTACCCTCGGCCAAAAGAGCAATGAAGCCTTGGACATTTACTCCGGCGGGACAGGCATTTCGGCATGGAGCGGGCAGACCCTTGTCAATGACAAATGCGTTAGGATATGCTTGTGGATAAGGGCGGAAAATCGCCTTTCTTTCACCAACCTCAGCTTCAAATTTGCTCGCCACGCTTACAGGGCACGTTTCAACACATTCGCCGCAACCGGTGCACTTATCGGGGTCAACAAATCTGGCATGTTTTCGAACTTCTATTTTGAAATTGCCCGCCTTGCCCGAGATCTTTTCAAGGTCGGCCCAGGTAATTGTTTCTATATTCAAGTGTCGGCCGCATTCGACAATCTTGGGCGAGAGAATGCACATCGCGCAGTCATTGGTTGGAAACGTCTTGTCAAGCCTGGCCATGTTGCCGCCAATCGCTGGGGAGCTTTCCAACAGATAAACCTTCTGTCCGGATTCAGCCAGGTCGAGTGATGCCTGAATACCGGCGATGCCGCCGCCGATTACGAGTACAGCTCCAACTTTTTCTGAAGTTCCCGAACGCTTCTTTTTAGTAGGTGCGATCATTTTTCGTATTCCGCCTGGCCTTTACGCATTGGTGATTTCTTCTGCCTTATTTTTTAGTTCTTTGAATTTGTTCCTGTCCGTTACGAGCGCATTTACCAGGTCGCGTCTGAGTTTCTGCGAGAATTCGTCTAACTGCTCGATTTCCTGGAGCAAATCGGCGTCGGCATGACCTTCGGCCACCGCCATCTCGCGCAGTGCTCTTGTTACATCTCTAAACTTGACATTCTGTGGACATTTTACAGTGCAGGAGTAGCATTGAACGCAGCGCCAGATTACAGGTGAGGAAAGAACTTCCTTGCGCATTCCAAGCAGTACCTGCCGGATAATCTTTCGCGGATTGAACTCTGGATCCACAGCCGATACGGGGCAGCCAGCAGTGCATGTGCCGCAGGCGAAACAGAGCTTGATGTTCTCTCCGCCGGGATGGGCGGATACGTCGTATTTAAACTGAGAATCAAGATTTTTGCTTTCAATCGCTTCCATTTTTAGTTTCCAATTTTCGATTTTCGTTTTCTAAAATTTTGGCCATCAATTACGTAATCCTGCTTTTTGAACAATTTCGGGTACCTTTTGTTCCCATTCGATAGCCATTATGTGGACGCCGGCCACACCTTCAATCTTACGGAGTTGTTGAATCTGCTCGGTTACAATTTCAATCCCCTCGGCTTTTGGGTCACCAGCCTTGGCCAATCGTTCGATATAATGATTTGGCACAATGACACCTGCGACCTGGTCGCGCATGTATCTGGCCATTCCCGGAGATTTCAATGGGGTTACGCCGGCTAAGATTTTACACTTTTTGTGCAGACCCCGGTCACAAACCTGCCTCATCCACTCGGCAAAGCGGTCCATATCGTAGATGCACTGGGTTTGAATAAAGTCTGTCCCTGCGTTAATCTTCTTTTCCAGGCGGATGACGCGGAACTCAAACGGGTCGGCAAAGGGATTGGCGGCGGCGCCAATGAACATTCGCGGCTCTTTGACCTCAGCTTTTTTTGAATTCTTGATTTCTTCGCCACTGGCGAAAATCTTTTTATCGCGCATATTTTTGACCATCTGAATCAACTGTATCGAATCAAGGTCAAAAACATGTTTTGCCGTGGGGTGATTGCCGAAACATTGATGGTCGCCGGTCAGGCAGAGGATATTGCGAATGCCTAAAAGATATGCGCCTAAAATATCAGACTGGATAGAGAGGCGGTTCCTGTCCCGACAGGTCATTTGTATGATTGGCTCAAGACCGAGGTCGAGAGCCAGTTTGCCGGTGGCAATGCTTGATACTCGCACGATTGCAGTTTGATTGTCCGTTATGTTTACGGCGTCCACCCAGCCGGAGAGTATTTCCGCCTTCTTTTTAATAAGGTCAAAGTCGGCGCTTTTTGGGGGACCAAGCTCGGCGGTTACCGCAAATTTACCAGCCTCCAATACCTTTTCAAGATTGCTGCCAGATTTCATAATTATAGATTTTTAAGTTTCAATTGTTAACGAGTATCAGACTTCAAGCATATTTTCAATTGCTACAATTGTGCCACATCTTCTCTTGATAATTTTCTTGGACCGCCGTCGTGCGTTTGGCTGAAGTCCCTTGGCTGAGGATTTTCAGCCAATACATCCAGCTTATCCAACGTTTTGAGCCGGTCGTAAATCAGCTGCCAGCCGCATTTAATATTGTCAGGGTCAACTTCGCATTTGCCGTCCACGGAGCCGCCGCAGGGGCCGTTCATTAGTGATTTTGAACATCTTGTTATTGGACAAACTCCTCCGAAGATACCAAGTTTACAGTCGCCACAGGCTAGGCAGTTTTCCGACCACTGGCCGGCACCGTCGTTGGTGCCGCAGAACATAGTATTGAGGGCTGGATAAACCGGCATATCCCCAAAGACGTTCGCTACCATCTGGACCCCGACTCCGCAGGCCATCGACAGGATTGCGTCGCAGGATGCCACCTGGTCCTTTATGGCTGCGAAGAATTCCGCATCGCATTGTCTTTCGATGGTATTTTCTACAACTTCAAAACTATCCGAAAGTCTCAGGACAGAAGCCAGAGTTGTAACCTCTCTTTCGCCGCCTGCCAGGCAGACGGTAACACAAGTACCACAGCCTAAAACGAGAATACGTTTGTGGCCTGCAAGGAAGCCCTTGATTTCCTCAATTGGTTTGCGTTCTGCGACTATCATTATTCAACCTCAAGGCCGGCGGCTCTTTTGGCCGATTCCACCGTATTATAAAGCAGCATAGTTATTGTCATTGGGCCTACACCGCCCGGGACGGGAGTGATAAATGAGGCCTTTTCCTTCACAGCCTCAAAATCCACATCACCAACAAGGCGATAGCCTTTTTTCTTTGTTGCGTCCTCGACGCGGTTAACGCCAACATCAATTACCACAACTCCATCTTTTACCATATCCGCGGTAACGGTATTCGGCCTACCGGCGGCGGCGATAACAATATCCGCCCGCTTTGTGTGAGAGGGAAGGTCCTTGGTGCGCGTATGGCAGACGGTTACGGTGGCATTTGCACCGGGCTTTTTCTGGATAAGCATATTCGCCAGTGGCTTGCCGACTATGTTGCTTCTTCCGACGATTACTACCTCAGCCCCCTCAATTTTTACACCGCTGCGTATCAATAGCTGAATAATGCCGTGTGGTGTGCAGGGCCGAAACGCCTTTTCACCTACAACCATTTTGCCCACATTCATCGGATGAAATCCATCGACGTCTTTGGCTGGGTCAATTGCAAGCAGGACCTCGGCCTCGTTAAGGCCCTTTGGTAAGGGCAATTGGACCAGGATGCCGTTGATTTTCGAGTCTTTGTTCATTTTATCAACCAGTGCCATCAATTCTTCCTGTGAGGTTTCGGCAGGCAGGCGGTTGTCATCGGAATAAATTCCTATATCTTCGCAGGCACGCTCTTTGGCGGTAACATAAGACTGTGAGGCGGGGTCTTCGCCGACTAAAATGACTCCCAGTCCGGGAACAATGCCCTGCTTTTTTAGTTTGGCCACTTCGTCTTTCAATTCTGCCCGCATGTCGGCGGCCACTTGTTTTCCATCTATAATTTGTGCAGTCATTTGTTATTACACTCCGTTTTCAGACAGATACTCTATAAATTTATGCGGCTCAACTGAGGCTAATTGCTCAAAAATTACTCGTTTTTTATCGACTCCTGCTTTTTCCAGTGCATTATTAAGGCGTTCTAATCTTTTAGCAGCCCGAGTTGAGCCTGCCAGATATTGGCAGTTCTCTAGGTGGCAGCCGAGAATCATCACTTTTTGTGCTCCACATTCCAGTGCTCGTAAGACATCTCGCAGGTCAACTTTCCCGGCGCAGGGAACCCGAATTAGCTGAGCTTGTTGTCCCCACTGCGAACCGATAGTTGCCGCTGCGGTTGCCGCGGGATAAGCGGAATTCTCACAGGCAAAAACTGTTATTTGAGGTTTGTCGCCAAGCTCTGCTGCTACTTGCTCATCGGAATATCGTGGCAATTGGATAGCTCCTGTGGGGCATTCGGCTGCACATATTCCGCATCGCTGACAGGTTACCGCTGAAACGGAGGCGGCTTTATTATCAATATCGATACTGATGGCGGCGTGCGGACATATCCGCATACAGGTCAAACACAGAACGCACTTATCTTCATCGACCACCGCTGCGTCATCGAGAACCTCTATTTGTTTGTTTTTAAGCAGTTCGTGGATTTCGTTCGCTGTTGCTAATCCGTCAGTCTGAGGGTCTCTAAGCTCATCTGTATCCGGCGCCGAACCTACAGCGAAAATACCTTCACGGTTTGTCTTTGTGGGCAAAAGCCAAACGCTGTCCGCCTGTAAGTCGTCGGCTGGACCGGGTCGCAGCCCTTCGATGAGGCTAAGAAGCTCAGAGGTATCTGCGATGGCGCTATCGGCCATAACCACCAGGTCGAATTCTTCATCAACTTGGTACCCGATTAGCGGCTCTTCCACACTCACAACTTTTTTAGAGCCTCTATCCGAAATTGTTGGCGGTGATTCGTATTTTACTATTACTACACCGGCTTCTCTGGCCCGCCGGTACAGGGCTTCCATGCCGGTTGCGGCCACACGGATATTATGGCAGTATAATTTTACCTCAGCTCCGAAACGTTTTGCCAGCAGCTCTGCTGCGGAGAGTACCTGGGCCGATACGCGTTTACCTTGTTCGCCGAGGGTGTCCATAACTATGGCAATGCGTTTGGGAATTGCTTCGCCGTTATGGACCAATTCAGCCAGTTCCGACTTTTTCGTGGCCGGGCCTGGGGCTAAAACAATTGCTCCTGCGGAGAGTTTTTGCTCTGTGCCGTTCGAGGTAACCAGTGCGGTGAAATTGCCGAATTCTCCTTCCAGGGATTTCAAGGTTGAGGAGGTTTGGACGCGGATTTGCTTATCATTTTTTACCTGCCGGATAAGCTGGTCCACTTGATTTTGCACAAGTGCCTCGGTCTGGGACCAATCAGAAGCGACATAGCCGTAAAGTTCCGGCGTTTCTGCCACTGCCGCCCCTAACTTTTCGCTGCATTCGACCAGCGTAACGTGATGTCCGAGTTGAGACAGGGTAGTGGCTGTCTGCATTGCCGCAACAGTCCCGCCGAGGACCAGCACATTTTGATTTACGCTGGTCTTCTTTGATTTGACGGCTGAGGCCATCTTCACCCGTCGAACAGCAGCGGTCAGAGCTTCTTTTGCTTTATCCGTGGCGGCCTTGGGAGTCTTGGCGACCCAGCCGCAGTGCTCACGAATATTTACAGACCACAAAAGTCCATCATTCAAATTAACACTTTGTATTGCTTCGTGGAGAGTCTTATCGAAAATCTCCCGGTCGCAGGCTCCTATTACCAGGCGTTCTATATGTGTTAGGGATTTTATCGTTTTGGTACAATCCTTTTGTTGGCAGAATTTCGAGCAGAGCTTTACTGTTGCTACTTCCGCCAGTCCGCTTAGGTGCTCTGTGAGCTGGTCAAAATCGAGCCGGCTGCGCAACGTCCCGGCGCAGTCGCACAGCACTATCCCCACATCGCCGTTAGTTTGTTCAGCCTTCTTAATCACCTATTAAGCCTCACCTATTACTGCGGCGCTGACCGCTTCGGCCTGAGCCATACAGGATTTTATGTCCTTGGGAGATTCACAAGCGCCCGCTACAAAGATACCTTCCTGCTGCATTTCGGGCAGAGGAGAAGCATTCTTAAAACCAAAAAATCCCTGCTCATCAAGCGGCACCAGCAGTGTTTCGGCCAGTTTTGTCGTATCGGACCTCGGCCGAATTCCGACCGCTAAAACCACAAGGTCGAATTCCTGTTCGCAAACCTGAGAGTCCGAACCTTGCGGAAGAGACTGCGGGGCGAACCGCAGAAGCAGTGTATCGTTCGGGCCTTGTTTAATTTCGTACGGCCGAGAGCGAACGAAGGTCATATTATCTTTACACTTGTTATAAAAGTCATCGAACCCTTTACCGAAGTGTTGAATATCCATATAGAAGACGGTCACTTCTGCTTCTTCGTTCAGGTATTTTATCTGTTGTGCCATCCTCAGAGCATACGCACAGCATACAGTTGAGCAGTAATCAGTATCCTCCGGACGGCGGTAAACTTCTTCTGTCCTTGAGCCAACGCATTGTATAAATGCAATGCGTTTTGGTGTTTGACCGTCCGAAGGTCGGGTAATCTTGCCTGCGGTGGCGAGCTGCTGTTCAGCTTCAGTACCGGTGATTATGTTTTCCGAGCGGCCATGCCCGTATGAAGTGTTCTCGGCAGGATTGTAAGGTTCATAGCCGGTTGCTACTACCACGCTGTCAACGTCTATTTTACTCTGGGAGCTTTTATCCTGCATATTAATTGCATCAAGGGGGCAGGTTTGATCGCAGACTGAGCATTTTTTACCAAGAGCTAACCGACACCGCGAGTAATCAATGACCGGCACTGCAGGAGACAGAGCCAACCTCGGTGAAACTATACACTTTTCGGGACATGCGGTAACACAGGCCTGGCAACCTGTGCATTTGTTCCGGTCAATAAAACAGGGCTGATGTTTTAATATCGCAGTATATCGGGACCCGTTTGTACCGGTTTCCAGCTTGCAAAGCTGGGTGAGAGTCTGGATGTGGATATCGGGCGAGGCGGCTACGGTTCTTAAAAGCTCATTCGCCGCGCAGACGTTGCAGCGGAGGCAGACGTCCGTGGCCTTACAGCCCATCTCGACGACACGGCCGCCTATTGTGGCTTGCATATCAATAAGACGGACCTGCAAGCCTGCCTGGCTAAGTCGCTGAGATACGGTTGCACCTGCGATACCCGCCCCTATAACAAGAACAGTTTTCGTATCTTGCATTCTGTTAATAACCAGTAATTGTTAATAACTTAAAACAGGCCTTGTACTTTTCCTGTTTTGACGTCCACATCAATACGCCGGAAAGCCGGATTGGAGGCGGTACCGGGCATCAGCTTAATGGCTCCGGCTACGGGCACGATGAAGCCGGCACCTTTGTAAACAAGAACATCACGGATCGGGAGCTCCCAATCGGTGGGTCTGCCTTTTATGTCAGGGTCATGCGACAAACTAAGGTGTGTCTTAACCATACAGGTCCCTAAAGTCTTGCTGGCCGGGTCGGCCTCCATAGCTTTGGCTTTTTCCAGTGCTCCATTAATATAAGTTACGCCGCTTGCGCCGTACACTTCTTTGGCGATTAGTTCAATGCGTTTTCTAAGCGGGGTCTTCAGTTCATAAAGGAATTTGAAATGGTTCGTTTCGCCGCAGGCCTCAATCACTGCCTCTGCCAGCTCGATTGCGCCGTCACCGCCCTTGAGCCAGTGTTCGGAAACAGCAGCCAAAGCGCCATTCTGCTCGGCGATTTTACGTACAAACTTTATTTCAGCCTTGGTGTCCGTGTGGAAGCTGTTTATACAAACAACCGGTCGGACTCCGCTTTTCTTCACCGTTTCGATATGAGCGATTAGATTCTCACAACCTTTTTCGACCAGTTCGAGGTTTTCGGTAGTGTATTCCTCGCTTAGTGGTATGCCGGGCTTCACTGCAGGCCCTCCACCGTGCATCTTTAGAGCGCGAACGGTTGCTACAACAACAACCGCATTGGGTACCAGGCCTGACATGCGGCACTTCAAATTCCAGAATTTCTCAAAACCAATGTCGGCCCCGAAGCCGCTCTCAGTTACATGATAGTCACCCAATTTGGTTCCAATCCTATCGGCAATTATAGAGCTTTGGCCGATGGCGATATTAGCAAACGGGCCGGCGTGCACAAACACGGGCTGGCCTTCAATTGTCTGCAGCAAATTCGGATTTATCGCATCGGCCATCCAGGCGGTCATAGCGCCGTCAACTTCAAGGTCGGCAGTGGTAACTTCGTCACCTTTTTTGTCGTAGGCCACGACTATTTTAGACATACGTTCTCGCAGGTCTTTTAAGTCCTTGGCAACTGCGAGTATGGCCATAATCTCACTTGAGACGGTAATTTGAAAGCCTGAGTCCATTTCGTAGCCGTCCATTTTTCCGCCTTGGCCAATCCTGATGTTGCGCAGGGCCTGGGCACAGAAGTCCATTGCCCACTTCATTTGCACGCGTTCCGGGTCGATATCTATTCGTGTCAGCTTGCTTTTTGCCAGACGGGCATCGTCATAGTTGCGTTCATGCTGCATGCGCGAGCTCAGAGCGACCATAGCGAGGTTGTGGGCGTTTGTTATACAGTCGATATCACCTGTAAGGCGGATAGAAAAAGGTGTCAAGGGAATACATTGGGCAAGACCTCCGCCGGCTGCTGAACCTTTGATATTGAAGGTTGGTCCGCCGCTGGGCTGGCGTATTGCCCCGACCACGCGTTTTCCCAGCTTGCCCAGACCTTCAATCAAACCCATGGCAGTGGTAGTTTTGCCCTCGCCCAAAGGCGTCGGCGTAATGGCAGTAACGTTAATGTACTTTGCTGTGGGAGCATCCTGGAGGCGGGCGAGGGCTTGTTGATAATCGACTTTGGCCAACTTGCGACCCATTGGAATCAGTTCGCTCTCCTGTAAGCCCATCTCCTCGGCAAGTTGGCTGACAGGTTTCATTTCTTCCTCGGCAGCTTCTGCGATCTGCCAGTCCTTCATTTTTGTTGCGTCAAGCTTCATAGGCCTTTCCTCGTGTATCGAATTGATTAAATATTTCGCACGGCGTTTTTACGCTCCTGTTTGTAGAGATGGTGGTATTTGCATAAGTTCCGCATTATCATCGAAAACTACCAGAGCGGGTACAACCGTAGGGCTTTTTTTTTGCACTATTCTGCTATTTGGTTCATTGGTGTGTGATTATTAGTGTATCAGGTAACCAGGTCGTGGATATCAGGGTGTCAGGTTATCAGGGTAAATTCGGTTTTTCTGATTTACTGCTTCTTCTGTTATCCTGATAACCTATTCTTCTGATATTCTGCAACCTGATATCCTAAATAACCTGATAACCTACTCCACCACTCACCGGGTTATTGTTTCATGCCTTTGCCAGGTTAATCTTTCTATGCTGAGCTATAGGCCCTCAAGAAAGAATCTGAGTATATTTGCTTGTTCATCAGCATTTCAGCGGTGGCTACTATGTTCATCAGGTCCTGGTCGAGGACATCGACGATAGCTGAGTCCAGGCCGCGGGAAATAGCCATAGCGAGGAATACTCGGTTTATCAGGCTTCTTTCCGATGCTCCCTGAGATAGATTCGACAGGCCTATTGTCATATGCGGGGCCGGGTCTGACAGATATTTTATCTGGTCCATCGCAGATAAGATATTGCCGGGCTGGACCTGGGCGTTCGGTACTTTTACCGGCAGAATGATGGGATCGATGAACAGCCGCTGGGTGTCAAATCCCTTTTCCATCGCCTTTGATACTATTTCTGCCGCTATGGCTACACGAGTATCGATGTCCTGGGGGACACCGTTTTTGTCCATAGTAAGGGCGATAATGCTGGCTTTCGCGCCTGCCTGGTTGGCCATTTCTATGTATTTGTCGAATATTTCTTCGTCGCTTTTCTTGTTCAATGGTGTTGAGTTCAGCATGACGCCGTTCTCGGCGTTAATGACCTTTATGCCTGCTGCGATAACAGCCGGTTTCTGGGAATCGAGGCTAAGAGGTGTTGAACATGTTTCCTGAATGGTCTCAACCAGCCACTGCATGGTACCTTCCTGGTCAGCAGCAGCGGTGCCAACATTTACATCCAGATATGCGGCACCTGCATCGGTCTGCTTTTTTGCTAATTCCTGAATGACTTTCTTGTCTTTATCTGCGATAGCCTGCTTGACATTGGTGAACATCCCATTGATTCGTTCTGCAATTAATATCATAGTAAATACCTTCCTTTCCTATTCCATATCTTGCAAAGTGGATTTTGTATAAATTTCGCAATCCGAAACAATATCAACTGTACTAAAGTGCCTAAAGTGACAGCTTCGCTGTCATTCTGAGCGGAACGCAGTGGAGCGAAGAATCTCCTTATTGCTCAGGAGATGAGATCCTTCGGCTCCACCTTAGGATGACACTTACGTGTCACTTTAGGCACTTTAGGCACTTTTAACTTTAGTCACTTTCTAACTTCCTTCAAGTCCATACCTGATTGATGAAGTTTTTGACAGTAGCAACGGCTCTGGGATGGCGCATCCGAATTATATCAACGCCGGCCTGCAGTAAGCAGACAGCGGTGGCCGTTTCCCACATCGGACCCCGGTCGCTGGCTGCGCCCCAGCCCGGTGCGTCTGTGAGTTTGGCCTCTTTGGCCCGCCAGGATTCGTAACCTACGTCACAAATGACCGGCATAGCCATCATTTTGTCGCCGGTTAGGGCGGCGAGGCGCTGGCGTTCCTGAATCGAATAGGCATACTCTATTCCATATCCCAATGCTCCGGTGGACTGGAACGTTACTATTCGCTCTAACGGAAAGCCCATATCAGAAGCCAAGATATTGACCTGCTTGGCGATGTTGATGTCCAGAGGGGCCTGGGTGATGAGATAATGGCCGTCGGCCAAAGCGATAGCGGTCAGGGATTTGTAATTGTCCTCTGTAACGGTTCCGATGAGACATTTTTCGCCTTTTGCGGCACCGCTTACCTTGGGCATAACCTGGTTGTCTTTTTCGTCATTTCCGCAGCTCCACAGGACAATAGGTACACCGACTGCTTTAAATACTTCCTCGGTAACCTTGACGGCGTGAGCGGCGTCTTTGTCATCCTTGTCGGGGTGAATGCCGTCGAATTTGACACAAATTAAATCTGCCCCAAACTCTTCTACACACTTTTTGGCCCAGTCACCGGGACTGTCGAGCACATCTTTATAAGGTTCGAGCAGGACGTCGGGCCAATCGTTGGGCTTGCTGTCTAGGACGTCCATAGCGATGACCGGTTTTTCACCGGCGTCGGCTGCGGAGCCGCCATAGACAACATTACGAGCTCCGCCCACGGTTACCGTTAAGGTTCGAGTGCCCCCATCGTCTTTAGTTGCCCCAAGTGTAAGGCGGTTTACTGAGCCGGTAAATCTTTCTGCAACTTCAGGAACTGGCATTTTAAGACCTCCAAGAATAGTTCATCGTTTATAGTTTGGGATTCGTAGCCTGAGAGCTTAAAACTAAAATATCTTCGAATATTTTCCATGCCGCCGAAAAGGCGGGACTGTCATTTGCAAGGTCAAAAACCGTTTTGGCCTGCATTGAGGCCTCGGAGACGGCCTTATCATAGGGTATATGTCCAAAGATGTCTATACCGTCTATTTGTTTGTGGTTTTGGGCTCTGTTCCATATAACGCCGATGTGCTTTACGACAATTGGCAATTTTTTAGCAAGGTCAAAAATCCTACGGGCGGTAAGGGCGCCGATGGAGGTCGGTTCTGCTACGATGCACAACAGGTCAACATTATTGGTGGTTCGGCGGGACAGATGCTCCATTCCCGCCTCGTTGTCAATAATAACATAATGGTACTGTGAGCTTAATTCGTCCAGGAACTTCCGGAGCATATTGTTTACCGCACAGTAACAGGACGGCCCTTCCGGCCGACCCATAGTGAGCAAATCAAAACCCTCGGCCTCGGTAATCGCCTGCTGTATTCCGTATTCGACCGACCGTACCTTGTCCATACCGACGTTACTCGGTGGTTTGGCGCGTGCATCTTCGCGGATGTCCGCAACGGTGGCAACCGGCTGAACGCCTAACATTACGCCCAGGCAGGAGTTCGGGTCAGCGTCCACTGCAAGCACAGCCTTTCTGTCGGCCTGGGCCAGCAGGAACCTTATAATCATTGCGGCTAAAGTTGTCTTGCCCGAACCGCCTTTTCCACTTATCGCAATAGTTGTCGTCATAGTAAGTGCCTAAAGTGTCTAAAGTGAGCTAAAGTGTCTAAAGTGACGGTTTTCCTTAACTTTAGTTCACTCATGAGCACTCCAAACTTTAGTTTATTTTTTTCCGTTGGATGTAAAAATAGCGAGGAATTCTGTGCATTCTTCGTAATCGCTTTTTAGTTTTTTCCAGGGTAGCCATTTTAGCTTTGCAATTATTTCCAACCAGTATTGTGTTTCACTGGATTCACTTTCACAAATCTTAATCTTGTTTTTGAAATCTGCTTTGCTTCTGGCTCGATTGGCTTCTCGATAGTTTGCACCAATAGATGTTCCAGATTTTGTGATTTGAGTCCTTATGACTCTGCCCTCCGGTGTGTTCGGTAAAGTTCTCGATAAATGGATTATTCGCACTGCGGATTCTCTTGTTCGCTTCTCAAGCTCTTTTGCGAATTCTTTATTATTCATACTTTAAATCGAGTTCACTTTAGGCACTTCACATTTCACACTTCACACTTGTAACCGAGGGGAACAGTGACAAGTCCGTGTGCGGCAAAAAATTAGCTCTTGTAAATTCGTCCATATATCCCGGATGGCTCATCAAATCAAAATATGTCATACTCTTGGCGATTTTTTCTGCTGCCTTGAGAGCTTTTCGGCTAAGCAGTACGGTCTTGGCCCCTGCGATTGAGGTGTTTCCCACAAATTGAATCTTCTCCAAAGGCACATCAGGTAACATCCCGATAGTAACGGCCTGGCGAACGTTCAGGAAGTTCCCGAATCCCCCAGCCAGGTAAACCGCATCCAGGTCTTCGAGCTTTGTCTGGGTTGACTCCATAAGGACCCTGATGGCGGCGAAGACACCCGCCTTGGAACGAACCAAATTATCGATGTCGGCCTGGGTGATTACTATTTCCTCGTGCTCGTTACCTGCCGGGGCTATCTGGAACTGCAGGCCTTCGTCACCTTCGGTTAATCTTGGTTGGCCGTTAGATTTGAATCGCCCCGTTCGGTCTATGATGCCGTGGGTAAATAACTCGGCAAGGGTATCCAGAAGGCCCGAGCCGCAAATGCCGACAGGATGGGTGTCCCCGATTGTCTTAAGCTCGATAGAACCATCGTCGAGAATAGTCAGTTTTTCGATAGCCCCGGCACCGGCCCTCATGCCGTGCTTGACGCCGCTTCCTTCAAATGCAGGGCCTGCCGAGCTTGAGGCGCAGACCAGCCAATCCCGATTACCAAGCACAACCTCACCGTTTGTTCCAATATCAGCGAAAAGTGAGATGCCTTTTTTAGTAAAGATTCGCGTGGTTAGAACGCCGGCTACTATGTCACTGCCCACGTAAGCAGCTACACTTGGCAGGCAGTATAATAAACCTCGCTTGTTGATCTGGACGCCTGCTTCTGCCGCCCGGATTGGGGGCACAAAGCTGGCTGAGGCGATATATGGCTCTCTGCGGATTCGTGTAGGGTCTAAATTCAGCAAGAAATGCACCATTGCGGTGTTGCCGGCACATATTACCGCGGTTATGTCATGCAAATCGATTTTTTGCCTCGTTGCAAGTGTGACAATAAGATTGTTCACATCGTTCACGATGCGATTTTGCATCTCATCGAAAGCGTTATTCTCTTCTGCGTAGATGATTCGGCGAATGTAGTCCTCGCCAAAGTTAATCTGGCTGTTATATGTAGCCTCTGTATCTATAGTCTTGGCATTTATCAGGTCAACAAGATGGGCCACAACCGTCGTAGTGCCCAGGTCAACCGCCACGGCAAAGTTCGTCTTACAGCGCTTTATCGGCTCGACCTCTATGACCTCTGTCGTTCCACTACGCCGACCAATAGTGACTGCAACCTTGTAATTCGTCACAAGAAGCACTTTTGAAAGTCCCTGCAGAATGCGAAAGCCGGTCTGCATTATAGGGGCATCTATCTGCTCGCGTATCGCAACATATAGGCGCTCGTGGTCGGCAGTATGGTCGTGTACGGTCGGTGGTGACATCTCCAGGGCAAGTTTGCGGACCAAAGCGTCAAGCTCAAACAATCCTTCCCGCACTTCACCGGCGAGCTCGCTGAATCTGCGGGCGTCTGTGTCCATAAGTATCTGACTTGTTTCCAAGGTATGAGACTTTGGAACGGTTATGGTCATATCGGAAAGGACTTTGCTCTGGCAGGCAAGAACGACATTTTCACGTGTTTCGTCCGGCGTAAGTAAAGCTGTGGGCTTGCTTTGAAATTGCCCTTCATCAATTATTACTTTGCATTTTCCGCAATATCCATCACCGCCGCAGATGCTGCTTAAATAAATACCTGCTTTGTGGGCGGCCTCGAGTAGAACCGTCCCGCCCGGTACTTCTATTTTAAGACCGCTTGGTTCAAAACGTACTGTGAATTTTTTTTTCTTCTTGCTTTCTTCCATTCTCAATTCTCGATACTCGATTCTCCATTCTCGATACTCGATTCTCGATTCTCGATACTCGTTTTTTCCTTTTACGAGCATCTAACATCGAGCAACGAGCATCCAGTTTAATTCCAGACTTCCTGGAGATATTTAGGCAGCATCGAACACTCTCTTGGACCAACCATAACCTCCCAGTTTGTGGCCTCTTCGAGTTTGCCGCTCATTACAGCGACGTAACCGGGGATGATTAGTTTGCGGTGTTTGACCAGGTCTTCCACGCCGTATTTGGTCATAGCATCAGCTACCGTTTTTTCGTTGAGCTTGTCTCCGGAATATGCCGTCAATACACTTGTGCCTTCTGTATCAACCACGAGAATATAGCTCGGCACCCTGCTGGCCTCGACGTCCGATTCCACTGTGTAGTATGTCAGTGAAAAGTTCGTCGTAAACATCATCGGTGAATTCTCATTAGGCTCGCCAATACGATAGACTTTCGGTTCTACCTGGACAGGCTTCTGTGGGTCGGTAAAGATATTCATAACCGCGGTCAGCATAGGCAAAAGCGCATAGGGTTCGACAGTGTCGAGCACGACGATACCGGCATATTTGCAAATTAGACTTATGGCGGAAGCTGCCTGTGTATCGGCGTCACCATCAACAACAAAGGATATTGTTGGATAACCTAACGGCCTGAAAACCTTTTTCAGCGCCAAAGCTCGCATCTTTGACAGATTAAACATTTGGTCCTGCAGGCTCGGGCTCTCAAGGTTTAATACAATATCTTCGACTCCTTCGGCCTTAATCTTTTCGGTAAGCTCGGCCAGGGCCTCAATTGATTCGGCTTTTGCCACAAGCGGGCAGCCATTTTCCTTGGCGATTTTTGCCATCTCCTGGGCCGTATCGGGCGTGGCCGAGGCAAGTAAAGGTACAGATTCTTTAGTTTTAGCTACTGCCGCGGCCATTGCATCGGGTGATTGGGTTACTAAGATTAATGCAAGGTCGCTGCCATCCTTTACCACTGCGGCGGCCTGTGCAAAAGACTCAGGCGAGCCGCTGTCGTTGACGAGAGCTATGGCCTTAACTCCAATCTTGATCCCGATACGCTCGAACTGGAGTGCATTTACGGCCTCGATGCGTTTGGTTAAATCCTCGCCGGTAAGTTTGTCCGAGACGGTTACGGCCAGAACGGTCGGATTATAAAATTTTTCTTCGTGTCGGAACATTACCGTTTCCTGCCCGAGCTGGACCTGATTGTCTCCGGTGCCGAACACAACTTTTGCCATCGGTGGGGCTGCAGCAGCAGCGAGTTTTTCTTTGGCTTCTTCAGAGACGTCGGGGCAGTCTTCGAGTTTGGCGCGTTTCTGGGCAAGCGCCATTGCAAAGGCCAGGCAAGTAGGCATGCCGCACTTTTTGCAGTTGGTTTTTGGTAGGAGTTTAAATATATCCAATCCTGTCAGTGCCATAATAGTTCTCCTTATGTCGGAAGTCAGATGTCAGAAGTCAGAAATCAGAGGTCAGAAAAATTCTGCCAGTTGTTTGTTAAACTATAAAGCATCGCATTGACTTCGTCATATCTATCATCTAATTTCTTGTACTCATCTTCTGTTATATGTCTGCAATCTCTTAGGTTCTTAATCACCGGTGGCTCTCTGTCTTCTGTTCTCTGTCCTTAGAACATAGGTTCTAAAGTCGTTACGGGATGCTCGTTTTTTGTAATAAATTCCAGAACCTCTTCTTCAGTTGTGGCTGTGGTCTCATCGGCAATCTTGGCGAGGAATTCTTCCGAGGTCAGTCCTATTTCCTTGACTCTTTCGCTGAAAGTATCCTTAATGTCTTCTTTCAGCATGGTGGGCATCCATACTATTCGCTTAATTCCGCCTTCAGCAGCGATGAATTTCTTCGAGCAGATGTAATGCTTAGAATGGCCAATGAAGCCCGGCGTTTGCTGTCCGCCGCCTACAGTGCCGGCCAGTGTCGAGAACTTCATTCCGCAAGGTGTCATCTCAGGGAACTCCCTGTTAACAATCATTATGCCACCTGTTGAGGGCAGCACAGCAGCGATACATTCGAAGCAGCCGCAGGAGGTCATCGGGTCGGTAATCATACTGTACTGGCTCATTCGCTCAACGTTACCACCGCTGGTTTTGAGGACGAATGCGTTTATTCTGTCCCACTGGCCGATGGTCGGCTCGATGCAATTGCCTTTGGAGATGGGCTGATTCGGTCCGGACGGAGTTATCTCATATGCCGCCCGACAGTCCAGCCAGCTATAAGCACCGCATAGGCCCGGCCGTTCAGGTGAAACTACACATAAATGATTCGGGGCGAAACTCTGACAAAGTGTGCAGGAATAAAACGTCTCTATGTCTTCGTCCTGCATGCCCGCTAATCGTGCATCACGCTCGGCATAGACGGCCTGGGCCTGCTTACGAAGCTCTTCCACCTGCTTTTGGTCGGTGAACAATTTGACCTGTACCTTATCTAAAATACTCGAATATTCGTCGTGGAACTTGGCGTGCAGGAGCTTACCAATGTGTTCAAGCTTGAATCCCGCCTTTGCGGCGTCGTTGCTGATTCGTATCCAGTTAATGTCCCGCTGTCCCATATGCCAGAGTCCCTGTGCTTCGTTCATAAACGTATGTATATGCCGCTCCAGCACAGGTTCAAAGTCAGGCTGCATTTTTCTTCCCGCCACTTCAACTATAATTCCCAGCGGCAGTTTTCCACCGGCCTCCAACGAATCGACATCAGGTCCCTGCACTTCAACGTTACCGTCTTCAACATCGCTGATTTCTCGCATGCGGAGCCATTCGAAGGCTGGGGTTCTCTGCCCGCCGAACTCGCAGTGCATTTCTTCCTTGCGGATACGTTCACCTTCAAAAGCCGGACTGACAGAGATGGGGATTGGTATTTCCGTGATTTTTATTTTAAGACCGCGGACTTCAATGGCTTTCTCTACGATTTGGTCATGAGGGATATTCGAAACAACGTGCTCATACGTGCACACACCGGTAGGTAAAATCTCCGGGATGTCCGAATCGGCGATAGTTGGAAAGCCGTAATTAATCGCACCTGCGGCGTTAGCATACCATTCATCAGTGACCTCGCCCAGTGCCATAACAAAGGCAAAGATTCTGTTTTTGTTGTAGAGCAGGTTGCGTCGGAAATCGCCGGGTTGGACACCTCCGAAACTAAGGGCAGCTCGGCTTGCGAATCCGAGTGAATATATCGCTGAAGTTATTTCCCGTCCGAAAGGCACCAGTCGTGTTTCCCAGCCTAACTGTACACCGCCTTCGACGAGCTGCTCGGCGAAAGTAGTACCGTTATTGTGCGCAGACATAAAAACGTATAGACAGCGTTCCTGGAGCTTGCGGGCAATATCGACGGCTGTTTCAACGTCCGGGGCCGAGCCGACAACAGCCGCAAATCCGGGTGCGGTACCGTCCACAAACTGGATACCACGTTCGCGGAGTATTACATCGTCCGCCGCTCCGAGCCAAATATCGACCACCGGATTGGGGCCGATTAAATATTTGCAAGCCTCGATAGTCTCCTCCGCAAAGAGAGTTGCCATACCGGCATCCAGGGTGTGGCCCAGATAAGGCACCCATAAATCATCATCAACAAGCGGGGGAAGTAAGTCCTTTACTTCTTGCATTACTTCTTTGAAGTCGGCTAATTTTTCCACCACTTTTCCGGTCATAGAGTAAATGATGGGCATGTAGTAACCGGTGTTCGGAAACTCGACTCGGCAATCTTCACCTTTTTCCTTGATGGCCCGCGTTAAAATATCTTCGGCCTGTTTGGCTATCTTATGAGCGCCACGTATGGCTGCTGATGCAATGATTTTTGACATAGAATAATCTACCTTTGTATTTAATGTTCTGAGTAAACTGTATTACATTTTGCTTTTATATTGTTCTACTTTACAGATAAAGCTCGCCGATCCGCCATATCGTAGAGCTTGCGTTCTGTTTCTTTATTGATACCCAGTGCATCGCGCTTGCTTTCGATATGCTGGATTATCATTTCAGCGGCCTTGACGGGGTCGGATTCAACGGCCCATCGGCCGCCCAGCTCTTTTTCTATTCCACTGAATAGATAATCGCTAACGTTTTTGCTGCCGGAGATGGGCAGAAATTGTTCGCCGAAAACTACTAATGCGCCACTGGCGACAAAGTATTGGCCGATGGCGATTGCTTTTTCAGAAATCGATTCCAGGCAGGCGCCGGCCACTGGTATTTCGGATATATCCTCGCCGAGGCCGCCTTCCCGTACAATTTCGGTACATGCGACCAGCAGGCGGGAATTGTCCACGCAACTTCCACAGGCAAGAACCGGCGGAATGCCCACTGCTTCACAGACTTCTCGCAGACCCGGCCCGGCTAATTCAAGTGCCTCTTTGGGATTTGTCAGGCCCTGTTTGCCGCACGCAATAGTGGCACAGCCGGTAGTCAGCACTAAAATGTCTCGTTTGATTAGTTCCTTAGCCAGAGTAGTATGGGTAAAGTCTTGTATCACTTTTGGGTTGGTGCAGCCAACAATACCTACGACGCCGCGAATTCGGCCATTAATAATGTTGTCGTTCAAGGGGCGGTAGCTGGCCCGGTATCTGCCGCCTAACATATAGTTGATGGATTCGTGGCTGAAGCCTATGACCGCCTTTTCCTTTTCGTTGGGGATATATACTCTGCCGCGATTGGTATAGTTTTCGATTGCTATTTTGACCAGCTCTTTGGCGGTATTCAGCGCGGTTCTTTCTTCCATTGGAACGTGCTCGACGCCGAAGATTTTTCCCTTATCAGCGGTAGTAATCAGTTTTGTGTGGAAGCATTTGGCGACTTCGGCTAATCCCTGCATCACGCATTGCACATCGACGGCCATTAACTCGACGGCGCCGGTGGCGATGGCCAGCTCCTGATTGAGGAAGTTGCCGGCGATGGGAACTCCGTGGCGCATCAACAGTTCGTTGGCTGTACAGCAAATCCCTGCTACGTTGATTCCTTTTGCGCCGGCTTTTTCCGCCTCGGCGAGCAGGTCTTTGTCCTGGGAGGCGGCAACTATCATCTCCGACAGGATAGGCTCGTGGCCGTGGACGATGATATTTACCTCATCTTTCTGCAGCACACCGAGGTTGACCTCGCCGCGACCCGGATAGGGGGTTCCGAAAAGAATATCCTGCAGCTCGGTAGCCAGCATGGAGCCGCCCCATCCGTCGGCAAGGGCTGTTCGGCTGGCGTGCATAATGATATTCTTATAATCCTGGTCCACGCCCATCGTGGTTCTGTGCAGTGCCTCCACCACTTCACGGTCAACGGCCCGGGGGGTAATGCCGAGCTTTTTCCATATTTCCTGGCGTGGTTGCGGTGCCCGGCGAACCATCAACTGTTCGCCTTCGGGTTTGCCAAACTCAGCCAGGGCGATTTTTCCGATATCCTCAGCAATATCTTTGACCGAGCGGTCTTTTGTTTTAACGCCTAAATCCTCGGCCACTTTGTATAATTTGATGATATCTTTGAATTGATAGTCTGGTGCTTGGCCCCGGGCGGTTGCGAGGAATACTTGCGCCACGCCGCGTCCATGGTCACTGTGGGCACTTGTACCGGCAGCCACCGCTCTTAGAAAATTGCGGGCCACGATGGTATCTGCGTCAGCTCCACAGACTCCAACCCGGGGTTCTTCTCCAAAGGGATTAATTCGGCAAGGCCCCATAGTGCAAATCCGGCAGCAGATTCCCAGTTTCCCAAAACCGCACTGCGGCAATTGGGCCTCAAGCCGGTCCCAGGCGTTCTGCTGGCCTGCTTTGGCCATATGAGCTATCATTTCCTGTGCCGCTTTGTCACTACTACGTTTTTTTGGGTTCATAAACAATACCTCAGTACTCAATTAACTCCAACAATTTATCGCATTTCATTTGATACTTCAAGCACCGCTATTGGCTCGTCTTAGCCTTCATCGCATTTTCCGGCACACTCACTCCTTTTTGTAAACCGTAGCAGCTTGAAGCCGTACGGCAGTTTGCAGCTTTCTGCATTTCGGACAAAGGCGTATGCACTGCCGGAATTCTTCGGAACTCATGGTTTCGACTTTGCCCAGGACTCGCTCACTAACCTGCGTGCTAATAATTGGTGCTCCACACTTCTCGCAGACAAGTAATTTCGACCGCGATTTGAACGGTGATATCTCCACCTCCTGCTGGTCTTGGTGAATCCTGACTTTGATGGTTCCCACGGGGCAAACGGCCGCGCATGCTCCGCAGCCGATACAATCGTCGGAAGGCTGCCGGAAGGGCACCGCCACAGCCCTGTCAACGCCGCGTCCGGCGAATCCGATAGCCGCTTGTCCAATTATCTCCTCACATACGCGAACGCACAGGCCGCACAAGATGCAATTTCGTTGACTCTCCGTGACATTGGGGTAGCGCGTTTCTTTCACACCCATACGCTCGGCCAATACCTTGAGTTCTTGGCTTTCTGGCGCCCTCGCAAGCAACAGCTCCATGACACCCCCGCGAGCCTGCTTGGCCCCTTCACTGGAAACATAAACGACAATGTCCCGGCGTACGGGGTAGTTGCAGGCGGTGATTAATTGCCTCCAGTCGCCGCGGTCAAGCTCTACCATACAGAGCCGGCACACCGCATCGGGTGAAATGGCCGGGTGATAGCAAAGGGTTGGAACCCAGATTCTGGCCTTTTTAGCAGCGTCGAGAACCGTGGCATCCTTTTTAACCCTGACCTTACATCCGTCTATGGTTACTATAGGCACTGGCTTACCTTTCCTTATACCTTTAACACTGCGGTGAAGGGACATTTTTCCCAGCACGTTCCGCAGAGCGTACACTTTTCCTGGTTAATCACGTGTGGAACCTTCTTTTCGCCGGTGATAGCATCTGCCGGGCAGTTCTTCAGACAGATGCCGCAAGCTTTGCAGGCCTCGGCATCGATCTCATACAGGAACAGGCCGCGACACTCTTTTGCCGGGCAGCGGCGGTCTAAAATGTGTGCGTCGTATTCGTCACGGAAATAGCGTATAGTGGAGATAATGGGGTTTGCAGCAGTTTTCCCAAGGGCGCACAGGGCCGTTCCCGCCAGGAGGTCAGCCAACTGCTTGAGCTTCTCCAATTCATCGACCTCTCCCTCTCCCTTGGTTATGCGTTCGAGAATGTGCAGCATCTGAGCCAGGCCCTCGCGGCAAGGGGTGCATTTGCCGCAGGATTCCTTCTGGAGAAAGTCGGTGAAATACTTCGCGACCTTCACCATACAGGTGTCCTCGTCCATGACAATCATGCCGCCGGAGCCCATCATGGAACCAAGCTTGGTGAGTTCATCGAAGTCCACACGGGCATCGAGGTGTTCGGCGGGTATGCACCCGCCGGAGGGCCCCCCGGTCTGAACTGCCTTGAAACGCTTGCCGTCGCGTATCCCTCCACCAATTTCGTCGATCATCCGTCGCAGTGTGATGCCCATGGGGACCTCGACCAGTCCGGTATTTACAACCGTTCCAACCAGGCTGAATACCTTGGTGCCTTTGGACTTTTCCGTTCCGATGCCGGCGAACCATTCCCAACCCCTATTGATAATGGCGGGAATGTTAGCCCATGTCTCTACATTGTTGAGATTCGTGGGTTTTTCCCGAAGTCCACTTTCCACCGTATGGATATATTTTGCCCTGGGTTCGCCAGGGCGACCTTCCAGCGAGGCCATCAGTGCGGTGGATTCACCACAGACAAATGCACCGCCACCACGGTTAATCTTGATGTCAAAGGAAAAGGAATGGCCAAGGATTCTTTCACCAAGAAGCCCCCATTCCCTCGCCTCTTCGATCGACCCTCTCAGGCGTTCCACCGAAAGGGGATATTCGTTTCGCACGTAGATATATCCCTGCGAGGAACCAATAGCATATGCGCCGATGGTCATACCCTCCAGAACAGCATGTGGATTTCCCTCCATGATCGCACGGTCCATGAAAGCTCCGGGGTCGCCCTCATCGCCGTTGCAGATTACATATTTGGGCAAGCCTTTGGCCTCGCGGCAGGAGCGCCATTTTCGTGCAGTCGGGAACCCCCCGCCTCCGCGGCCACGCAGTCCTGCACGTTCAACTTCCGCGATGATGTCTTCGGGAGCCATCATGGTTAGGGCTTTGGGTAGAGCCTTGTAGCCTCCAGCCGCGATGTAATCCTCGATCCTCGTTGGGTCAATCAGTCCGTTATAGGCCAGCGCAATGCGCTCTTGAGCATTGTAGAAAGGTATTTCGTTTGCCTGTTTAGCCTTCTTTCCAGTACTGGGAACCTCATATAGTAACCTCTGGACCACCCTTCCTCCGAGCACGGTTTCTCGAAAGATTTCGGGGACGTCAGGTTCCTCAACTCGCTGGTAGAATATCTCGCCCGGCTGGACGATGACAATAGGTCCGCATTCACACAATCCATGGCAGCCGACACCCTTGGTTGTGACTTCCACTTCAATGCTATGTTGACTGACAGCTTCACAGAAAAGCTCGTATATTCTGCTCGCCCCTTTGGCTGCACAGCCTGGACCGGTGCAAACGCGCACGACTTTGGACGAGGACTTGAACTGCCTTTGCAATTCATCCCGAACTCGTTCAAGCAACTCAGGGTTATTAAGCCGCCTTTTGCCGAACTCTATCACGCTTCGGTCTCCTTTTCGACAGTGTCTTCGTCAGGATAAAGCTCTTGAAGTATCTCCAGTGCTGATGCTGGTGTAACACTTTCATAATACTTGCCGTCTACCAACATCACAGGTGCCACGGCGCAGGCTCCCATGCAATTTACTGCCTGTAAGGTGAAAATACGGTCGGGGGTGGTAAAGCCGGGCTCAACCTGGAATTCCCGGCTGATAGCTTCACAAATCTTCGGGGCGCCCTTGAGATAGCAGACCGTGCCCATACATAGCGTTACCTCGTGCGCCCCCTTCGGCGCAAGGCGGAACGATGAATAGAATGTCGCCACAGCATAAAGGCGGCTCATCGGCACTTTAAGCCGCCCTCCCAAGTATCTTAGGTGCTCTACCGGCAGGTAGCCGCATTCGGACTGCAAGTCCTGCATCATGGGTATGAGCATCCCGGTGTCTTCGTCATAACGTTTAACTATCTGTTCTACTATAAGCTCCATGTCTTGGGGCATGTTTACTGTTTCCTACAGTTGTTGGTTATCGATATAAATATACAGTCTCTTCCAAACTCCGTTTCCTGTCAATATACGCTTTGCTGGTTTAGGGCCTTAAGTTCTCTCGGCTTGCCCAGACAGTGGCTAAATAGTCTCGATAGTTACTTCCTTGCCTCTTTTCCGGAGTTCCTCGGCAATCTCCCGCACTACAGCCAACTTCATGCCCAGTTGTCGGGGCAGGCCCGGATTTTGATGAGCCGGGTTCACGCTCAGGCCCACCATGAAGTGGATATGGTCGACATCCAGGCACAAACGGACTAATGCCGAGGACCCGTCCGTATCAAATTTTACCGTCTCTTTATTTGCACCCGAATGCAGAAGGTCATTAGTCTTGGTAAGGGTCAAAATCCCCTCAGTTGCCAGATCAACACCTTCCACCCTTGCCAATGGAGGGACGTCGGGCTTTGCCGTAGCCAGATCGACTTCCAATGGCTTACCGCCCAGATAACGGGCGACGATTTTCGCCGTGGTTCCCCCACAAACCGCCAGAAATCCGGAACGTTGTCTGAACTTGGTGACGGTTGCTTCGTCGGCGCTCCCGTTCTCAGGCGGGCCCGTCAACACAGTAGCCACAAGCTTTTGTCGAGCCTTTATAACGGCCACGCTCACATCGTCCCCGGGCTTGCTGCAGTACAGGTCCCAGACGGCCTGGGCAAGCTTATCGGCGAGATCCTGCGCGGAAAGGTCCGGATGACAGTGTTCCTGTAGGAAGCTCGCGATCTGATCCAAACCCCATCCGAGAGGATAGAGTCCTCCTATGCCGGCGTTTACCACACCATCGGAGACAAAGACAATGCAATCTCCTCTTTTTAGTTGTAATTCTGATTCGCGAATAGTCTTTCTCTCGATTTGGCGTTCCTCGTAGGGAACGGGTACAGATTTTCGCCCTCGCAGGAGAATGAACGGGGGTGTGTCGAACTCCACTACTCGCGCGCGCCCGTCGCGGAAGAATTGCCCGATGGCAAAGGTGCTGTAAGCGAGCTTTCGGACGTCACATACAGGCAGTGTTTTGCCCAATGTCTCCACCACTTCGCTCAGGGACAGCTCATTCTCCATCAGATGCATAACAATTCGCGTAGTCAGGATAGACAGAATATTGGCCTTGACCCCGCTTCCGAGACCGTCAGAAAGAGCAAGCGTGACGTAATCGGAATGACGAGCAACAGCTACATTATCCCCGCAGAGTTCTTCGCCGTATTTTTGAAGCTGTTTTGTGCCCCACTCGTAAAATATTCTCATCGCTGACTTTCTTCCTCATATAGGGACATAAGTTTCATTAGAAGCACCTTGGTCTCTGCTGTTGTCTCACCCAGGAGTCTCGCTATTTCCTGTGCTGTTTGCATTTGCCGCGAGATTACTTCCTGTGCTCGTTTCAGCGTCTGCGCCCTCAAATCAAGAAAGTCCTTTCTGGCTTTTTCCTCCTCCGAGATGTCGATGAAGATGCCGCAGTAAAGGTCTTTGCCCTCGATAGGAAAAATGCCCACGCGGTAGCTAACCTCATGCTCAGGAATGCTCTCTTTTACCATGAGTGCTCCGCCCGCGGCGATGGCACGTTCAAAGCAGTCGGAGTGGACGAATTTCTTGGCCAATTGGTCCAAAAGCTCGTCATCGCCACATCGGAACATTGTTCGAAAGGCCGGATTTACGAAACGGATGCGTGTCTCTCTGTCCACCAGAAGAACCCCGTTGGGTGTGTGCTGTAATATGGCGCTGGTGTGCGCGACTACTTGGCCTTTGGGAAGTTCCACAGTAAATTCTCCACTAACCGGGCTCTTTCGTAGGCTGCTCAGGTGTCTTTTCCCTGAGAAGCCCCAAAACTTTTTTTTGGAACATTTCGGACCCATCTTCTACGCTGGAGCTGCTGAAAATCTCATCGTTAATCTGCCAATTAATTCCCTCGCCACAGTGCTCCATGCAGAATGAGCCCTTTAGTTCTACCTTGTCCCCAAGGCCCTCTTTGGTCAGAAAATCGTTGAAACGTGCTATCATTTCCCGAGCACCTTTGATGTGACACGAGCTGCCCACACATACGGTTACGGTTAACATTAAGTATTCTCGTTTTGCTTTTCTTTGTTTTTATTTTTCTGATTTGATGAGACAAGTTCCCGGGCGGCGAGCCGGCGTTTGTGTGCTGCCAAATCCTTTTCATTAGCGAGTTTCAATGCTCTTGTGGGACAGGCCTCAACGCAGGCTGGTTCCTGGCCCGCCTTGGTTCGCTCAATGCAAAGGTCGCACTTGAGCATAACTTTGCCATCGGTCGAGACATCAATAACTCCAAACGGACAAACCATAAGGCAAAACTTGCAGCCGATACACCTGTCTTGTTCTATCAACACGGGCCCATCAGCTTCGTGCCGATCTATCGCCGCCGTCGGGCAAACCGAGATACACGGCGCATCCTCACAATGCCTGCACTGCAGTGGCACTGAAAGTTCGCCTGCCGCCTCTACCGTTACCCTTCTCTGTGGCGTGGGCCGCTCCGCTATCGCTTCTTCAAGAATCCTCGACTTGGAATGAGCCACTGCACATGCTATCTCGCAACTCTTGCAAGCCAAACATTTTTCGATATTTACCATTATGGCTTTACCCATCTTCGTCTCCAAAACCAATAGGCAGATCACTTACCACGGGCTCCTTAGCCTACCCGTGGAAAAATTAAATCTTTTAATATGCATCCTTAGCTGCTTGCCGCTTTGTCAGTACTGCGTTCTTTTAGTTCTATAAATGTTCTTCTATTTTAAAGTTTAACCGGTATTCCATTTTGTAATACGTCCCAAAATGGAAACTGTTTTACATAATGGAAATTCCTTACGTTGTCAATTATTGTTTTTTGACCTTTGAAGAAGACCCGGAAATAAGCTCTTCCAATTTGTTCTTTGCCTGTTTGAGATGCTCCGTAATTTCAGTATCGGCTCCAAAGACGGGCGCGCCTCTGAGGTCCGCTTCCTGGAGAGACCGGCTGTACCGAAGAGTTCCCAGCATCACGGTATCTTTCAATTGCGATTTTATCACCTCTACCTGAGCCGGCTCTGCAATCTTGTTAACAATTGTTCCAACACAACCAATGCCTAATTCTTTGGCCATTTTGGTGATATTGTTGGCCGTTTCAATGCTTCTGCCTCCGGGCTCAACAACTGCTACAAAGGCATCGATACCTTGCACACTTGCTCTGCCCATAAATTCAACGCCGGCAGCCAAATCAACCAGGACCAGCTCCTGACGTTGTAATATGGTGTGCGTGAGCAGTGCCTTTAAGAACGCCCCTTCCGGGCAGGCACAGCCGGCGCCGGCCTGGGTAATTGCTCCTAAGGTCAGCAATTTCAAGCCGTTGGTTTCAAGCCAGTATTTTTCCGGCAGGTCGCTGACTTTGGGATTCAGCCGAAAGTATGCGCCAACCGCGTCTTTGCCGGTCCCTGTACGCTCGGCGATTAGCTGTTTCATACTGATAAGTGGCTCCGGACATTGCTGTGAAATTAGGCCAAAGGCTGAAGCAAGAGTTGTATTGGGGTCGGCATCGATTGCGAGAACGTCTAAGCCGCTTTCGGCAAATAGCTGCGCCCAGATTGCACAAACTGTGGTCTTTCCTACGCCCCCTTTGCCGCCAATTGCTATTTTTACACCCTGCATTACAGATATATTAACGGTCTTTTTATCGGCCGTATGAGCCCCCATATCTGAGAAAATAGATTCAATATAGACGTTGTCCCTGTCGTAGTTGGAGGTTTATTGGCTACTCCCTTGGTTCATAGTTTATGCTACCTGTGATTTTACGTCAACCATTTCATCTTCGGCCATGTCTTTCAGCTTTGCCTCCAGTATCCACAGTTGCTGATAGC
>DATKYR010000193.1:0-8237 GCA_035528395.1 Sedimentisphaerales bacterium
ACTGGATTTTGGAAGCACAAGCCCCCTATCCGGCATTGAGTTCCAACGGAAATGGGAGCGAAAAGCCTTTGAGACTGGAGGCAATAACTACTTTGCTCCTGTCCAGCTTGTTGGTGATTTCTTCTCTGGCCGGCCTTCAAATGCACTGGGAGAGGTTTGCCCATCATATACCCCAGGAATCACACCATGTGACCTTGCAGAATGCTTGCCTGGATTTGTTGTTGAAACCCTTCGTCTGGCGATCCCACAAATGGGCAAAAAACTCAAAGGCTTTGCGAGGAACGATGCGGTTATGACCGCAGTAGAATCGAGAAGTTCTTCACCAATAAGGATTGTCAGGAATGAGACTTTACAGAGCC
Source organism: Sedimentisphaerales bacterium (assembly GCA_035528395.1). GTDB lineage: Bacteria > Planctomycetota > Phycisphaerae > Sedimentisphaerales > Anaerobacaceae > NIOZ-UU13. The sequence continues at coordinate 360 of DATKYR010000193.1, forward strand.
CCGCTATTAAAGGGCTATACCCCGCCGGTGAAGGCGCAGGCTACGCTGGCGGAATAATCTCTACGGCCGTCGATGGGATCAAAATAGCTGAAGCCATAAGTAGCAAAACATTGAAATTGGCCTAAAGTAAAAAAACTCATGCTTCTCTATGAGGTCGGTTACATGATAAAAAAAACGAAACCCTTGATTTTTCAAGGCAGGCTGGATATCCTGTTAGCCAAGATATGTAAAATCGGCGTAGGGATTTGCACCAGTATCATTTATAAGAAGAATGTCTTTAAGGCTTGCTGTCCCAGTGATTTTGGAGGCCCTGACTTTTTTGCCCATTGATGATAGCGTCCAACAGCATGCGGTCGCAGCCATACTTTTACCTGAATTCATGGAGGTGCCACAAACAAGAATCATTTTAGCACGAGGTTTCTTTTTTATTGTGTTTCGTGATTTAATAAGAGGGAAATCTTTTGTATTCAAAACCTTGACTGACTGGTCACAGACATAACCTAATATTTTTACCCTTGTTGGGTCTTTTATCCTTGAGTTCTTAGTTTCGGCAAGTCCAATCATTCCAGAACGAGCAATCAGGTCAACTTCATGTGTCATTTCATCAGGAACCGAACCTTCATAAAAGTCTGGGGCGTACCTGTTTCCAAACACAAAAACAGCTTTTGCGCCATCACATATCATATGTATTCTGCCGGACACATTTTTCAAGGATGCGTGCTGTCCAATTCGAACAATCTCTCCATATACAACATCGCCTATCTGTGGCTGTTTGCCAGGTAATCATAAAACTTGATTTGTTTGTGTTTTATCGTAAATACCGCACTTGGTAAGTTAAATCCTTTATATACTCTTTTCAATTTTCTGCCTCCTTGTGTACCTGCTTTTTCCAGCGTTCTTTGACAGCTTCTGTTTCTTCTTATTTGTTTTCTTGCTCATTTGCTCAGCTCCTTTGAGGACTATTTTTTTGTCTAACATTACTACTTTGGGAAGTGGCTTGATAAACTCCTGCCGAAGACTGTACGTATAAGCGCCCTGCGTCGGTATCATCAGAACGTCACCCGGCTCGATACCCTTCCCCCAATAAGCGTAGCCCCACACATCGTGCGGGGTACATAGCGAACCAAGAATGTAACATTCGTGCTCGATGGGTTCAGGGCGAGACAGGTTGATTACAGGAAAATAATCTGTCTCAAATCGCTCCCATCCAATGGCATTTGTGCCAGCGTCGGTGATAACCAAGTCTTTTGCTTTTTTATCCAAAACCGTCAATAGCAGGTGCATGGCATCGTTGCAAAGCCATCTACCCGGTTCGGCACAGATGCGGCAGGACACGTAAGGGAACAAATGAGTACACACTGCCTGAGCGATCTGACCAGCAAACTCTTCGATGGTGGTCGACTGACGCTTGTAGTGGCAGGTCTTAGACACTGAACCCAACTTAGTGGCAGATGAGGAGTGACTTAGTGGTATACCAGAAGACTGTAGCCATTCTCCCTGGCTCGGCCAGAATCCTCCACCAATGTCAATAAACTCAATCATCGAACTCTGTTCTGAAGTCAGTTTGCTGAGAGTATTACCCAGGCAAGCTATGAAGTTCACCTGGTTGTATGGGTCAAGGTTCCAACTTGTGTGAAACTGGAGGCCGTTAATAGATACGTGGTCGCAATGTTTCGCCGCGTCAAGGAATTTCGACAAGTCCTTCAAAGGGATTCCAAACTTGCGCCATAGCCCGTGACTGTCTATTGTCAGTCTTACTCCCGCACGAATAGAGGCGTCCTTTTCGGCTGCTACACGCTGTAGATGTTCAAGTTCACCAAAGCTGTCGATCAATACGGTTATACGATCACTATTTTCGACAGCGAGAGTTAATTCTTTTTTGGTTTTACCCGGTCCGCTGAAGACGATGTCGGCCGCATCAGTGTCGAGAGCAATTTCAAGTTCCAAGCCGCTGGAAACATCCAGATTCAGGCCAGCATTTACCAACGTTTTGACAATCAGAGGGTGGTTATTGCTCTTCATTGCGTAATAAACACGCACATCAGGCAACTCCTGAGAGAAAGCATCGGTGAATTGCTCTGCCCGCTCTATCAGAACACTTTCTTCCACCACGTAAAGAGGAGAGCCATACCTGTGACATGCTTGTAGAAACACATCTCGCCGTTGCAGAAAGCCACTTACAAAGGAGCTGATTTCGGTATGATCGAGTATGGCTGGTTCTTGCTTGGTTGACTCACTGGTCGTTTTTAGGGTGGACTCACTGTCGCACATAACTGTCTTTTCATTTTAAGCTTTAGTTTAGAGGCGATTTCAATACACTCGTTTTCGATGCTCTCAGGATCTGTTGGTTCAAAAATGACATGGCCCAGAAGCCGGGATTCGTAGTCTTCAGGCGGAAGGATAACTCGGTGGCCCGGACCTCGCTTTAAGTGATGCTCCACTACACGCCGGTCTTTGAGTAAGGCCGAGGCATCAATTCGCTCGATTTCACCATTGTATGTTGCGAAGAGACGAACACCAACAAGGGGCCGGTGTTGCAGGGATGTGCCTGAGACGAAGGGATGCCCCTCTGCGAAATCGAGCGTACATCCAAGTATGTCCATTCCACAGCTATTCAACAGCAAAGGGGGAAGGCAATCGCCTCCTGGGCGAGGTGCTAATTCAATCATAAAGGCTTGGTTGTCTCGGACAACAAAATCCAGCATGCATATAGCCCGATCCAAGCCCAGCGATTTAGCCGCTGTACGTAACTGGTTGCGAAAGATATTCTCCCCCAAGCCTTCTGGAAGTGGACTGGGCAAGAGATAGGCCAAGGTTGTCCCGAATGTCTGCTTCGGATCGAGGATTTTTCGGGCAATACGGATAATTTCCACATGATCCCCATCAACAGTAAAATCGCAGCTGTACTCGTCTCCTTGAACAAACTCCTCAACGACAAAGACCACGCGGGGATCAATTTTTCTTCCGTCAAAAACGTACGGTGCGTACATCCGCAAATCTGAATGGCGGGCCAATCTGGATTGCAGCGTATTAAACGCGACCACACATTCATCTTCAGTGGAACATAATAAGATAAGCTCACTACCGCTACCGGTCAGAGGTTTGAGCACGGAAGGGCCATTTATTTTGTGCAGGAAACTTATGGCATTGGAGGCGTTATGAACAAGCTCAACATCGGGACATGGCAGCCCAGCTTGTCGCCAAACCTGCTTGCAAACGTACTTGTCTCTGCATTCCGCAACAGCTTCGGTTGAAGGATAGGAAAGCCCAAACGAATGAGCGATAAATGCGGCTGTGGGCATTGACTCGCAGTCAAAGCAGGCAATCCCACTCAGTTCCATCCGCCATCGATTTAAATGCCTCCGTAGTGCAGCAGCGACCTCTTCAGGCTGGCTCAGATTGCACAGCAGTTCGTCTTCTGAGCTGGGCGGAGGCTCTGTAGCCTTAGTTCGCTCGTTAACATCGGTAATGAAAATCGCCCTTTGCGGAAATCGCCGGTTAATGATGTCAATATAATCAGCAGTTGTCCCCACAACTAATACGCGCCTATTCGACATGTCCTACCCCCCTCAGTTCTAGGTCTTCCGAAGGATGAGTTTCAAGCGGGCAATTTGACAACAGATACAAAGGTCTTTCGGTAAGATGAAACTTCCGCTTCCATGAAAAATCTCCGCACAGAAAGTCGATCAGATTAAATCTTTCCCTGCAGCCACGTTGCATGTGGTGTAGGTTTATTAGTTTTGCCACTCCGGGGCAGTCACGATTCGTACCGCCTCCGAGTAAAGTGTAATCTCCGCGATAAACACATCCTATGTCAACAGCGGCTATCTCTCCGCTGATTATAATAGTTGTTATACGTAGCCATCCTTTATCATTGAGGTAGTGCGTCAGCGTACGAAAGCTTTCCCGAAAACGCAGGTCGTAGAAATAGGAACGATTGCCAAAGTTATTAACGTTCAATTGCACCAGGTGCTCAAAGTCTGACATATCGTCATAGCGATAACGCGAGCCCACCTGCAATGAAGCTATTTCACGCTTTATGCTTTTTGCGGACTTTTTTGAAAACTGCTGGAAATAGTTCTCGATATCATAGTTGTAATCCGGCGGCCTAAACAGATATCCAACCTCGTCAACTACACATTGGTTTTGGGATATAGATCCTAAAGACGGCCGTAAATAGCGAAGATAATACTGCCCCCGACAACGATCTAACATATCGCAAAGTATTCCGCTGCTGGCTGGAATGCGATTCTGCTCAAGCCAGGTCTTGTCTTGCCAGGTTTCCCCGGGAAAATAGCCATAGCATTGAGCCTCCTCTATCCAACTGAGAGGCAAAATTTCTGTAAGGCCGCGGGAATTTTCGGCAGCAATGAAACAAGCCGGTCGCTGAAAATGCTTCTGGAAGCAGGCACGGAACTCCCATATATCCCATACATTCTCTTGAGGTATGGTACTTTTCCAAATATCGCGGCATTGCTCCAAGTCATTTATTATGCGAATATCAAACATAGCTTACAACCTCAGGTTGCTATGTGTGATGCAGTGAGAACCTGCGAAGAATTTCTGGGCAAAGTCAGCAACTATTTTTGGATCGTAGGGCTTACAACTGAAAACATCCAGGTAGACAGTATTTGTCATGTTGGCAAAATGGGCGGAAATGAGTGACGTCTCGATTAACTGCACCATCGAGTAGCCGGCCACCCGCTCATCCTCGCCGAAATTAACAACTGTTGTCTCACCGAATCTTTTCATCTCGATCAAGTCACACAGCTCGACTACGAATTGCCGAATCCTTTCGGCGCTGCGAATAGCATCGGGATCGGAATTGTAAATGTCGAAACTCGATGCAATACCCCATGCAGACTGTAACACCGCCTGCTCAACTATGGTTTGTGTTTCCATTTTAACCTCCTTGTTTAGCACGCAGTGTTTGGCAACCTCGCCTTGCGCGGCACTGACATAAAATTGTTTTATATAACCTTGTAAGAATTTCCGCCGGATACTGTTGACGGTAGCGCTTCCTTAATAAAACTTTCCAGACTACTCTCGACCCAGAAAAACACATAGACTCCTTACAAAAGCCTTTTTTAGGGGCTTAACGCTTGACTCTATTTCATCCGCGTCCATGCCAATCATGGCAAAAGAAAAATAACCGGAAATAAAGCCGGCAACCGCACAAGCAAGGCGACGAATCTTAGCTGGATCTATTTCAGGAGAAAAATATTGAGAGACTTGGTTTTCAATCTCTTTCAAATAACGCAAATACGGCTCATCCAGATCTTCTGCAGCATCATCCTGAAGCATTAATAATAATCTTCCTTGAAAAAGCAGGATGAATTCCTCGCTATTCTCGGCAAAAAAGTCATAGTGGGCGTTTAAAAAATGTTCTAAAACATCTTCCAGGGTTTCAGGTTCATCTGGATAGGAGCGAAGACGTTCGATAAGATGTTTAATGGCATTTTCCACTAGCACAAGAACCACTTCCTCTTTATCCGCAAAATGCCGATAGAGTGTGCCTTTGCCTATGTGGGCTTTTTCGGTGATATTTTCAACCGTTGCGGCATCAACACTCTTTTCACTAAAGATATCCAAAGCTGCCTCTTTTAAGCTTTTTTCGGGTCATGGCAATTCTTTGCTGACCCCTGTTTTTGCGCGCTTTTTTAGACTTAGCACTCATATAAATGGCCATATAGTCATAACTGACCACATGGTCAATAATAAAAATGAATTTTTTAAGAATTTTATTTATTTTTCAGGTTGGTTCAATAGGAATCAAGCTTTGACCTAAATGCAATATTCCGTTTTCCCACGCCATTCTTACTTGGTGCATTATACAACCATACAACCAGAAGGCTCGTTATCTGCCAATTCGAGAAAATTCAGACTCCATAAACTCTTTGGTATCAAGGTATTACAGGAGACCGAAAATTTGGCAACGTTTACAATGATTGACCATGACATAAGCAGATTCACGATGTCGATTATGATTGCATCGTGAAGCCGAAAAGCTGTTCAGATAAGTAGTGCACATTGGCTGGCATGTCGTAACAGGATGCCTCAAAAAATATTTATGGCAACAGAGATTTTACTATTTGACTTTGATCTCTTCATAGGCGCCCTTCATAAGTGTATCGGGGTGAACTTGAAGAAAGAAAGCATCTAACTTCTCGCCACCCCCATCTTTATTAGGTTGTATTGGTCAGCTAGAGCTGATATTTTAATGGAAGAAAAGTTCGGCAGTGTAGATGGGTGCTTCAGATGGGAAAGAACGTAAAGGTTATTGAAGGAAATCGAAATGAATATCTATGTGGGAAATTTGTCCCGTGAGACAACTGAAGACGAATTGCGTCAGGCTTTTGAAGCTTTTGGCCAAGTTATATCCGTCAAGATCTTAAGGGACAGGGTTACGGGTGAATCAAATGGATTTGGGTTTGTGGAAATGCCAGTTTCGGATGAAGGCCAAACCGCAATCAGCGAGCTGAATGGCAAAGATTTGAAGGGACACACCATTAACGTTGAAGAGGGTAGGATGAAAACAAGCTATCGCAGTGACAGACAAGATAGTTTGGGTGGTGACAGAGACAGACAAGATGGGTTTGGCCGTGGTGGCCGTGGTGACAGAGACAGACGAGATGGTTTTGACCGTGGCGGACGTCGCTACTGACAATGGGTAGTGCCAAAACATGTTATATGCGTTACCGCTCATCCAGAAATAATGGTTCAAAGAACGGCCAGCCCTCTAGTATCTCCCTGTTCAATTGCGTTCAAGATGCGTGTGACATCGGTCATACTAATTCTCAAGAACAGATATTTGCCATCTTTGGTCCAAGAGTCGGTGACGAGGCCGTAAAGTGCAAGTGGACCTCGCTAAATATGCCTGTGGAAGATAGAATTTCCTTACAGGGACACATCATTCTATCAGAAATGTGGTGACGTTTCAAGTATTGGTGTGTGATAGATAGACTCACATTGAGCTGCAAAATATCAGTATTCTTTGATAAATTCGTGTCTCCAAAATGTCTCCACAGATGTCAAATTTGACGATTAATGGAAGCACCAAACCTCAAATTCTTGCCCAAAAACACATCTTTTCAAGAATTTTAAAGATAAAATCGGATTAATTAAGTATACGAAGAAAAGAAATGTATCAAGCAGATAATTCTTTTAATTGGCCTTACGAGCAGCTTCAACAAAACCAATCGGATTGATCAATCTGCCTCTCTGGAAATCCCAACCTGAGTCATACAGAAGCTTGTCTATCTGGTCGGGGCGTAGATCGGGATTGACTTGAATACCCAAGGCTACCACGCCAGCATAATAGGGTGCTCCCCAGCTTAATCCACCACGAGTCCAGAAGGTATAAGCGTCTTTTGCCTTTTCGCTTGCTGTGGTTCGATGGTCGATGGGAGTAAAGAAGGTGCCTGACTCATGAAAAACGGTCCCCCCTTTATAGAAAGCGCAGAGCCGATAGCTGGCTGGATTGTGCATGCCTGGAGCCTTATTGGTGTGATTGTAGCGATTTGGATCAAAATGGCGGTGTGGATCTCCGCGACTTTGCCAAATTTGCGGAAAACTGGCTGAACACATGGAACCAACCGCCTATGGTGTATATTGGCGAACCTCGACACCTGAAGAGCAGGATATGGATTCCGCAAAGTTGGACGAGATGATGGAGTTCATCGATGAAATGGACTTGGCCATCGACTCCGTGGTGATAGTCCGCAATGGGTACATTGTGCTAAGTAGGAACGTAAAAAGATTCATATAAGAAGTCCCATTTTGACGACCTTGTTAATAATAAGAACGAAGGCGGTGGAACCGCCGGGAGGTTGTCATGGGACAGACAATAAAACTGACAGATCCCCAATGGGACCAGTT
>DATKYR010000194.1:0-47688 GCA_035528395.1 Sedimentisphaerales bacterium
AAAGCCCGATGCCTGCGTTGTCGGTGAAAAAACGTTCTCAACGTGGAGAAAACCACGCCTCCGAGCATTTTTGGCCTGCCGCCTTGGCCTCGAACTTTTCGCTCGGCCTCATAACGACCCGGTTATTCGGATAAGCTCTTAGTATCGCTCTTAATCTTGTGAGATTATTATCGTTAGCCTTGGAGCCGAGCATATTTCTCAGTTTATCTATCAGAGTGTCTGAGCCAACGCAATTGCACAATGACGTAGCCAACTCAAAACTCATCATAGAAGATGTCTTTTGTACCTTTTTCTTGAAGCACTCTTGTAACCGCCTCAATCATCAGCGGCGGCCCACAGAGAAACGCCTGTCGTCGAATGCCGGGCTCCAGATATTTGTCAGCCGACAGATGAATGAAGCCCGTCTCCCCGTCCCACTTCTCGTCCTCACCAAGCTGGTCTGACAGCGCATAGACTACATGGAAATTCGGATGCTTTTTGGCCAGCTCCTCAAGCTGCTCAAGGTAGAACACATCACGCGTGGTTCGGCATCCGAAAAACAGCCAGCACACACGGTCCGGCCACCGGTCGTAGAGGGTATAAATAATGTTTCTCATCGGCGCTATCCCGCAGCCGCCACCGACGCATACAATTTCCACAGATGGGTCCTCGTTGAGCCAGAACTCACCGTAAGGCCCCGTGAAGTAGACTGTGTCACCTGGGTTTACGTTATGCAAATAGGTTGAACCGATTCCGCCCGGAACCAGCCTGACAACAAGCTGGACGATGTTTGGTTCATAGACGGGAGAACTGATTGAGTAGGCCCGGAAGACCGGGCCATCCGGGGATGGGGCCTGGACCTGGACATACTGGCCGGGTCGATGCGAAATCTCAGGAGGATCGTCGAGGCGCAGGCGTATTTCTTTCATATCGTATGTCAAATCAACAGAACTCTCCACCGTAGCAGTGAACATCTTAACATCAAGGAGTTCTGCGGGTATCCGGACGTAAATGTCCTCGCGAATTTTGACCTGACAGGCCAGGCGAATGTTCGAGCGAATCTCTTTGCGGCTCAGGTAGGGCGTTTCGGTGGGCAACACGGGCCCACCCCCACCTGTGACGGTGATCTTGCAGTGTCCACAGGTACCTTTGCCTCCACACGCCGACGGTATAAAAACCTCATTGGCGTAAAGACTGGCCAGCAGTGTCTGACCACCATCAAGTTCAAGCGGTTTTTCACCGGCGTTGATATCGAGCTTGCAGATGCCGTAGTTTATCAGCAAACGCTCGGCAATCATTAACATCCCTGCCAGTGCTGCGGTCAGGCCTGCGAACGATACTACCGACAACAAGTAAATCATTGAATGTTCCTATTATTGAATTGATACCATTCCCGCGAATCCCATAAACGCCATAGCAAGCACGCCGGTAACAACCATTGCTATTGGGACGCCCTGGAACGGCTCCGGGATATTACTGTATCTCATTTTCTGTCTCAAGCCGGCCAACAGCACAATCGCCACGGCCCAGCCGATGCCCGCGCCGAGACCAAAGCCGATGGATTGTATAAAACTGTATTCGCGGATAATCATAAACAAAGATGCGCCGAGAATAGCGCAGTTAACTGTGATCAAAGGCAGGAATATGCCTAATGCAAAGTATAGCCGGGGGCTGAATCGCTCGACAAACATTTCGACTAATTGCACGAAGGCCGCAATGACTGCTATGAAGACGATAAACTGCAAATGTACCAGGCCGAGAGGTACCAAGACAAAATGATAAATTACGTAATTCAGTATCGTCGTCATAATCATAACGAAAGTAACGGCCGTGCCCAGCCCGAGGGATGTTCTTATCTGGCCTGAGCAGGCGATAAACGAGCACATGCCTAAGAAGTTCGTCAGCAGTATATTGTTTGTGAATATAGCCGCTATAAATATTACCCATGCAGATGTCTCACTCATCATTTCTTCTCCTCAGCCACAGGGCCTTTGATAGCATTGAATATCCCGATGACAATACCCAGTGCAAAAAACGCTCCTGGAGCCAGAATCATCAGTTGATTGGGTGTGTACCATTGACCGCTGAGCACCTCATATCCGAATATCTCTCCGGTACCCAGCAGCTCCCTGAAGAACCCGATGATCGCCAGTACGACTGCGTAGCCGAGACCGTTGGCCACGCCGTCGACAATGGACAAAACAGGTGGGTTTTGCAGGGCAAAGGCTTCGGCTCGACCCATAACGATACAGTTGGTTATTATCAGGCCGACGTAAGGGCCAAGCTGTTTTGACATGTCCCAATAAAAGGCCTTTAGAAACTGGTCGAACAGTATCACAAACGTTGCTATGATGGCAACTTCGGCAATCATGCGTATCCGATGCGGCGTACGCTTTCGCAATAAAGAGACAAGCAAATTCGAGCCCACACAAACGAAGATAAGGGCCGCACCCATAACAAGTGAGTTTTCCAGCCGATTTGTCACCGCCAACGCAGAGCAAATACCTAATATCTGAATCGCAAGAGGATTGTTTGCCCAGGCACCCTCTTTCAATGTCAATAAGCCCCTGCCTCCACACAATCCCTTGGGCTCACAGGTCATACAAGCTAACTGTTTGTCTGCCATTGTTATTGCTTCTCCTCAACAATGCTCTTTATGGCCTCGTTAAGCATTGCCTGGACCTTATCGCACGTCATGGTTGCACCTGTAATCCCATCGATTTCATTTTGTTCCTTTGCAGATCCTGGCTTGCAAATGACAATTCCCACGTTGTTGTCTTTGTCATGAATCGTCTTTCCAACGAAACGCTTACGAAATCCTTCTGTTACAATCTCGCCGCCAAGGCCGGGCGTTTCTTCCTGCTCGTAAAAAGTTATGCCTCGAATCGTTTTCATATCCTGTTCCAGTGCCAGGAAGCCCTTGATAGGCCCCCACAGCCCGGGACCCGAAAACCGCAAAGCAATTGCTTGAATCCGCCCTTGTGCCTCGGGTGAAGAATAGAGATAGGTAGTAATTCCGCCGCGTTCGGCCTCGCGTAAGTTGTTCTTAAACACTTCGCCCAACTGCTTGGCGGAAATATCAGCCTCTAAAGGAACATTCAACACCATAAGGATATTAAGGGTTTCTTCGGCCTCGGCGTTGGCTTGCCTGTAAGGAGCCGTCACACCGGCTGCGGCGGTCAGAAGCAGGGCACAAACAGCACCAAGGACCGCGGCATAGACCAGAGCATAAAGACTACCCTTCACTTCTAAGCCTCCTAATGCGAATTCCAATAACTATTTCATCAAGAATAGGAGCAACAATATTGCCTAACAGGATGGCGAATGTCACGCCCTCTACGTAACCCGTAAAATTCCGTATCAAAACCGTTACCGAACCGATTGTAATGCCGTACAACCACTTGCCCGCATTCGTGGTCGGGCTCGTCACCGGATCGGTCGCCATAAAGAATGCACCAAAAAGTAATCCCCCTGCAAACAAATGCCACATCACCGGCCCGAATACGCCGGGCATTCCACACTTAACAGCGCCGCCACCAATGAGCGCCCCGGTCAATACGATAAACGAACCTAAAATACTTACCACCGTCCGCCAGCTTGCTACACGCGTAAAAAGCAAAAATACTCCTCCCAGGATTATCAAAATAGCCGAGGTCTCGCCGGCACTGCCCGAAACACTGCCCAAAAACAATTGCGAAATAGAACACATCTCTCCACTCTTGGCCTGCGCCAGCGGCGTAGCCACAGTAACCGCATCGACCGCTGAAGGGTCAACGGAAAAATATTCAAACAGCCGGCCTGTCAGTCCGCTGCTCGGCTCGAACCAGCTCGCCGACATCACCTTTGGGTAGGCAAGAGACAAAAAACAACGACCGACAAGAGCAGGATTGAATATGTTCCGACCGGTTCCACCAAACAGCTCCTTGCCGATGAATACGCCGAACGCTACACCAAGACCAACCATCCAAAGCGGTAAACCGGGCGGCAGAATCAATGGGAACAGTATCCCCGTAACGAAAAAACCCTCGTTAATGCCTTCCTTGCGCACCATCGCAAAAATCGCCTCCACCGTCAGACCCGCGGCGTACGAGACAATGATCATCAGCATAAACCGCAGACCGAAAAAGTAAAAAGCCGCCAGTACCGATGGAACCACCGAGATGATAACCATCGACATGAGCCGCTTCAAATCAAGGGGGTCCCGAACATGAGGAGCTCCTATCGTCGTTGTCGACGGCGCGAAGAAGAAATGCTCCAACGCACCGAAAACGGGCTTGAAAACATGCAGCTTACCACCTTCCTCGAAAGTGGGGCGGACCGCCTCAATTATCTTCAGCAAACGTTTCACTCGCTTCCCTCTTCGATGCTTTTTCTGGCCAACTCTTCTTCTTGACGTAACTTTTCCTGGCGTTCCTGTTCCTGGCGTATCTCTTCCTTTTCCTGCTCAATAAGTCTCTTGGCGTCGATGAATTGCCGGACTAGGTCGATCTTGGATGGGCAAACAAAGGTACACAGACCACACTCTATGCAGAGATCCACACGGACCTGCTCGACTTCTTCAATCAAATCTCGATATAGATACTTGTGTATCAGGTGTGGGATGATACCGGCCGGGCAAACTTCTTCACAGAAGCCGCAGGAGATGCAGGGCCGACCTTCTCCACGCAAACCTGTAGTAAATCGCTCGCTGATTCTTTCTCGCATTGAGCTTAGGTAGCAGGCAGCGTAACAGCTCCGGTCCCAGCCGGGCCTGATGAAACCAAGGAATTCTCTGTCTTTCGGCTCGGGAAGGATCGTTATCCCTCTGCATTCCGTATCAAGCCCTAATGTCTCTGTGCCTAACAGCTCACCGGTTAGTATGCCACCGTTAATCATTCGCGCAACCGGCTCGAATACATATTTATCTCTAATCATTTGTATCGGGTAGCCCGGCATAACTTTGATATGAGTGGGGGAGTTGACCCCTGTCCCGCCGATTGAGACTATCCTTACCAGGCAGGGTTTTGACAATGTCAACGCACGGTCAACCGCCAGAACTCCTTCGGTCCGGACCGCCCAGACGGGTCCTTTGCTGCGCTTGAGACCGAGCTTGCGTGCGAGTATTGAAAAATCATCATACGGGTATGTAAGAGGTATCTCGACCATTTTCGCCCACGCATGGCCACGTATATGGTTCCGTATTAGATTCGCAAAGTCAGATTTAATGTCAGGCAGTACAAGGTAAATGGGTTGATATTCTAAAAGAGACTGTAATTGTTCCAGACCCCTGGTGAAATTCGACAGGCGTTTGTGGAGCTGGACGTCTCCCCTGGCGAGGAAAGGCTCCAAACTCAAGGTCGAGACGATGATCGCCTGAGGTGTGCCCAGGGGGTCGGGCAGAGCACCCGTATGCGCATCATAGAAGAACTGCCAGGCTCCCAATGCATTCAATCTGTATCGCTTTATGCCCGCTGCACCCATCTCCCGTTCTATGTGCGATAGCTCCTCTTTGGACATATCCACATGCTCTTCGTGTTTGGCAACCTCCTCGAGGACTATGTGGTCCTCATCTTTATTCAGCCGAACCACACCTGCTCGAGGACTCAGCAGAGGAACACCATAATTGTCAGGATCTTTGGCTAAGGTATCACCGTTGTTCACACGCTGTCCATCCTTAACTACGACTTCGCTAAACACGAAACGACGGCTGCGCAACGGCAGATACAACACTTCCGGTTCCGGCATAACCCGAACTACACCCTCCGGCCGACCCGACAACAGTATATTATGACCACCTCTAAATTTCATTTGAATGAACCTGTCTTACTACCAGACGATTCGATCAACACATGCCCTGCAATAAACAAGATCAGTACTTCATACTTTTCGTGACTTTATATTACCACAGCAAGCTGCGTAATTCAATCCCATATTAAATCATGACCATTCTCCAGTCAATAGTCTATGTTGGTGACTTGCACTCAAAGGAGAGCCGGCCAAAAACACCCAATGGGAGTCACTTAAGTTGCAAATTGTAACTTTTTTAATAATGCTGTCAAGGATTATCTATCCCCCAGCCGGTGGTTCTTCGGCTGACGGCCTGATTTATTATGCAAAAGATAGTTCATTACAGGTTGTCGAATTCGCTGATAGACACCGGCCTGCCGGATTCCGCGGAAAGGTCGGCAGCGAAGCACACAGCGTGCGTCAGTGCGGCGTCTTCAATATCAGGAAACGGCTGTTCGTCGTTGATTATGCAATCAAGAAAGTGAGACACTTCGCCCTGAAAAGGATGATGGTTAACATCACCGCTGTCCGGAAGGATACAGGGAATCTTTGTGAAATCGTTTTGACCGGGGAAAAGTTTCGGGGCAAAAAGTTCATTATTGCGGAGCGTGCCCTCGGTACCATAGATTCCGATGTTGAATCGGTACGGCATCTTTGCGTCAAACGTCGTGGTGCTGCGTCCAATTTTTCCATCCTTGAATTTTACGTTGATTGAAATTGTACCCGGGTATTCTGCGGGATTATCAGTTTTTACCTGATAGGCGGACACTTCCTCGACCTCACTGCGTGCAAACCAGCGTAGGGCGTCCACTGCATGACAGCCGGCGGTCAGCAGGGCCGTTCCGCTTATTTCGCGACTGCCGTACCATTTCAAATCCGTCGTCATCCATATCCGGTGCGAATAATCGACCTCCACCATGAAGATGTCACCGAATGCTTTATCCTCTATCAGCTGGTCGATAGTCATCAGCAATGGATTCCAATGCAATACAAAACTCACTACCGTTTTGACTTTATTCTTTCTCACTGCCTCCCGCTGCTTGTGGATATCTTCCGGAGTCAAGGCTAACGGCTTTTCGATAATAATATGCTTACCAGCCTCTGCAGCGGCGACCACATATTCCGTATGCACATTATGGGGCGTGCATACGACTACGATATCCACATCATCTTGCCGAAGCATCTTGGAAGCGTCGGTTTCTATGGTGCATTTTAAGTCGTAGCGGTCGCGATACCGTTCTGCATTCGCACGATTTCGGCTAACCAGCGTTCGTACCTCGGAGCGCTGGTCTTTTTGAAATGCCTTTACATATTCTTCTGCTACCCAACCACAACCAATAATCGCTGCGCCAAGCCTTTTCATATTTTGTTTCCTTTCCTGTTGCTATAACAATAAATGTTTCTGTGAGTAAACAGAATTATAATACACTAAATCGTTAAGAATAGAAAGCAGCATATCGTTCCATTGCGTCCATAATCGCCTTTATATTTTCAAGTGGTACACCTGGATACAGTCCGTATATCATCATTAGTCCTCCTTCCGGGCTGCCAAGCTTTTCGACCTCTTTGCGGATTAGTTCGTCAATCTGCTCGGGACTGCCGAAGCGGGTGATTTTCTGGCGGTCTATGTCGAGATCGATACAGACTCGTCCTTTGAGTTTCGCAGCTATCCAGTCGATGCCATTAACGAGGTCCTGAAGGTTGAGGGCATCTACGCCGCTGACTACAAGGTCGTCCACAAGGACACGAATGTCACCATCAGAGTGCATATGCACCAGACAGCCCTCCTTCTTAGCAGGTGCCATCAGATGCTCGTAGATGGGTTTGATATACGTTCTGAAGTATTCGGGCGAAATCATTGGGCCGAGCTGCATACCTAAATCCTCCGGATATCGCATCATCGCGACGCCGAAGTCGACGTAACGCTGTACTATCCCTATACTGAATTCTTTGACCATTTCAATCAACCGCCGGAGCCTCATATCTCCATCCGCCATATCGAGCAGAAGTTTTTCGTATCCGCGAAGATAGCTAAGCCTCAAGAAGGCGTGGCCATGTTGCAGGCTGCCGACACCGTGCTTTCCTTCCGCTTTGGCCGTTTGAATTTTGTCCTTTATTGAGGCCCAGTCGATTGCAGCCATGCCGTTTGACTGCGCAGGGTCGGGTGGGATAAAATCCTGCAAGGCGTCCCATTCAGCCAACGGGTGCTTTGTCACCGAGCCTGAGATGCCGTCATCAGTTGTTTCCCAAACGCAGCCCCATGCATCCGTGTAAGGCTTACCGGCGCGCTCCCAGGGAGCCAATTCGGGCAATGCTGCATCTTCCGAAGTGAAGTCAGGAAATAAAATGCGGTGTTCCGCCATTAACTCAAACAAGGTGTCCTTTTTATAATGATGCCAGCAGGCCGGATTGATCCAAAAAATAACCGGGATATGCTCGGGCCTTTCAAAACGGATGGCGCGCAGCGTGTTTTCAGTTATGGTGTCGGTACAATCCATATTAGGGACGCTCAGGAATTTTGTACGTAAACGCAGAGCCCGCAGCATTCATCGCGACAAGCAAGCATGTCCTTTCTTCAATAAACTTTAGCCGACTTCGATTACCTTGCCCGACCGAGCGGCCTCATAGCAGGCAGTCAGAAGCTTCTGGCTTCGCAGGCCCAGTTCGCCACTTATGACCGGCTCACGGTCATCTATGATTGCCTGGCTAAACTCTTCGATCTCAGCCTGATAAGTGTTTACCGGCTCGGGAGCAATAACTATTCCTTGAGCTTCGGTGCGTGCCTGCTGTGCGTCATATTCTTCACTGTCTTGTTCCAGAAATGCAACCATCTGGCCGGCTGGTGCCTGGCCGATGGTTCCCTTAGCTAATATTGAGCCCTTTGAGCCGTAAAGTTCGAGTACGTTTTTGCTGCTGTTGTCGGGAATGCAGAAAAAAGTATCAACCGTGCCAAGTGCGCCATTTTCGAAGAACAGCATAGCTACCGCGCTGTCCTCCGATTTATAATCGTGAACGGTATTGTTGATAAAGCAACTGACCTTAACAACCGGTCCGAAGAACATTTCCAATAGGTCGATACAGTGCCCTCCCATGTCGATAAGTGAGCCACCACCTCCGGTGGAAGGGTCCTGGCGCCATGAACCTTCGATGGGGGGATACCAGCACGAAAGCTGAGCCCGTGCGTAGAGTGGCTTACCGAGCTTGCCTTCTTTAATGAGCTTGAGGGCCTTTTGGTGTTGGGCCACAAAGCGCATCATAAAGGCGCAACCGAGCTTAACGCCTCTTTGCCCGCACAGCTCTATCATTTCTTCGGCCTCGGCAACTGTCATACCCAGAGGCTTTTCGCAAAGAACGTGCTTTCCGGCTTTGGCGCAAGCTCGAACCTGTTCGGCGTGAAGGTGGGCAGGTGTAGCGACATAGATAGCATCGTTCTGGGCCTCAAGCAGGCCGCTAATACTCGCTGCCTGCTTGGCGCCAAATTTTTTTGCCACCTCAGCATTCACTTGTGCATCAATATCGAAAACGGTGGTCAATTCGGCATTATCGGCTTTTAAAATACCTTCTGGAATCGTTCTTCTTCTGGCAATTCCACCCGACCCAATCACACCCCATTTAATCTTCCTGGACATTATAACATCCTTTCTTCTGGGTTCCCGCTTTGCGGGGTCCCTTCGTTTACTTTGAATAGGCCTTTATTACCTTGGCCAGCGCATTGCCTATCTGTTTGCAATCTTCTTCGGTGTAGGTTGGAAACGCGAAACAGGTAAACGTGTGGCTCTGGTGCCAGATGGCATTGGGCACTTCAACTTTGCTATAGTCCACACTTTCGGGATTAGTATATTCTTTGGACTTGAAGGGAAAACCGCTCTTACCGAAGGCATTGTGTTCTTTGTAGGCCCGCTCCGTATGGCACTGAGGCCAGAAGACCTTCCAGCACGGGGCACCTTCGGCGGTACATGCAGCGACAAATTGACTTATATCAGAGTTCATATTCTCAATATCCAGAGAAAACGCCATAACATACCAGCCGTTCTGACGCTCCTCGGTGTCAATAGGCGTGTACATGACCCGGGGCAAATCTTTTATTGCATCTGTTATGATACGACAGTTACGTTTTCGATTAGGAAGATTCCAGGAATCAATTCGTTCCAGCTCAGCCAGGCCAATAGCCGATTGCATTTCGGTCATACGATAGTTCCATCCGACTATGTTATGAATATAGGGTAATTTCTGCTCCAGCTCCAAAAGGCTCAGGCGCTCTTTGACATCATAACCGTGGTCGCGAAAGCTGCGTGCCTGCCAGGCGAGGTCTTCGTCGTCAGTGGTTACCATACCGCCCTCGCCGCCGGTGGTAAACGTCTTGTTTTGGCAGAAGCTGCATGCAGCGATGTCACCGATGGTGCCGGTTTTTCTGCCTTTATAGACGCCGCCAAATGCCTCGGCGTTGTCCTCGATGACAAAAAGCTTATGCCTTTTTGCAAAGGCCTTTATTTTATCCATATCACAGACGTTGCCATACAGGTGTACCGGCATAATCGCTTTGGTCCGCTTGTTGACGAGCTTTGCCGCCGATTCGATGCTGATGCAGTGGTCGTCGACATTCACATCGGCAAATCGAGGTATTGCACCGGCCTGAACCACCGAGAAGCTGCTGGCAATGAAGGTGTAGCTGGGCACGATAACTTCGTCACCGGGGCCAATCCCTAAAGTGCTAAGTGCGATGTGCAAGGCAGCTGTACCACTTGAGGCACTGATTGCATATTTGCTACCCTGCCAGTCTGCAAATTTCTTCTCGAATTCCATTCCCCTGGGACCGGTCCAGTAATTGACCTTACCCGACCTCAGGACCTCCTCTGCCGCCTTGATTGCCTTTTCATCGAACTGTGGCCAGCCGGCCAACTTGTTCGTTACGGCCTTGGGACCACCATCGATTGCCAATTTTTCTGCCATTCTAATGCCCTTTCCAATTGTTTATCCAAAGACACGGGTGTAATACGAACGCTCGAACGCTATTTTAGTGTGATTTACCTCAATTTTCTTCAATAGTCAAGGGCTTATGAGCAAAATCAACCAAAACCTATCGTTTATAGAGGCCGGTCAGGAGGATTAGCTATGAGCGAAGTTGAAATCGCTGTTAGAATCAAAGGTGTTGACATTGTCATGATAACAAATATAATTTCATGGCGACCTGTTTACTGAGGATTAGTACTGTCTATTCAGCATGAATCGTCGCTGCGACAACGCAAGGAGTTAGTCAGATGAACAGACTTCCATATATTTCCGTCATATCACTGCTTTTTTTTCTAATCTCTATATTTACAATTGGGTGTGCAACTGCAACGAGAGACATAACTGCATCACTACAGGCCGGTGTTGCTGTTATAGATATCACGCCGACTGTGGGCGATGTTCATTATCGAGGAGCCAGTACCGGCGTGCTTGACCCGTTAATGGCCAAGGCCATTGTGTTTCGCCAGGGTCAACAGCAGGCCGCGTTGGTAATGTGTGATGTGATTGGTATATCGTTTGATCAGTCAGACGCCGTTCGTAAGCTTGCCGCAGAGAAGACCGGCATACCCTATGAAAATATTTGTATCGCTGCGACACACACACACACACCGGTCGATTCTCTGAGAAAGCAGCAAATGAAATGGTCCAAAAAATCGGACAAGCTGTAGTTGAAGCTCAAGCGTTAGCCAAACCTCTCAAACTGCAAGTAGCAATTACCGAACAACACGGCCTTGCTTTTCATCGGCGTTTTGTTATGAAGGATGGTTCGGTTCGAATGAATCCTGGTTTTCTGAATCCGGACATAGTTCGACCTGCCGGGCCAGTTGACCCGGAAGTTGGGATTCTACTGCTTCTAAATCCGAAAGACAATCGAGCAATCGCTTCATTGACTAACTTCGCTATGCACCTTGACACAGTAGGGGGGTCAGAATACAGCGCGGACTATCCTTACTTTCTCGAACAATCATTGAAGAAAGAGCTGGGAGAAGACTTCATCTCCGTATTTGCCACGGGGACATGCGGAAACATTAATCACTTCGATGTTTCCAAGCCAAGACCTCAGAAGGGTCATCAGACAACCACTAAATACTTGGGCCAGACGCTGGCGCGGACCGTCATAGCGGCGATGACCGAGCTTAAGGATGCCTCGAGAACGTCACTGGCTGTGCGAAGGACTGTCATACAAGCCCCGCTTCAGGAATATACCGAAGAAGAGCTGACTTGGGCGAAGCTTCCCGATGACCAGCGCGGACCGCTCATTCAGGAACGACCGTTCCTGCAACGTTTCCGCGCATCCAAAATTCGTTCCTTGGCGGCGATGCGGCAGCGCTGGGGTAACACGTTACCGATGGAGGTGCAGGTATTTCGCCTGAGCGATGATGTTGCTATTGTGGCCCTACCCGGTGAGGTGTTTGTTGAACTCGGCCTTGCAATTAAGAAGGCCTCGCCTTTTGCAACAACATTTGTCATTGAGCTTGCCAACAACAGTCCCGCCTATATTCCGACGCGAGAGGCCTTTTTTGACGGTGACTATGAAGTGGTCAACTCGCGTGTCAAGGCCGGAGGTGGAGAAATGTTGGTTGATACCGCACTACGTCTATTAAGAGAATTAATGTATAAGGATCAAAAAGAATTATGAGAACATCACAAAACATCAACCGTCGTGGTTTCATTAAAGGAGTTGCCGGCTTATGGTTTTCCACCAGCATACTGGCTGCGGGGCAGCAAGAACCGGTTTCGGTGCAAGCAAAGCCCTGGGTCATTGCCTGCCGCGATAGCCTTTTGAAGCCAACACAAAAGCCCGATAGCTGGTCAGCTATGAAGGAGCTTGGTGTTACCGGCGTGGAAGTGGAAGTAAATTTGGATCTCACATGTCCGGTCCTCTATCACCCCAAGAAAAAGTACAACCTGGCTACCGCCTCGGATATCCAGGTCCTCAAAGATGACCTCAGCAAAAACGGACTTGTCATCACTGCGTTTCTGATGCACAACCGCTTCGATGAACGATTGGAAGAGGAGCTTGAGTGGACAAGGAAATTGGTCAATGCAGCTCAGAAGCTGGACGTGAAGGTCATTCGGATCGACGTCGTCCCCCGCCGAACCCAACGTGAAGAATTTTTGCCGTTTGCCATCAGGATTTGTAAACAACTTTGTGACATTGTTGAGGGAACATCCATTCGTTACGGAATTGAAAACCACGGCAGCATTACTAACGACCCTGAGTTCCTGCAGAAACTGTTCGACGGTGTCGGTTCGCCACACCTTGGTCTGACGCTCGATATCGCCAACTTCTATTGGTATGGACATCCGCTGGACGAGCTTTACAGGATATTTGAGAGATTTGCCTCAAGGGCTTTTCATACTCATTGCAAGAGCATACGATATCCTCTGGATAAGAAGAATACACAACGCCCGATGGGCTGGGAATACAACAAATACTCTTCTCCTATATATGAGGGTGACATCGACTTTAAAAAAGTAGTGGAGATTCTACGCAAGGTCAATTACCAGGGTGATCTTTGCCTTGAAAACGAAACACTCGAAAAGTATCCAGAGAGCCGGCACGCTGAAATTCTCAAAAAAGAAATCGCTCTGTTAAGGAATCTCAACGGATGAATCTCACAGAGGCCGATTTCCGACCGCAACACCTCAAACATAGGCGCCCGGACAACATTCGTGGGGGCTGTCGGCATAAACCGGGCTGTGCGAGAAATCGCCACGTGCGACTCGTTCCTCTTCCCTGCGGAATAAAGACAAACAGTCGTTGGCCGTCTCCTGTAAAGTCAGCGTTTCGGCTTCTTTGATTGGACGATAGGACCGCCCGGCTTCGATTGCCTTGTCGAGAAGGTCAAGAAACGAAGGCGGTATTCCCGCGACAACGGGCTTCTGCGAGAGAGTAAATCGCATCGCAAGGTCCACTTCATCCTGAGTCTCCGTTGCGCGATACCACCATTTACGAGTTCTTTCGACACCTTCCGGCCAGGGGCCTTTTGACAATGGCTTAATAGCCAGGACTGCCGCTCCTTGCTTGTTCGCAAGTTCGAGAACCGGTTTGCCAAATCCCATTTTGAAGAACTCGACGAAATTGATAGGGAACATGACCGTATCGAAACGAAAGCCTTTCATAGCCTCGAGCGCTCCTTTAGTAGTGTGCGCCGAGAAGCCAAGATGCCGGACTTTTCCCTCTTTTTTGGCTTCTAAAAAAGTTTCGATAGCGCCATCCGGCCCCAGGGCCTGTTTGACCTCTTCGGGCGTGCGAAGATGATGCATCTGGTACAAATCGAAATAATCAGTTTTTAGCCGTTTTAATGACCGCTCCAGTTCAAAACGTGCACCTTCCTTGTCCCTCATCTTTGTCTTACAGGCTAAGAAAATACGACTGCGGTCAATAGCAACGGCCTCCAATCCAATGCCCATCTTTTTCTCACAGTCACCGTCTTTACCATAGGCAGGTGCGACATCGTAGTAATTTACCCCTCGTTCGAAAGCATCAAGCAGTCCGGCGTTGCACCGGTCCTGGTCATATTGGCTAAGTGCCAGCCCGGGGAATCCGACAATTGAGACCTTCTTGCCGGTCCGCCCAAGGGTCCTTCGCGGTAATCCGGCAACCATATCATCCTGTCCTTTCGAGAGCGATTGTTCACAGCCTACGATAGACTGGATAGTAAGACCGGTAGCAATACCGCTCACGCCTTTAAGAAATGTTCTTCTTTCCATAATTATTTCCTCACGTTAGGAATAAGTAACTTAAGTTCTCATATTTATCCTGGTCCAAGACAACTTTAATATTGTCACGAATAGCATTGTAAAAGACCTGTGCATTTTGTCAATACCAGAGACGTTCTTCATTTTTCAGTAGCAACGTACCAAATTCTATCATTGCAACGTCATCTGCCCAGCTATATAATTCTGTAATGTACTTTCTGAGGATATGGTTTGCAATACAATTATGATTCTATCTGTAAACCATTAGATAATTTAAGTGTACAACATTCGGAAGTGAGAAGGGCAAAGAAGAAGCAGGCGACTATTCGAAAATCAATCCGTTAGTGATTAATGAAAGGGAATCGAAAATGAAGAACAAACTACAACACGTATCTCGAAGAGAGTTTTTGAAGGCCGGTGCTGCCATTTCGGCTGGTGCGATGCTTTCGCCTACCAGCAGGGTCTTCGCTGCCGGTTCCGATACCATGCGTGTCGCACTGATTGGTTGCGGCAGCCGGGGGACGAAAGATGCTATCGACTGCCTGAAGTCCGGCGATGGTGTGGAGCTGGTCGCTATGGCGGATATATTCAAGGATAGGCTTGACAGTTCTTTGGCCAACATCAGGAAGGAGTTCCCCCGCAAGGTCAAAGTTACACCTGAAACGAGCTTTCATGGCTTCGATGCCTATAAGAAAGTCATCGCTATGAGGGAGGTGGATATAGTGATGTTGACAACGCCGCCGGGTTTTCGTCCACAGATGGTCAGGGCGGCACTAAATGGTAATAAACATATCTTTATGGAGAAACCCGGCGCAGTGGACCCGGTCGGTATTCGCTCATTGCTTGCTTCGGCAGAACTTGCTGATAAGAAGGGGCTGTCTATCGTAGTTGGAACACAGCAGCGATGGCAGCCACAGTATCTCGAGCTTATCAAACGCATCCACGATGGGCGGCTCGGGGAGATTGTCGGCGGGCAGGCTTATTGGAATTGGGGCTCTTCCAAGTGGCATTTCGAGCATCGCAAACCTGGGTGGTCAGACATGGAATGGCAGATTCGCTGCTGGCCTTATTTTGTCTGGTTGTCAGGTGACCACATCGTTGAACAGCACCTGCATAATATGGACGTTATAAATTGGGCTGTCGGCTCACATCCGGTTTTGTGCCTCGGGATGGGTGGACGCCAGGCTCGAACCGGCCCTGAGTTTGGGAACATCTACGACCACTTTACCGTTGAGTACGAATATCCAGGCGGCATTCGCGTAATGAGTATGAGCTCCCAGATCGAAGGGTCAACACCGCGAGTAGGTGAGCGAGTAGTTTGTACGAAAGGTGCGACCTATACGACGCGAGCCGAAGGTTATATAGATAACACAAAAGGTCAGAGAATCTATAAATACGATGACCCTATACACAGCGGTGAGGTGGCCCAATATGTTAATCTGATTAAGAGCATTCGCCAAGGCAAGCCTATCAATGAATGCAAGAGACTCGCTGAAAGCACGATGACCGTCATCATGGGCAGGATGAGTGCTTACACAGGCCGGGCTATGAAATGGGACTGGGCAATTAAATCCAAGCTCGACCTGTCGCCAGGGAAATATGAACTGGGTGATCTGCCGGTTAGACCCGTTGCAATACCCGGAAAGACTCGACTTATATAGCAACAAAATAAATCCGGATTAACGTTGCAGCTTCCAAAGACAATAATTTACGGCTAATTGTTGTTACGCTTCGAGAGACCAGCCGTTGTGGTAGGGCTCTTTTATGTATTTGTTTGCGTCCCTGTCGTTGGTAATCTGCATATTGTCTCCATCCCAGTTTATTTGTTTGCCCGTTCGTATGGCGATATTGCCCAATAGAATAATCTCGGTTAATGGGCCGGCCCAATCAAATCGGCAGGCGGCAGATTGCCCACCCCGCATAGCCTCGAACCATTCCGGCCAGGTGCCGCCACGGCGCTTGAGCGTTTTTGGCGGTTGGGTGTAAGCCTTCATCTTGCTCTCCGGGATAATACGCGTGTTCAGCATCTTGCCTTTGTCACCGATATATAGGACAGCCTCTTGAGGTAATTCTCGACCAGCCTCCAGCTCAGAGGGGCGCGGGGGCTTGAGCCCACCGTCGTACCAGACCGCTTTGAGCGGCGGCATGCCCTCTCGAGCTGGGAACTCCCAGGTGACAATCGAGGCCAATGGCGCAGACTCCGACATCACCTTAGTTGATGTAGCACTGATGCTGACCGGGTGGCCAAGTTTCAATGCTCGCTTGGGAATATTGAAATGGTGACAGCCCATGTCACCCAGTACGCCGGTGCCGAAGTCCCACCAGCCGCGGAAATTCCAGGGATGGTAGACTGCTTTGGGCCAGCCATTCTCATTTTTTACACTTATCTGCTCCAGCGTGAGATGTCCCTGAGGCCACTTGTTCTTGAATGGGCGTTTCCTTGCCGGGCCGAGCCATAGGTCCCAGTCAAAAGTCTCCGGCACAGGGTCTGCGCCTTTTGGACGTCTCATTCCCTGTGGCCATAGGGGGCGATTGGACCAGATGTGGACCTCGCGTACGTCACCGATAGCACCATCCCAAATCATCTCGCAGGTTTTGCAGCCGGCCTCGGTGGAATTTGCCGCAGCGGTTACCTGCGTGGCCACATTGGCCTTTCGCGCTTCGACTACAACTTTTCTGCATTCGTAAATCGTCCGAGTAAGGGGCTTCACACAGCAAACGTGTTTGCCTTTCCTGAGCGCTGCTATCGTGATTAGCGCATGTGTATGGTCTGGTGTGCCGACATATACCGCATCGATATCTTTTTCCGACTCCAGCATTTTCCGATAGTCCCGATAGCGTCTGGCTTGAGGCCACTTGTTATAGGATTTGGCAGCGTATTCATCGTCCACATCGCACAAAGCTACGATTTGGGCATTTTGCTTGTCACAACTTTGTAATTGGCCGTGACCAACTCCCCCGACCCCGATGCCCACCAGGTTTATCTTCTCGCTGGGCGATGTGCGGCCGGGGCCTCCGAGAACGCCTCGGGGAACAATGGAAAAAGTCATTGCGGCGGCAGTGCCTGTTATAAATTGGCGACGGCTGAATTGTTTTTGGCTTATCATAAGTCAACCTCCTGAAAAAGAATTATTATTTCTTCGAACATTATCTTCTCTAAACGTCATTATGTAAAGAATCATATTGGTTTTGAAGGTTGAGCATTATAAATCTTGGAAAGAAACTTTGGATATGTGGGTGAATTATGCTATTATTCCAGCGAAAGATTTGGTTCCGACACATCGAGACCGTTGCAAAAATACTAAATAGTATCTGTTGCGGAAAACGAAAATCGACGATGTCACCCCTGCGAAAGCAGGGGTCCAGAGCGAAAAACTGGATTCCCGCTTTTGGGCCTGTTGCCAAAGTTCAAAATGAACGTTTTGAGATTGCCACGCGATTTTTCAAATCGCTCGCAATGACCTGAGAACGCACTTTATGTCATTGCGAGGAGCGTAGCGACGAAGCAATCTCGACTTTTTCAACAAGCCCTTTCGCGGGAATGACAAATACTGTTTCCGCAACAGGAACTAAATAGGAAATGCAATTTATTCAATTAGAGTCAATTTATTATTGGAGAATTACCAGTGAAATTAAAACGTTATGAAGACAACCCTGTCCTTTACCCCAATCCATCAAACCATTGGGAGAACTTAGCTGTATTTAATCCCGCCGCCTGGTATGACGAAGACAAAAAACAAGTTATACTTCTATACAGAGCCGCCGAAGCAGAGCCCGAATACAAGTGTTATTTTGGTCTGGCGGTCAGCTCGGACGGATATCATTTTGAGCGTGTCTCAAACCAGCCGGCTTTTAGTCCCAGCATAGACGGTTTCGATGCCAGCACGGTGCAGGACCCCCGAATGGTAAAAATGGACGAATACTATTACATTACCTATGCATGCAGGTTCTTTCCGTTCGGCCAGTTCTGGGAACCGGAAGAAAACCGCTATAAAGCTCCCGAATGCCCAGCGGATTTTCCCCGGGTGATTAGAACGAACGCCACGAGCACGGGCTTGCTGCTGACGAAGGATTTTAAGAGCTACATTCGCGCCGGACGTATCACTGACCCTGTGTTAGACGACAGGGACGTGGTACTGTTCCCCGAAAAAATCAACGGTAAATTCGTTATGATGCACAGGCCTTTGGAATGGGTCGGAGAGGAATATGGAACGGAGTTCCCGGCTATCTGGATATCAATGTCTGATGACCTGCTGGGTTTTCGGCAAAGTAAGCTCCTTGCTGGAACGAAGTATGACTGGGAGTGCGGCAAGATTGGTATCAATACACCGCCAATCAAAACCAGGCATGGCTGGCTAACCATCTACCACGCCGTGGGTGCCGACAAATACTACCGCCTCGGAGCGCTATTGCTGGACCTGGAAGACCCGGCACACGTCCTGCATCGCACTACTGACTGGATTATGCAGCCGGAAAAAGATTACGAAATAGAAGGATATTACAAAGGCTGTGTTTTTCCCTGTGGCAAAGTGGTGATTGATGGAACGTTGTTTGTGTATTACGGCGCAGGGGATAAATACGTTGCTTTAGCTACGTGTGGTCTTCAGGAACTTTTAGACTACCTGCTTTCCTGTCCGGCATAAAGAAAGGAAAAGGAATGGAACTTCACTCTATTGATATTTGCATAATCATCGGCTATCTCGTGGTTGTTGTTATTATGGGTTGGCTGTTGTCCAAGCGTGCTTCGAAAAATCTCGATGCCTATTTTCTTGGGGACAAATCTCTGCCCTGGTATGTCATAGGAACATCACACGGTGCGAGCGGATTCGATATTACCGGTACGATGTGGTTCGTAGTGATGCTTTTTACCTATGGCGTCAAGGCCGCCTTTATACCGTGGATATGGCCGCTGTTCGACAGAGTATTCCGTCAGGTATATCTTGGGCCCTGGATTCGACGGTCGAATGTACTGACGGGGGCTGAGTGGATGCGAACGCGGTTCGGCAAAGATTTAGGTGGGAACCTTTCACATATCAGCGTGGTCGTCTATGCGATGGTGGCGACCGTCGGTTTTTTGGGCTATGCCTTCCAGGGTATCGGTAAATTCGCTGAAGTTTTCTTCCCATGGGACCTCGCTTGGGGCCCGTTTTCCTCTACGGATATGTATGCGATAGTTATCTTAGGCATAACGACAGTATATCTTCTTTTAGGGGGGTGGTACAGTGTTGTGCTGACCGACCTGCTTCAGTTTGGCCTGTTGACCGTTGCCTCGGTCTTTATCGCAATTGTCGCCATCAACAAGGTAACTCCGGAGGCACTTGCCAAGGTTGTGCCTGCGGGATGGAACGAGCTGTTGTTCGGGTGGAAGCTGAATCTGGACTGGAGCGGTTTGATAGACCAGCTCAACACCAAGATAAGTGATGACGGGTTTTCGCTGTTTGGTGTTTTGATAATGATGATGCTGTTTAAGGGTTTACTTGTGAGTATGGCGGGTCCATCACCAGGTTATGGAATGCAGCACGTGCTGTCCACTCGGAACCCAAGAGAAGCGGCGCTGGAAAACTGGTGGATGTCGATTGTCCAACTGGTGCCACGGTTTTTAATGATTACCGGCATCGCGGTGTTAGGGCTTGTTTATTTTAGCCCACAGGTCAATCAGATGCTCGCGGCTGGAGAAAAATTTGATTTTGAAAAGATTTTACCCTATGTGATTAAAGATTTTGTTCCGGTTGGTCTTGTCGGTGTGCTGCTGGCCGGTCTGTTGGCCGCCTTTATGAGCACTTTTGATTCTACCGTTAATGCAGGAGCTGCTTACCTCGTCAACGATATTTATAAGCGCTACCTCAATCCCAACGCCTCGACAAAAAGATATGTGTACTTCAGTTATTTCTGTTCAGTCCTGCTGGTCGTGGTGGCGATTGTCGTTGGCATTCGCATTAAGTCGATACACAACATTACGACGTGGATTGCTTTCGGTTTGTACGGTGGTTACGTTACGCCGAACATACTAAAGTGGCACTGG
This sequence comes from Sedimentisphaerales bacterium, assembly GCA_035528395.1. Taxonomy (GTDB): domain Bacteria; phylum Planctomycetota; class Phycisphaerae; order Sedimentisphaerales; family Anaerobacaceae; genus NIOZ-UU13. Next base: position 20,483 of record DATKYR010000194.1, read on the forward strand.
TGGCGTTTCAACGGATACGGTTACTTCGCCGGCATGATAGCCGGTGTTGTGGCGGCGCTTGTTCCCCTTTTGATTGTGCCCGATATGAATAGGATATATATACTGCCGTTTAGTCTGCTTATAAGCACCATTGCCTCAATAGTGGTTTGCCTGCGGACTCCGCCGGAAAAGGATGAGGTGCTGGAGAGTTTTTACCGCAACGTTCGGCCCTGGGGATTCTGGAAGCCGGTCTACGAGAACCTTGTCCGCAAGAACCCGAATCTGCAAAAGAATACAAATTTTCGACGTGACGCATTTAACGTTGGTGTCGGAATAATCTGGCAACTGAACCTTATGGTAATTCCAATCTGTATCGTTATCAGGCAATATGATACGCTGTTGATTTCTATTGTGGTCCTCGTGATAACTTCAATCATTATGAAGTTTACCTGGTATGACAAGCTCGGTCCGGGCGATATGTATGTGGCTGAAGATAGATAAAATCACATGCTCGTCTATGTATTTACTGAATTGCATAACAAAGAAGACATAACAAATAAGGAAAATCATAATGGTATGGCACGTGAATAAAATTGCGTGTTTTTTTGTTGTATCATTGTCCTCCACTTTCTTTGCTTTCCAGACTCATTCTGCAGAAATTGGAAAAGCAGGCGTGTACTCCATTGTGGAACTTATCTTTCACGGCCCACTGCAAAATCAAACAGACGTTCCTGCCCGCGATATTGATTTTTGGATCCGCTTCCGCCACGAAAGCGGTTCGCCCGAGTATAAGATTCACGGCTTCTGGGACGGTGACGGTAGGGGGGGTACCGGCGGCAATATCTTCAAGGTTCGCTTTTGCCCGACAAAAACCGGACGCTGGAATTTAGTTGAGGTCTATTCAAACAAACAAAATCTGCACGGCCAAAAGCAGGGTGACTACCTGAATGCTGCTGCTTCGGGCCATCCTGGTTTCTGGATTGTCGATTCCGACAGCCCGGGCCGCCGTTGGTACATGCGCTCAGACGGTTCCCATCCTTATATTTTCGGCAACACACATTATTTGTTCCTGTCCGGCTATCAAAAAGATAACAAACCCAGCGGAAATGACATAGCCGCAGATATAGCCGGCAATGCGAAATACTTTAAGAAGCTTCGATTTACTTTACATTGTGACCGTTATCCCAACCCGAAGGAAAAACCTTTTTTTGACGATAACGGTCGTCAGACCGACAGTGGTGACTACTCGCACCGACCAAATCCTCGCTGGTTTGGCCGGCGGGCGGACGTGGCTGTACGGACGGCCTGGGAACATGACCTGATTGCGGACCTGATTTTGTGTGGTCCCGACACACAGGAGTCACGCTCCATTCTACGCGCTGAATACAACGGCGGCGACCCGACACCATGGCTCAAATACGTCGCCGCCCGTTACGGAAGTTTTCCCAACGTCTGGCTGTGTCTATGTAACGAATTCGAGATAAAGAAGCCCAAATATTCCGAAGAAGAAATCGCCCGATACGGACGCATAATCAAACAATATCTACCTTACCCTACTCCGCTGAGCGTGCATTCTACACCTCGCACACTCTGGTCGAGGAAGTTTGATGAGCTTCCTGCCTGGAACGACCATCAGATTATCCAGAAAAAGATTCGTAATCTTCCTGACTCGGCTGATACAATTCAATACACTTGGCAAAATCCAGACGGCAAAAGACCACGTAACAAACCAACAATCAATGACGAGCTAAGCTACCAGGGCAAGGGTGATAAACATACCGAACACGATACCATCGAGTCCCACCTCGGTGCCTTTCTTGGCGGCGGTTACGGCACAACCGGAGAAAAACCCGGCTCAAAATTGGGCCAATATTTCAGGGGACGCTTTAATCCCGATGAGCACACTGCCGCTGATAGTCTTAAATACCTGCGTGAGATAATCGATACACATATCAGCTTTTGGAAAATGGCTCCTGATACAAGTATCTTCTCGAATGTTCATCCCGACTTTCGCGGACTGGCCTGTATAGGCTACGAGTACGTGCTTGGCACAAACAAACTCCATAACAAAATCGTTGCCAATCTGCCCGCCGGTACCTGGATGGTTAGACGCTATGATATAATTAACAAAAAGACAAAAACGGTAAGCAAAACCGCTCGCGACAGCTACACTTTCGATGCTCCCAACAGCCGTGCGGTTCTATTTCATTTCAAAAAAATAAGTGAATGAAATTATGACAGGATTTGAAACTGTAGTATAGTCTTCCTTCGACAGTAAAAGTTAAATAATAAAAACCTATAGGCAAAACAAGCAAATCGTCCGTTCAAGCGGATTGTTTGGCTTTGTTCTTCATCCAGGGACAAGAAACATTCTGGGGGCACTCTTTGCAGCCGTGTTTGGTTGAAACCAGCGGCAGAATCACAAATGCTTCAAGGGCAAACACAACAAGTAAAACCAAAAGAGTCCAGGAGAAGCTGCGTATGACAAGAGGTACACCGACTAATACCGGTATGAACCACAAAGGCACAATCACAGGTATGTGCTTCTTGAATTTTTCGCTGAAGCATTCGATGGGTTTCTTTTTGCGAAACCTTGCAGCTATACGGCCATATCCACAAGGACAGGACCTTGTGTTCCAATACCCGCAGTAGGGACATACGAATATCATAATCCAGAAAGCCCCCATCAGGCCATACACCAGATAAATAGCCACGGCTGTCAGTCCCCAGGCTGAGCTGCCAAGGGCGACGGCGAAAATAACCGTTCCCAGCACTGTCATAGCTAAGTAGGGAATATTATTAATAAGCTCCTGAGCTGGTGAGTATTCTCGCATAAGTGAGCTGTCTTGATTGTCTGGATTGTTGTTTGATATTTCTTTGTTCACTGATACCTTTTCTCCGGGAACGTTTTCAGAGTTTTAACTTACCCGCCGCGCCGTGGCTGCGACATGGTGGGTAAGCAATTATATCATTCCTCTCGGCCTGCTTGAGCGTGTTTTGCTTTGATATCATAGACCATCAAAACGTCAGCGTGGCGGGCATAGAGCCGGCCATCGACGATAACAAGGTGCGCCCAGCCGGGGCCGCTCATACCATCGCGCTTAGGAAGCTTAAAGGTGCTCTTAAGGTTGTACCTGTTAGGATTGGCCTCGATGAGAGCTAACACATTGTCTTCGTAGCGAAAATACAGATGACCGTCGGCATAAAGTACAGCTGCCGAGCCACCACCCGGTTGGTCTTCCTGCCACATTATCTTGCCGGTCTTCATTTCGATACAGGTTGGCTTACCTTTTCCGTGGTCATGGCCGCCGTAAATATAATCGCCAATTCGGATAAAGCCGCCATGATGGTTCTGGAAAGTGCGGTCATCGAGAAAGTATATCTCTTTTGCATCGACATTGTTGCCCTCAGCGGCCAGCTTAAGCAGTACACTGCCGGTGCTGTAGGAGGTGGAACAGAATATATAATCTCCATAAACGACCGGGGTGGGAATATTTGCGACTCTGTTTGCTATCTTGTTGTATCCCCAGAGAAACCTGCCATCTTTTGCATCGATGCCTATCAATCCCTTGTTGGTTAACTGAACATATTGTTGGATATCGCCGGTCTCTGTTACAACTATGGACGAGTAGCCCGCCTCTTCTTTCCCCTTTGGTCCGATGTCAGGCATCGAAGATTTCCAGATAAGCTCTCCGGTCTTCTTATTGAGTGCGGCGATGACGGCATTCCTGCCGCCGGGTGTGCATAATAATTTGTCGCCGTCCACGAGCGGCGATTCGCTGTATTTCCAATTCGGATTCTTCCCGCCTAAATCAGCTTGTAAATTTTTACTCCATCGCACTTTGCCTGTATCGGCTTCTATACAGACTACGTCACCACTGGTGCCGATTGCATAAATAAAATTCTCATCAACAGTCGGTGTGCAGCGTGGGCCATCGTCATGTGTCGGCCCGACTTTAGCTGCCCACAGCCGTTTGTGAGTGGACAAGTCGTAGGCAAGAACGCATTGCACATTTTCGGAACCAAGGCGGACGTCGCCCATTGTATAGAGCCTGCCGTCAACGATTGTGAGACTGGAATATCCTTTCCCAAGCCCGGTAAGCTCCCACAAAAGTTTCGGTCCTTCTTCGGGCCAACTTTTGAGTAGACCGGTCTCAGTACATATTCCATCCCGATTTGGTCCTCGCCACTGAGGCCAATCAGCCGCCTTTGCAATATTAGAAAAGACGGCTAAAACGGCACATACACAGAAAACAAATAATAACGCCCGGATGTTGTTTCTGAGTGCTTTTTGTGATTTCATAGTGTTCCTCCGAAATGTGAGTAGCAGGTAAAGATTCAATTTATTGGTAATGTTGGATTAAATTATATAACTACCTTTTTAGGCTTCTTGCTTTAGCGGGAAAAATACGTCATTTATTCAAATCCTGTATAAAAACAGTTTCAGTTTAATTCAGTAAACTACTATGGGCTTACACCCGTAGTATTACGAAGAAAGTATAAAAATGTTTTGTACGAAATATTCCAGCAGATGTCAATATTTCAATTTTATATAAATTCTATAGTTATTTCCGAAATGCCAATGCTCCCGTTGGGCAGGCTTTTACGCATTGGTCGGCGGAATGCTTGAGAGCATCAGCTATTGAACGGCCAAAGGGTACCGCTACCCGGACATCAAAGCCACGGCCTACAAAGGTCAGCCCAAGTTTTTCGCCCGCTTTGGCAGCGGTTTGTATGCAAAGACCACAATCAATACACTTGCCGGCTTCATAAATTATATCTCCCGCACCAATTGAGCCGGACCTGTCCGTTTGTACCTTGGGCAGCTCCGAGTCTTTGCCTATGGGGCAATTAGTGCGGGATTGAAGTTGCTGAGTAAACAGCCGGCGCTGCCCCTTGTACCGTGTGGGTTTGGCTTGATAGTCCTGGGCATATTGCTTCAATTTACAAGTATCAGCCTTTCGACAATCACAATGAAGGCAGCGCGTTGCTTCTTTGCGGGCTTGCTGGTCGGTGAACCCGCCATCTTTTCCTGAGGGTCTCGTCCGTTCTGCTTTGTCGGCACAGGCTAAGAATTTCTCAATCTCTCCATCCATTAGTTTGCCGATACGAGTATTGAATTCCTTAACCGGTCCGGTGACTGAGCAGCCCGATAAATACTGACTGATAGAAACAGCCGCCTCTTTCCCGTCCGCTACCGCTCGCACTGTAAGCCTCCGTTTATGAACAGCATCTCCTCCAGCGAATATGCCTTGAAGGTTCGTCTGGTAAGTTTTGCCGTTTACTTTGATACCATTTGAGATTTCTTCAAGGTCCATTGACTCGGCATCGCCGGGCTTTAGCTGACCGACAGCCACAAAGACAGCATCAAAGTCCTTTCGCAAATCTTCCATCGATAAATCAGTACCTATTCGTGTTTGACCTTTAAATTTCATTCCGAGTTTTTCAATTAACGCGATTTCCTTATCAAGCACTTCAGTTGGAAGGTGCTCTTTAGGAACGGCATAGCGCAGCATACCGCCGGGCTTTTCGTGGTCATCAAAGACCGTACAACATAATCCAGCCTGTTGGAGATAATATGCAGCAGCCAAACCGGCAGGGCCGGCCCCAACGATAGCTACGCGCTTGTCCTGCGAAGGTTTGCAGGGCGGCAAATATGGCTTTGCAGACTGCAGGTCGAGGTCAGCAACGTAGCGTTTCAAAAGACAAATTGAAACCGCCTCGTCAAATACCGCCCGTCTGCATCCTTGTTCACAAGGCTTCGGACAAATCCGTCCCAACACCGCAGGCAATGCAATATCTTTTTTGACGGTAGCAATTGCGTCGCGAAACTTACCGGCCGCAATCTGGCAAATCATCAACGGAATGTTCATCCGGGCAGGACATATGACTTGACAGGGCCCAAGGCAATCGCCCACATGGTCACTTAAAAGCAGTTCCAAAGCTGCCTTTCTTGCTTGATGGACCTGCTCAGAATTGCTTTCGACATGCATGCCATCTTTAACAATAGTTCCGCAGGCCGGCACAAGAGAAGCCGAACCATCGATTTTTACCACACATACCATACAACTGGTTGAAGGCTTATAACCTTTCAGAAAACACATTGTGGGAATTTCGATTCCGAGCTTGCCGGCGGCATCGAGGATTGTAGCACCCTTATCAACTTCAACTTCACGATTATCTATGAACAGTTTGGGCATTGTTTACTGAACCACAATGGCATCTACCGGACACACATTCATACACGTGCCGCAGCGAATACATTTCTCAGGATCGATTTCGTGTTTTTCGTACGGTTTCATTTCAATGGCATCGGCCGGGCAGTGCTGTGCGCACAAGCTGCAACCAATGCAATCATCCGTTACCGAATATGTAATAAGCGATTTACACTTTCCTGTAGGGCAGCGTTTTTCGAGGTGAGCTTCGTACTCATCGCGGAAATATTTAATAGTTGAAAGAACCGGGTTCGGTGCCGTTTTGCCAAGGCCACACAGACTTGTTCTCTTAACCATTTGAGCCAAATGCTCCAGCTCATCGATATCGGTTTTTTTGCCCTGCCCGTCACACAAACGTTCGAGAATATCCAGCATGCGACGGGTGCCTATTCTACAAAAAGTGCATCTGCCGCAAGATTGATTCTGTGTAAAGTCCAGGAAATAACGTGCGATATCTACCATACAGTCGGTTTCATCCAGTACCACCAACCCCCCGGAACCCATCATTGCCCCGACGTCCTTGAGCGCCTCAAAGTCAACAGGAATATGCGCCAGCTCGGCCGGCACGCATCCGCCGGACGGTCCTCCGACCTGGACTGCTTTCAGCTTTAATTGGCCTGCAATTCCGCCGCCGATATCTTGTATAATCTGGTGCATAGTAATGCCCATCGGTACTTCAATAAGGCCCACTCTCGCCACTTTTCCTGCCAGTGCGAAAACCTTTGTCCCCTTACTGCTGCTTGTGCCGGACCTGGCGAACGCTTCAGAGCCATTGCGCATAATCCACGAGACCACGGCGTAGGTTTCGACGTTGTTAATAAGCGTTGGTTTGTCCCAGAGCCCGCTTTCAGCCGGATATGGCGGCCGCAAGCGGGGCATACCTCGGCGTCCTTCTATACTGGCCATAAGCGCAGTCTCTTCACCACATACAAACGCTCCGGCACCGGCTACAATCTTAAGGTGCAGTGAAAAATCAGTACCGAGTATATTATCACCGAGAAAACCACGCTTTTGGCATTGCTCTATAGCTTGACTGACTCGTTCGAGTGCAAGTGGATATTCTGCGCGAATATAGAAATAACCTTCATTTGCGCCGACCGTATATGCAGCTATCGTCATGCCTTCAATTATGCGATACGGATAAGACTCCATCAGCATCCTGTCCATAAAGGCACCGGGGTCACCCTCGTCACCATTGCATACCACAAATTTTTTGTCGGATTGCTGACTCCGGACGGCGGACCATTTACTATATGTTGGAAAGCCGGCACCTCCTCTTCCACGAAGCCCGCTGCCTTCAATCTCGGAGATGATTTCATCAGGACTCAACTGGTTTACACATTTTTGCAGCGCTGCGAATCCATCATTGCGAATATACTCGTCAAGGTCCACCGGGTCAATGTGCCCGCAGAGGTCGGTAGCAATATGTAATTGTTTGCCCAAAAAGTCCGCCACCGGTCGGTCCCGAACATCTATCGAATATCGTGTAACAGGCTCCCACGCCTTGTCGGTTAGTATTCTGTCTAACATTGTGGAGACGGAGTTTTTGATTTTCCAGCCGATTTGTTTCGGCTTAAAATGCCTCAACACAATGGCTCTTGCATCTTCCGGCTGAACCCTGGCATAAAGAAAAGATTTATTGTCAGGTAATACTACTTCCAGCAGCGGCGTTTGGTGGCACATACCGACACACCCGACACGTTTTACGACTAACTGGATGCCCGTTTCAGCTAAGGCTTGTTCCAGGGCTTCACGCAGTTTGCCACTGCCTCGGGCCACACAGCACGAACCCAGACCAAGGCGAATTTCGCCGCGGGGTTTGGATTCTTCGGCCCAATGTTTTCGTATTTTCTGCTGCCGGCTTGCCCTGTCTTGTTCGTATCTTAGAAAATCACCGATAACCGTCGGGACCGTGTCAGGGCTTAGGTGTCCATATGTTACTTTTCCAATCTGTGCCGCAGGTGCCAAAGTGCAACATCCCAGACATGCAATTTTCTCAACCGTAAATAGCTTCTGGGAGTCCGTATCTTCCCCCTCAGGAATACGAAGATGACGCAGAAACGCCTCATAGACACGGTCCGCTCCTTTTACATGACAGGCGGTGCCGATGCAAACATGAACTATGTGACGTCCGACGGGACGATGCCGAAACTGGTTATAGAAGCTTGAAACACCGGCAATTGAAGCAGGGGTAATCTGCGTCAGCTCACAGACTCGTTCGAGAGCTTCATTGGGCAGATATCCAAAGTTCCCCTGGACGGCCTGCAAGAGCTCAAGCACTTTCTCTTCCCCTGTGCCGATTTTCTCAACGGCCTGTTCTACAAATGTCAAATCCAGCTCGTCCATTATTGGTTAATTGGTAAGTCCACTCACTATTCACCACTCACTTAATCCCTGTTTCCTATGCAGTACAGGTTCTCCAGCCCTCTTATATAGATGCGGCCATCGGCAAAAGCCGGTGACGCACGACACTCCTCACCCAACTCACATCTGGCTAACTCCTTATATTCAGGCCCGGCCTGAACAATGAGCATAACTCCTTCCTCGGTCAGGAGATATAGCTTATTTCCAACCAGGCTCGGCGAAGTCCAGAAGTTCTCTCTCAAATCCTGCTCCCATAACCTTTTTCCGTCTGCGACCTTATAGCAGCTAAGCAATCCCTCAGTAGCCAACAGAAATATCAGCTCACCATTACTGACCGGCGAGCAGATATCCGGAGCGCCCTCTTCGATGCTCCAGGCAATATGGGTTTCGGTGACGTCACCCCGACCGTCCGGACGGATGGCAACCAGCTTGCTGTATGGTTCTATGGCGAATACCAGTCCGTTGGCGCAGATTAGCGATGGTGCAATGTCACCGGCCAGGCACTTAGCTCGCCAGAGCTCTGTGCCCTTAGCTGGGTCGTATGCTATAACCCAGGGATCGCCGCAGGTCAGCAACTGAAACTGACTTCCGATTTTATTTACTATTGGTGAAGACCAGGAATTTGGGACGGGTCGTTTCGTCTCCCAAGCAGTCTGGCCTGAGAATCCATCCAAACCTATCAACTTAGACATTTCGTCCTCGGGACCTCCCTGGTCATACTGAATCAAAACCAGGTTTCGATATATCGCGAGTGAAGAGGCATAGCCGTATGAGCTGTCAGGAATTCCCAGACTTCTGGTCCAGATGCGTTTGCCGTTAAAATCAAAACAGCCAATGTCCCCGGTTGCAAAGATGGCATAGACCCGTCGGCCATCCGTTACGACGGTAGGGGCGGCAAAACCGGTATCTTTCATCACTTCAAATGGTTCTTCATCGCTTTTTAAAGGCGCGCGCGTAACGTCCCCCGTCCAAAGAAGCCTGCCTGAAAATGCGTCAAAGCAGAATACCTGGAGTTCATTCGGATCGCCCCCGGAGAGAAAAACACGGTCACCCCAGACAACGGGCGAATTATTGCCAGGAAGCGGTATCTTGGTTTTCCAGAGAATTCCATCTCCAGTTTTGCCATTCCAGTCTGCAGGTATATTTGTATAAGCACTTACACCGAGTCCCTCAGGCCCACGAAAGCTGGGCCAATTTTCTCGAATTTGCTCCATCGAAGGATAGGAAGTGATCACTGCTCCGGTTTCGCCAAAATCAATCCCGGTGCTCATTGCAAGAATTAACGCCCCTGAGCCGAGTACTGCTAAACCAGCGGTTACAGCCCATCGAGCCAGCGTTGCCTGGCGGAGCTGCTCATCGCTTCTGTTACTGAGTACCTGTGGCGCCGGCATTTTCTTTTTGTAAGTATCCGCAAATTTGAGAGCTATCAAAAATATCACTACACTGCCAAAAAGCAGATAACTGCCTTTGCGAGAGAAATCCAGCCGTCGTATTCTATGCTGCCTGAATTGCAAATCCAGTTGTTGAATTCGCAACAATAGCTCCTGGTCGTCAGGATGTTGGCGAAGCTCTATTTTCAGATTCTCTGACTGTATTTCCCACTTAGCGTCAATTATCCTGCCCCGAACGTAATTGGTTACAAAAAGTACAAGTATAATAAGAGCAAAAACCGCACAGACAATAGCTGTTGTGATTGCGCTTCGATACCACTCACCAGACTCCAGACTCCAGACCCCAGGCCCCGGTCTTGGGCCTTTGGTCTTGGGTCTTGGGTCTTTGGTCTTGGGTCTTGGGTCTTGTGTATTGTCAGTATGAGATTCCATCAGCTTTTACCCGTTGCCTCTTTTAGTTTATTCAGTCTCACATGCTCCTTGGGACAATATTTGAAACAGCGGCCACATGCCAGACAACTTGCCCTGCCGGCTTCGTAGTCGGTTCTTTGCCGCCAGACGGAGACGGCAATTAACTTAAGGCCAATCACCAGCCCTACAAATCCTCCAAAGAACCATCCGCCCAGTCCAAACTCAGCCCTGATATTTGAAGCTTCCTCGTAAAGCTCTTTTGGCTCTTTGCCTGTTCCTCTGAAGGCCAGGCTGGCGTCTGTAGTGTCTTTGACTTCACCGGTATCTTCCAAATATATGCGCTCAGCTAATCTGACTGTTGCATGCATTCGGGATGTTACCGTCTTTAGGCCGGAGCCTGCCCATCCACATAAAAACATCAGAACAGGCAAAAGAAGAATCAGAACGGCAAGTCTTTTCTTACTCTTACCATATTCCGTCGTCGGCCATTTAGTCGCGGGCCTCCTGATAGCGCCGAAGGGACACGAATCTTCGCACAATTTGCACTGAATACATTCATCCGGAGTAATGGTTACCCGCCATTTAGAGAGCCGTGATAACTGTCTGAGCAGTACTCCATAGGGGCAGATAAATCGGCAGTAGGGACGTCCAATGAACACGCTTATGAACAGCAGGCAGGCACCAATTATTAAAATATTCAAGTTTCCGTTCAAACGGAAAAATGCAACAAACGGGTCATACCTGCATATCAAAAAAGCACTTCCGGTAGCTGCAAACAGAACTGCCGCAGCCAGGTAAACATACGCAAATAACCGCAGGGCGCTTTCGAGCCAATTCGGCACCGAGATAGGCCGTAACAATACTAAATCCTGGACAGCTCCGAGGGGACATACTGCTGCACAAAAAACCCTTCCGAAAAACAGCGCAAAGACAAGCGGCAACAGGAAAAACACTGCAATGGCAATCGGCACAGCATAATCGCGGTCAAAAATCGACAATACAATATTCTGAATAGCCCCTACCGAACAAACACAGCCCTCTCGCCAAAAGCCGAAATAAAGCAGCGAGCACACCATCAAAACAAATATTGCCCGTCGGCTGCGCTTCCTCAAGACCAGATATGAAGATAAGCCAAGCGCCGCCAAAAGCACCACCGCATCAACGTACTCGTAAATGTCCTGACGTGGACCGGGAACGGTCGGGCTCGGTATTATATGGTCGGTTTCGACAAAATCAGGCGGTGGAAAGCGTTCGGCCCCCATTGTAACACCGCATAAAATTAGGGACAGAGCTATGCCGGTTATGATATAACCAAAACGTATCATTAAGCGTGGCCCACCTTCTTAAGCATGTAAGGCTCGTCAGCAGGAACCCGCTTATATGCCCCCGAAGGACAAGCTGCCGCAATCGAGCATTCGTTACAGTTCAAACAACGGTCGTGACGCACCTGGAGAGATAGTGACCCGTTTCCAAAGGTGTTACATCCCTTGACACATTTACCGCAGCCGTTACACAGTGATTCGTCGATAGTGTACTCGTAATAGGGCTCCTCTATAAAGGTACGCGTTATTGCACCAGTTGGACAAAGTTGGTTTTCCGCCCCTTCGTTGATATCAACAGGCTCCGGCCCGAAAAAACCGAAACAGATTTTGCAGTATCCACACACCGAATAGGCGTGCACGCACTTAACCGCCGACTCTTCCAATACACAATAAGTTGCACAGTTACCGCATGCAATGCAAGTGTAGGGGTCAATCTGCCAGACGGTATTAGTCTTTTTGAGCTTGCTGATTAGGAAACCCGCTAATGCACTAAGACCAACTAAGCATCCGGCCCAAAAACCATCTCTGAGAAAATGGCGCCTGCTAATATTGTTCTTATTTTCGCTCATCATCAATTCTCGTTACAAGTTGTTTTTCTGATAGAGCCCGAGGTAGACCACACTGCTCATAAATCCCACAGCCTCTGCAAATTCCACTATTAATACAAATACCTTCCTGGGTTACCGCGAGGCGGGGTCCCTGCACTAATCTGCGTCTTTTAGCAAAAACAACCCCGCCGATTGCTCCGAGCATCCCCAAAGTCGCATATCGCAGGACTGCTGTAATCAGTTCCCGTCGACTTTGTACTTTTTCACCCCGCACCAATTGAGGCTCACCCGGCAGGCTCGACGGGACCGAAGAGTCTTGCTCTCTCGACATACGGCAATTGGTATGGGGCTTGCTCATTATTCAGCTTTCTTCCTGGTAAATATTTTCATAACATTTTTAATTGTATCCAGGACGAAAATGCGTCCCTGGGCATCAACTGCCACATCAAAACCTCCTGCCTGACACTGGTCTGGATAATAGCAAATATGCTCAGTCCCGCCTTCAATCAATTGTTCCGTCCCGGCGACCACGCCTACAAAAGTACCTTCGGCATCATAAATTTTAACTCGTGTCAGGCCCTTTTCACAGGTGATGAAACTTTCATCATCAAGTATGGCAATATTGGCGGGATTGCAGCAGCCGCAGAAACCTTTCACATCCACATTTGAAAACTTGCCCCAGAAGAACTCAAGTTCACCTCCGAACGTATATGCTTCAATGCGATGAAGGCCGGGATTGACTACTCGCAACAATCCGTCACGACCAACTGCAAGGTCGAAATATGGACTTGGTATGACAAAGCCTGGGATATTTCGAGATGTATCTTTTCTGCCGATGTCATTAACCAACTCCCCGGTAGTATCATAACGTAGGACAATGCGATTACCTGCATCTGCAACAAACACATCGTTTTTTGAAACAGCTATGCCGGTTAAGACCGCATCATCACCCAGACTATCCCAGCTCGCAAGCTGTTTGCCCTGGTCGTCATAAACTTCCACATGGTCTTTGGTCCCGATATAGAACTTACCATCATCAGCCACTGTCAGACATCGTGGCGCACAGAGCAGTTCGATCTGGCCAAAGAAAGAGAAATTAGAATTTGGGCCCTCGTTAAATATTCGGATGACCTCATCGCCGGCAACATAAATACGTCCGCCGGGACCAACAGCAATCGCAGTCGGAGCCTTAAGCCCGGTACTGATTGCTTCGCCTAATTGTTCATAAATAATCAGGTTCGGATCAATCTTCGCGTCGAGTTCATAGAGATACTCTTTACCAAGGCCGCTGCCTTTTTCGCCGGTCGTGTCAAGCCGTACCAGTGCAACCACGGCAATGACAATAGCCAGCGCAATAAGCAAGCCTATAAAAATCTTAATATTCGTTGTTCCTAATCGCTTATCCACTTTAGCACCTTATCAATCTTTACTGTCAAAGTCACCAAAAGTTCATTATAACAAACGAACCAAAGTATGGAGTGACTAAAGTGAACTCAAGTCAATGTAGTTACCGGGTTATCAGGACATCAGGTAGTGTTTATCAGATTACCAGGATATCAGGCTTACTTTATTATTTCCTGGTATCCGGATTCTCTGATATCCTGCACCCTGATTTCCTGATTTTATGATATCCATATTTTATTAACTTAAGCTCACTTCAGGCATTTCCTGCCGAGCCGTGGCCATGGTACGGCTTACAGGCACTTTTTAATTTCCTTTCTATCGGTCCGTAACATCAATACATATCATTCGGTTCATATCACGTAATATCAATCTGCCGGATGCAATTGCCATAGGCCCCCATGACTCCGGTCCCTCCAGCACCTTGGCTTGGGCAATTTGAACATATCCGTTCGGTGTCGCCTCCGCCAGAGTCAACAGGCCGGAATCATTCATAACATATATAAGGCCGTTGGCGATTGTATACGGCCCAAGTCCAAATGTGTGAGTGCTTGTGCTGGTCCACACAACCTTGCCGTCCAGGTCAAGGCAGTTCAATTGTCCATCGGCACCGACGCCGTAGATATGGCCGTCATAAAAAATCGGTGTATGTTGAGGGGAGCCGAATACTTCTGGTTCAAGCCGAAAGGCCGGTTCTGCGCTTATCTTGTCACCGTCCTGAGTTAACTTCAGCATCATACTTCCTGCGTTATATCCGCCCGAAAGGAAAATAAGTCCTTCGCCCACTACCACAGGACTCGGCACATTTGCGATACGAATCTTCCACTCGGTGATTTCCCATAGAATACTGCCGTCCTCTGCCGAAATGCCCACCACCCCTCCGCTGGCGCAATAGACATACATACGCCTGCCGGCGAATTCAGCCGGTACCACAGATGAATGCGTCATCACCCAGCGTTTAGGATTGGGACTTTGCCATACAACCTCGCCTGTAGCGGTATCCACCGCTATCATTAGCGGCTCACCACCGGCGGCGATTATCACTTTGTCCCCCTCTATAAGTGGACACTGTCCCGCATACCACGGCGGCACCTTCGCCTTAAAATCTTTCACCAAATCCAGTACCCAGTGAAACTGTCCCGTCATCGAATCCAGACACGTTACATGACATTTTGGCCCCATTGTTACAATGTACTTATCTGTTACCGTGGGCACAGTTCGGCTCATTCCGTGATTGCGTTTGACCTTGACGGGATAAGAATACCACCAGATTTCTTTGCCATCGGCAAGTGACAAACATCGAATGGTATCAGCCTGTTTTTCGCGGTCATAATCCAAAACATACACTCGCCCAGCCAGGACCGCTGCACCTGCGTAACCTTCTCCAACATCAATAGACCAGAGGACTTTTGGCCCATTTGCAGGCCATGTTCTTGCGAGAGTAACATTCTCATCGCTGCTTATTGCGTCGAGGTTAGGCCCTCTGAACCGAGGCCAGGCGCCGGGCAAATCCGCCGGAACGCCATCGAACTGGACAAACTCACCACGCAGCTCTACATCATTTCCATCCGAGGTCGTTGCGACAATGCCGTGGTCAATAGGCACGCGCTCTGTAAGGTCTATCGCTGCATCGGCACTAAGCCATACGTACAGCAATACCAATCCAATAATGGCCAATCCAACGGGTATTGTCTTTGCAATAGTAGATTCCTTCATATTTTTCTCGCTAAGGCCTTGCAGCACTCGTGCTGCGCAGCGTAGCTACTGCGCCGAGCAGCACTTACTCATTTCTTAACGCCTCTAACAGTTTACCACTGAGCGCAAACGCCGTCGCAATCAATATCCATACCACACCACTAATACCTATACAGGCAGTCGTCAACACAAGTGAAAAATACGGGACTTGTGCTCCCGGGGTTTTTAGAGCGGGGCTCACTGCCACCAGCGCAGCAACAATCCCACAGACCAAACCACCTGCCATAAGCCCTCCATGCTCGTAAAACACCATCGCTCCGAGGGCGGCTTTGTCAAATCCCACCGCATGCAGCATTGCAAGCTCTCCCCGCCTCTCAAGCACATTGCGAAGCACCACCAGCCCAAGCCCAACACTACCGAGAATCAGTCCCAAACCGCCTAACAACTGAAATATCGATAGATATGTATTTTCAACAGCATTAAATTCTTCTAATCTCTGAGCGGTCGGCGTAAGTGCCAGGCCAAAGTCCCTCAATCGTGAAGAAAGTTCACCGGCTACAGCATCAGTCCTGTCCTGTCCCGCACCTATTGAAGCCGGGCCTGGCGGCAAACTAGCTGTAGGGGTCGGTCTTTCGCTTAGGGGCAACTGGTGCGGAATGTCAATAAGCAAAATCCTGTATCCATCCTCCGACGGGAAGCGTTTGACAAATTCGTCTTCGGAAATAAGCAAGCTTCCCTGCAAAATTGAGTTCTTCAACATTCCAACGAGGCGCAGCCGAAATCTTCTGCCCTTTTCGTCAATATAATCAAGCTCATCTCCAACGGACTTACCGAGTGCCCAGTATATAGTCGCATAATCGCCAACAGCCGGCACTACATTTTCGCCGAGATTCTCACTAAGTAAATCCCATACAGATTCCAGACTCCGGACTCCAGACTCAGGTCTTGGGTCTTGTGTCTTGATTGTTTTGGTGAAAGTAAAAGAACCGCGTTTCTGCAATTGGTCAGGTTGCAGTCCCAACAATTGCGGCATTTGTGCGCGGTTGAGGTTAAGACAGCTTGCATCGTCACCGTCATGTACACGCAACTGAACTATCTGTACGCCTTGCAGTACATCAGTATCCAGGCCCATTGATTGACGTCCGGATTGGCTGTTCAGGTCATATAGGATACCAATAGCGGATTCACCAAATAGTGCAAAGCCCCCGGTTCCTGAATCCCGTCTCTGGGCGTCAGCTTTTGAATTTTGTCTGTTTGCCCCGACTGCAATAACCAGAAAAATCCCACATGCGAGTAATCCTACCACCGCCAAGCTCCGCCCACTTCGCCTTGTTGAATTGCGCAATCCTAAACCAGCCAGGGATGTTAACGCTTTGTTCCAACTGCCCGCTGCAATTCTTAATAAGGCCTGAGTTAATCCAAGTCCGGCAATCAAAAGCAGGGCACCCGCCCCGAAAAATACCCCGGCGACGGCAGCACTGTCAGCGTTGCCCATGATACTAAGGAGCAACACCGCTCCCAATGCTGCTACTGCCGCTATAAATAATCCGATTCTGCCTTTCGAGACCTGCCCGGCCTTGAAGAATTGCCACTCCAATCCACCGGCAAGAAGCTCATGAGCCGGCCGGGATACCTGTTTACGCAAAGTCAACCATATTGCAATCAGAGAAACAGCTACTGCTCCCAACGCCCCTTGAAACAAGGTAGAAGGTTTCGCATAAAAAAATATTGATGAACCGCTTACCGCTGCCTTCCATACAGTTGCAAGTCCGTAAATCATAGTTTTAGTATAGAGCAGTCCCGCTGCAGTACCCAAAACTACTCCCAGTACCGCCAGTATGCCGCCTTCAATAAATAACAGCCGCCGTACCAGCTTAGGTGATAAGCCCACTGCCAGCAATATTCCAACCTGTTCGCTGCGTTTTTCAATACCAAATACAAAAAGAAGCCCCATTAAAATCAAAGCTGCCATGATAAGAAACATACTAAGACCAAGGAAAAGCTGACCGAAATCAGTGCCTTGGTTTCCTGCTTTTATACCGCGTGCACGCACCGATTGAAAAAACAGTCCTACAGAAGCAGGATCAACTTTTTTTAATAACCTGCCGGCTATATCCTCTGATGAACCACTGCTTAACGGATAGCGCACTGCAGTTAAATTTCCATATCTGTTAGCCCACATTTTTTGGCCGGCTCTGAGTGTAACAAAGGCCTTTGGCGTACCCCGATACCGCTGCCAATAATCTTCATCGCGCTGGCGTATCTTATCAAGGTCAATCGGGATGCCGGGCTCCCAATCTCTACAGTTTTCCGCATCGGCCAGACCCGGAAAATCAGGCATTAAATTAGGATCCATCGCCGGATTGTCCATTGACAGTATTGCCTTAATTCGAAAGCTGGTTTTTTCCTCCCGGAGTGCTCTCATCGGCCCGAGAACAAAATAGGTAAGCTCAATTCCATCTCCTTCTTTAGCATCGAGGTCCTCGGCAAGCCACTGGTTGATTAGAATTTCATTATCCTGCATATCCTCTGGCATAAGACCACCAGCGTCCGCTGACTGGCTAACAGCAGCTACCATAGAATAGGGTGTTGTTTTGTCACCTGAACTTAATTCGTTCACGAAATAGGTCAAAACACCGAAAGATTTATCACTTGTATTGATAGTGGCGGTGGTAATAGATTCATCAATGAATACGCGTCTGCTGCGCATCTCAAACATATCCTTGTGCTTTAACCGGCGAAGTTCAATATCTGCGTCGGCAAGCTGCCAACATTTCTCCAGGGCCCTATTTGCTTTTTCAATCGTTAAACTATCTTCCTCATCCGCGGCAATTAGCAACGTATTGGCCTGAGCGCTGCGGTCGAGCTTTTCCTGCAGCCATTGCAACGGCACAAATACATTCAACGTTGTGACCTGATTGGCCTGTAAACTGAAGCGACCAAAGTCTGATTGGCCGGCAACTGCTTTTACTACCAAACGAAATGCCATGGACAGACCCGAATCCGGCGTCAGAGGTACGTCACGCGGCATAAGACTTGGCTTTTCAATTCGCAGCACAACTTCATCTCCCACACCTACTCCAAGCTTTGCTGCCAATGGCTTGTTCAAGACAATCGACTGGTTCAGACTATCTCCGAAGGGATTTTGTGCCGTTCCGATTTCAAAAAAACGCCCGTCAACGCCGAGCACCTCAATTCTGTTTGCCCGCTTTGCACCATCGCCGTTAGCAATTAGCCCTCGTAACTGTAAAAGAGGTGCTACGATTGTATCAAGCTCTTTTGCGAGGTCGTCTGCAAGTTCAGCTCTAAAGAATCTCTTCTGGGGGACAAGAGCCAGCTTGGTCTTGCCTAATCGAGCTTTAACCATCATTTTAAGACTGTAACGTACTGAGTCACCTATGACCAGCGCACCAGTCAAAACAACGGCGCTCACCATAACGGCCAGCAGAACACCCAAATTTGTTCGCCAGTAAAAGCCGAGACTTCTTTTAGCAAGCTTCCACAAACTCATCCCCGGCTCCTATCTCTCAACAGGCCATCGCTTAGTTCCATCACGTGGCCTATTTGCTCTGCGAGCTTGAGCGAATGTGTTACGGCAATCAATGTCACTTGTTCGCTTCGGTTCAGCTCAACCAGCAGCTCAGCTATATTCTCAGAAGCGTCTTTGTCCAGTGAGCCGGTCGGCTCATCAGCCAACAACAGCTTGGGGCTGTTAATCAAAGCCCTGACAACCGCTACACGCTGACGCTGACCGCCTGAAAGCTGGCCCGGCCTATATAATAAAAAGTCTTTGAGTCCTACACGCTGGAGCAGGTTAACCGCTCTTTGCCGAATCTCTTTTTTAGACGGACGGTTTTTGCCGGCAAGTGTCGGCACCAAAACATTTTCGAGCACCGTGCACTGAGGCAGAAGATGATGCAATTGAAAAACAAAACCGATTTGACGGTTGCGAATCCTCGCAAGTTCAAATTCGTTCAGCTCGGCAAGGTCCTTGCCGTCAAATAATACCCTTCCCGCAGTCGGGCGGTCCAGAGCGCCAATAATATTAAGTAGTGTGCTCTTGCCGCTGCCAGAAGGCCCAACTATCACAAGGGACTGGCCTTTTGTTACTTTTAGCGTTATATCCTTTAAAACACAGACGCTATCCGTGTTTCCCGGCGATTGATAACTTTTTGTTACATTAATAAGTTCGAGCATATTTATCCTGACGCAAACTGTTGCGTGATTTCTCCATATATACGTACCATTTCTTCAGCAGTTTGCTCAATATTAAATTTTTCAAAAACCGCATCTCTGCCTCTTTTTCCCAGTTGTCGCGCATAATCAGGCTTAAGCAATAACGGTTCCATCGCAGCGGCCAAAGCCGCCGCATTATTAGGCTCACACAGCACACCTCCGCCGGTCATTTCCAACAATTCCGGAAACACACCACTTGACGGCTCTACTACCGGCACACCGGCTGCAAGAGCTTCAAGCACATACAATCCACAAGCTACGGGCTGCTTTTCCGGCACCGATAGCACCGATATGGTTCGCAAAAAAGCGAGCTTGGTATCGTAGTCGAAATCCGGCAGAAATTCCACATCATCAATCAGACCACAAGAGCTTAACTTTTTCCGAATCCGATTTAAGAATCTTTCATCATCAGTCCTCTTGCCGCCCGTTATCCGCAGTCTTGCATTTTTTAATTTCTCATTTTTCTTCAAGTATATAAAGGCGTCAACCAATGTATCCAGACCTTTGTCGGGACACATCCGTGAAAGATAACCGATGGTGGGTATTTCAGGTTCGGTTTGCCTTAACTCATATCCATCCAATGAAATACCGTTATATACAACATATACTCGTTCTGAGGCAAGTTCCACCCTCTGCCTCATAACATCCGCATAGTATTTACTCACTGCGATAAATGCATCTACGTCACTTGCTCGTTCGGCAAGTATTTGCCAGGCCTGTTCCGAATATGGTGACAACAACCCATCCAAAAACCCGTCTTCGTCCTGAAGCAGACACACCACCGGCACACCAAGTCTTTCCTTAATACCTCTGGCGAGTCCTACCAGCAGAATATTGGACAGACACACAACATCAGGCTTATTATCTTGCGCATCCAGCCATTCAACAAGTCTATTCAGCTCCTTTTTCTGTCGTCCCTGCTCGGCCCGCAACATCGAAATTGTCATCTGGCCCAAATTCCTTGCACTTGTCGCCCCTGCCCTGCGGCCAATCCACCTTAAAAGCTTTGGCGAATCTAACAGTCGGTCAAACCAGCGGGGGGTTCTTCGGAAAAATGCTGACTTCTGTTGAAGGTACACATTGATACCACCAAAAAAAATTGGGGTGTTATTGACTGTTTCATTTTTGTCAAACTGAACCGGTAAATACATTGGAACCATCAAGACATCATGTCTTAGGTTCTGCATCGCCTTAATCAAAGCGACATCCCGCAAACAGTTCTCACAATAAAAGCTGTCCCCTGCGCTTGGTGTAATTTGAACAATTCTCATAAACCTTTACTCCGATTCTATCGCCCGGCGTCAAACGCATACACATAACCATCATCGCTGCCGACGATAACCATCTCGTTAGCCACAGCCGGCGAAGAAGTAACAGGTTGGCCAATCTCATACGACCAAACTTGTTTTCCATCAGAGAGTCTTAATAAATAAAGTCGGCCGTCTTCGGAGCCGACAACCACTTTGTCACCGCAAATAACCGGTGAGCTGTCAACTTCGCCTAATGTCTGGAATGTCCAGACTACTTTACCATCATCACGACTAACACAATGCACACGCTCATCCCGTCCTCCCAATACAACTACGCTCTGTCCGATTGCGGGCGAAGAAAAAAACGGAGCATCCGCATCCGTGTATTTCCATACGATTTTGCCGGTTGCAGTATCGGCTTTGATAAGTACATTATCGTAATTGCCGATATATACGTGCCCTTCAAAAAATGCTCCGGAAGCTGCAATGTATGATTCAGCATCTATCTGCGTTATTTTGCTGCCGTCGGTCAGAGACACAACGTGTATCATCGCATCGCAGCCGCCGAAAACGGTCTTTTGGCCATCGACCGCAGGTGAGCCATTTATATAATTGTCCGTTTCATAAGTCCACACGACTTTGCCACTTGCCGAATCCACGCAATGCAATATACTATCGTAGCTGCCCACGAGTATCCATGTTCTCTGGCCGTCTGGTGAGCGTACCCAATTAGCTGCACCGAGAATCTCTCCGTTAGTCTTGTATTTCCACTTAAGTAAGCCGTTTTTCACATCAAGCGCATACAGGAAGCCGTCTGATGACCCTACAAAAACCGAACCTTCAACCACACAAGGTGTCGCCTCAACAGCATCGTCAGTCTGATATGCCCATACTTGGCGCCCGCTTTCCAAATCAATTGCATAAACATTTGCGTCAGATGAGCCAATGAAAACAAGATGGTCGTCGATTGCCGGCGATGATTTAATTTGGCCATTGGTTTTGAATTTCCAAACTAATCTCAGCAAATCAGGTAAAGTCCCCGAGGCCCTGCCTAAGAGCCGCTGTCCACCTCGAAACATAGGCCAGCTGCCTTGCTTCGGCGAAGCGTTTCGCAAAGACGAGCCCTGGCTGTCAACCGTTACTTTCGGCTGCTTAAGCTCCGCAACCGTGTCCTCGTCGCCAGGTTTAGGCCGGCTAATTATCAGCGCCGTAAGAATCACGCACGCTCCGACAATAATAACAAGCACTAAAGTTACCTTAATTGCAGCTCTCATAGCAATTCCCGTCGTTGTTCATTGCCTGATAATATATACAACAGATGCAAATAATAACGTATTAACTTAGCGCAGGCAACAGAACCTTCAGAAGTTATTAGTACACTGTAACAACTCAAATGATGGGTGTCATTGCGGGCAGCTGACCTGATTCTCAGGATGTATGCAAAAGAAAATGGACCATCAATGTCATTGCGAAGGAGGCCCCCTTCTTGCTTTCGCAAGAAAGCAGGGGGCTGACTGTGGCAATCTCAACCCTCACAATTCGAAAACCGTTTATTTTCTTAGGAGCACCTGCTACAGAGTATCAGGGGTTTTCCATTAGTGTAAGTGGATTTACGCTGAGTCCCGAACGGAGTGTGATATCTAATTTGATGTGTCCTAAAGAGCCGCTAAACGCATTTCATTGCGCCTGGGTTCCTTTATCCTACGTATTGACTTCTTGCCTCTGCAATGAGCTTGAGCATCTGATCCGCCTGGCTTTGAATTTCGGGGTTGGGATTCGTTACTCTCGCACTCCATTTGCTATACTCCTTATTCAGATGCCGGCGAGCCTTTTCTTTGCTCATATCCGAAGTGACGCCGAGGATCGTTTCTATATCCAGGACTTCATGCATATCGACTGGAAGAACTTTCTCCACCATTTCTCGAAACTTATCCATATCAATCTCGAGCCAGTTTGCCAGGTCTTTCAAGACAGTTAATTCTTCTTGGGTAACTGAGCTGTTAGCCTGTGCCACATATAAGCAAAGATTCAATATGTCATATCGTACTGCGAGAGGTGCAATTTCAACAATCTCCCTACAAATATCATAATAGTTAAGTTGATTTCCATCACGGAAAAAAGCAATTGTTTCATTCAAGGCCTTTTCAAGTTTACGCCGTTCTTTGTTGGATGCCTCGGAAAGGTCAATATTTTCCCTTGCCCAGTTTTTGATAAGCTCAACCTCACAGTCATACAGTTTCTTATCTGCAGCACTTACTGCGAATGCCAGTGTTACAGCAAGGGTTTTTGCACGCTGATCGTTTTCCTGCAAATCAAGATAGCCGAAATCGCGATTGTGATAAGCAAAATAGCATCGGGCCCAGGCAAGCTGTTCACCACCCTCAGCAGGGAATATTGATGTAATGAACATCAGTTCTCTTTTTCCTTTGTGGGGAAGTGACAACCAGTCAAGGCGCAAAAGGGCAATGGACGTCCAGTCTGATATGGTCGTGACCTGGTGCGGAAGCTTGCCAAGCTTAGCATTGTAAAAGAAAACAGACGAATCCGGCATTTGCCACTGTTTAACCAGGGCATGGACCGGTTCGCCTTGAGATCTCGGTTCGGTTACGTCAACGATGGAAATGTTCAGGTTTGCGGAGCTCACGTCCTGCGGGGCATGTATTGAGCCGCAGATTTCAACGTCAAAAGCATCAAAATCACTATCACCGTCCTCCGAAAGGAGTCCTTCGTCCTGCTGTTTCGAGAGTTTAACACGGCAATTAAGAACAGTCAAATCAAGCTCAGGGGAAGACTCAATACTTGGATTGGGATTTGCTTTGGGCGAAAGTGATGACTTGATATAATTAATCAAACCTGAAAAGCTGAAGTGACTCATTAAATCCCCTGACCTTAAGCGGCTTACCAATTCTGCGAGCCTGGTGCGACTAATCAAACTAAAAAGAATCATTGACGCGGATGCCGTCACTCCAATCAAAATTGGTATCAGAAGTTTGCTCATCTGCCTACCTGTGCGTATCGCTACTCGATTTTGAAGGACTTCAATTGTTTGTTCTTTTCTCTTACGTCGCTCTCGCCCATTTCGCTATCCTTGTTCAGGCAAAAATCTACTTCAAGGACCTTGCCGGATTCAACATCTTCGAACATGCAGTGCATCCTCTGGTTGACATCATAGCTGTAAGTAACCTTAATGGGGCGACCGGCCGGCCTGTTCGGAGGAAGCTTAAATTTATGCGTTGCAATCTTATTTACATACTCGACAGCGGTATCTTCCCCCTGCGTTATGGTTACCTCAAGGTCTGTTTGTCCCTCAGTGAGGGTATAGAACATTTGAGAGCTTTCACAGGGCAGCGGTGTATTTTTCTTCAAAATGATACGATTCTCAATTACACGTCGGCCGGTTTCCTTGTCAATAGGAGCGCAAATGGTACCATAACTGTGGTTGCAGACATCAGTGAGGTTAATGTCTTTCAGTCCATTGTAGATGCCCGCCGGCACCGCATCGGATTTTTCTCTGAGCATTGTCAATCCGGCATGTAAAGCGGCGCCAAGTGCAACACATTCATCTACATTCACTGCCGTCTCCGGAGCGGATCCGAACATTTTCTCCAGACGCTGCTGGACGAGTGGTATCCGGGTGCTGCCGCCCACCAACAGTACTTTGTCAATTTTGGAAGGGTTAATACCCGCTTCCTCAAGCGCCACTTCAACCAGAATATCTGTACGAGACATCAACGAAGAAATGGCCTCTTCGAACATCTCACGTGTAATTTCCACTCTCATATTGCCGGCAGGTCCGTAGAGTATCTTTTTGGCAACAGGACGCCGCGACAGCGTCTTTTTAATATCTTCGGCCTCATCTTCGTACTTTGCTCTGTCCTCATCGGAGTTAATCAGCTCGCTATTGAATTTGTCCCTATAGTTCTGCTGCAGCAGTTCTAATATTTTCTGGTCAAAGTCAATGCCGCCAAGGGCGTGGTCGCCCTGTGAGCAAATAATATCCATTTGCTGACCGTTGACATCAATTACTGTTACATCGAAGGTTCCTCCGCCGAGGTCATATACAAGGACCTTTCCGGAAACCTTGCGCGTGGTGGCATAATACAATGCGGCAGCCACAGGCTCATTGACAATCCCAATCACGTTCAGCCCGGCCATAGTCCCTGCGTCCATCGTCGCCTTCCTGCGAACTTCGTCAAAGTGGGCAGGAACAGAGATAACGACATCATGGATTTGGTCATCCCCGACTGAGCAGTCCTGCTTGAGCTTTTTCAGAATCAGCGAGGACAATTCCACGGGCGTCCAGTCCTTATTATCAATATGCTTGCGATAATTCGGGTCCCCCATGTTCCGCTTTACCCAACGAACCGACCTTTGAGCATTTAAACGCCGTGAATTAATAGCTTCGATTCCCACCCGGATGATATCGGAGTTTTCCTCATCGAAGAAAATCGCAGACGGCGTAAGCCTTTCACCATCAGCATTCGGGACTATTTCGGGTTTGCCGATAGCATTGAGAGTTGCTAACGCTGAGAAAGTTGTTCCCAGATCTATACCTACTATGTTAGCCATTTTACACCTCTTATTTTCGTGAGCTTTCCTTTGGGCTCATTACCAAATTTCCTCTCATAAACCTAACCAAAGAGCTTAACCTGAGCTGTACGTATTACCTTGATATTATCCTCGTTAATAACATATTGATAACCGGGTCTAATGACCTTTGCGATTTTGCCTTTTTGTTTTGCTTTGTCGCAGTGTTCCCTTTCCTTGACCGCCTCGGAATATTTCTCCTGGCTGCGATAATCACTGTTTATTTCAGGCTCATATTGCTCAATACCGCTTGACTCAAGAGCAAATATCAGCTCATCTTTTATCTCCTGAAAGTGCTCGGTCTCAGTACCTTCGCCGGAGAGCCGACTTATACGGTTTTCCAGATTGTCAATACAGCGAATGATTCGCAGGCAAAAAGTCCTGACAATATTCCAATCATACCCATCCTGAAGTTTTTCCACTCTTTCCTGCTGGCAGGAAGCATATTCACGGATAGCTGAGACCTGCTGAGCAAGGTCTTTAAGAGTGCTATCGAGCGGTTTCGAATGCTCGATTATGGCCTGCTGAACACTTTGAGCCGTACGTTCTTGCAACTGTTCAGTTTGGGCTTTGAGCGAATCTTCAAGTCTTGCTATAGAGTCAGCGGATTCTTCATCGGAGAGTAACACGGCAATTTTCTCAGGATTGTCGTCCGAGTAAGTTCCCAAACGCTTTTTGGCACGTTTGCTGTTGCGGTTATCAGAGAGGGACTCGCTTTTCGTAAAGAGAGCTTTCTCACGGCCATTAATTTTAGGCTTACGCTTGAATAAATTCCGAAGGCCTTTTGAATGTTTCTCGAGCTCGCTTTGTTGTTGATTCAGTTTTTGCTTTTGCTCCTGATTTTTTCCATCCTTTTCAGCATTTGTCTTGGCCTGCTTTTTGTCTTTGGTCTTTCTTTGCCTTCTAAGAACATCTGATAACAATTTCTTCAAGCCGGACGAAACTCTAATAAAAAACCGAACTAACCATAGTAACAGGTACCAGACAAAAATTGTCCCTCCCATAGATGTACAAACAATAGAGCCTGTAAAAACAAACTCACTAAGCTCTTTGCGCTTCTTATACCTGTTTAATTCGTTTTGCCAGTTCTCACCGTAAAGAATATCTGCAAAGGGATAAACATCCGTTTCGCCCGTGGCCAATTTGCCTAAATCAGCCTGGAGTCGTTCCTGCTGTTCTTGCTTTAGTTGTTCCTCTGTTTTGGCTTTCCCGTTTTCATCCAATACGAAGGGCAGCTTGGATTGATCATCCGGGAACGCCTGAAACCATTCAGTATATTGTTTGAGATACTCACCTGTTTCCAAATTATACTTCGTTTTATAGGCAGCAGCTTTCTGTTGTTGCTTTCTTTCTTCGATGAGGACCCACCCGAGCATGATGGTGCCAACAAGAAGTAATACTAAACCAAGAATGACAACTTTTTTATGCATAATCTCAAATCTTAATCGATAATCGTTTTATTCCGCTCAAAGTTCCGGCCTGTTTCTTTTTACATTTCTTACGCTAATCGGGTTTTTACTCGACATTTTCAACAAAAACTTCATTTTCGTTTTTGCCGTACACTTCAGTTACTCTCAGCACTTCTTCTATTGTTGTCAGGCCCTGCTTTACTTTCAAAAATCCGTCGTCAAACAAAGTCCGCCGGCCTTTTTCTCGAAACATCCGACGCATATTATTAATCGATGAGTCCCTGTTAATCATATCCCTGAACTTTTCATCAATAACCAATAGCTCGTAAATACCAACTCGCCCTTCATATCCTGAGCCCCTGCAATCATCACAGCCGGCACCGTGATAAAACTTTCTG
>DATKYR010000195.1:0-7102 GCA_035528395.1 Sedimentisphaerales bacterium
CAGAAAGTTTTATCACGGTGCCGGCTGTGATGATTGCAGGGGCTCAGGATATGAAGGGCGAGTTGGTATTTACGAGCTATTGGTTATTGATGAAAAGTTCAGGGATATGATTAACAGGGACTCATCGATTAATAATATGCGCCGGATGTTTCGAGAAAAAGGCCGGCGGACTTTGTTTGACGATGGATTTTTGAAAGTAAAGCAGGGCCTGACAACAATAGAAGAAGTGCTGAGAGTAACTGAAGTGTACGGCAAAAACGAAAATGAAGTTTTTGTTGAAAATGTCAAGTAAAAAACCGAAGTGTGATGCGAATTACTTGAAGGAAAGTGTGAAATGGTAAATATAAAAACTATATTATCAACGGCTATAGAGAACCACGCAAGCGACGTGCATATCAACGTTGGAATACCGCCGATATTGCGAAGGAACACAGAGCTGATAGATATGGATTTCCCTGTTGTCAGCGAAAAAGACGTGGAAGAAATGATTAATTCGATGGTTGAGGCGGACAGGTTCAAAGAATTCAAACAAAAGAAAGACCTTGATTTCTCAACAAGCCTGGAGGACGGCCATCGGTTCCGTGTTAATGCTCATTATCAGCGGGAAACAATGGCAATTTCGTTTAGAGTGATTCCTAATGAGATTCCTTTGATAGACGATTTGTACCTGCCGCCGATAGTTAAAGAGCTGACAGACCTGCCGAGAGGTCTGGTGCTTGTAACGGGTCATACCGGCTCCGGTAAAAGTACGACACTTGCAGCGATGGTAGGATCGATAAATATGAAGTACAGAAAACGCATAATGACCCTGGAAGACCCTATAGAATACGCTTTAGAGAACCAGGAGAGTATGATAGAACAACGCGAAATCGGTTGTGACTGTCCGGAATTTGCCTCAGGTCTTAAGCATGTCCTGCGACAAGACCCGGATATCATAATGGTCGGCGAAATGAGAGACCTTGAAACCATCAGTTTCACAATGACCGCCGCTGAAACAGGACACCTTGTCTTCAGTACACTGCATACGATTAATTCTGCACAGACTATAGAACGTATCATAGACGTTTATCCCGCGGCCCAGCAGAACCAGATTCGAACAATGTTGGCTAATACACTCCAGGCAGTTATCTCGCAGACATTATTTAAGCGAGTAGATGAGCCTGGGATGGTGCCCTGTACGGAAATATTGCTTTGTACCTCAGCCGTAAGGAACTGTATTCGTGAGAACAGAATCTACGAGATACCGAATATTATTGAGACTTCCAGAAGATTGGGTATGCAAAATCTGGATTACAGCATTGCCGAGATGTATTCCAAGGGTTACATCGACAGAGAGGAGGCGGTCATACGCTCAAGCAATCCTGCCAAGATGGAAAAGACCCTTGTGCAGCAGGGTGATAAGGTTGACATTGTCCAGGCACCTAAAAAACTGGTAAAAGCAAAAAGTAAAAAATAAGGCATATACACATGTTTGAAGAATCTTCACAAAATTCTAAAGGTTCCTCCGCCGGTTTGCTTCGCAAACGCGAATCAGCGGGAGCGGTTTCCGAAACTCAGCAGCCAAGTCAGGTGCCTCCGGAGCAGGGCCAGGAGTCTGTCCGTCGAGGCTCGGCCACGCCGAGACAGGCATCTACACTCATAAATCACAGTAACCGACATCAAATCACCTGGCAAAAGATAAGGACTTTCAAAGTTGAGTGCGGGCCGGGCAAAAAGGATATTTTGAATTTTACGAAACAGCTTTCGATTATGATCCGGGCGGGGATAAGTCTTCAGGATTCGCTTGAGTCCATAGCTGAGCAAATAGAAAAAGAAAAATTTAAGCTGGTCATTTTTGATTTGAAAAATCAAATCGAATCCGGCCAGAGTTTTTCCCAGGCTCTTTCGGAGCATTCGGACGTATTCAGCGAGCTTTATATAAATATGGTTGCCGCAGCAGAAGTCAGCGGCTCGCTCAGTAAAATGCTTCAAAAATTAGCGGAGTATCTGGACGCCGAAGCCGATACCCGCTCACAGGTTAAAGGAGCGATGGTTTATCCGATTATCATAGCAGTTATGGCCGTGTCGGTGACTATTTTCCTGTTGTGTTTTGTCCTGCCTCGGTTTACGACCATCTTTGCGGGCAAGGAACATCTTTTGCCAGGACCTACTAAAGCCTTAATGGCCACCAGTGCGTTTATGAGGGGATACTGGTATTTTATCATACCGGCTATCGGTGCTTCATTATGGGGATTTTGGTATTTTATCGGCACTGAAGGCGGAGGTCGATGGTGGGACAAAACCAAATTGGTATTGCCTCTTATAAAAACGCTTTGCCGAAGTCTTTATATAACAAGAAGCCTGCACACGATGAGCGTACTGACAAAAGCCGGTGTGCCGATACTCAATACTATTTCGATAACAGCACAAATTGCGGGAAACGTTCTTTTTAAAGAGATGTGGCTTGGCGTCTATGAGGAAGTTCGTCAGGGTAAAAAAATCGCATCCAGTCTGAGCCAGTATAATCAGATGCCGAGCAACGTAGTGCAAATGGTAAGAAGTGGTGAAGATTCAGGTACTATGAGCGATGTTCTAAAAGATGTTTCCGATTACTACGCAAGAGAGCTCAGAACTGTTATCAAAGCAGTAACTTCAATGATAGAGCCTATAATGATAGTTGTGATGGGTGTTTTGGTTGGCTTTATTGCGATGAGTATTATTCTGCCGATATTCAAGATGTCCAGTGTTGTTATGGGCAAATAAATTCGTCGCTTGTATTATAGTTCAGAATGTTACGATTGCGATGGGGGGTGCGAGATGCGAAAACACAGATCACACAGATTGAACCGGATTAACGCAGATTACGACATCCGACACACGAAATACGACATACGATATACGAGATACGAGGACGGCTTTTCACTTATCGAGGTGTTAATTGCAATACTGTTGGTCGGTCTTGCAATTGCCTCTCTTGTTACAGCTAATAGTGCATTCACCAAAGCTAACGGTGCCGGAACAGAGCTGTCAACCGCCGAGTTTATCATTGAACAGATAAGGGAACTGACTACTGTGCTGCCGGTAATCGATCCAAACACCGGTGTTTCCACATTTGGTCCGGAGACGGGAGAGACCCTCGCTGACTATGACGATCTGGATGATTTTGATGGTGCGAGTTTTTCTCCGCCTATCGGTGCTGACAGAAATGCTCTGGACGACCTTGCTGCGTTCAGCCAGCAGATTACGGTTGAAAATGTCGATGCCTCGGATTTTGAGCAGGTTGTAAGTGACCATGGCAGCTACTTCGTTCGAGTAACTGTAAAGGTTTTTTTGAACTCAAGGGAAATCAGCTCAGCCAGATGGCTCAGGGCCCTATACTCAAAAGAATGAATGAGTGAACCTGTGGACGCGTGAATGAGTAGATGAGTCAACGGATAAGGGCATTTACGCATATACGCATCCACTAACCGCGAGGTACGAAATGCACAATACGAGATACAAAAAACGAGATACGAAATACGAAACTGGTTTTACTATTGTGGAACTGCTGCTTGCCCTGGCAATAGCAAGCATACTGCTCGCTACCGTAGCCACTGCATTTAACGCCTCGATTATAAATTATCGTCAAAACGAAGATATTTTTAAGGTAATCAACAGTGCCAGACAATCCCTGTTCCGGTTGACAAGTCAACTTCGCACAGCAGATGCAGTTGACCCTACCTCGCCGGCCAACGAATGCACCCTGATTACAGCCGATGGAGATGATATAACTTATCGATATAACAACGCAGATAACAAACTTTACCTGATTACAAATGACGATTTGTCCGACCCTGATTATGTACTCTGTGACAACGTTACTGCTATGACTTTCACAAAGGACACGGTGATTATTGAAAGTATAGAAAAGGTCAGAAGCGTTCAGGTTTCCATAACGGTTGCGTGCGGCAATGTACAACGAAAGATTTCGGCTGCCGCGGTTATCAGAAGAAACTTGAGCTGGTAATCGTTGTTTTAGAACCAATAGCTTTTATCAAAGCATCTACATTCGTTCGTCATAAACCAAATTTACAGGAACAATATTGCATCGACAAAATTTATCATAACTTGTTCTAATATCTAATCTTACATCGACGTGCGAAATGTCATCTCTCATTTACACAGTGGTTTTGCACAAAAATCCTTGATTTTTAATTTTCCCTGACCATACTATAAGCAAATATCCAAGGGGGCGGTTAGCTCAGATGGATAGAGCGCCTGCTCGACACGCAGGAGGTCGTTGGTTCGAGTCCAATACCGCCCAGTTGAGAGAAGAATGGGGAGTGTTTTTTTAGAGAGATTTATAAACGAGGCCGCTTCGGCGGCTTCTTTTATTCCGGCATCCCGATATATCTATGAAGAGCGGGAAGTCTGTCACTGCGGGCAATTAATTGCTACGTACAACTCTTAGGGTGCTTCCGGTTCCGGAGCCGGCCGATATAATCGGATATCGTCAAAATACATCTTACCTGAGCCGCCGGGTTGTGGGTCAGCCTTGTTACCGAAACCGATAGAAATGTCATTGACATCGGTCAGGTCCACGCCGGGGTCACTGAAGCTCTTCAGGTCTATATTCCATTGGGTCCAGTCTTCTATGAGCGCCGCATTGGGGTCGGGGTGTACTACAGTCGCACTTGTGCCGTCACTATTGGCCACAGTCACATACATAGGTTCAGGCTCGTTCCCGATTATGCCGACATCCTGGTCTGTCCACTGTGGTCCAACATCGGTGTCCGGAAAGCTAACGTTTGAAAACACAGCCTCGCACGTTGCATCAGCGTTATGGCTGGTCAGCGCTAAGCCTATATACGCAGGCATATCCATCATAACCGATGCTTTATCCAATTGTATCCACGTGCTGCCGTCCGCCGAATAATAGGCCCTGACAAGTCCGCCAATAGTACGCTCTAATTTCACCCACTGAGGTGCTGTGATTCCGGCTTCCTTCGTGCTGACGCTGATGTCACCGGCTGTTTCACGCCTGCCGAACCAAACTCCGTTACCGGGGGTGACGGCTACCATCGCATGGCTTGAGTCCGCCTCAAGCGTATCACGAATCATCACGCCTGCCTTGGCCCAGTCGTCCGTGTTCCCCAAGCTCTCGATTTTCGCTATAATCGCCCCGGCGCCGGACAGCTCCTTGTATGCGAAGTGGAACTGGTCGGACGGATCCCAGATATCGACGCCCGAGGCGGTCATAGTGTAGGTGCCGGGCGGCGCCTCTACGAAGCCGCCGACATATCGCGGATAGCCCCTGAACCACAACGACAACACTTCCACACCGTGCTGTGTCCAATCACGCGGGTAGCTCAATGTCATCCGGATTTCTGAGTAGTTTAAGCAGCCCTGCTTGCTGTTGTGGTAAAAATATGGCATCGCCTGCCCGCCTTCGTGAACGATAGTTTCCTCGGTATAAGAATCAGTCGTTTCGTCACCTATCGCCGAGCCGGTACCATTACCTGCATAAAATGGCGGAGTCTCCGGCGTACCATAGCCGAATCCGTCTTTCCACGCGTACCATATCTGGTTCTCGCTTGCGTCGTAGTCTTCAAAATCATCTATAAGAAGATAATCCGCCACCGTAAAGCTCCAGACCGGGCCTATGTGCATAGTATCGTCGGCCTCAATCTCATCAATCCGCCAGTAGTAAGTGACTCCCCATTCAAGAGCTTGGGGGAAAATATAGCCGCTAACATCCTGACGGCCCCGATATATGCCTATCGCATCAGTAGTATCGGCAGCGTTTACATCCTCGAAATTGTCCCCAAAGTACACATCGTGGCGGGCTGCTGTTTGTCCCGCTGTCCATCTCAGCGAGGTCGCTTCCGCTATGCCCAATATTTCCCCATCCTTCGGTACCGGTGCCCGGGCCTGTACGGGATTGACTGCAATTGCCCAGACTGTGGTCATACCGGGATTAGTGACATTGTAGTCCATCTGTACTAATGCCATTCGGCCGTCTTCGAGAAGCTCTCCGCTCTCGAGGCCATAGGCTGTAATCCAGCCGCTCTGTACATACTCTTTTATTTGTTCCGTCTTATCCTCTTCGCCTGTTAATACCAGCACACCTCCGGCAATATCCATACTTCCATTCGTCCCGGACAACGGGTCATCAGGGTCATTCATCACGAGGCCTCCGCTGTAAAGAAATCCGCCGTTAAGGTGCAATTCACTGCCCTGGGAGCCCCCGCGTGGAATCCTCGTATTCGTTGAGACAGTTATCGCCCCGCCGTTGATATAGACCACGCCTTTGCTCGGGTCTTTTCGCCCGAGCTGAAAAGCGCTGCACGTCACAGTACCGTCATCGAGAGTGAACATTCCAAATTGATTCCTGCCTATTCTGATAAGATTTCCTGCCAATAAAGTCCCGCCGGTCATATGTAGGTGTACATAATCCTGGCCCCCAACAGCATCGTTGCTGATGGTAACACTCTCAAACCGGGCTTCCGTATCCGCATCAATGATTACCTCGGTGGGGTCACGTAGCCAATTGATATAGACTGCATCGCCGGCGTCGGGAAGTTTGTTGAGGTCCCAGTTTTCCGGATTGCGCCAGAGAAAATCGCTGCTGCTATTGTCCCATGTAAAATCATCCGCCAGAGTGTCACCGACCAGACCCAGCACCAAAATAAAAGAAACAAGAAAAATCAATTTCCCGCACATAATAATCCTTCCTCAAGAGGTCAAAACATAACGACGTTTCCCGCTGCGACGCATCGCGGCGAGTGGTCACACAAAATACCTGTCGTTTTCAACAAATATCAAAACCCTTCATCTTGACCAAATGGTGTTTCATTCACAGAATACGCCAATGGCCTACGCTCCATAGCTTCGGCTACGGAACGCATCCTCAACATAATTGCGAGTCCGCCTTTAGGCGGACTCGCAATCTCAGACTTATCAAGCCTGGTATCAACCAAGCCCCCATACCTTGCTTCGCAAGAAGCAATGGGGGCCAGCCAAATCTCGGCTTAAGGTGCCGGGGGATACAGCCGAATATCGTCAAAGTACATCGTACCTGAACCGCCAGCTACCGGATTGTTCTTATTGCCTAAACCAAGGGCAATCGTATTGACATTGGCCA
>DATKYR010000196.1:0-23348 GCA_035528395.1 Sedimentisphaerales bacterium
TTCTTTGTATAATTCCATTAGTTTCATAGTAGCATCCTTTCTTTTAACTTGAACGTTTATAAGGGGTGCTACTATACTTTTTTATAGAGTAAATTCTATTACTTTTTGGTTGCGGCTCTGCTGCTCCAAGTTAATTCGTGGCTAATTTTCAATCCGTATCAGGCCATAATTGCACTTATAATTGTGTTGGCTACTTCCATACTGGCTGTAAAAAACTTCATATTTGCCTCATAGAGCCTGGACACCATTATCATATCCACTAATTCATCTATGATCTTTACGTTCGAGGCCTCTTGGTAGCCCTGCTTTACAACTATATTTTCTGCTGCGATCGGTTGTATATTCTCATCCGGCATCGCATAACAGCTCTCTCCGGTTGGCACAAGTTTGTCTTCGTTGTCTCCGAAATCAACCAATCTGAATTTCCCGATGGCTATGCCGTCGGCACTGATGCTTCCGTCACTCGAGACACTCACTTGCTCGATTCCCACGTCGCTCGGTATCATGATTGGCCCTGCCTCACCCGCTACAATTCGTCCCTGAGAATCCATTATTTGACCATTTTGGTTTGTGCAGAACATACCGTTGCGCCTGTAAAGCGGTCCATTAGGTGTCTCTATCACAAAAAATCCCTTACCGTACAGAGCAATATCCAAAGGCCGGTCTGTCTCTACAATATTGCCCTGGGAAAAATCAAATACCGAGTTCAGTTCAATGCTTCCGGGCAAATATGTCTCTGTCCCCGCCTCCGGCGTCTCAATATATTGTGAGAATGCGTTGCTTCTACGCTTGAATCCGGCCGTGCTTACGTTGGCCAGATTGTGCGCTATTATTTCAAATTCCTTTGTTAATGCATCAATACTTGAACTAACTTGGTCTGTGAGATCTGACATTTCAGATTCCTTGCAAAGCCGCCGCCTCCAAAACGTTTTCTTCTGTGTTTACGGAACTCGGACTATCTTGACGGTTGCTATTGGTGCTTATTGAGGCTGCGTTGGCAGCGCGAATTAGCTCACTGACGTCTGAGTCGCTTAAGCCCGTCAATTCCACTGCTATTGAAAAACCATCTTCTATAGCTCCGACATGCCTGACCTCGCCAATATCTTCTATTATTTTTGACGGTGTTGTTCTACTGTCCTGCTCCAGAACCCAGGGTGACGAATTGTTTTTTTGTTGTGGGATTAAGTCCTGCTTCTTTTCTTCACTCAGATTAACTATTACCAATACTCTGTCGCCTGCTTTTACTTCCAAAGGGGCCTCTATACGCAGACCAGGGCCACCCAGCTCCGTAACAGTCGCAGGTATAAATTCCGGAGGTCCCCAGGTGTTGCCGGATGCATTTGCCGAACCTTGCTTCGCTCCTGGAACCTCTATGCTGCTGATGCTGTTTGGCCGCAACATTCTTGAGAATGGAAAGCGTGCAATGAAGGCCGGCTTGTTTACTCGAATACGCAAGAAGCGCCGGCGACTAATGAACCGCATATCATCGCTATGATTCAAAACCAGAATGTCACCATAACAACGAACTACAGAAGTATCAAACTCCCAGACCGAGGTGCCAAAATAATATTGCGCACGCCAGAACTCACCCAGCTTACTTTCCACCGATGTTGTCAATCTGATAGTAAGTTCCATATTGTCGTTTTTAATAATGGTAGATTCAATATCACCTAAGTCAGGAGTTTTACGACGGTTTATATAGAGTTTTTTACCTTCGGGAATTTGTCTGC
This sequence comes from Sedimentisphaerales bacterium, assembly GCA_035528395.1. GTDB lineage: Bacteria > Planctomycetota > Phycisphaerae > Sedimentisphaerales > Anaerobacaceae > NIOZ-UU13. The sequence continues at coordinate 1,731 of DATKYR010000196.1, forward strand.
TGCTCGGTCTCTTCAATTTCGTTGGCGAGCCTATTGAGACGGAGGATTTTTTCTGGAAGCCAAGCTTTTCTCGCAGGAAGGACAGTTCGGTTCTTAACCGTTGGCTTTCTTCTGCTCCCTGCCGGGCAAGGCTTTCTTCTATCATCTTACCTGCTCCGTGATCAAAGGCGCGGACCATGGTAAAAATAGACTGGCTTCTCTTAAGTCCTGCCCTATATGCTATCTCAAGCAAAATGTGTCGCTCCCGTCCGCTTAATCCCCGTTGTTCGGCATAATCAAAAAATAGCTGCCCACTAACCTTTCGTTCCCGTGCTATTCGACGTAAGCTAATCATCAACAGCAGCCCAGCTAATACGATTATGACAGCCACTCCTGTTAGAATAAACCATGATTCAGTCATGCTGGTACCAAACCGCCCCGCGGCCTTCCACCGCTCCACCGGCGTAAGTGCCGGAACAATGATATTAAGTCCTGCCGTCATAACATATGCTGTAGGCATCTTAATTCCAAAGTTACTATCTGATAAGGTTGCTCAGCTCTCGCAGTATGTCGTTGGCGACTCTGATGGTCCTGGCATTGGCCTGGAAGCCGTTTTGGGCTTGAATCATAGAAACAAACTGAGTCGCCACATCTGCGTTGGACTTTTCCAATGCTCCACCATGAATGGAGCCGGCACCGCCGGTCATCGCCTGTGTAGCTACCGGAGCTCCTGAGTTGGCCGAAGTAGTAAAGTACCCGCCGCCGATACTTTCCAGGCCTGTGGTATTCTGGAACAATGCTATCTGTACTGCTGCAATGTCCTTCTTGATGCCATTAGAGAAAGCACCGATAACTATGCCTTCCTTATTGACCGATACCGTGGACAGATTACCTGCTTCGTAGCCATCCTGTTCTTTTGCTACTGCTGTAGAGTTTCCAGCGAATTGTGTCAAGCCGTTTAGTGAGCCTACGGTGCCAAAGTCTAAGCTGATGGTTTGTGGATTCGAGGGGTCATGTGCAAAGCTTATTACAAACTCGGCTGGGTCGCTGCCGCCCAAACCGGTGTAATAGCCGTTCGTAGCATCAAAGGTTATATCTTCGATACGCCGATTTGCTATAGATATCTCATTGATATTGCCGGTGATTGAGGTCAGCACCATATCCCACGTATTGGGTTCATCTGTCCGGACAAATGCGCCCGAGAAAACGTGTTTACCACCCTGAGAGTCATAAGTCTTAATATTAACGCTTCTGGCCTCGTCACCACCAACGGTCAACATCTCGAAATACGCCGGCTCCGTCCAGTCGGCATCGCCGCCCGTGTTCGTGAACGTCAGCCCCACATCGGACCTGCTGTAGCCGCTGCTGACATCAGCTATACGTATTTGGCCGTTGTCTAAGGACGCCGTCGCGTTTGTAGCGCCGAGAACAGTATTTATATGGCTAATGAGGTTATCCAAAGTAGTGGTGGCATTTACACTAAGAGGAGTGGCGTCGCTTAAAGGAGTACCATCGTGATCAAAACCGGTGACTTCAATTGTGGCCGCCGGGTCATACGTTCCACTGGTAGTCTGGTCGAGGTCATTGATGAATGTGGTCCCGACAGCCGCAGTGCCGTTTTGGGTGTAAGTTACATTCGAGGTCAGCAGTTGTGTTTGTGGTGTATCAAACGTCTCATCTGTGCTTAGATTACCGGACACTACTATTTGTGACGTAAGCCTTGCCGGCATCGGGACATCATAAGGTACATGGAGGTCACTGTCACCGGCAATCTGGAAGCCGTCATTTTCACCCAATGAGCCGATACGCTGGACCCGATAGCCGGTGGAGGGGTCAACCATAATTGAGTCCGCATCAACGGCGAACGCACCTGCACGGGTATAGATGTTCTGTTGACCGTCACTGACCACGAAATATCCTTCTCCTTCTAACGCCAGGTCCAGCGGATTACCTGTATTTACGATGTTGCCCTGTGTTGTGTTTGGGGTTATACCGGCTACTCCAACACCGCTGCCCATCTGTTGGGGGTTGGTGCCGCCGACGGTACTTGTTGGTTGTGAGGCCTTTTTTATCGTCTCACTCAGCAGTTCCGAGAAGGTTATTCTGCTGGCCTTGAAGGCGGTAGTATTGACGTTGGCCAGGTTATTGCCGGCTACATCAATCATTTTCTGGTGGGCTTGCAGCCCGGTAACTCCGGCTGATAATGCAAAACTCATTTTTATCTCTCCTTAAATCGAAACCTTAAATCTATATCGAAACCTTAAATCTATATCGAAACTTTAAATCTGAATTTAGTTTTTGATGGATATTACATTTTCCAAACCAAACATATAGTCTCCTGCTCTCAAGAATATTTCCCCGTCAACGTTATTATAAACTTGCTCGACTATGCCGCTTGTGATATCTGTTGCACCTGTCTCGGTTTCCAGCATGAATGAAACTTCCTTGCCTATCAACGAATTGGCATAGGTAAGCTCAGTAGTGGCAAGTACCTTTGCAAAGCTTTCGTTCATTGATTCGAGCTGCTGTAGTTGTGAGAACTGGGCCAGCTGGGAAGCCATCTCATTATTGTTTAACGGTTCCAGTGGATTCTGGTTTTGTAGTTGCGTTATCAGAAGATTCATATAATCCATTTGGATGTTACTTGCTGTGTTTGTTGCTGATATTGGATCCATAACTTTTCAACCTTTTTCAAAAGACAAAAAACTAAATCTCTTTTCAAATCCCGATGTTGTCGGTCACAGCTCGGCACCATACTGGCACGAGCGACATGCAAAAGAGAGCAATTGTTGTGCCACATTACAATCCCCGCCGCTTTTGTGATACACAACTTCCTGTCACAAAAGCCATTACAGAAACTAAAAAGTTGAATAATGGTAGAAATTACCTTTGTTCAAAGATTCTCTTAGAGGATAAATTTTCCTCTATCCCAGAAAATTCTTCCGGCTTGGACTTGATGGTCATGCTGACAATTTTTTTGTTTTGTTTTAGTTCACTCGGTGACACTAAAACGTCCCATAATAAGAATGTCTTCTTGCTGTTGGCGTTGCTTTCTTAACCCGCACCAATTGAGAACGGCCTCACGCCGAATAGATGTGGAATGTCCTATAACATTTTTTACATAATGCCGATGTGTTTTTGGGGCTGACGGAATCAGTGACATTATTGGCCGGTCCCATAAAAAAATTAAAGTTGTCTTTGGATGTATGTCGATTTATGGCTTTGTATTATCCACATTCGATGAAGTGTAAATACCTACATAACGTGAAAACAACTTACTTGGCGCCGAACAACGCTTATAGTTTTGGACAAGGATGAGCTTACGAAGAATTGTTGTAGTAAGTAAGGACCCCGAAGTTCAGCAGCTGGCTCAGGAGTATGGCCAGGAGATATTTGGGGCCGATAACCTAACCGATGCTCTGGATGTCGTTCAAACAGTCAATCCGGATTTAGTGCTTTTCGACCATCGGTTTGGCCCGCGACATATTCATGAATTCCGTGATAGGGCCGATAAAAATTCAATCGATGTCCCCATCGTGGTGGTTGATGGCGATGATAACAACACCGACTTGTCCACAGAGTTTATACAGAACGGGGCCTATGACTATCTGAAGTCAAGGCAGGATTATGCTCAGTTGGAGCAAATCATAAAAAGGATAGAAATTAACCCGCCAAAGTCTCAGGGGCGGGTTAAATCCAAAACTTCTCACTCTGAACAAAGCACAAATCGTTTTTTTGCTGAAGAATTAGCCGGCTCTGTCTCAATGGTCGGCTGCAGTAAAGCCATTCTCGATACTCTCAAAATGATTAAACTTGTGGCTGCCAGCCGATGCAATCCGATTTTGATAGTTGGTGAAACAGGCACAGGTAAAGAGCTGGCCGCTAAGGCGATACATATTCTAAGGCATCCGCCTTCGGCAGGCTCAGGGCAAGCTCACGAGCAATTTGTAGCCGTAAATTGTGCAGCTCTGACAGCGAATCTGCTGGAAAGCGAGCTTTTTGGCCATATGAAAGGCTCTTTTACCGGTGCTGACCGTGAGAAAACAGGACTTATGGAATTGGCCCAGTCCGGCACGCTCTTGCTTGATGAAATAAGTGAGATGCCGATAGACCTGCAGGCTAAATTGCTCCGTGTACTGCAGGAAAAAAGCTTCCGAAAGGTCGGGGGTATAAAAAATATCCCCTGCAGCGCGACGATAATAGCCTCGAGCAATCGCAATCTCAAAAATGAGGTTAAGGCCAATCGCTTCCGAAGCGACCTTTATTACCGCCTGAATATTAGTCCTATTACTCTTGCTCCTCTTAGGTCACAAAAGCGAAGAGAAGATATCCGGCTCCTCGCCAAGTATTTTCTCAAAACCTCAACCATCTGTCCCCAGAAGTGCGGTAAGATTACATCTCTGACTGAATTAGCTTTTGAGGCCCTGGAGAGGCACGATTGGCCGGGAAACGTCCGTGAGTTGTGTAACGTTATCGAAAGGGCGATTCTGCTGGAGACAACAGACAAGATCGGTCTAAACACCATCTATATTGACCCGACTCAATGGAGTGAGGCATCGGACAGCCTGACACCCGGTCTCATCAAAGATTTCTCATTGGCAAAGGCCGAACGTGAGTTGATTGCTCGGGCTTTGCAGAAAACAGGCTGGCAAAAGACACGTGCCGCTGCTCTTCTTGGCATAACCAGAGCAACTCTATATGCCAAGGTCAAGCAGTACAATATCGAAAAGGATTCGTATAACGCAAACGGCTCCGCTAAACAAGAGCAAAATGAGGTTTCAGCGTCATCCTTATCTCAGCCGGTAGCGACTTTCTGATAGGATTCTAACTGGCCGGTGCCTGTTAGAAAATCTATCGATTCGTCTAAAATCCTGACATTTCTTTGCAGTGCGAACATCTTGAGCTAACGCCCAAGGTTGATTTTTCGGGCAAAAACCTCTAAATACATCAATCCCTTCATTTGTAGCCGTCTCTGGCACAGTTATTGCTGTTTTCTTAAAAATGAGGTTGTGAGATGCGCCTCCACCGTTTTGACCCCGATGCTTCATTTTGCGGCTCGGCTGAGCCTGCCGAAGTCGAAGCAAACGGCGGGGGGGCAGTGGGGGGCGACTTGGAAGTTATGGCAAAAGAAGAACAAAAAAATGTTCTCCAGCAGAATACCTCCGAGGTGCCATCGGACAGCGAATTATTTACAGGTAAAGTTCGCAGGGAGCTCTCGGAGCGGGATGTGTTTGTTGGAGACGAAGATTTTTACACACTCTTGGAGGATTCCACCCAGGTTGCTGTAGCTCAACAATCCCCCGGCGCAAGACAAACTCCACTGCAGTCGATTCAACATAAACGTTTTTCGGCCCTTCAAAAAGTCCTCATTGCTGCCATTATTGTAATTGGTGCAATGTTGCTGTACGCGGTGTTGGAACCTTTACTACGGCCCCTTAACGAAATTCCAACACCTGCCGCCCAACAAGCACGTCCCTCTGAATCGCCGGTTGAAGATTCCACACAGGTAGTAAAGGAGCAAATCCAAAAGCCGGAGCCTTTGTTTCCACCAACACAGCCTCTGTCTTTGGAAGTTGCTCGCAATTTCTATCTGCAAAAGGATTACGACAAGGCTTATGCAGTTTATAACCAGCTTCGTCAAAGTCTCCCAGCCGGTGCTGAAGCGGAATTGCTGAAGGATTTCCTTCAGCTAAAAATGACTTTGTGTTTGAGGGCGGCTGGCAACCACGACCAGGCCGACAGTTTACTCAGAACACTTTCACAAAGTCACTCACCTGTCGTAAGGGTGGTTGCAAATTATAACCTGAGTTTTGCCGAAATGCAGAAGAAACAGTATCTCAAGGCGAGGACCAGGGCTTATCAGACAATTGCTATGGTCGAAGCAGTGGATTTCGACAAGGATTGGGCTTTGTCGTTGCAGCGTGATTGTCATTTCCTCATTGCTGAGTCGATGACCAGAAATATCCTTTCGTTTTGCGATGCCGATACGGACCTTCCTGACCGATTGTGGAGCAGCTTTGTTGAGATTGACCCTTTCACTAACTTGGATGAGACGCAGTTACGAGTCCTTTTGAATTCCGGCTCAAAGCAATTAACAGAAGGATTGCTCAGCCCACAGATTCAGAAGCTCGAACATCAAGGTGTTCCACCTCGTTGGTCTGTCGTTGCTTATGGGGCATCGGTTGAAGAGCTGCTGGCAAGATTTACTGCAAATGCCGGCCTTGATATTTCCTGGATCCACCACAAGACACCTGCTGACGAACCGGCAAGGGATGCTATACGCAAAAGGCCGGTGAGTTTGTATCTGCCGACGGCAACCGCCCAGCAGGCCATCGAAGTGGCAGCCGGGCACGTGGGCTTATTGGCACGTCTCGATGAAAATGGGCTCGTAAAAATTTCCGACCCGGCTGACTATTCTTCATTAACAGAACATGTATCTTTGCTTATCCAGGATACTATTTCACTTTGGAGAAAATATCTACTTACATTCCATAACGACCAGCGTATTCCAAATGCTCATTTTGTCCTGGGACTTTTACACACTCAGAAGGGGCAGCTTACCAACGCTATTGCGGAGTACAAGTTAGTGGCCAATCGCTTTTCACAAACATCTTTGGCGCCGTGTGCATTGTTAAATTCAAGCAAACTCAAAGCTAATCTCTATGACTATTCCGGTGCCCGGGAGGATTTGACACAGCTTGTTGAGCAGTATCCTGATACCGAATTTTACGGCCAGGCATGTTTGAATCTTGCTGATGCCACAAAGAAAGCCGGGCTTTTGAACGAAGCTGAACGGCTCTATCGCAAAGTGTACAATCTTGGTTTGTCCTCGGAGTCGCAGATTGCATCTGCTCTCGGAGCAGGCAGATGTTCCTACGAGGCCCAGGACTTTGAAACTGCCGCCAGATGGCTGACTCAATACCTCAAACTCAATAAAGACCGCACAGACGCGGACTTCTACTCAGCATATTTTCTCCTGGGCAAAACCAACCTGGCGTTAAAAAAGCCTCAGCAAGCCTGTGCTGCTTTTGAATTTGCCCTGAGCGGACCGGCTGGGCGCCTTACCAGAGAAAAGTATGTGGAGACTGTCTCAGCTTTAGTCGATACTCAAATACAACTGGAGCATTTCGTCGAGGCTCTTACATTGTTGGAGAGCATACATTCCTGGCAATTCTCGAAGAAAGAATCTATCGAGTTATTACTGCTAAAGAGCAAAGTATTTCGTTTTACGGGCTTGCCCGATAAAGCTATCACCATACTTGGTGACATCGCTGAATATTTGCCTGACTCTCAGTTGAAAACAAGAGTGTCTTTTGAGTTAGCTAACTGCTACATCGCTAAAGAAGATTTAAAATTTGCCCACAAGATGTTAACAGAAACTCTTATTAGCGCTGCCCCCGGACCTTTGGCGCACGAAGTGGCTCTCGAATTAGCGCAGGTTGCTTTTAAACTTGGTCAAAACTCTCAAACAGTTTCTGTTTGTTTGCAGCTTTTGGATTCAGAGGTATCAGAACAGATAAAGCAAAAAGCCTTAAAGCTGCTGGCAGCCGCTTATAACCGGCAGAAAAAGTACGATGATGCAGCATTAGCTCTTTTAGGTCAAAGGTAATGATGATGAAAAATAAGAATTCTATTGGTCATTGGGTATTAGTTATTGGTTGTTGGGTATTGGTAAACCATTTACCATTTACTATTTACCATTTACCAAACACCGCTGTTGCGGTTGGTCAAAAATCGCCGCAGAGCAGTCTTACCATCCTGCCAGACCCAAATAGTGACTTCAGACGACAATTGTGGCGGGCTGAGCTTAGTATTGCTAAAGGCGAAAAGGATGAAAGAACAAAGGACGTGCTTAAGCGAATGATCGAACAAATCCGCTCTATTGAACTTAAGCCGGATAAGCAGGCTTCTGAGCCGGTCCTTGTCCAAGAGGTTGCCCCGGCAACTGAACCTAATGAGACTTTATCCGATACAGCAGTGCCGAAGGAGCAAAAGACAGAGGAAATCGAAACCAAACTGCCATACGAGCCGATAAGCGACCAAACTTTACAGATACTCAAGGACATTTCGCAGCATCTTGACAATCTGCGCAACTCTTTTGAGCTGGGAGAGGCCTTGGTTCTCAGCGGAAATCTAAAGGAAGCTGCAATATTTTACCAGGAAGCCCTTAAACGCAAAAGTCCGGATGACGTCGGCTCAGCTCGGGACAGAGCCTGGATCTTATTTCAAATAGGCAACTGTCTGCGGAATGATGACCCCGTCACGGCAATGAAGATGTACAGACAACTAATTACAGAGTACCCCAATTCGCCGTGGAGGGAATTAGCCGAAGCCAGGAGCAAATTGCTCGATTGGTACCGGAAGGACGAACCGCATAAGTTGATTGCCGAACATAAACCATAGTTCACTGGGACAATAGTCAATAATCAATTGAAATGGAGTATGCTTCAAGTGAGTGAGATCGAAATAAACAACCTCAGCAATAGCAAGCCCCCGCTTGTTACTGGCGGCGGTAGACAAGAAGATATCGCGAATGTTTTGATAGCTGATAACGACTCTGAGCTGGCTCGGTTTATGCTTGAGATATTGGCTCGCAAAGGAATACGCGGGCATCTTGCCAACGATAAAGACGGTGCAATTGACTTTATTAATAAAGGAAGCTGTGACCTTGTATTTACGAGTGACAGAATAAACCAGCGGATAAACATGTCCAGCCGACCGCAGGATGGCTTTGAGCTGCTCGAGACAATCAAGTCAAATTGTCCGGAACTACCGGTGATTATGATAACAAAAGCCCAAAGCCGAAGCCTCCGGAACCAGCAGCGTTCTATCGAGACGGCGGTCAGGGCCATTCGTCTGGGTTGTTGCGATTTCCTAATCAAGCCGCTTGAACGTGAAAAAATTGAGAACCTGCTGGATACTTTCCTGCCTAACCACAGCGTCTTAACGGTAGCTTCGGCTCACGAAGATACACGCTGCCTTTATCGAATTGTGGGCAGAAGTGTAAAACTCATGCAAACTGTCAATTTGGCTGAAAGAATCGCTCCCACCTCAGCGCCGGTTTTAATAAGTGGCGAAAGTGGGACCGGCAAGGAGCTGCTCTCTTATCTCATACATCAAAAAAGTAAAAGAGCACAGGGTTCGTATATCAAAATCAATTGTGCTGCATTAAGTGACTCGCTGCTCGAAAGCGAGCTGTTTGGACATGAGAAAGGCGCCTTCACCGGTGCCTACGCTCAACGCAAAGGCCGGTTCGAAATGGCTCATGGTGGAACTTTGCTCCTGGATGAGATTACCGAGACGCCCATAAGGTTTCAGGCCAAGCTGTTGCGAGTGCTCGAGCAGCAGGATTTTGAGCGTGTTGGCGGAAATGAAAGTGTTAGAGTCGATGTTCGAATAGTAAGTACTACAAATAAGGATTTATTACAGGAGGTTCAGCAGGGACGGTTCCGTCAGGACCTTTATTATCGATTAAGCGGCGTAAGAGTAGTGGTCTGTCCTCTCAGAGAACGCAAAGATGACTTATATGACCTTGTGTGGTATTTTGTCAACCTTTACACTCGCGAAGTACAGCGTCGTATCACCAGGCTCGACCCTGCCATGATGGACATTTTTGCTAAATACCACTGGCCCGGAAATGTCCGGCAATTGCGCAATGTTGTGCGAACATCGTTGATTTTGGGAGTTGGACAGACACTGTCATTAGCTGATGTCTCCTGGCTTTTTGATGAATTACAACCACTTCCACAGGAAAGAAACTGTGATTTGACGGTCTCGCAGCGGGCCAGACCAGGCCCGAGCTCATTTGGTGCAGCACAAAATAGTGTGTTGGGGGTTCCGTCAAATACTACTCAGGCCTCAGACCTTGGAGGAGTGCCGCTTGAACAGGTAGAAAAGAGAGCGATTTTGGATACTTTACGCCAGACAGGAGGCAACCAGACCAAGGCCGCGAAGGTCTTGGGTATTAGTGACCGAACGTTACGCGATAGAATACATCGATATCGCAGACAAAATTGCCTGCAGTTGGCATGATTACAATGTTTTAAAGTAAATAGTTGAGGTAAAGAAATGGCAGATGAAGATGATACAAAACAGCAGGAGACGCAGGAAAAACAAGAAACTACAAAGACCGAATCGAGTGATAAGAAGTCCTTGGTTGGTCGGTTCCTGCCGTGGATAATAATTGCTGTCGTAGTAGTGATTTTCGCCGGTGCCGGCCTTACTGTCGGTCGAATATTTGCCGGTTCCAAAACGTCTCAAACGCCTGGAGTTTCCGAACAGGACCAATCTGCCCAGGTAGAGAACCTCGAAGCGAAGAAATCGGCGGCTGGTGCCCAAAAAACCTGGTATTATGATTTGGAGCCCGTTGTAGCAAATCTCAATGTGACCGACGTAACACGCTATGTTCGGGCCTCTTTAACACTTGAAGTAAGTCCTGAGGTGGATGAACAGAAGGGCACAGCTTTTTTTGATGAGAAAAAACCCATCTTAACAAACTGGCTTACTGTTTACCTTGCGAGTTTAGGTCTTGAGGATATCAGGGGTGATATGAAACTCAAGCGCCTCCAATCGCAGGTGCTCGACGCTTTTAACGAAAAGCTTTTTCCCGATTCCAAACCCAAAATCAAAAGCATTCTATTTAAGGAATTTGCTGTACAATGAGTAGGGCGGCTAACAATTTAAGCAACGAAAAAATACACCAGCTCCTCAGTGCCGTTGGCTCCGGCCCAATGGAAGATAATACAGGTATAGAGGCTACGGAGTACAATTGGAACAAGCCTCACTATTTTGATACCAAGCAGTTCAATAAACTCGACATTTTCACAAAAAAGGTAGCCAAAGCGATGACTGTAAAATTCGCTGACTTTTGCCACAGCGAGTTCGATGTCACAGTTGTTTCGACAAAGCAGCACTTTGCTGCTGAGCTTGTTGGCCAGGCTATGGAGAGCAGGCAGAATGATTATTATCTTGCTTTCGGCACCGATCGCGACCATCCATGTGGACTCATTAGCATACCCATCAAAACGGCATTCATCTGGGCTACACAATTGCTCGGTGACCCTGAATCTGAAGAAAATTCAGGTAGAGATTTGTCGCAATTGGAAGAATCGCTTTTGTTGGACCTGCTCTCTGCCCTTATTGAGGTGTTTTCTCAGAATATTTGGGACTTCCAGCCCGCAAAGAATATTGTCCGAGGGCTCTTTCCTTTCGAACTGAAAGGCACAGAAGAACTCTGTAAAATTACTCTTGATGTCAAGAAAAAAAAACATGAAAGCGGTTCTGAAGCTTACATCTTAGTACTCTGCAGCAAGCTGGAATCTGTTGTGGGCAGAGCCGCTGAAACTGTTGGTGGCTTCTCAGCAGAGGATATCTCAAAAGCAATACTTGGCCATATGCAGCAAATACCGGTCTGCATTACGGCCCAGCTGGCTTCTACGGTGCTTACTCTTGAAGAGATAATGAGTCTTGAGGTGGGAGATATATTGTTACTTGATAAAAAGGTTAATGAAGCGATCGAGTTGATAGTTAGCGGTCGAACTGCTTTTCGCGGTCGGCCTGCAAAATCAGGGGGCAAGCACGCTGTGGTAATTACAGGACTGCCTTGTGATACAGAGTAAATAGTGAGTGGTGAGTGGTAAATAGTGAGTAGTTAATTAACCAATCACCAATTTTTTAAAGGAAATCAAAATATGGCAGAAACAACTGAAGCCGTGGAAGAAAAACAGGAAAGCGGTACGGCACAAGAAGACTCAAAAACACAGGCGCAATCTGCTGAATTTTCTGAAGTTAATGCAACGGGCGACACAGGTGCCGGCGGAAGTATTGACCTCTTACTGGATGTGAACATAGCTGTTACTGTTGCTATTGGACAAACAGAGATACCTGTCCGGCAGCTTTTACGGCTTGGACCTGGCTCAGTATTGGAACTCGATAAATCTATTGGTGAACCCGCAGACTTATATCTCAGGGACACTCGGTTTGCCACGGGAAGTGTTGTGGTTGTGGACGGCCGGTTCGCCGTCAAGATAAAACAGATTCTTGGCCTTGGCGACGCTGAAGTCACCGGCGCTTGATTTTAAGAAGAAAGGAACCCCGCTTTGCGGGAACCAATTGTTATGGCAGGTTCTATACAATCAAATGTACATGGAGCATCGGGACAGGACAACCTCAAGATACCTTTCATGTCCCACAGCAATCTTATTTTGGTTGTCGGTCTGATGACGGTTCTTGCCACCCTTCTAATTCCGCTGCCAACACCGTTGCTGGATATGCTTCTGGCTTGTAGTATTTCATTGGCTGTGGCTGTTCTGATAATTACACTTTCGTCAAAAGAGGCACTCGAATTATCTACCTTCCCTTCGCTGCTTCTTTTCGTAACCCTGTTTCGGCTCTCTCTTAACGTAGCTTCAACCAGATTGATACTTTTACAGGGTAATGCCGGGAAAATTATCCAGACTTTCGGTGGTTTTGTTGCCGGCGGTAGTTTCGTCGTAGGATTGGTAATTTTCTTAATTCTTGTTGTTATCCAGTTCATAGTAATTACAAAAGGTGCTGAGCGAATCAGTGAAGTGGCTGCTCGTTTCACCCTCGATGCTATGCCCGGTAAACAAATGGCTATCGACGCGGACCTTAACGCGGGAATTATTACCGAGACGCAGGCCAACGAACGCAGAGCAAAAATTGTCAAAGAAAGTGAATTCTATGGTTCAATGGATGGTGCCAGCAAATTCATTCGAGGCGATGCAAAGGCAGGAATTATAATCACTGCTATTAACATCATCGGCGGCATAGCTATGGGTTACTCACGCGGTATGACGGTTGCCGGTGCTGTAAGGACTTATTCCATTCTTTCCATTGGTGACGGACTTGTCAGCCAGATACCATCGATGGTAATCTCCATAAGTGCTGGTTTTCTGGTGACTAAAATCTCTTCGAAGTATAGTGTCGGTCAGGACCTTAGCAGGCAGTTTCTTAAGACCAGCGAGCCGCTGACGATAGCATCATTCATAATTGCTGCATTGGCCCTTGTGCCCGGCCTGCCTCCTGTTCCGTTTCTATTATTGGCTGCAGGTGCTGCTTTAACTGGACGGACTGTGGGCAAGCCTGGAAAACTTCGTCTCGAACAGCTTCAAAAGTCACCGCACCTGACAAAAGCCGAAAAACAACCGGTCGAAGACTTGCTGGACGTCGACAGAGTTTCAGTGCAGGTCGGTGTGCGATTGATTAGTATGGTGGACCCTCGAAAAGACAGTGCTATTTTCGACCGTATTGGAGCGCTGCGGAGAAAATTTGCTCAGGAGCTTGGAATCGTTATTCCTCTGGTTCGCCTGAAGGATAATATAAACCTTGAACCTACTACTTACGAGATTAGGATTCTCGACCATATAGTAGCAAAAGGAAAATTAGAGCCAAATATGTTCCTCGCAATGGATGCCGGTAATGTTCAGACAAAAGTTGAGGGCTTAAAAACCAATGAACCTGTTTATGGATTGCCTGCCTTGTGGATTGCCCCGGCCAACAAGGAAAAGGCCGAGCTAAATGGATATACTGTAATCGACCCCGAATCTGTTTTCATTACTCATTTATCTGAAACGCTGAAAAAACACGCAAGCGAATTGTTGACACGTGAGGACGTTCAGCTTCTCGTGGACCGGCTTCGCAAAACTCAGCCCTCTTTGGTCGGTGAGGTTGTTGGTACCAACGGAGAAGTACCTATTGGAATGCTTCAGCGCGTCCTTAAGAACCTTCTGGCAGATGCAATACCGATTCGTGAGATGACTGTCATACTTGAATCCTTGGGAGAGAACACCTCAAAAACTAAAAACACCGGTGTCTTAACCGAAATGGTTCGTAAATACCTGAACAGAACCATTACCGAGCTATATAAAGACGAGGCCGGTAAAGTTTCGGCCATAACAATGGAACCGGCGCTCGAACACCAAATGGTCTCAAACTTGCGCCAGGAAGCGGATGGAATAAACATCGCTTTACCTACTGAGATAGCAATGGATATAAGTAGAAAAACCGCACAAGCCTGGAAGACAGCAATGGATAAAGGAAAGGACAAAGTGGTTTTGTTGTGTGATTCAAGGTTACGCTCACAGCTGGCCGCAATGTTATCACGAACAGTATCGCTTTTGCCGGTCGTAGCTTATGACGAAATCGTGCTTGGAACCGAAGTAGAACCAATTGAAACCATATCCCTCCAGCAGACGATGACCGTACCTGAAGGACAGGAACAGCTTGCCCCTGCTTTAGCAGGTTAGCAGGGGGGCAATGTGATAAGTAATTGATTATTGATAAGGATTATGCCGTTACACGTTCGCTCAATCGCAGTAAGTATTGCCGTGACATGTTTTTTCGGCCTGGGCTTTATCGGCTGGATTAGTGGTCTTTCGCCGTTTACCTGTTGCAAAAGGGCACTCACCGGGGCGGTGCTTGCGTATATTGCAGGAGCTTGGGCAGTAAAGGCCGTAAACGCTATTTTGATAAGTGCGATGATTACAAACCAGATGAATCGACAAAAGGAAAAGAAAAGTGCCAGTGAAGGCTGAAAACATCTGTGAAGTTCAGTTTGTTGGGGACCACAAAGCCGATAAATCGGCTTCGCAACCCTTTGAAGATAGCCGAAAGCATCTAAATAGCGTTGCCCTGCGCGCATATTCAGGCCAAAAAAGGTCCGCCAGAGGCGGAGTAGAAAATGAGCAGATAGCCGAGCTTTTGCCTATGGTTCATAAAATAGTCAGGCAGGTGGTAACTTACCTCAAACCTCCCTTGTCATTTGAAGACATGGTCTCAGCAGGAGCTGTTGGGTTGGTTAAAGCTGCCCGCGATTTCGACCCATCCCACCACGCTGAGTTCAAAACCTATGCTTATATTAGGATCAAAGGAGCCATTCTTGACGAATTAAGAGGCTCATCTTTACTGCCTGCGAATCTCAACAAGCGGATTCGAGATGCCCGGCAGCTCAGCCGGAAAATTATCGAGCAGACGGGCAAAACACCCACTGATGCCGAATTAGCCGAAAAACTCGAAATCACTGTTGATGAGCTTTATGAAACATTCGAAAACGCTCGCACACAGCATTTTGTCTCACTCGATAGCTTTGGAGAGGATTTGCCTGCGCTTGGTAATCTTTTAGCCGCAGCTAATACGAGCGCTCCTGATGAGGAGATTGAACGAGCAGAGCTTATTGATAACTTAGCCAAGGCGATACAACAGTTGTCCAAGAGGCGTCGGCAGCTCATCCTGCTCTATTACCAACAACACCTGACAATGAAACAGATCGCAGAGATTTTCGAAATTACTGAATCGCGTGTCAGCCAGCTGCACGCAAGCGCTATATTTAACTTGTCTGTAAAATTGAGGCATTGGAAAGATGGCAGATTATGATTCCAATATGATAAAACCGGTCGAAGGTTTGCAAAGTATCACTGGTATGACTCCCGCAAAGCGACGTGAAGAAAGAAAACGCCGCCGGCAGTTACAACAGGAAAATGAGGAAGAAGGCGAACAACAGTTGAACGAGTCGGCGAATGAACAGGATATGAACAAGTCAGACCAGGAGCGGACTAAAAACCAAAGTGACCGGAATTCCGATAGTATCGGGGTTGATTACTGTGCCTGACTAAAAAATGGCCGATTGGTGATTAATTAAAAGGATTAAGATAATAAATGGGAAAAACAGCAGGCCGGATTCTAAAGGAATGTGACGTTCGACTCGAAGGCCGATTCACTATCGATATTGTGCAGCCTGAGCCGGGCCGGCCAAAACAACCGGGCGCAGCCTTAGCTGAGCCACAGGTGCGTATCGTGGAAAGCCAGCCCGAATTCGCTGTTATAGAAATAACCTGTTCCTGCGGGACAGGAATGTATTTAAGATGTGAATATGCCGGTGCCAAAGCGCCGGAGGTTGCCGAAAAGCAAAAAGGTGCGCCTCAAGTACCCAACCAAACAAAATAATTGGAGAAAACTAAAATGCAAACCAACAAAAGAAAAATCCTTTTACTGATTTCATTAATGCCGGTATTTTTGTTATCGAACTGCGTATCTGTCCAGGAACCGCCGGAGGTTGCGGTCTTATCCGATTATACTGAAAAACAGCAGAGTGAATCCGTAGCAAAAAGATTTCAGGAATCTGCTCCACAGAAGCCGACTGTCGTAGAGTCCGCGATGGAATTGTCGAAAGAGCATGCCAAACTCTCTGAAGAAACGGCTGTACTGCGGCAGGAAAACCGGGACCTGATTGCAAGGAACCAGCAGCTTAAGGACCAGGTCGTTACTCTTGAGGCTCAATTACAGCAGACACAGAGGGAGTTGGGCGAAGCAAATGACCTTTTAATTACAATGCGTATTGAGTTGAATAATTGGAAAACCGATATCCTTGGTTTCCGTGATGAGATACGTGACGCCGAAACAGCCCAGTTGGAAGCTTTGCTTAAGATACTTAAAGTTCTTGGCGGAGAGGTCAAGACGAAATCGGCCCAGGGTAAGGATACAAGCTCGACTACTGTCGCATCGTTAAGTAAGCCAAACCAGTCTGGAAATTAGAAAACACTGATGTTAGGTGAATCGAATGAATAGCTCGATAACCATATTATTATATTTAGGCACTCGCCGCTCGTTGTTCGTCTCTTGGGGTTTCACTCACATCTCGCGAGTAGCAGGGCACCGGTCAAGAGTCGCAATATTGCTATTGCTGGCAGCTCTTTTATCTGGGTGCATTACTTATCATAGAGCTTCTGCACCGGCAGCCGACTTCTATTATCTGAATCCGAATAAGAGCTTAACGACGGTGGGAAGGGTTGATATTGTGGAGTTGGACAACAATTCAAGTTATCCAAAAGTCTCCACGGATGTAACCGAAAAGTTATACCAGGCGTTGCAAAAGAAACAGATTTTCGGTTTAACTGTTGTCCGGCAGAATGACCCTTCGTGGCGAAGTTTGCAGTTGGACTTGGACTCGAAATATACCATTGACCAGTTATCGGCAATCCGTGAGACATTAAAGTGCGATGCAGTATTGATTGGGACTATTACTGAATTCAGACCTTATCCTCATATGACTATTGGACTTCGCTTAAAGCTTATTGACCTCAGAGATGGACAGTTGTTATGGGCCATTGAGCAGGTTTGGGACAGCGCCGATAAAACGACCGAGTATCGCATAAGAGACTATTTTCGCTCACAAAAACGCTCGGGTTTTGCGCCTTTGCATGAACAGTTAGCGGCTGTCAGTCCAATTGAATTTATAAAGTTTGTAAGTTATGAGGTTGCGGAAACGCTATAGTTGAGGCCCTAAAATGCTAAAATCTGTGTGGAAACCGATTCAAAGGAAGGTTTTTTATAACCAAACAGTAAATTTCGTCCAAAAAGGACGTTAACTTTAGAAAAAAATGAAAAATTCGAAAATATTTGTAAAGTTTTATCAAAAATGTGCGAAAACAATCGTAGATAGAGAATTCTGAAAAGAACTATAGTGCAATGATCGAAAAGTTAAATGCCAATCAAATTCAGGCCTTCCTGGAAAAATCGTCATCCAGGCAGCCCAACTCTGCGGCAGCTCTCCCGGATAATGATGTGGATGCGTCCATACAGGTCGATTATGCCTCTTTTATTGACAAGGCGATGCAAACCCAACAAACGGATTCTAAGGCCATAGAGCGGGCAAGAGGGCTTTTATTGTCCGGTGAGCTTGAAAGTCTGAAAAATATCAAACGAGCTGCAAAAAATATTGTAACTTACGGTATATAAAAATCTTAAAATAAAAAGTCTAAAATCGCAGGGCCGACCATGGATGGTCTAATCAGGAGCCTGGACGGATTCTATAAGCTCGGCGAGGAAGTGTACACTTAGAATCCCTAAGGTTACACGTACCTCGCCGTTTTTTTGTTTGTAACGTGGGGGCTATTATGAGCTTATCCCAATAACCGGGTCGTTATGAGGCCGAGCGAAAAGTTCGAGGCCAAGGCGGCAGGCCAAAAATGCTCGCCAGGCGTGGTTTTCTCCACGTTGAGAACGTTTTTTCACCGACAACGCAGGCATCGGGCTTTGCAGCCGGCCGCAATAGAGCGGGTTATTTGGATAGGCTCTAAATATTAAAGTTACCACATTTTGTTCTGCACCAATGCAGCTTGGGCTTAAGCCTGATTGAGGCAGGTTCGCAAAGTGGGTACACAAAAAATTGCGATGGAGCTACATCATATAACGCTGCGGAAACCGATTGGGGAGAAATTCAAAAAGCTTTGGAAATATTACCTCTGGCAGAGCTGTTTGGCCGCCGTTGCTCTGTTTATCATTGTCCTCATTCTGGGCAAGGGTAAAATGGTCGTGATTAGTGCAATGGGTGCCACCTCTTTTATCATATTCGCAATGCCCACCGCTATCTCCGCACAAACAAGGAACGTCATTGGCGGCCATCTGGTTGGCTTGGCCTCGGGAACTGTATTCTACTTTGTCGAACTGCCATATTTTCTTGGGTATCCTCTCGTAGTGGGAGTTGCTATTTTTATTATGGTAGCATTGGACGTCGAGCACTCTCCCGCGGCAGGTACAGCCCTTGCTGTTGTAATAAATGAGGTCTCACCTGATGTCTTCGTCACCATAATGGCTTCTGCGGTAATACTCTCACAATGCCGTTATTACCTCAGACATCACTTAAAAGATTTGATATAAACTGCCTGCTCAGCCTCGATGCCTGCTGCTTCTATAGTGCTCTCGATTGAAAATTCCCGTTTGTGCGCGGGTAAGGAGCTTTAAAATAATAGTTTATGATTTTACTCGCGGTAATTTACTACCCTGAAGGGTATAAAAAGCTGAGCGATTAAACATACAAATCGAGCACTTGCGCCGTCAGACCATCGTCGTTTGACATTCTTGTTACGTCCAACCGGTCTGTATAGGTAACCGAGTTACTGGTGTGCCTGGCTTGAGCATTCGCAGCCGGTTCCCAAACGTACTTTCTTGTGTTTGGGTTTCCGGCAGCAGAATCGCTAATGTTATGAGATCGGTCGTTTGACATGCTTGCATGGCGCAGTTCAAATCCGCACCTACTAAGAGGAATAGTTCTAATAACTTTGCATGAAATTCTTTTTCTCATTCCATCCCCCATTACTAATCATTTTAGCAGATTTAAGCATCTAAATCAAGGAAAATCTCACCAAACTCAGCCACAGACTTTTGTTTCTTGTATATAAGGTGATAACGTTTGGTCAGAAGGAAAGTTATGGGACAGGAAGGAAGTTTCTGATGGATAACTATCGACTCTGTGGGTAGAATATTTTGGCTTAATGTTAGTTCCGAAAGGTGTTCTTTTTTAGAGCTTATCCGAATAACCGGGTCGTTATGAGGCCGAGCGAAAACTTGTCCGCCTATGGCGGAGTTCGAGGCCAAGGCGGCAGGCCAAAAATGCTCGGAGGCGTGGTTTTCTCCACGTTGAGAACGTTTTGGGCCGACAACGCAGGCATCGGGCTTTGCAGCCAGCCGCAATAGAGCGGGTTATTGGGATAGGCTCTTAGTATTCGGCTGTTGGTATAAGGAATATATCGATGCAGATTATCGCCCAATGCCCGGAATGTGTCAGTACCTGGCTGCTTGATAGCAGTGCAGCCGACCGAAGAATAAACTGCCGAAAGTGCGGCAAAATATTCAAGGTCCCAAAGCTGGACGAGGTACCCAAGGCAATTAAAGTTATAAAACAGGCAACCGGCACTATTTACGTGGATGAAAACGGAAAAACCTACGGCTAACGCCTGGTGGTTATGAACAGAAGACAGAAGGCAGAAGACAGGAGACATGACCCCCTTAGAGTATAAAACACTCTAAACAAGGGGGTAAAAAATTGGCTTTGTTTGGGTTTGTTTTTTTGGAGCCTGAGGGTGGTTTCATTCTCATAATCCTTTGGGATAAAACCGTTTGCGCTCATTTTGAGCTTTACGGAAATTGGGTTTGAATTGGGTTTGTTTTTTCGGACTGCGAAATCATCTTTTTTTCTGTAATCCTTTATTATAATTGAGTTTACATTCATTTTGGCCTTTCGGAAATTGGGTTTGATTGGGTTTGAATTGGGTTTGTTTTCACCAAGTGTCCGATTGTATTTATTTTCATAATCCGTTGTTAAAATGTAACTTACGTTCATTTGAGCATCCAGCAAATTGGGTTTGTTTTGCATAAAAAGAGCTGATTTGTAGAGATCTCTCGACAGATGTAGAGGTGCCTTATAGGCACGTAAAACTGGATTCTCGATACTCGATGCTTGATACTCGATTGTTGTGAATGGTTCATATGTTAATTTAGATAATATGGTTAATATGGATAGATATTGAAGCTATAATCTGGATCCCCGACTACGACATTCGAGGACAAGTTTAGTATTTGGCATCTTTTTGCCGGAGGCGAAAAAAGTAGCGCCTCTATAATTGGAGCTATCTGCACTTTTGATGCGAAAAAAGTCCTCGAATATCGATCCAAGATTCTCGTAACTCGATTTGGGAAAGTAAGTTAAAGAATTTTTGAACATTTTGATTTTTGTTCTGAGGTATCAGCGTTTTTGATTGAAAATCGGCGGAATTTTTACCTATTTTAAACAACGGGTCCATTCGACCCATTCGGCTGACCCTTCGGCTTCGCTCAGGGCTACGGCTTATTCAGGGCAGGCTGCGCTCAGGACAGGCGGGGCGACGACAGTTAATTGGTTAATTTGTGATTAGTTAATTGGATAAAAAGACAAAAAGGAATATCGAATATCGAGCAAGGAATAACGAATGACGAAGTGAGATGCCGGATGAGGATAGTCAAATGACTACGAGCTTTTTATGCTCAGTTTTTTTCTTGCTTTTTATGATAAGGCAGGACATAATTTTGTCAGTATAGGCGGGATGAACAACTTTGATAAGCGGCTACAGCCGCAAGTGGGGAAGAAGGAGTCCGAAATCGCAACCACGGATTAACGCGGATTGACGCGGATTTATTAGTTTTGACCTCGGATTGTGGGTGCGCAGGAGCTCACCCTGGGGGCAGGCGGAAATTGTGGTTTTATTTCGTATTGCGTGTGTTGAATGTTGCTTGCCTTACGGAGATTCTACAAGTAAAATGTGTTGGCGGGTTTAACTGTTGTTTTTTTGAGGGGAATTGCAAGTTTTGGGAGTTTACAGTCAAAAGCACGGTCATTTATACTAATTATTGGGATTAAGCGAGAATGGAAAAGCGCCAGCGATTAATATTGGTTCACATTTTACAAAATTTGGCTGTTGCTGTCTTAGCAGGAGTGACTGTTGCGGCTCTCCAAGGGTATTTATCGGAGAAGTTCAGCTTTTTGGCAAATGGGCTTTCGAGTTTGGGGCAGTATTGGATTGGTTGCCTTATAATTTTCGTCTTAGCTTGTCTCGGAGTTAGCTTTCCAAATTGTTTCATTTCAACTGTGAAATCCCCAAAATGGTCGCTCAAATGGCCACCTGTACACTTTGGAATTCTGGTTAAAGTTGTTATAGGTGCAACGGTATAGGACTTATCCCGAACTCAGTTGAAGGTTCGATGGCTACCCCTGACTGAGATCTTACGCAACTTTTACTTTCATGGCAACAGATTTTTCTTCATTAAGTTCATTGAGGGCAGCTTCCAAGATCCACAATTGCTGATAGC
>DATKYR010000197.1:0-24175 GCA_035528395.1 Sedimentisphaerales bacterium
GGGGTGTCTATATCACAGGAATAAATTTTCCGATTTTGGTTTTTTGAAAAAACTCTTTTGGTCTTTTGACAGTAGCTTCTCAAGAATCAATTAGAGCAGCAAGATGGCTGAAAAGAGAGGGGGGTGAAAATGAAAAAGCTGCTACAATCAAAAAAGCGAGGCTCTGCCATTCCGCTGGCCGTAGTTGCGGTTCTAATATTGCTTGCAATGGGAACAGGACTGCTCAGTCTGGGTCTGAACAGCCGCGTCTTTTCCATACGAACGACCTCTGATATTATGGCACGATGCGCTGCCGACGCAGGGCTGACAATGGCTTTGTTTAGAATGAACGAGAAATTGCAAACTCTACCCTGGGATGGAAACATCCTACCACAGGCAATTGACGCAAAATTGCCCAACTGTGATGCAACATATAGTTACACAGTTACAGGGGACCTCACCAGCGGCTATACTATTACGTCCGTTGGAAGAGCCGATCAGGCCCAAAGAACAGTCTCAGCGACTTTAAGGCTGAAGGGATTATTTGATAATGCGATTTTTGTGGAAGAATCAATCTTAATGGATAATAATAATCAGGTTGTTGGCTATAACTCGGATACAGGAGAGACAGACTTAAAAATACAGATTGGCACTCACAGCACTGCGCCCGGCAGTATAATCATTGGAAGCGGCATAATAGATGGGGATATTGTAGTAGGTGTTGGCGGCGATCCTGAAACTGTAGTGCAGAGCGGAGGTACTACTACCGGCGTAACATACGCCCTCAGCGAGGAGTATGAGTTGCCAACAATAACTCCGCCGACACTGCCCGATATGGGTACGATAGATGTCCTGAGCACAACTGTGCTCAGCCCTGCGGACAGTGGAAGATATACGAGCATTACTTCACTCAATGGCGAGATACTTGAAATAAGTGGTGGAGATGTTGTACTCTACATAACCGGCAATGTTAATATGGACAACTTCAGCGAGATTCGGATAAACGACGGTTCGTCTTTAACCTTATACGTGGATGGAAATATTACTTGCATCAACGGTGCGGGAATCAATAATCCGAGCGGTAACTGCGCGGACTTCATACTGTATGCTACCGGTACGGATCCACAGGTCTTCGAATTAAAGAATAACAGCGATGTGTTCGGGGCTGTCTACGCTCCCAATGCAGATATCATTCTTAAGAACAATGCAGTCTTGCACGGGTCTGTTACCGCTAAGAACTTTACGATAAAAAATAACGGAATTTTCTATTATGATGCAGCTTTGGGCGAAGTGAGCATAATTGATGTGGGTGTACGTTTCGTAATAAAGCGGTGGTATGAGGGCAGTACTAAGTCATCGACTTTGGATATAGAGCCTGTTCAGCAGTAAAATGGGGGAGGAAGCTGTTATTTAATCTACCTCATCGGGATCAGGTTTTTGAATCGTGGGTAAGAGCTATCAGCAAATGGTAGGTTATCAGTAGTTTCTCAAGAATCAAATTGGAGCAGAAAAATGGTTAAAATGAAAATTGGACAAAAATTCAGAGCGTTTTGTCTCTTGGTAGTGTTTTCGATACCCTTGTCAGGTATAGCCGTGTTGGCATACCAAAGCTTTGTTTGGCTGAAGCAAGGATACTGGAGAACTCTCGAATCAAGGTTGGTATTGGACAAAGTTCTGCCGACCAACTTTTTGCAGTGGCTTCATAATCCCTACTCATGGTCAGGCTTAAACAAGATTATATCTCCTGTTTTCAACTCCTCGCTCGCTATGTTTCTGCTCGTGTTTGGTCTGGTTGTTCTTCTGCTCGTAGCCAAGGCTTTTGATTTATTCTTGAAGCCTGCAAAGGAAGAGCAGGCGAGAGTGAAAAGATGGCGTACCTTATAGAAACGAACACGAATTGGACAGGCATAGCTTTAATTGTGCTTATGGGGCTATTGCCCCGTAGAGGCATACAATAATCAACCGGAGGACGGAGCCGGTGTCACCGCCTTTTCTTTGACCGGTCCGACTTTGAAAGGAAAGGAGGGGGCCAGACTGCTCATCTGACTCCCTCCAAATAAATACTAATTTTCTTCGATATCTACAGGTGATTCTTCAGACTCTTCCCATGGTATCTCTTGGGGCTCCTCGGAAGGTGTCTCTTGAGGCTCTTCAGCTACTGCCTGTTGCGGCTCTTCGAACGATGTCTGTTGCGGCTCTTCCGGGACCTGAAATTTTTTTTCTCTAACCATAATTTATCTCCTTTCACAAGAGTCAATAAACTTAACTTTTAATAACCATTCATCGGCGTGTTCTGTGAGCAACTTTATCAGAATATGGGACTTAGAGCCTATCCCAATAACCCGCTCTATTGCGGCCGGCTGCAAAGCCCGATGCCTGCGTTGTCGGTGAAAAAACGTTCTCAACGTGGAGAAAACCACGCCTGGCGAGCCTTTTTGGCCTGCCGCCTTGGCCTCGAACTTTTCGCTCGGCCTCATAACGACCCGGTTATTCGGATAAGCTCTTAAAAGTGCTGTGAGTGCTTGCTTGCAGCCTTTTTTTGTCATTTGAGCCAGCCCACAGAACGGCCATCAGCTTTCAATTAAATCGCCTCGGAGGCCATTTAGGGGCGGACTCGTCGTCCTGAGCCGGTTGGCTCGATAGTAGAATTGAGGGAAAAAAAACGTTACGTTTAGTATCAACAGTGGCACATAGTTATAGTCTTTGTAGATTAGTTTTCCAAGGATGGAGGTAGTAAAGAGTATGGAATAGCTTCATCTGAATAAAGAGTCTGGAAATAAGCCGGGGCCAGGACTTCTGCGATGTTCATCGTAGAATATGGCTTGGGAAAAATTACAACAAGATGCCAAATGCGATTTGATTGTTTTACAGAACAGGATTATTTGGATAGTGGATTTTTGTTAGTCGGAGACCTTAACGACGTTTGCTCGCTGGCTTGCCACATGACCAGAGATTTTAGGATAGACGAATATGTTCCGATTGACAAGATAGATGGTGAAACTCTCATTTTACTTGACCCGGACCGTCAGGGGCGAATAAAAAAACACACAAAACGGATCCAAAGAGAACTACGAAGGCGCAAATCCTCCATCGCTTAAGCTCCTGCTTTGTTCAATCTTCTCCTCCGCAAAGCAGGGGCTTTTTTATGAATCGTTCCGCTTTGCAAAACATTAGTCTCCATAAAACCCGCTATACTCTTACCCCGCAGCAAGGTTGAAGACTGCTTTATGCTACGGGGCCTATTTTACGTGATGGTGAAGTTGAAATTCGCAAATGCTAAACGGGGGACATTTCTTTTGATTTTCAGAGACTAAAAGCATATGATAGTTATAGGTATAAGAGCACAAGGCAGAAGACGGAAGACAGAGGACGAGTGACAGTATTAGTGAATTAGTTCATTGGTTGATTGGAACAAAAGAACACAAGGGCACAAGAGCAAAAGTGATAAGTGACCAAGAGCACGAGAGCATGAGTACACGAGAACGGGAAAGCGGCGGATTTCCCGAAAGACACGGGGAAACAGACGTCCGGCAACAACACCGGAGTTTTCTAACGGGATTCACATTGATAGAGCTGTTGGTGGTGATTGCCATCATTGCGTTGTTGATGGGAATATTGTTCCCTGTGCTGCGAAAGGCGCGGGAACAGGGCAGGGACGTTGTTTGCAGAAATAATTTGCGTCAAATAGGCTTGGCGGCGAACTTTTATGCGGACCATTACAGTTTGTACATCCCACGCTCAGCGGAATGGGGAGGAGATATAAAGCCCTGGTTCCAGCTTTTTATGCCTTTTTTGGCACAGAAGTCCATCGATGATGATTACCGTAACGTCAAGATATTTCGCTGTCCGAGCTATCCAGACAAAGAACAAACCGTTTGCTATGTCGTCAACGGCTGGGGAATTGACAGTGACAACGGCTGGCGGATGCAAGGCGTGCCGACCAAGCTGACCGATTGTAAGAGTCCCGCCACTACTATCTACCTTGCCGACAATGAGAACGGGCCATGGCGGACCATACTTAAAAATGCGAGCGACAGGGATGTGACTCGATGTGACGTGTTCCGTCCGAGCCATCTGCCAAACTCTGATAGTCAGGACATAGGCGGAGGCAGACGTGTCGCACGGGCCCGACATAAAAACGGCTGCAATTGTCTGTTTCTCGACTGGCATGTCGGTTGGATGGCTGCCGAAGAGATGACCGCAGAGATGTGGAGCTTTGAAAAATAACACAGGATTTTGAGTTTTTAGCTCTCCATATATAAGCGAATCTAATGATGTTGAGTTTTGAGTTGGGCGGGAAATCGACTAAAAACAGCGTTTAGCGAAGATTGCAGAGGGGCAGAGGATGGAGAAAAGGAAATCAGGATACCGGGGGTTCAGAACATCTGAGAATCAGTGGATCAGGACATTAGGGAATCAGAGTGCAGGATATCAGGAATCAGGGGATCAGGCGGTATTAGTTAATTGGCAGCGGTGAGATAATGCTTTGTGTCTCACGGGGTAAAAGCCCATGACTCGTATCACGTGAATCGTGGAAATTAGCAGATGAGTGAATGAGTAAATACGGAGCACTTCAATCCAGACCGAAGGGATTGGGCTAATCATATCAGTACAAACTCAGTTACACCTGCCATTGCTATCAACGGCAAAACTTTACCATGTGTAATGCACTTTATAAGTAACGACTTTTTCTTGGCCGGCAGGGACCTGGACACGAAACTCAACGGTCTGACTGTCGGTCTTAACAAAATCATCTGACTTTTCCACAATCTCCCAATTGATCCATCGATACAGATGTTCAACAACCCTGATTTCTACGGTGTCCTTGTCCTTGTGGTTGCGTACTTTGATTTCGAATGCTTCGTCCAGCCAGTTGCGGGCCGTATCAATTTGATAATCGATTCTCTTTCTTTCACCTACCAAATCGAAGGCGTTGCCTGTATAAACCCGAACGGTTTCATCCTTCGGTGTATGGTCGATAATGTTCTCGCCGGTGAACTCAAGCTGTCCATCATCATCGCGGCGATAGAACCGCACAACACCGCGGGGCAGAGGAATGCCGAGGTTGTTTTTTTCTGAGTTTTCGAACTCTTTCATAACCCATACTTTGGGATTGCAATCCGTTCCGTAGTCTCTGTTCCGCCGGATATTCTCAGATGAATAGCCCCGGTACTGCCTGTGGTCAATCTTGGCGCCATCATAGACATACAGCCGCTGACTACTTACACTTTCAGCGCGCAGGAATTCAACCTGTTTGGTCTCTCGGTCGTGAAGCGTGGCCGGACGGTTTAATGTATAAAGGTGATACTCCTCAAAGGCCTTTTCCGAGACGGGCGCGGGCATACTTGCAGCTTCCCGAGCATACATCATTCCGCTATAGTCATAGCGGTCCTGGTCTGGCTGGATTTTGCTCACATCGCCAGCCATAAGTTTAATGCGTGCATTATCAAATGTTTTTCCACTTTGATTATCGATTGTGACCCAGCCGATTACATCGAGCTTATCGCCCTTTTCGGCAGCGAGCATACTGTAGTCGGCTTTCCAGCTCATTCCTCCCGTGATATAGCTAAGCTCGGCGTTGAGCTTTCCGCTTTTGTCTGTGTTGAGCACCCAGTGAATAGTCGGTTTCAAGATAGTGTCATCCGAAAGTGAAGGGAAAAGCGGCAGTCCAGGCAGGCCGAAGCGCAGCTTTCCTTCAACTTCAATGATGGGCTGAGAGGTTGAGACATTTTGATATTGGCGTTGGGTGTATCTGGAGCCATATCGCTGCATGCCTGACTGGTGGGGGACATAACCGCTGCGGATAATTTTACCTTTTATCACTTTATCTTCACTCGCCTGAAATTCGATTTCCTCACCCTCGTATAAAGACAGCAGAAGTCCCTGTGAAATGGGGTCGGCGCGGTAATTCTGCTCGAGGATCTGTATGGCACGTTTGCCTTTGGGATCGTGAAGGATAACAGAGTCCGGCTCAAGGTGTGCGGTGATATCGGTAACACTCAGCTCATTTATACCCTTTTTTAGGTTCAGATTCAGCTGGTCCCGCACCACCGCAAAATCCTGGTTATAGACCGTTAGAGAGGGCTCGGCCAGTGCGACAGAGGTGAAAACAAATATGAATACACCAATGATTTTCGAGTGCTTTTTAAGGTCCATTGCGTTCTCCTTTCATTTGACTCATCTATTCAAATATATAGTCAAAACACCATAATTGTTGCAAATATGGATATTTACACAATATCTATCTATATGAACGTTCATCGTAATTCATTGGTTGACAAATATAGTTTATAGAATCAGAAAATTTAGTCCCTGCGCTGATAATCCATTTTTCATTGGCCATGTGGGCTTAAGCTTATCCTAAGTCAGGTTTTCTTTTACGGTTGGATCAAGGCTGTAAAGTCCCGCTTTTGCTATTTGTATCATCGTTAAAATTAACGGGTAAGGTAAGTAAAAAAATGTAAAAAAGTGCATAGGTCCCCGGCCCCCTGCAGTAAGTCAAGGGAGTAGTTCTCAGGGGTAAGCTCGGCAAGCAAGGAAGCTAATACCGGGGATAAACATCCAGGGCAGAAAATATAACTCCGCCCAGAGGCCCCGGCACCCATTTACCTCCGCCAGAGAAATACTGGGGCAGGCATTGGGGTGTCGTCCCTTCGGCAAGCTCAGGGCAGGCTTGCCGACGACGGCTAAACAAAAACCCTTGATAAAATCCACTCCTTCGACAAGCTCAGGGCAGGTATTTTCGCTCAGGGCAGAGGCTAAATATAACACTGGGTTACCGGTGCATTGGCCTTAATCTGGGATAGTCACCCCTTTCTATGCGGTGGTGAGCAGAGGGGCGATTCGGGTGTCCCGGCCCAATGGGCAGATGTCGCGGGCTGGTTACGATTACTTCATGGCGAGCGTACCCGCGGTGATACTCCCTGACAAAGGTACAGCCGGTAATGAACATTGCCAGTATTGCAATTATGATGGTGATTATGAGCGATTTCATTTTAGCACTCCTTTCGTTTGTTTTGTTGGTTTTGAATTGAGCTTCGGATTTCCGCTGGTGCTTTTTTAGTTCGAGAAGCTCGTTTTTTTACTGCCATTTTTTTTACTGCATTAAGCACATTTCTATTTTGACGCCGTTAGTAGCTGCGTCTCTATAGATATAAGGCAGTAGAAGCGAAGGTAGTAACGAACTTTTTAAGGTGTATAAATAGGTAAATGAGTAGATGAGTGGATGAGTAGATGGGTGGATGCTTGATTTTAGTGCCGTTTCCAATAAATAAGTTTAACTTTTTGATTCGCCTTCGGCGATGCTGTTTAAATAGATTCCTCCCATTCGACTACGCTCAGGGCAGGCCGCTTTGCCACCGTCCTTTCTTGCGAAAGCAAGAACGGGGGCTTCGGTCGGAATGACAGTATGTATAAAATGTTAAACTCACTTTTTAAACACGGCAATAGAATCTCGATACTCGTAAAAGACAGCATTGACTGAAGCTCATCTTGCCGACTGAGGTGTATATAAGAGGAGTGGTTTAAAATATCTGTCTGTATACATGGCAATAGGGGAGCTTCTTAGTTTTGTCGTAATAATCCTGGTGATATTCTTCGGCGGGCCAGAACTTATCGGCTCGTGCTATCTGAGTCTTGACATTGTGACCCTTTTGATTAAGCGTCTGGATTAGCTGTGTGGCGAGCTGTTTCTGCTCATTGTCCAAATAGAAAATCGCAGAGCGATATTGCGTGCCAATATCGGGCCCCTGGCGATTGAGCTGTGTAAAATCATGTGTTTCAAAAAACAGCTTGGCCAGCTGCTCATAACTGATTATCGCCGGGTCATACAAGACCTCAACGGCCTCGGCATGGCCTGTCGTGTCGGTACAAACCTGTTTATATGTAGGATTGTCGACGTGGCCGCCAGTGTATCCAACAGTCGTAGAGATTACGCCGGGGGCTCGCTGAAAATAATACTCCGTTCCCCAGAAACAGCCGGAAGCGAATATGGCTCTGGCTGTCTGCTGCTGCTTTTTGGCCGGTATAAAGTCCATCGAGAGGGAGTTCACACAATAGCGTGTGTTCTTCGGTGTTAATTTCTCGCCCAGAAAGACATGTCCGAGATGGCCCCCGCATTGATTGCAGGTAATCTCTGTCCGAACGCCATCCGCATCGCGTTGCCATTTAACAGCTCCTTCGATCTGTTCATCGAAGCTGGGCCAGCCACAGCCGGACTTAAACTTCGAAGACGATTCATACAGTTCCGCTCCGCATCGCATACAGGTATAGATTCCCTTTTCGTAATAGTTGTTATATTTACCACTAAATGGGCGTTCGGTACCCTTGTGAATAATAATCTTCTCCTGTTCGGGAGTTAGTTTTTTATACATTTTTTGCTCCTTGTAAAATCCAATCTCATCCAGGAAAATCTCTACGGTCCTTTGCTGTAGTGCGGGCATAGTGACAATCCTGAAGAGTTCCCGACTATTCAGGGTCTTGCTTGTCGGCATTGAGCGGAACATACGAAATGGCAGGCGGGATTCCTGCCATTGGTTTTTCAGCTCGAAAGGTGCCTGATAAAGCTGGGTTCCAGCTTTTTTGCTTTTTATCCACAGGCCGAGTGTCCATTGCCCGCCGGTGCCTTTCGCCCGCAAGTAAATACCATCATGCCCTGCAAAATTCAGGTCACTGGGATTATCCGGTGCGTCTTTAGTGCCAACTATAATCAAGTTTTTCTTCGTTGGTACAAGCTCCTTTATATTCAGGCAGGACCTGCCGTTGTTTTGCACAAACTGTTTCCTGCCAACTCTACGGTAATCTTTCGTTTGGTCAGCTATCGAGGTCCAGATAAGGCCACTTTTACGGCCTTCGAGGCGATTGAAATCGTCGATGACTAAGTTGTTCAATGATTGGATTGTATCTGCCTTGGCAGTTAATAACCATTCATCCAATCCGCCACCTGCAACGAGGCAGAAAAGCATCAGCAACAAGCCCCAATGTCTGCGAATAAATTCTTTTTCCATCTTCATCGTTATATACCTAATTTTATGTCTTGATACATTTATTGTTTAATTATATATACTCACAATCAACCCAGCTGTTCGTAAATACCATTGTATAGCAAGTGAAATCTCAGCCGATACAGAATTCAAATTGGACTTTCAAATATTTGTTCAAAGGATTTCGAAAGACAGAAGGTAAGAGGCGGAAGACAGATGGTGGATGACAGAAGTCAGAAGGTGAGGGTTGCAAAAATTGATTATATTGGTTATCTTTCCTGCTGTTTATGATGCATAATATTGCTGAAGATAAGGTTTATAGCAAATGGTCAAGACGGAAACGATAAAAGTCAAAACAAAAGGCAACTGCGATGTTGTTAATATTACCGAGCAGGTCAGCGAAGCTGTGGCACAATCGGATATGAGGGAGGGGACTGTTACGGTTTTCAATATTGGTTCGACGGCGGGGATTACAACGACCGAATATGAGCCGGGGCTGGTTAATTATGATATAGAGGCGACTTTTGAGAAAATCGCACCTGAGCACGCAAGGTATGAGCATGAAGAGACCTGGCACGATGACAACGGCCATGCCCATGTTCGGGCCTCGCTGCTGGGACCTTCTCTGAGTGTGCCGGTAGTTGATGGGCGATTAACCTTAGGGACGTGGCAGCAAATCATCTTGGTTGATTTTGATACGAGGCCGAGAACAAGAACTGTTATTTGCCAGATGGTTGGCGAATAATCTGCAAATGAGAAAATTTCAAAGACGATTGCAAAGGAGAACCAGGCAGTGAAAATTACAATATTCAATGGGTCGCCACGGGCTGAAAACGGCAATACACACGTTATGGTGGAGGCCTTTATGAAGGGGGCCAGGAAGGGCGGTGCTGAGGTTGAGAACGTGTTTCTTGCCAGGAAAGAGATAAAGCCTTGCAGGGGTTGTTTTGGCTGCTGGCTGAAGACGCCTGGAGAGTGCGTAATTAAAGATGATATGGCGGAATTGCTTAAGAAATTTGCCGGGTCGGATATTGTTGTTTTTGCGACGCCGCTTTATGTCGATAATGTTACCGGGATTATGAAGAATTTTATGGACAGACTTATTCCGGGCGGCGACCCGCATTTTGAAAAAGACGAGGGCGGGGAGTGCGTACATATAATCAGGAATAAAAAACGTCCTAAACTGGTTATTATATCGAACTGTGGATTTCCGGAGCAGAGCCATTTTCAGGTGCTGGAATTGCTATTTAAGAGAGTAGCCAGGAATATGCGTACCGAAGTTATAGGCGAGATATACAGGGGCGGCGGTGCTATATTGAAGGATGCTCCATTGATCTTAAAGCCTGTAATTCGCAAATACAAAAAGCTGCTTCAAACAGCAGGCAGGGAGATAGCAGAAAGCCTGCGGCTCTCGGAAGGAACGAGGTCGAAGCTGGAAAAGCCGCTTATCCCGGAAGAGCGTTATATTGCAGGGGCAAATGAATACTTCGATAAGTTACTGTCGACGGCCTAAGTAATATTGGAATGTTGCAAATTAGGTTTGACGGAAATAAACGGGCACAGTATTATTTATGGTGAGTTCTCAGCCGCGAAATTATCATTGTTTTAGGTGTCCAGCCGTATGAATATTGTTATTCGAAAAACGGTTTGTGTAACGAGAATAAAGGGCAGGCACATAGGCCTGTCCCTACTAATCGTTTTATTGATAGCCGGCTGCGGTGAGCAGGGCAGGGCCGGCGGGGGGGCAAGGGACCTTATATCGACGGCAGATTTAGGAGTCACGATAGGTTCATTAGCCAAGGTGTCCTGGCCGGAATCGGTCCGCCTTGAGGGATACGGCCTGGTTGGTGGGCTGAGAGGGACGGGTTCCGGGGAATGTCCGCCCCAGATTAGAGCGTATCTTGCACAACAGCTTCTAACGCAGTTTCCCGGACGCACAATAAATACTGAAAGATTTATTGGCGGTTCCGATACGGCGGTAGTACTGGTAGAGGGAATAATGCCGGCAGTAGCTTCGAGAAATGAGTATTTCGATGTACGAGTTACTGCCCTGGGTGGTACACAAACGACTTCCCTGGAAGGGGGCTTTCTGCTTGGCACGGAGCTTAAGACGGTGGGTACCTTCGGTATAAAAACGAAAGTTGTAGCCGATGCCCAAGGGCCGGTCTTTATTGATAAAATCAGCACATCCGAAACGAATAAAAGGATTGGATTTGTCCTGGGTAAAGGAAAGGTCCTTGATGAGTACAAAGTAAATCTGGTGCTTGGCGAGCCTGATTTTAGAATCACAAACAATATTCGAAATCGCTTAAACGAACTTTTTGGCGAAGGCACAGCTAAGGTGGTTTTGCCCGGCAGGCTCGAAGTAAAAGTGCCGGCTAAATACAGAGAACAAAAACAAAGATTCATTTCAATAATGAAGGAAACGTATCTTAGCCAGAGCACGGAAATAACGGGAGAAAGAATAAAGACATTTATTGGAAAACTTGCTGCTTTGCAAGATGCGGAAGCGAGTGAGAATGCTCTTGAGGCCATAGGCAATGAAAGTCTTAGCGGGCTGGGTGTTTTGCTGAATGTGTCTAATGAGCAGGTACGTCTTCGGGCAGCGAGATGTATGCTTAATCTTGGCAGCTATGCGGGTTTGGTGACTCTCAGACAAATAGCTATGGACAGAGGTTCAGCTTACCGAGTGGAGGCCCTGGAGTCAATAACTACAGGTGCCAGACGCAACGATGCGGTTAGAATATCGCAGAGGCTGCTGCGCGACGACGATTTTAACATGAGGCTGGCTGCGTATGAGCAGCTGCGGAAATTAGACGATATTGCCGTATCACAAGAAGTCATCGCCGATGATTTTTATCTGGAACAGATAGTACAAACTCCACACAAATCAATTTTTATTTCCCGCAGCGGGCAGCCTCGAATAGTGTTATTCGGTGCGCCGATACGTTGCAGTGATGGTATTTTTGTGCGTTCAGCCGACGGTAATATAACAATCAACGCTCCGGCCGGTCAGGAGTACGTCTCGGTAATCCGCAAACATCCCCAACGGCCTGATGTGATAGCGCAGTTGAAAAGTACCTTTGAGCTTGGTGATATTATCCGAACACTCTGCGAAAAGCCGCTTCAAGAAGGTAAGCAGGGACGCGGAGGCTTAGGCGTTACTTATACAGATGTTATAGCTCTTTTGAAGCGGATGTGTGACAAGGGTGCTGTAAAAGCGGAGTTTTGGGCCGGACCCTTACCAAAAATCGGCTAATTATCAAGAAATGACAAACCCTCGGCCGATAACAATATTGCATATTGGTCTAAAAGTACTACGTGACCTTTGCAACAATAGTTACCGGACGTTGACAGCAGGATAAGAAATGAGACTTGAAAAAATTATTCTTAATGGATTTAAGAGTTTCGCGGATAAAACGGATTTTGTTTTCGATTCTTCCATAACCGCTATTGTGGGACCCAACGGCTGTGGTAAGAGCAACGTCGTCGATGCAGTAAAGTGGGTACTTGGAGAACAGAGTGTCAAGAGCCTGCGAAGCGGTCAGATGGCTGATGTGATATTTGGCGGAAGCAGCAGCAGAAAGTCTCTCGGGGCGGCTGAAGTGAGTCTGTTGATATCCAACCCTGATGGGACCGGAACACGACAGCTGCCAATCGAAGCCGACGAGGTGCAGGTATCGCGTAAGATATATAAGAGCGGGGAAAGTGAGTACCGGATAAACAACAGAATCTGCCGGCTGAAAGATATTCGGGAATTGTTTATGGACACGGGTATAGGTACCAGGTCCTATTCGATTCTTGAACAGGGGCAGATTGAGCATTTAGTGAGCGCATCGAAGACGGACAGAAGGTTCATATTTGAAGAAGCGGCGGGTATAAGCAAGTATAAGGCACACAAAAAAGAAGCGCTTCGTAAGCTGGAACGAACGGAGCAAAATCTGCTTCGGCTTGCAGATATTTTGGGGGAAGTTGCAAAAAGACTGCGAAGTGTAAAGCAGCAGGCGGGCAAAGCAAGAAACTATCTGCAATATACTCAAAAGCTCAAAGAGCTTCAGGTGAACTACTCGCTGGTTGAATATGCAAAGAACCACACGCAGATGAAAGAGAGGGGAACCGCCCTTGACGAGTTAGGTGAACAGTTCGGACACTTAGCGGCGGAAATAGCAAGACAGGACAGTCTTATAAGCACATTAGGCGAAGAGATAATAGATACGGAGCATAAGCTGAACCACACAGATAATTCCCTTGTGTCTGTTCGGAGCAAAATTGAGCAGCGGCTCCAGCGAATTGATTTTTTGAGAACGAGAATTTCAGAACTTCAGGAAAGAGAGAAATCGGCGAGAGAGAAAATTGAAAAGCTCCGGGAACAGAAAAACCTCTTTGAGAAAAATTCGGCACAATACGACGCTGAGCTGGCAAATTGTGAAAAGATGCTCTACGAGAAGAGCGGAGCTTTTGAGCAAATCCAGAAAGCAATCCAGCAAGTAAATGCCGAATGTGCCTCGCTCGAGGCGCATTTGGAGGATGAGAAATCAGGTATAATCGACATGGTCAGGAGGACGGCTCAACTTCATAACGAAGTCCAGAGCATTTCGGTTTATCGCAACAATTTGTCCTCTCAAAAAGACCGTCTTGCCGGCCGGGCGGAAACCGCCCATGCAGAACTTGAGCAACTGCTGACCGAAAGAGCGCAACATAATGCCCGCCTGAGTGATATCGAAAAAGTGTTAGGTGAATTGGAGGAGAGCTTAGAATCCAAACGCAAACAGACCGAAGAGCTCGATGGTTCTTTAGCAGTGGACAATAAGCGATTGGCCCATAGCAAAGAGGTACGAAGTGCTCTGAACAGCGAGCTGACGATATTGACAGATATGGAAAGAAGGCGCGAAGGGCTTAAAGCGGGCGTTAAAAGCATTTTGCAGGAGAGGTCAATTGATAACAAATTTGATTACGTCGAAGGAATATTAGCGGAAACAATAGAAACCGATGTCGAATATGCGAATGCCGTCGAAGCGGTCCTTGAGGGGCAGACCGATGCACTTGTAATCAACAGCACAAGCAGAATGTTAGATGATATAGAGAGAATACAAAACCTTGACGGCAGGGTGAATTTCATATGCCTTGATAAAATAGAGCCGTTTGTGGACAAAAATGACTGGTCGGAATTTGACTGTGTTAAAGGCAGGCTTGTTGAATTTGTAAAGTTCGACAGCAAATACGCACCGTTGGCGTGGAAGTTACTCGGCAAGACGTTAGTTGTTGACTCTATACAAGAGGCAGTCGAGCTGGCGGAGAAGGCGGGAGGTGAGTTTAAGTTTGTTACTTTGAAGGGTGAATTCTTAAGTTCCGACGGGACGATAAAACTCGGGCCTTTGGGCAGAGCAAGCGGTTTAATATCGCGCAAAAGCCGGCTGCGTCAACTGCAGGAAACCATTGGCAATATTACCTCTGAAGTTTCAGCGATTGAAAGCAAAATTGAAAAGAACAACCAGACAAAAGCACATTTGGATGAGCTATGTCAGGATTTGCGGACGGCCATTTATGAAGCGAACACCGAAAAGATGCAGGTAAGCTCGAAGCTCAGCGTGATAGAAGAAAATACAAAACGGCTGAGACAAGAGGAGCCGTTGTTAACCAGTGAGATTGACCTGTTGGCTGAACAGATATCCCAGTCCGTGCAAAAGGAATATGACTCGAAGCAGAAATTGGAGGAGCTGGAGGCGGTAAACAGCCAGAGAACGGCGCACATAGAAGAGCTTGAGGCAAAATACGCTGAGCAAAAACAACAACAGCAAACACTGGTGGACAGACTTACTGATTTGAAGGTGGCACTGGGGCAAATTACGGAACAAAGTAAGGCATTGAAACAGATAATTCTGAGTCTACAGAGCCAGATGCAGGAGAACCGGACGGCTGCCGGGACAGCCGAGGAGGAAATTCGAAACTGCAGCGAACAATGGCTACAGGCTCAAAGGGACATTCTTAACTGCGAAGCCGGGGTGTCGGAGTTGTTTGTCGAAAAAGAAAAGAACCAGGAGAGCAGCCGATTATTGCATAAAGAGATTGAAAGACTGCTCGAAGAACGAAAACAAACAGAGGAGCTTGTCCGGCTTAGACGCGCCGAAAAAGAGGAAACCGAGCAAAAAATTAACGAGCTTAAAATAGAATTGAGCCAATTAGAGGTAAAACAGCAGGACCTGGTCGAAAAAGTGCAGGAGCAGCTTCAGATTGATTTAGCTGAGGCTTATGAAAATTACAGGGATGAAGAGGTTGACTGGGATGAGGTAAAAGAACAGATAGCTGAACTTCGAGGTAAGATTGAACGGCTCGGTAATGTAAATATCGATGCAATAGATGAGCAGGAGACCCTTGAAAAACGACATAACTTTTTAAGCAGCCAGGTCCAGGACCTTAACAGCAGCAGAGCTCAACTGCAGCAATTGATAAACCGCCTTAATAAAAAGAGCAGAGAGAAATTCAGCCAAACCTTTGAGGAGATAAGGGGACATTTCCAGGAGATTTTCCGCAAGCTGTTTGGCGGAGGTAAGGCCGACATAATACTTGAGGACGCTGAAGATATTCTCGAATCGGGGATAGAGGTAATAGCGCGGCCGCCCGGCAAGGAGACAAGAAGTATATCGCTGCTTAGCGGCGGTGAGAAGTCGATGACGGCGCTTGCGCTGCTGTTTGCGGTTTTCAAGACGAAGCCGTCGCCGTTCTGTTTCTTAGATGAGGTTGATGCGGCCCTGGATGAGGCAAACAATGAGCGTTTCAATATGCTGCTGCGGGAGTTTCAGAAGGATTCGCAGTTCATAATAATCACGCACGCCAAACGCACGATGAGTATTGCGGATGTGCTGTTCGGGATAACGATGCAGATTCGGGGAGTGAGCAAGAAGATAAGCGTCAGATTTGGCGAATATGACGAGGAAAACGCTGCGGTGGCGTAAGCGTTGCTCGTGACTCATGCGGTATGGTTAAGGCATATGCAGGTTTACTTATGGCTATCTTGTCGTAAAACTTTACCATTCTCATAGTGTCTCATGTAATGAACATTGCCCCGCTCGTCCCATGACGCTTCAATGCCATGCTTTTTGCCGTCTCTGTAGTTGATCTCAAGTTGTTTCTGCCCATTTCTGTGCCAAATCGTGTATGTCCCGTGATTCTCACCGTTCTTATATTCTCGCTTACTCTGTTTTTGTCCGTTATCGTACCAATGTATCCAAGTCCCATTTGGCTTGCCATCTTTATAGGTTATCTCATAGCTTCTTCGGCCGTTAGGGTGCCATCCCCTGCCCGGACCATGGGCTTTGTGATTCCTATTGTCCTGCTGGGTGCATTCTTGCCCATTACTGTATAACGTGGTAAATGTGCCGTGGTATTTGCCCTCCTTGAAGTCTATCTCATAGCGTTTTTGTCCGTTGCGGCCCCACACGGTCCACGTGCCGTTGTAGTTCTTGGGTGGCTCGATCCATAACAAGTCTGGCGCTGCGCCATATTTTACCCTTGAACTGCTACCCACCGAGATTCTCAACGGCGGCAGTACAAGTTCGCCTGACCATGCATTTTCCGGTCTGTCTTCACCGATGTCTTTGACAGTGAGCGTAGCATGAAGTATGAATTCACCTTCCTTGAGTCGCCACACGTGGTTTGGCAAAGCGATAAAGGTGTCTTCTCCACCCGGTATGCCGACGGTGCGATCATAAAGAGAGAATCCCCAATATGAGTCCCTTGGGATGACAGCCCACTGAGGATATGGAATCGGTCCACTTTTGCTATAGCCGCTCTGGGGAATGTCATAACCTCTTAAGTCCTGAAGTTTGAATGACAAGGCATTTTGGTCGTTTTTGATCGCGATGGGTTTTGTGGACACGTTCTTTAACTCTAAAACGATATCGAGAAGAATTGTTTCATTATATTTGTTTGGCTTATTTCTTACAACGAGGTGTCCAAGCAGCCCATTTACCGGGCTCGACCACCTTCCCGAATTCTCGTCCTGAACCGGCTCGCGCGGTATCGTCATGTTGTGACGCAGCGCTTCATCTTCCTTACTCATCAGCTTCTGTATCTTCTCAGTCAGAGCATCGTGAGAAAGCATTACACTTGGGACGCCGTTGATGGAACTGGCGGACCTTTTTAGCGCTTCTTTGTCATTCTTCAAATCTTCATCGAACACCGCATATTCCTGGCGTACTTCTATATCTCCGTGGTATGGCGTGATCAGTCTATATGAGCTACCACTCTGTCTTAAGAACAGGATGTATGTTTTGCCTTTGGCTAAACTATGTGGCTTAGGGACTATAGTGATGCCTTTGGCGGGAAGCAGGAATGCTACTGGGATTTCCTTGTCTGATATGTCACCCTTCAAAACTTGCTGTATTGAACAGAGAGTGTGCCATTCCTGGCTGCGCTGTTTCGCCAGTATCTTCCCTGGCTTAACGTTCTGTACCTGTGCGATCACGATAACATCCGATAGTCGGACTTTTGACTGAATGGTTTCATGCAGAACCTGACCACATTTGCCTATCTGGGCTAAAACAAGAGTCGTAAGCAAGACAATCAAGAAAAGTTTCTTCTTCATTTTTTTTCTCCTTGTAAGAGAACATCAGAAAACGAATATAAAAGCATTATAAACTCATCTTACCCCGGTTCAAAGCCTAAAATGACCCTATTACAGACCGTGTAATAACGGTTCTTTGGTGCTTAGCCCTTCGGATTGGCTCAGGGCTAAAGGCTATTTCCCCTCACCATAACAAAGAGAATGGAGTAGGCCATCCCCAAGCTACGTTTGAGGTTGCAACAATTCGTTGAGAATATCAAATATCAAAAGTAAAAATTTGCATAGTAACATTCAAAAAGCTGTGGATAACAGGAGCTTTAATGTTGAAGCCATAGAGCAGGAGGCTTATAATTGAGAACATGGCAGCGAAATCAAAGAAGAAAAAATTATCGAAGAGTAAATCCCAGCAAGCGGCAGAAATCCAGGCGGCAATCGACTACGGGATAGATGTTTCTATGCTGATTGATAATATCAACAGAAGCTGCACCGAGCGTATAATGAGACATCAAATCGCACTTAATACGGCGGAGAAACTCCGGAAAGCGAGAAAACTGTGAGCAGAGACTTCTTAAACCTGCTTGAAAGGCTTGTTAATGCCGGAGTGGATTTTGTAATAATAGGCGGTTTTGCGGGTGTAGTGCATGGATGTACTTATGTAACCCAGGATATCGATATCTGCTGCGACTTTAGCCCTGCTACTCTGATTGCGCTGCAAAGAGCTATCTCAGATTTACACCCTGTACACCGAATGACGCCGAAACGCAAGAAGCTCGAACTGACGGAGCAGGCGTGCGGTCAATTCAAAAATTTGTATCTCGATACGGACATTGGTCAATTAGATTGCTTAAGCTTCATAGATGGTCTTGGAGACTACAGTCAGGTCAAACGGGAAAGCGAGCTTATTGAAGTTGAAGAAATGAAGGTGCGTGTGCTGAGCCTAAATGCATTGATTAAATCAAAAAAGTCGATGAACCGACCGCGAGATAAGGAGGCTGTCTTGCAGCTCGAAGCGATAAGGAAGCTAAGGAGGCCTAAACAGGACCTTCGATAGTAAGGAGCGGGTGGGTATAGCGGCGAATAATTTATTTGGTCATGGTCTTTTGAAAGTGGTTAGAAGACAACCTCTTTGCCGTCGAAGACGGGGCCGTCCTTGCAGCACATTTTATAGACGGTCTCGTTAGAGCCCTCCACTCTACACTCGATGGCGCAACTCTGACACAGGCCGATGCCGCAGGCCATTCTTCGTTCCATACTGAGCTGGCAGTCGATATTTTTTTCTTTGGCGAGTTCAGCCATTCTTGACAACATTGCCTGCGGCCCACAGGCGTAAATAATCGTATCCCTGGCGGCTAAATCAGACTGGCCAAGCCATTCGGCGAGGCAATCGGTAACAAATCCGTGATACCCAGCCGAGCCATCATCCGTTGCCACCAGTGATTCTATGCCGTACCTGGCAAACTCCGGTATTGAAAATCCTAATTGCTGTGAAATCTCATCCAATTGGCCCTCGAAGGGCAGCTCCTTTGCTGTTTTCGCACCGGCGAATGCAATCACTTCAATCCTTTTGGCTTGGGAATCTGCTGTGAGGTGTTTTGCCAGATGCAGTAGTGGGGGGACCCCCATCCCTCCGACAATTAGAAGGGCGGTTTTTTTACCTTCCGGGACAGAGAAACCATTTCCCAGAGGTCCGATTACGCTGAGAGAATCGCCGGATGATAAAGTTGTCGTTCGCAAGGTGGCCGGCCCTACAACACAGTAAAGAAGGTCGGCGAAGGTCTTATTTCTCTCGGCGGTTACGTCGGTAAAACTAAAAGGTCTGCGCAGCAATATTTTGCGCCCGGCGGCATCGTGCAGGTCATCGGGTATGGCTTCTGCGGGCGGCAGGGCGGTACCGGAAAGGTCTAATTCTGCGAACTGGCCGGGACTAAAATCAGCAAAAGCCCTCGCACCGGCTCCTGAAAACTCCAATCTTAGCTTATAGAATCGGTGTCCAATATGTTTATTGGAAGATACGATTGCCTCAAACACACCTTTTGCTGATGATGGGTATTCTTCGGACATAATCAGCGCCGTTTGCAATAAATAATTCTAACTTTTTGATTCGCCTTCGACGAAGCTATTGAAATAGATTCCTCCCATTCGACTACGCTCAGGGCAGGCCACTTCGCCCCCGTGCTTTCTTGCGAAAGCAAAAACGGAGGCTCCGGTCGGAATGACAATGCGTATAGAATATTACATTCACTTTTTAGAAACGGCATTAGCTTTTGTTCCTGTTACAACAGACCTTCATAGAGACGGACACCGTCCACAACCTTGCAGATGTGGAAGGCATACTTTTCGGCGAAGTCCGGCCGGCTGCGGGGATAGGCCGTGTCAACGGCCTGCTTTACTGCTTCGACAGATTCAGCCCGGACCAAAGCGCCAGATGCTCCCTTGTCACCGCCTCCTAACATCCGCTCTCCTAAAACGCCCGGCACGGTTCGGACGATATCACACATCGTTTCCAGTTCCGGCCCGGAGATTTTGTAATCATTGCGCAATCCGATACCATCAACTCTGAATATTTGTCCAACAGTTTCAATGTTACCGGCTTTCCAGGCTTCGAGCATTTTGTAGAAGCGGTTTTGAGCATTGAAAATATATCTTAATCGGTCGCACAAATCCGGGTGACTTTCACCGAACTCGTCTATAATTTTTTTATAAACGGTTTCGTCCTTGATGTCTGCAAGGCACGATATATCATAATCGGCTTTCTGAAGTATTGAAACCAGCTTCTCACATTCGGCTCTGCGGATTGCGTATGTTGATTTTTCCAGGCCGGGACGGTCTGTACCGGTATCAAGAACAACTATCCGAAAATCGCTCGCACCTGATCCTATCGGCAGATACTCTATTGAGCGGTCATTGGGATTGTAGTATGTCCCCATCCCTTCGCGGGCAAAGAGTATCATCGTCTGGTCGAGCTTTCCGCAGGGTGAGCCGATATAATCATTCTCGACGGCCTGAGCCAGATCCACTATTTTGTTTTTTTCCTGGACCTCGATACCGTTGGCATCGAACAGCGACAAAATCAGATTCAAAGTCAAAGATGCCGACCGGCTCATTCCGCCGCCGGGGATGTTACCATAGAGAACGCCGTCAATGCCCTGCAAGAGCTTGTAACCTTCGCGCCTTAAGATATATTCGATTCCATATGGAAACCGTCCCCATGTTTCAGCGATCTGGGCCGACCTCGGCTCGGGGACATTTCCCAAATCAAATTCAACAACTCCGTCATCGGGGAAATTCCCGCTAAAGAGCCTGACCTTATTCGTGCCGTTCGGCTTATAGGCCAGCCAGATGAACCTGTCGGTTCCGACGCCGAACAGTTCGGTGCCGTTATAGTCACCATGCTCGACGCCGAGACAGAAACGCGATGACGTCCTTCTTATCTTGCCGCCCTTAATATCGATTCCATTATCTTTCGCGGACTTTAAGATTATATCTAACGCTGCTTGTCCTTCTTTAGTCAGTTCCATTCCACAACTCTCAAAAAGTCGCTGTTATTTTGCCAGTCCGATCGGGCTGAACAGGAAATACAGGACCAGCGTAATGACCACTACAACGATGCCGGCCATGAAAGCTCCTTTAGAAGATTTAAGGTCAAGTGAGGTTTTCTTCTCAAATACGATCGGCTTATCCATAGGCTTGAGTATAGTAATGACGGTCATTACAACAATATTGATTCCGAAGCAGATTGCCATACGGTTGAGGAACTGAATTTCCGGGCCGATATTGTATCGCCCGAGCAGATACATTCCGCCGTAGCAAACGATATTCGTAACAAGTCCGGCGACACCTGCCATTGGCGGGGCTTTTTTAACGATCAGGCCGAATGCGAACACCGCCAGGATACCCGGCGAGAGCAGTCCCTGGACTTCCTGGATAATTGTGAAAATACTGTTGCTGATATTCGGATCGCCTAACTTTGGAGCCAGCCAAATCGCCACAAACGCGAACGCTACAACGCATATACGGCCTAATGTGACAATACTTTTTTGCTGCGCTTTTGGTGAAATGTATTTTGTGTAAATATCCATCGTAAAGATAGTCGATGCCGCATTGAGCATGGCTGCCAGTGAGCTGACGATTGCACCGAGCAAAGCGGCCAAAACGAAACCGACTAAACCCGTATTTTGGGGCAGAACGTTGCTAAGTAATTGCCCCAGAGCCGTATCATATTTATAAGCGATAAATTTCTCGCTTGTGACCGGAATACCCGCAGTGTTTGCAGCTTCTTTGACGGAGGTATTATACGCTTCCAATTCCGCTTTCAGATTGGGGAAGGCCGATGTCCATGATTTATCGTCAGATTCGAATACTGTATATTCTTTCAATTCAAGTTCATCATATTTTCCCTGCGTTATAGGCAGCACAAAAGGATTAGTTGTGCTAACCGCCTTTTTAGCATCGTCATTTGGATATATCGCAATCATGAATTTCTGCTGGTTCCATGAAGCGACAGCGTCATCGCCCGGAGCCGGTGCGGTTACAACCATTTCGGTATCGGGATTGGCCATCATATACTTTGCGATTACCGGGGCATTATCACCGACCGCCTGATCTTTCATGTCCTTTGAGTAAAGGTTGAAGGCTATAATACCCGGAATTACGACAACGAACGGAACGAGCAGCTTCATAAACGCCGAGAACACGATACCTTTTTGTCCCTCGGATAATGATGATGAAGCCAGTGTCCGCTGAGTGATGTACTGATTCAAACCCCAGTAGTAGAAGTTCGGTATCCACAAGCCCAGCATGAGTGCCGTATAAGGCAGAACTTTGTCGTCTTTGGGCAGGAACATATTCATCCTGACCTTGTTCAGTTCCCAGAACCGGTCTATTGCGCCGGTATCCTGTGCAAAAGTTTTAATTCCGACCGCTCCGGTTTTGACATTCTCTATGAAAGCAAGCCCATCGGTTGCTGAGCCGAGTTTCTTGAATGCGTACAGCATGACAACGCCGCTGCCGATAATCAATGCGCT
Source organism: Sedimentisphaerales bacterium (assembly GCA_035528395.1). Taxonomy (GTDB): domain Bacteria; phylum Planctomycetota; class Phycisphaerae; order Sedimentisphaerales; family Anaerobacaceae; genus NIOZ-UU13. The sequence continues at coordinate 22,548 of DATKYR010000197.1, forward strand.
TCCCTGGATCAGGTCGGCCCATGCACAGGCTTTAAGACCGCCGGCGGTAACGTAAATCATTGCGATAAAACCAATCACGATAGACGCCTGCAGCAATGAAACATCACGGCCCATTTTTCCGGCCATAGTCTGAATTGTCAGGGCGCCTGAGTATGTCACCGAACCGAGAAGTACAAGATAAAGAAAGATAGTGCCAACTGCCATAATAGTACGAGCTGTCGCATTGTAGCGTACTTCGAGAAATTCGGGCATTGTATAGATTCCCGCCCTTAGGAAATAGGGCAGAAAGAAAAAACCGACGACAACAAGTGTAATTGCGGCCATCCATTCATAGCTTGCTATGGCGAGGCCGACGTGGCTGGCGGCATTTCCGCTCATGCCGACCAACTGCTCTGATGAGATGTTGGCGGCAATCAGTGAGAAGCCAATCAGCCACCATTTAAGGCCGCGACCTGCCAGGAAGTAGTCTTCGCTGGTTTTCTCATGCCGGCTTTTCCAGAGTCCGATTGTGATAACAGCGGCGATGAATCCCAAAAACACAGTGATATCAAGGAGATTGAACTGCATAATAAATCCTTTCCTCTTATTTTGTCCTCTAACTCATTCCATTGCTTTATTGGTATAAAATTGGTGTTAATTATAATCAGTTTGCGCGAGAGAGCAATAAAATAAAAGAGCCTATTGTCAGGTGTTATTTCTATTTATACAGTATCAGGACATTTTTCAATCTGAAAGATAAAGGAGTTTCCGTTTTCTTCCGGCCTGACCCATATATCACCGCCATGCTTTGTGATAATCTCTTTTGTCAGGAACAGGCCGAGTCCGGTTCCTTTTATTTTCTTGTCTTTGGAATCTTCCAGCCTCGAGAACTTTTTGAAAAGCTTTTGTTTTTCCTCCTCTCTGATTGGCCTGGAGTCATTATAAACTTCGATTTGCACTTTGTCTGCGAGGTCCTCAGAGCTGAGTATTATCTTTCCTTTTTGCAATCCATACTTGACGGCGTTTCCGAGGAGGTTATTTGCCGCGATATGCAATAAATCAAGGTCGCCGTTGACCTTGACTTCAGCGGCGATGTTGTTTGTGACTGCCATCTGTTTGTCGGCGATCTCGGCGTTAAAGGTCTCCATGCACGGCTCAAAGACGTCTTCCCTCAGGCTAACCTGCTTCTTATTAACTTCCAGCTCGCCCTTTTCTATTCTGCTCAAGTCGAGGAATTTTCTGACGGTGTCTTTTAAGTAATGCAAGTTTTTTGTTACCGACTCAAGAGATTGTTTTTGTTTTTCATTTATCTGTCCGAAAAGCCCGTCTCGTACAGCAGCGGCGTTCAGAAGAGTCGTAGCGACTATTCCCTTAAGCTCGTGGGAGACAAAACCCACCAGGTCGAGATAAGTTTTGTTCAGAGCGGCGAGCTGCTCATTTATTTTTTTTAGAGACTCTTCTCTATCGCGAAGCTGTGCGGACATTTTATTGAAAGAGTCGGCAAGCTCATCGAATTCCATGGTTCCGGTTTCTTTGTCCACCTCATATCCGAGACTTCCGGCGGAAAGTTTCCTTGTTGCTTTTAGCATACGCTCAACGGGGCGTGCAATTGTTCTTGTTAGAACTATTTCAAGTGAGGCCGCCAGGGC
>DATKYR010000198.1:0-14655 GCA_035528395.1 Sedimentisphaerales bacterium
TGCATGCCAAAACCTCCTTTGTTTTGGTTGTAAGTTCCTTTGTATACGTTGCTTACATATTAGCCAAAACGGAGGAGATTGCAAGTAAATAATGAGCGTAACTCATTATTTAATATAGAGTTAGAATAACACAGAAGTCATTTCGCTTTACATTGAAAGGAGGTGCGAATTATGATAGAATTGCTGGATGATTGGTGAAAAAGAGATAAATTATTTTTATCAAATTAGTTTGCTTTGCTGTGATTGATATTAACGGCAATAAAAATATGTTTTTGTAATCAGTAATCAGGCTTAGCCGGGTTACGAATAAGAGAAGAAAGGTAGTAAATTATGATTAGGTATAAGAAAAAGATAGCTTTACTCGTTATCAGCACGTTTATGTTAGGAACAGGCGTAGCACTGATGTATGCCACTGAAATGTGCGATGAATCTTTCTTAGAACAAGCGTGGGGCAGCCAATGTGGGTCGTACTATCCATGCAAAAGTATGGGTTCTTGCGGTTTCAGTCAAGGTAATGGTTCTTGCCATCAAACTGCACCTCTTGAATGCGCAGGTGACTGTGGGTATTCCTGTGATGGCAGTGTGGACGACGAATATTGTGGACAAACCTCCCAGGAGGAGGGTTGCCAGGTGCGTGGATATCCTCTTTGTGGCGACGTATATGAATACGAATGTGTTTGGGGTACAAATGGATGTGGCTGTGAGAATCCGAAAGATTCAGGCACCAACTGCGTTATGCAAATTTGCTGGTAATCGGATGAATATTTTAGTAGAAATGTGACCATTGGCTTGTTGCCAAGGTAACTTTTGCCTTAAACTGGATACAGAGTATTATATTAAGAGATAACGCCGTGTACAGGTTTCTAATTTATTGTTGATACAAAAAATGCCCTCTGGCCGATGGAATTTAAAAAACTTAATTCCTTAAGCCAAGGAGGGCAAAAAAATGAACCTTAATGATTTTATCGTAAATATCTTCTGTGAAGTAGACGATATTATGAAACAAAATTTCCCAAAAATAACTCTCAGACAACGAGGCCCATCGCCACAACTGGCTGACAGGGCTTATTTTTCTGAGCCGCTTAAGTTTCTCAAAACTCTTTATGTGTTAAAACTTGTACACGGCGTTAAGAGATAAAGGCAGTTGTTTCGTACGATGCGGTTTTTTTATGGAGCTCTAAAATGAATCCTGTCCGAAAATTATTTTATTTTTTCACTATCGCCTCGGTGCTTCTGCTTAACCAAGCACCACTGGCAATGGCAATTACAGTTGATGAACTTGCTGATATTTGTGAAGCGATGGAATCAGCGATGCAGGATATATCGGTTGAGTATGAGTGGGGCGTTGAGCCCCCTCCTACGCTTGAGGACATAGCCGGAACGGGGCATAGTATAGATAAAGGACCTGTAAAGCATAAATGGTCAACTAAGCGTCCATTTGGCGAAAGGTCCTTATCAGCAGAGCAATTGGCTGTTCTCGATGAGCATGAAACGCTGACCAAAGGCACAAATATGCAATCGTACAACGGTAAAATTGCCAAGTATGTAACGATAGCTGAAGTGTCGCTGGCAGGTGAACAACGCACTTTATCTCGCGGCACTATTACAAAGAGTAAAAGTTCGATGCCCAAGCCGAATCAAACTCCAATTTCATTTTCCGTATTACGTCTAAGTTATGTCAACAGAGACAAAATACCACTTTCAGAACGTTTGCGAAAAAAAGAACTTGTTCACTTCAATGATGCCGTCGAGAAGATTAATGGGTTCAATGCGGTTCATGCGGACCTGCTTGTGGACAACCCGGCTACTATGCTTAAACAGGTCAAAATGCGTGTCTATTTTTCCATAGACCACGGCTTCACACCAATAAAATATGATTATATGGCAAATAGGGAAACCGGCCCGGAGCCTTTTTCCATGGTTGATGTAATTTCGCTGGAGGAGGTCTCAAAAGGGCTGTGGTTTCCGAGCGCAGGTGCTCTAAAATCGGCTGAGAGCAACCTGACCAATACCTATCGAGCCACTAAAATCGTCTTAAATCAAGGACTCACAGATGAAGATTTTGATATGGAATTCCCTCCTGGAACGAAAGTATTTGATAAGATTGCCGGTGTTACGTACGTTATTCAACCTTCCGAGCAGCAATTCGATGACTGGCTGGAAAATGAGTCAGCCATCGCTCAAACAATTAAAACTAACGAAAAGAAAGCTGTAACTCTGACTAAGAACACTGCTGCTCCAGATGCTGAAAAAGAACAAATTACTCTGATCGAAAATAAACAATCCCAACCCCTGCTTGCCGTTAAAAACACAAACAATAATATCACAATTTATATTTTAGCCGGGATTGTTTGTGCCATATTGGTTATTCTATTTTTCGTGAGAAAAAGTATTTTAAATCGGGGGGCACAGCCATGAACAAAATCCTGTTTGCCTTATTAATCATCACTAACATTTCCCTGCCGATTACCAAAGCTGCTGCCGACCACGAACATCTGCCAAAGAGCCAATGTGGAATAAACGCGCTATATTCGTGCCTGCGCTTCTCTGGTATTAATCTGCCTCTGGAACAGCTATATTCTGAAATCCAATGTAACCAAGCCGGCCAGGTTAATCTTTATCAACTGGCGCTGTACGCTCGGCGACATGGGCTACACGTTAAGCCAGTAAACAATCCTAACCTGAAACTTCTGAAAAAGTATCTTAGAAACAGTTCAAGTGCGATACTTCAATGTAGATATACAAGCGGCAAAGACCATATTGTGGCATTGCTAAAAACTCAGGATGATACATGGCTTTTTGATTTCCCGGTGAGCAAATTCGTTGCTTCTGAAGAATTTCTTGAAAGCTTGTTCAATGACAGTAGAGGAATGCTGCTCGTATCTCTGGCTCCTTTTGAAAAATCTATAGTAGGTCAGCTAAACAGCTCACGGATTATCATGTCTGTTCTTCTTGTTATCTCGCTGTGTATTGTTGTAGCTATTGCAATATCTATAGTAAGAAAAAGGAGCGAGGACTCTCAAATTAAAGCTATACAAAATCAAGATTGATCATCAAGTTTTATTCGGATAAAGGAATTGGCATAATGTTGAAAAAGAACAATTTAGGTTGGATTTTTTTACTATGTTCCTTGTCTACCAGATTACTTCTTGCAGGTTCCTTATGTTGTGATTCCCCAATCAAAGATTTCGGGGAAATCAACGAAGGAGATAAGATATCTCATGTGTTTACGGTAAGGAACGTCACACAGAAAAGTATCACTGTAAGCAGAGTTATGGCTTCTTGTGGTTGTATTACCAGTCTGAATAAGCAGTTTGAGCTTAAGGCAGGTGAACAAGTGAAGGTGCCGATAGAGTTTAACTCAATGGGCTATAGTGGAAAAACGATACAGAAGCAAATCGTTCTTCTTGTTGGTGATGAGCAGAAGAAACCAGTCCTCACACTGACTATCAAAGGGAACATTAAGGGTATTCCACCTCAAGAGCGCATCAATGTAATTCCTTCAGAGAAATATATCTTTAATGATGTTGGTAAAGTGAATCATATAACTATTCGTGGACCTGCAAATAAAAATATAGAAATATCTGTAAAAGGACCTGAGTGGTTGGATGTGAAGATGTCGAAACCTCAAGAACATCAGACGCTGCCGATAAATCAGTGGAATTTAGAATTTTCTCTGAATAGAAAATTTATTAAGCGCGTCCAAGAAGTGCTCGTAATTACAACTAATCTACCTTTATTTGAAAAATTGTATGTCCCAATATATGTTGAACCAAAACCCACAATAAATGTAAGTCCTCCTGTTTTGTTCATAAATAATAAAGGACCCGGCAAAACATATACAAAAGAGCTTAACATAACCTTCTTAGGCAATTTGCTCGAAAAAGATATCAAACAGGAAAAACCGAGTGATATCAAATTTGAAGCAGTTAGTAAAAACCAACCTGTGAATTCTGAATTAACTTCCCCTCAGGTCAGGGAATTGCCTATCCACATCCAACCCTCAAATAATTGTATCACAGTCCAGCCCGTAACGACATCTCCTGATTCTGATAAAATAAAATACACAATAAGCATTCATGACTGTGATTCAACGGTGCTAAACCTACAAATTATGATCAAAGATGTATGTATACGTAAGGTTCCCGTGATTATTTCTGGTTTATCAACGGACAAAAGAAATCAAGCTACTGACAGTGATGCCGGGCGGGATATTTCTGCGGATGCTAAGCTACCTTGAGTAAATTTTTAGATAATGGATCACGGAAGCGAAGCGTTAAATCGCTCTGTGGATTGCTATTAAGTTCGTCAAAGACTTTGGCGATTGCTTGACGTAAAGAACTGGTATCACCAAAATCAAAATTGGCCAGACTTGCACCTTTGACATATTTCCAAATATGTTCAATATCGTTCAACTCGGGACAATATGGTGGCAGCCAAATTACTTGAAAACTACTCGACAGCTCATCCAGGAATTTCTGGACAATACAGGCAGTATGGTAACTGGCATTGTCCAATACAACCACACAATGTCCGTTGCGATATTCATGGGCTAATTGGGCCAGAAAACCAAGAAACTCTACCGAGCGAACTATCGTTCATGGTGGTAAACAGTCGATGCCGTTATACTCAGTGTCCGAAGAACCTCAAGAGACATCTGAGCAGTCTGGCCCTTTTATCATCATCACCGCACCCAAGCCTCGAAGAGGAAGTACACGGCTTCAGAGAGTCAAATACCCGCTTTGATGTCACTCGACAATTCATAGGACCGCAATTCCGTTATCAGTTCAGTACTTCATTCAGGTGGTTCAGACCAGGCAGGAACTTCGCTCTGAAGTGCTTGCAATCATCACTGTAAAAGGAGGAAATACATAACCAACGAGAGAACCGTTTGCCGGGTCTTCGAATCCATCTAACCACGTGTAAAAAATGTTGTTGCTTTCTGGGTTGTCGGGCTCAAGGTCATTGTAGTACTCAAAATCTTCTATAACGGGGAAGTTGGCGGTCTTAAAACTCCAAAGGGCGCCGGTCCACGGGCTGACGGGATTGGTGTCATTGACCTCATCAACACGCCAGTAATAAGTAGTATCCCACTCAAGTTGTCCGGGGTTATAGCTTTCGGAACCAAGGTTCCCAGTGCCCTTATATTCAGGTGAACTCGTATCGGCGTTTTTAACGGCTTCTTTATCAGTGCCGAAATAGACTTGGTGTGCCGTATGCCAACTTTCCTGGGAGGGCCCAAAAATAGCCCGGCAGATTATCCCAAGCCCGTATCTGTGGGTGGGCTCTTGCCCTGGAACCGCTCAGATGGATTGATCGGAGTATGCGGCGAAGTCATCGCAAAGTACAAAAAGAACGGCTGCTCCCTCTTGGAGATTTTGAGCTAAAAAATGGGTCTGGATCTGTCGGCTATGCCGATCCCGACAGCCAATTAAGATGTTTGCCCTGCGGTGGTCCTATTCGCCCTTGACAAACGCACGATGTGTTGATTATGATGATTACATGCAATATCAAGGACTGCCAAGACTAGAGGATTGCCCTTCAGGCAAAAAGCGACAGCAGTGGTTCAGGAATTCTGAGTCTCAAAAGCATAGGAATCTCGGCGCAAAAGTTGCTGACCATGGTCATAGATCTCCTGTGCCCGGGTCTCCCGTAAGCAGGTGACTCGTCGCCAAACGGATCCTGGTCGGGGGCGTGCTCCGTGCTGAGGAGTTCTGGAACACGGGGAACATGGACATCGCGGACGAGGTTTACGCTGCCGAGTCATCCCTTCCAGCCTGTGCCGCACGATACCGGCGAAGAACTCCATACCATGCCCGACTACGCAGTCCGGTACGATCAGAAGCGGATGGCCAAGTCTGCCCACCAGATCAATTAGCCGCTGGCGTCGTTCGCTCAGCGGCTGGCCAGTAATCCGTCGCCCGAAGCAATTGAACATGCAGTAGTGTTTCTTTCTGAGAAGAAGTATTACCCTTGTTGGGAAGTTCTGAAATTTGTCGTGGATGCTGTTAGAACGAAGCGGTTTTCAAGAGACGAAATAGTCGTTAGCCCGTTCTTGCTTTCGCAAGAAAGGACGGGGGTGCAGGCAAGAAAACACGTGGGCTGCGCATAATCATCCGGCACTTGTTGCCGACCATATAATAACCCCGAACAAAATGTGAGCGGGCCGAATTAAACTCTTTCTTTCCTCCACTTCTCGGCCTGCTTTTTTAATGCTCCAATACCCTATAATATATAGTCCGCCTAAGACGGATTACAAACGACTTCAAGAAACTGCGATTTTGAGCTGAAAAATGGGTCTGGATTTTGGGGTCGTGGGTTCATAGCGGGGGCGCGTTTCGAACCTACGACCAATCAGATCTTTGTGTCGGGGTCTGCGTGGCCGACAATAGATAAGTCTTAGATTTGTAAAGAGTTACAGAAATTTGCGGCTTCTGTAAACCGACAACTCCGACATTCATTAAGGGGTTTTGGGTTGATGTTCGAGGAGCGAATAGGCGCTCGGAGCAGGATGTTCACCTGTCTCCGCGGAACCAATATATCTTCCCCCGAATGGCACGTTTTGAATGGGGCGGAATTCGAGACCTGCGGCAAAAGCTTTATGTTCTTTTTGTGCGTAGATTGATGAAGTGGTGAGATCATACTTTTTTCCTCCAAATAAAAGGGTTTTGAATTTTAACTTAGGCTAACACGGGGATGTGATTTGAAAAAAATTGTAAATTTTTTGTAAGAAAACCTCTAATGCGGTTACTATTGTTATAGAGAAAACGGACATTTTTGAAGTGACTGATAAGCAAGAAAAACTATTTAAAGCGTGGTTTGGCAGGTATAAGAACCTGATATTTAGGGTTGTCAATACTTATGCCGCCGCCCCTGAAGACCAGGATGACCTTTTTCAAGAGGTTTTACTTCAACTCTGGTCCTCAATACCAAACTTTAAAGGTGAAGCTAAAGAAACAACATGGATTTACAGGGTTGCTTTGAATACCGCGTTGGCTTGGAAGCGTACACAAAACAGAAAAGGAAAGAGGTTTCGAACTGAGATTTTAGACATCCAGGAAATTGTGCATACCAAGGACAATTGTAATGAGCTATCGAAGAATAAAGATGTTCTGGAACAAGTCTACAACTCCATTAGACAGCTACCTAAGTCTGATAGTTCTATTGTTCTGCTATTCTTGGATGGCCTAAACTACGATGAAATGGCTGACGTGCTCGGTATTTCCAAAAGTAATGTTGGTGTCAGACTAAACCGAGCTAAGAAAAAATTAGCTCAATTATTGAAAGGGCTCATCGATGACTTTTGATGAATTACAAAAAACCTGGCAATCCCAAAGCAATTTCAAACTGAAGATTGATTCCGACATGCTTCTGAGAGAAGTTAAAAGAAACAAAAGAAACTTCGAATCTGCCATTTTTTGGCGTGATGTCAGAGAAATAGGTGCTGGTTTTGTTGCATCTGTTTTTCTTTTTGCCGGGTGTGTATTTTTTTGGTTACTCGGTCTGAAGAATTTCGTGTGGCCCTTACTTCTATTGACAGTTCTAGGTACCGGTGTAGGAAGTTTCATTTTAGTTGATAGAATCGTTCAAAAAAGAAAATGCCCTGAGCATGGCGGAACGCTTATGGGATATATCGAAAGTTCACTCACTCAGGTTGTCCATCAAATTTGGCTGTTGAAGAACATTTTATGGTGGTATCTATTGCCACTTGGAGGTGGTTTATTGATTTGGTTTAGTTCTTGCGGGTTAATGGTAATAATGATCAAAGGTATGAAGGCCTCTCTTGGATATCTATTTTTCATTTTAGCATGCATTATTGGCACCATACTTTTATACTGCGGCATCTATTGGTTGAATCAAAGGGCTGTACGAAAAGAACTTTTACCACGTAAGAAAGAATTAGAAAACCTACAACATAGTCTTGAGAATTCTGGTCTACAGGTTTGACTTAAATCTGCTCTCTTTAAAATCTATTCAGTTCAAAGGTCGCAGGTTCATAACGGGTAAAATTGAGGGGATAAAAAAAGAGATAAATTCTTGCTATAAAGGAATTTATCTCTAGGCCTTATACAAGCGTGATTTTTTGAATTTTGTTGTGGTTGGATTCATAAAAATACTCGAAATGCCCTGTATCTTTGCTTATAAAGGGTTTTAGTAAAATAAGCCTAAAAGCAATGTTCAGATGCAAGGAGGCATTTCGAGTGAAAAAGAAAATAACAAAAAAACTCAAGCGACGCAAGCAAAGAATTCAATATCGGCTCCGTGATATTAACTGGAAAGAACAGAACAAGCCGATGTTTTCCGCCAGCAACATACATTACGATATAGCTGATCGAACCCGTGGTTTAGCTTATGGTGGTATTGGTGGCATACAGCTTCTGGCCAATGTGTGGAATAGCAGCGTTGTCCCGTCAGGAGACCAGCGAGGCTTACCTGGACTCATGCCCGTGCTGAACGCGTTGTACTTGCCGTCCGATACTCGCCCTATTCGGATCTCACCGTGGGATCCCCATGCAATCTTGCTTCCGTCGGGGGACCAACTCAATACGGAGAACGAGTCGTTTGGGGTGTTACCTCGAAAAACGTCTCTGGTGGTTCCGTCATCAATGGAGATGATTCTGAGTGTCTTTATGCCGTCAGAGGGGCCTGACTCAAATGCCATCTTCGTGCCGTCGGGTGACCAGCAGTGCCCGAAGAATCTTTTGCCTCGAACCACTTCTCTGGTCGTCCCATCGTCCAGAAATATGGGCGGGGTAAGGGGCTTCGCATGTTCGCTAATGGCGCCGAGATCGCTCGTACGGATTCACTCAAACGCATTACAGGCACGCTGCCGACTTCGGCGGAGGGAACCTCAGCGGGCTGGACCAAGTACGAAGGCGGTCCCGTTCTTGGTGGCAAGCTCGGGACATGCTTCGACGTGACACTGCTCAAGGAAGCCGATACCTATCGCATGTGGTTCTCCTGGCGGCCGAAGCGATCCGTCGCGCTGGTCGAGAGCCGCGACGGCATCAGTTGGAGCGAGCCACAGATCGTGTTGGGGCCCAACAGCGACACGAATTGGGAAAGTGATATCAATCGCCCCACCGTGATCAAACTTCAAGACGGTTATCACATGTGGTACACAGGCCAGGCCAGGGGTCACAGTTGGATTGGTTATGCGACCAGCCCTGATGGCGTCCATTGGACGCGACGCTCGGGGATGCAGAGGAAGAAGAATGCCGTATTGTCCAGAGACTTTGAGAGCAAGGTCGTAGGTTAATTTATCGTTTAAATAATTCTTTTTAGGGATATTTCACTTTGAGCTCTTCATAGGTGGCCGGTTTGACAGCCACGAACACCAGCCTATTTGTTCGGGACATATGCGTTGTAAATTCAGCGATCTGATACTAAATCGATGTTTGCTTCACAAGTACACATTGAATCGCTATATCCCTTGTGATATAATCACTCCTGTCGGTGGACATCAGACTTGCTGTCAGCCAAACCGACGGCATGATGGCGCAGATAACTGGAGCACCGCAGTATGTCATCAGAACAACGGTCGCGAGCGTTTCTTCGACGGCTGGCCAAACCGGCCGTGGCAGTCTGCGCCACCCTGCTCGCGCTGCTTGCGGCCGAAGCCTTCGTTCGAGTCCACGGTCGGGCGCCGGGCATGAAGCCAATTCAGCTCAGTTCCTATGACTGCATCTACAAGCGCTCGACGAATCCGATCCTGGGCTTTGAGCTGAAGGCAAACTGCCGCAGTGACGATCCGGACTTCATCCAGACCTACGAACGGACAAACTCCCACGGGCAGCGCGACAGGGAGCGCACGCCCCAGAAGCCTGATGGCGTCAGGCGGGTCCTGCTGCTCGGAGATTCGGTCGTCGAGGGCTATGGGCTACGCGAATCCGAAACCATTTCTCGCCAGCTCGAAGATCTATACCCCGATGGATCAACCGAGGTCCTCAACTTCGGCGTCAGCGCGTATTGCACGCGTGCCGAAGTCGAACTGCTGGAGGTGAAGGGGCTGCGATTCGATCCGGACGTAGTCGTTCTGGTGTTCGTGGAGAACGATTTCGACAACTTCAACCGCGAGGCGTTTCCTCTTGGGGAGACGATTGATCGTCCCGCGGTCGTCAAGGCGTTGTTTCGGAGGTCCCACCTCTTTCGCCTGGCCAGCGTCCGGTTGAACCTGTTTCACTTCGGAGCGGAGGCGGACCCCGTGCGCTGGAACCAAGACGCCATCGGAGACAACAATGTTGCTGAGGGATTGTGCCGATACCGGGAGCTCGCCGACCGTCACGGGTTTCAGCCGCTGGTCGCCATCTGGCCGCGGTTTTTGGATGACCGCATCGCAGACGTCTGCTTCATGCCCCCGGGCAGCGAGCAACTCGTGGTCGAGCATCTTGCGGCGATGCACGACATCCCATCAGTCCGGCTCTCGGAGTTCTTCCAGCGGCAACACGCGGAGTCGGCCGGCGCGTTGAATCCGCGGCTACGTTACAGCTCCGGCGACGAGCTCCATCCCTCTCCCGAAGGTTGCCGCGTCGCCGCTGAGGCGCTGAAGCGGATCTTAGCCGATCTCAACGTCGGCCGTGCGCCGTCGGCACGCGAGATTCCGCGTTCTGCTCAAAGTGACGCGGAGGCCGTCGCAGCCGCCAGGGCATTGGGCCAAGCCCAGCCCAACTACGCCCGAGTCCACAACCGCATGGGCACCGAGCTCCTCAAGACGGGCAAGCTGGCAGAAGCCATGGCGGAGTTCAAGCAGGCCCTGGAAGCGGATCCAACATACGCCGGGGCACACAACAACCTGGGCGTCACCTACGAGCGGCTGGGCCATGAAGAAGCTCAGGCGCAATTCGAACGGGCCATCCATCTGAGGCCCGACTTCACGCACGCGCATTTCAACCTGGCGCGAATCCTGATGAAGAAGGGACGCGAGGCGGCAGCCGTGGCGGAGCTGCAACACACGATTCAGATCGACCCCAACCACGTGGGCGCGCTCAACATGCTGGGGATGGCACTCGGCAGACAGCAGAAGTTCGCCGAGGCCCAGTCCCATCTGGAGCGGGCGGTCCGCCTCAAGCCGGACCACGCAGAGGCACGCAACAACCTCGGCGCGGTGTATACCGCGCAAGGGCGCTTGCGCGAGGCGGTGACGCAGTTTGAAGCAGCACTGCGCGTCGATCCCGACGACCCCGAGATCCGCGAGAACCTGAAGAGGGTAAAGGCAGCCCTGCCGAAGTAGCCACGGAAGTTGGAGGAAACCATGCAGAAGATGAGACGACGCGAGGTTCTAAGAGCAGGTGTTAGCACGGCAGTCGCACTGCAGACACCATTGGTTTTCGCGAGTTCCAGCAAGCCACCTGTTCAGCAGCTTGCACCAAAGATAACCGCGCGAGTGGCGGCAATTCGCAGAGACAATCTGGATTCGATGACACGCGATGCCATAGATGCGCTAGGGGGAATGCAAGCGGTTGTCAACCCCGGCGAGACAGTGTTTATCAAGCCGAACTTTGTGACGTTTCCCTGGGCACAACATAACAACTGCTTTCATATTGGCGAGTGCACGAAACCTGACATCATCATCGCCGCCACAGAGGAATGTCTATCGACGAATTACGGAGAATGAAAGGTCATTGGCACAGGCAACACGATGAACTCGCCATTTCAAGAGATGTCAGTTCTTAAGAGGTAGTTGCCGAATGAATAGGCCGAGTCAAGCACTCAGAACATTGGGTACAGAAACGGCGCTATGGCTGTCCCACTAAGCAATACGATCAGACTTAGGAACAGCAGTACAATAATTATGGGCAATATGATACCCTTTGGTTTGAGTTTGGCCATTGTATAGCGATAAAATCCCTCTCAGAGGGGGGTTCGTAGAAAATCCTGAGTTGGTTTAACCTACGGAGTTGATATTGCTCCAAGACAAAGGGGCCTATACCAAATCACTCAGTATAAGCCCCAAAAGTACAAATCTACTGCATAGTTTTATTTAACTGCCAAATCATAGTTTAAGGTGTCGTTGCGTAGAGACAAATATCATCGAAGTACATCATACCTGCACCACCGGCTACCGGATTAGTCCTGTTGCCAAGGCCAAGAGTAATTGAATTAACATTGGCAAGGTCCACACCCTGGTCGGCAAAAGCCTGCAGGTCTATATTCCATTCGGTCCATCTTGTTGTCTGTACCGCACTTGGATCATCATTATCGACACCTGCGCTGCCGTTTAGAACGACATACATCGTCTCAGCAGCATTACCTCCACTGCCTCTGAACCAAATCGTCAGTCTGTTGACACCGTTCACTGTCCAGTCACGATTTGAAGTCAATGTTAAAGTCGCTTCGGATTTACCAACAGCGTTATCGTAGGACATGGGTATCGACTGATTACCGCTGTGAACAATAGTCTGCTCAGCAAATGGAGGCGTTTCATAACCAACTAAAGAACCGTTTGTCGGGTCGTCGTATCCGTCCAACCATGCATTAAATATCCTGTTACTCTCGGGATCGGCGGGGTCAAGGTCATTGTAGGATTCAAAGTCATCCACGATAAGGAAGTTGGCCGTAGTGAAGCTCCAGAGGGGGCCTGTCCACGGACTGTCGGCGTTTGCGTTATTAGCCTCATCAATCCGCCAGTAGTAGGTAGTATTCCACTCGAGTTGCCCGGGTTCGAAGCTCTCGGAGCCGAGGTTTCCGCTACCTTTATACTCAGGCGAACTTGTATCGGCATTTTTTACAGCTTCAGCGTCGGTGCCGAAATAAACCTCATGTGTATCGGCAAAAACTCCCGGCACCCATGTGAGAACAGGCGTTTGGGTTACATCCACAGCGCCTTTAGCCGGCTCCAGGGCCTCAACGGCGCCCTCAGTAGTAAAACTCCAAACGTCACCTTTATGCGTTTCGATAATATCAAACTCGTCGACGCGCCAGTAATAAGTCTTGGCAAGTTCAAGCGGACCGGGATCATAGGTTGCTTCTCCAAGAGGGAGTGCTCCAGCGGCATTGTAGACATCGTCAAAGTTATCACCGAAGTACGCATGATGTAGTTTCGCACCGAAACCCGGCGTCCAGCTAAGGTCTGCATTCGGATCCACAGACTCGGCACCGTCAGCTGGATCGGGAAAGTATGCGGTCTTGGGAGGAATACTAAAGCTCCAAATGCTGCCCTTCCATGGACTATTCGGCTCGGCTTCGTTGACCTCATCGACCCGCCAGTAGTAAGTTGTGCCCGGTACAAGTCCGTCCGGAAAAGCGAATCCCGGAAAGCCAATAATAAAATCCGTCCCGGCTTGATTACCCTGGAACACACTTTCGGCTCCGGCATTCACATCATCAAAATTCTCGCCCAAATATACATCGTGCGAGACCGCAAAACCTCCCGGCGTCCAGGAAAGGCTCACCCAAGTATCCATATTCAAGGCTCCATCGGCTGGAGTGGGGCCAAAAGAGAAAGGCCATACCTTACCCGCAAAACCACCCAACTCGACTTGTGTCAGTGCAGCATTGACGATCCAAATCTCGTCAACCGTGCCCTCGAAGTAACTGCCGCCGCCCGTAAAATTACCGTCATGAAATTTTGTTTGTGCATTGGCATACCCAATGCCGCAGTCATTCGAGCGGCTCTGCAATTGACCGCCGGGCCCCGTGGCGATCAGCTCTCCGTCCATCCACATTTCAAACTTGTCGTCTTCCTGGGCTGCGATACCGTCTCTGACGACCATAGCAACGGCATACCATGCGCCGGAACTAATTGGCGCAGAGAGAAATGTACCTGTCCATTCCGGTGTATAATCGCTCAAGTTCCATCCTCCGGCATAGACCAGACTTTCATGGACGTATATGGTGAGCCCGCGGGTTGTGCCGCCTTCTTCATACACCACCTGTTTCTCCGGTTTAGTCACGTCGGCACATTGGAATATTGCAATCACCGTACGATTCTGGTGAGTACTAAGGTTGACCGTAGCTGCATCCGGGATATGAACGCCATCACTGGTCCCGTTGAACTGTAACGCCTTGCCCTTGAGACCATCAACGACTTGTGGGCTTCCAATGAGATTGGCCGTATTGCTATTGGCTGAATCATCTGGTACATCGCCAACGACATTCTCAAACAGGTACACGTTACCATCAGTAATGGAAGCCGGGTCGAGCTGGGCCACGGCATTGCTGGCCAGCGCCAGCAGCAAAATAGGAGAAACTAAACAAATCAATTTTTTACACATAATCAGACCTCCTTAAAGAAGAATTAAAATAATTATGAATTATGCTTTGGCCACACACCAAAACATTAATTCCTGCAAAGGTAGGACCTGAAATTTTCGTTGAAATGTGAAAATCCTCACCTGCTAAGCAGAAAGCCACCCTTACAACTAAGTTTCCTTCTTACATAATAACTCCTCCTCAATTTGTTAAACTACAGGAATTACGTCCGCTGGATGATCTCAAAGCCAAAGATGCTGCGGCAGCGCGAACACAAACTTCACTCACATTATTTATACCAAATCCCTTACTTTCCCGTCAAGGAAAATCCTAATCCTAACGTGATTAACCGAAAACTTTTAGATAATCAGTTTCACTACTCCAATTGCAGCAGGATCAAATACCAAAAAAAAGGGGCCTATACAGAAACAAATCAGCATAGGCCCCCGATTTTGAGTTGAAAAA
>DATKYR010000199.1:0-31059 GCA_035528395.1 Sedimentisphaerales bacterium
CCGAGTTAGTTGTTACTACATTAAGACCATCAAGTACAATGGCATTATTGGATATATCAAGGCCCGCTGCTGCCGTTGTAGTCACATCACCCTTTAAGGTAGTAGTACCTGTTCCGGTGGTCTGAACCAGGCTGGCTGCCTTAAAGACATTATCTACAGTCACATTCTGTGCACTGTTGATAGTCACCGCTCCCAATTGAGTGTTATTACCTACCGCAGAATCAAAATCTATATTGCCCGTGCCGCTGGTCAAACCTAAGCTGTCCTCAAACGCATTGTCGTTGTCCAGAGTGCCGGTGAAGCTAATGTTGCCGGTCGTAGTTCCTGTGCTGACCGCTATGGGCACTGTATACTCGGTAGGTCCATTCAGCGTTATATTACCGCCAGCTCCATCACTGCCGGCGCCAAAGCCAGAACCACCGGCCGCCGTTAAGTTGTCATTCAACGTGGTCTTAGTAGTCGAGGTTATCTGAATATTACCACCTGCACCGCCAGCCTCGTCGCCAGGACCGCTGGCATTAGTACCGCTGGTGTCTATCTCATCAACCGTTACCTTATCGCCTGATAAGGTCACATTGCCACCATTTTGACCTGGAGATGCGGCAGCACCACCCGTGGCATCTACCTTACCAACTATCTCTATATCGCCATCGGTGGTAATATCTACTTTATCGCCTTTGGTAGCTGTTGCGCCTTTTGTAGTTATCGTGCTCTTGAACCATGTCTTGCCGGTGCCCGCCTGCTGCTCCAGACTCTTGGCGGTAAACGCCGCATCCGCAGTCACATTCTGGGCACTGTTGATAATTACATCACCAAGCGCCGTGCCGCCCACTACGCCACCAAAGTCAATATTTCCTATCCCGGCTGTCAAAGTTAGGTTCTCTGCAAAATCAGTACTGCCGTCCAAAGTGCTCTGGAAATCGATGTTGCCAGTACCGGTTCCTGTACTCAACGACGCATGACCTGCCAAGGTCACCCCACCAACGAACTGGAAGGAATCTGCCGCAAAAAGACCTGAAAGGCCTGTGGTTGTGCTGCCGTCAGAACTCAAGCTGGTCATTGTAGCGGTATCGCTGGGAACGGTCAGTGTGAGGTTCCTATCGACTGTGACCGCCTCGCTGAAAGTGCCGTCTGCAATCTGCAGTATATCAGCGGTAGTCGCCAAGGTAATACCCGAACCGATTGAAGAATGATAAGTTGACTGTGTTATGTTCGTCACCGGTGCAAAAAGCGAACCAGTGGGCTGGAAACCATTGTCCGGGTCACCATCGTCTCCGCCACTATCGAGCCACCGCACGTATGTAACGGTGTCAGCCGACGCCTCGTAGATCTCGACGCCCTGGGAGAGAACATTGTAGGTGTTGCTCCCTATCTTAGGACCATCAGCCGATCCCCACCAGTTACGTGAAGCGTCCAGAGTCCCGCTGGTGAATTCGTTCTTTACACCATACGTGTTACCGCTGAAATCGTTCTCATAAACAGTGATACCACTCGCTGAAACGTTTAAACCATCAGGATTCAGGCGGATACCATTTGTCCCGCCGGTCACTGTGTTGTTCCGAACAGTTACGTTGGTAATATTTCCATCCGGTCCACCGGTCGCTTTGTATTCTCCAAAGCGAATACCATTTGTACAACCAGTAATCTCATTCTCTTCAATAAATACGTCGGAAACACCCTCACCATGGAACACGGAAATACCACTGCCATACCCCGCAATTTCGTTTCGGCTTATGGTCGAATTGGTCAGCCCCGAGAATTGGATGGCATATCCCTCACCACTACTTGATGAGAAAGTATTGTCCGAGACTATTGCGTTGGAAACAAGCGGACCCCAAATGGATCCGTCTGCTGTGAGGCCAGTTCCATCAGCCGTGAAGATGTTATTGTTTATATTCAAACCACTGGCTCCCGCGGTGCCCACAGAGATTCCCATCGTGGCATTGCCTGTAGTGTTAATGGTATTCCATGAGATCTCCACTCCGGATGGGCCATTGGTAAGTTGAATGTCGAATGTGGTGTCATCACTATCCCCCAAGATAGTAAAACCGTTAGAAGAGCCACCACCAAGTGTAAAGCCGGTCGCACCACCACCAATATCAATGCCTACACCATCAACCAGTTGGATTGTCGTCAGACCCCTGCCGTTAACAGACTGCAGCGTCAGGTTAGACTTGTCCACGGTAAGGTCTTCTGTGTAAGTGCCATCGGCGACGTTCACGGTGCCGTTAGCTGCTGTAACATCAATGGCGTTGCCAATTAAGCCATTTTCTGAGACATTCGTTGTGGCATTGCCTGCCTCGCCCAGCAAGCTCGCACCTGGCATCAAGGTGATGGAGTCTTTCAGGTTGATAGTCGGTGCGCCCAGCGTCAAGTCATAAGCGTTGGTATTGCTTGAGGCGTCCACGGGATGATCCACAGTAATGGAAGTGCTTGCCTGGATGAGCACATCGGCACTGTCCAGTTCAGATTCAACTTTTTCATCGGAGATCGTCCAATCGTCGCTCCCCAGAACATCAGTTGAAAGGATCTGCCCGTCGTCCAGTTCAGTGTCCTCGGCGCCGGTATCGGCGATTGTGACCGTTTCCGGGTCGAGCAGCAGCGTTCCCACCTCCCCCTGCGGCGCACTCAAGTCCGAATGACCGGCATAAAGAAGGTTTTGCCCGGAGACCTCAGCAAATCCGCCGTCACCTGACTCTGTGCCACCGCGCGCCTCAATATTGCCATAGAAGCGCGTAATGCCGTCAGCCCAGATGATTATTTCGCCGCCGTCGCCGTTGGTACCGGCGTTTGCAGTTGTTAAACTGTCCGAACTAAGCGCTACTACATCACTTGCCAGAAGGTCCACATTACCGCCGTCTGAGACAATACCATCTGCGTGGACTGTGCCAAATTGTCCGACGCGAGCGCCTTCCATTGCCACCTGTCCGCCTTTGCTGCCGGAGGCCTCGATTGTGCCGGTATTGGTAACTTGTCCGCCATCGGCGGTAAGTGTTATCTGTCCGGCTTCGCCAGTTTCAACCGAAGCTGATAATGAGCCGGTATTTGAAATTGCCTGTGAGTAAATATCCCCTGCCGCGAGCACTATTGTCCCGCCGGCAGCATTAACCGTGCCCTCGTTGAGAACTCCTGAACCTTCAATCGTCTCAGCCGACTCGGGCAAAGATGGCGCATCCACCTCCAGCACAACATCAGTGCCGGGCTCGCCAAGGAATACTCTGTCTCCGGATGCCATTACGACATATCCGGCCGGACAGCTTATGCTGCCGGAGTTGGCAACCTGCCGGCCAATCAGGTAAACTTTTTCTGCGGAAATGTCACCGCTGTTTATAACGGAGCCGTTACCTCCGGCAAAATTGTATTGTCCGTTTATAAAATCGGAGTTTGTTATGTTCAGACCTGAAGCAACCAGCTGATTGACATTAACTCTGGCCCCGGCACCGAAGTACACGCCTGCAGGATTAACGAAGAAAACCCTGCCATTGGCCAGCAGAGTTCCGTTAATGTTCGTCGGATTTGCCGAGAGTATCCTATTTAGCACGGAGGCACTGCTGCCTGGCTGGATAAACTCAACAATCTCCGGGCGCGCAATATCAAAACTGCTGTAGTTAATGATAGATTTGTCAGAGGCCGTTATAGTCGTATTGTAACCGCTTTGCTGGAATGAAACCTGACCGTTAACGACCTGTGCTCCTTCGGGCCCCGCCAGCGCTACCGAAAGTGACGTATTGAAAAGCATACAGCACGTCAGAAAGTACACGATAGTGCTCTTAAAATAACGTCTTTTTGAAAATTTTCTCGAGAGTTCCATAGTTCCTCCTCATTTATTTTTGAGTAGTTAAATTATACATAGTATATCTATCCCGCTTACGATTACAGGACAAAACGTTTCGAATTTAGAATCGGTATACACAGCTAAAGTTCAATCGGCCGTCGCCTTTATCCGTCTCCTCAGTTCCCCGAAGGGGCCAGCCGTAATATATACCTGCGCTAAAATTATCTCCGAGCTCAGCTATCGTACCCACGCCTAATGAGCAGAGCTCCTGAACTCCCCGCTCACTGCTGAGGGCACTTTTTGTTTTAGCTCGGCCAAAATCAATAAAAGCTAATGGTGCCAGTTTCCTTAGCCATGGTTTGTCATCCTGCGCTTCCTCTGAGCTGGCTTCTGATTCCGCTTCACCTTTCTCCAGGGATTCGCTGTGCTTCACCAGGTCAAACTCGTACTGACCAGACATAAGGATACCGCCATCGGCAACAATTTCATCTTCCTCATAACCTCTGACAGAGTAGAATCCTCCAAAGGTCGTCATTTTTGCAGGGACCAGTCTTTCGTCGGATGTTATCAATCGGAAAGAGGCACTGACTCGATTAACTTTGCTGGTCTCGAGATACTGGCTATGGGTAGCGCCAAAGTTGTAAATAGAGAAATCAGGGTCCGCATTCGACCGGGCGTCGTCAAACTCTTCTCTACTGGAACCGCCCATACTCTCAATCCTATTAAATATCAGAGATGTATTTGACATATAATCTGAACGGTGGATATTTACTCCAATCCCCCATAAATCCATATCGACATCGCTTGCTAATCCCAGCGCAGGTGTGACCTTGCTGTTTTCCTGGCTTAGCGAACCGGCGACATCAACAAACCAGCTATCCATCTGGAAGATATTGTAACTCAATATGCTTCCGTAGAATGAACCTCTACCAAGAAAATTAAATGGACCGCCCTGCGGGGTCACGTCAAACTCGCTGTGCCCGCCATAGAAGTTCAATCGAAGCCGAGGCGTCAGAAGCGGAAAATCATAGCTCCCAAATAATGCGTAGTTCTCCTTTATACCTGAGTCCCATGGAGCTTGATACATGGCAGAAAATCTATCATCTATGCCTGTAAAATTAGTATTAGTTAAACCTATCCTCGGACTCCATTGTCTTTCCTTTGTGCCGGAATTATCTACTTGCAGGTACCAGTGCCAGGGATTCGCTTCATAAACGTCGTACGTTAAATTTAAAGCGTTCGGGTCAGCGCTTCTTGAGATAACGGCGGAGACATATCTGTCAGGATTAAGATTGAGCAGCTTGACAAAATCATCCACTTTGTTCTTTTGGATTACCTCGCCTTCCTTTACCGGCGACCAGGATTTAAGTGCCGATTCTTTCAAAAATCCTTTTTCCATCTCCTGGCGCTTAAAATCATATCTCTCCACCGCAATCTCTGCTATCTTGCCTTCCAAAACTTCTACAGGCAGCACATTATCCACTAAAGCTGTTCCCTGAACCGCTTCGTTTGGAATATACACATAGATGCCGGCATAACCTTCCTTCTGATATACTGACAGGACATACTTGGTTAAGCCTTGTATACTTTTCAGTGAAACTTCACGTTCCTGGCCCGGATTTAGAATTACATCATGTAAGACTCGGAAGTCATAGACTTGCTCAACGACCGTGTCATCTATCTGTTCAGAAATTGTATAAGCATAAGGTAGTTCTTCCAGCAACTCTGCTGTTGAGATTAGGTCGTTGCCGCTTATCTGCAGTTCCTTAACCAGAAACCGTTGACTTGTATCCTCGGGAAAAGTCAATCCAACTAAAGATGTTTTGTCTTCTGCCTTTTTTCGTAGTTTTTCTAAAACCCGTTCTAACTCAGCTTTTCTATCTTGTTGTATAGAGGTTTGAGCAAGACAGGGTGTCACCAGGAACAAAAATAACGTTACTGTTAAGATCGTTGTCCTTTTTGATAAACTCATGTGTATCCTCCTTAAATCCATAATAATAATTCCAATCTTTGTCGAGGAGAGAGAAGAACCTCCTGCCTTTCATAGCTAAGGCGCCTTCCCTCCGGAAATAAGCAAACTTCTCTACCCTTGCCTTTGCTTCATTAAACACTTGATACAAACGAAATTCACAGAAAAAGTATTATACTCGATATCTCCCAAAATGCAATATTATTTGACCTCCCATTTAATACACTATTATCTCAAAAAAAAAGTAAAATGTAAAGAAAAAACCGAAGAAATTGTATTTTTTTCATATATTTTAAGGGTATTTTTACTGTAGGTTTCTCATTTCAGTAAATATGAAGTTTATATTCCTCCATACTGCCTCGTACTTATAAATTCTATTTGCCAAATAATTTATACACAAAATCGCCGTGAATTCAATAAAAACTCACACGGTAAATATCAAAATGTGAGAAATTTCTTAGAGACCGTGTGATTTTGAGGTGGTACTTATCGGACGTTTAGCTGAAAAGCTATGCAGAACATAACCGCATTCTGGACACGATAAAAGGAAACCACAGCAAAAATTGTTTGCAAACGCATCGTCATATATCCCTTGGATGCTGGCCTATGGCCCGACGAATTTCTAAATTTACAATATTATTTTGTCAATATCTCACGGTGGTGCTCATATAGATTCGAGAAGTCAATGGATATGTGAAAAACTTATCTTAGGTCGAAAACGCTCCGCCGGACTGTCCTGAATTGACTGATTTATTGTCCTCCCGTTTGCAGGCGGTGTATCTTGAAATGTCCCAAACCTGATTCTTCCCGGACTTAATTTTCTTCTCAACTGCTGCCGGAAAAACAGTCAATCAAGTTAAATCCGTCACAGAAATAGCCGATATAACGAACGATTGGAATATCATTTTTATCTTAGTGCGACGACCTTATCGCCGGAGGAGTTCAAATGAGCGATACTACGCACTAATTCTGTCGACGAGCCATAGAGTATGGACAATGTTCGGGATAGAACCAGTATAGAATCCCGTGGATTTATGTAATTACGGGTATCGTGATTTGCTGAATCCGGTGGACATGCTTTTTTGGAGGAGTGTGCAAAATGCCAAGCAAACAAACATATATGATTAGGGCTTTAGTCAGAAATCCACATATCTGCACGGATTTGACTTTTGATAAGTGCCCGGCTTGTAACGCTCAGGATATTATTTGGGACAAAAGAAAACAGCATTGTTTCAAGTGTGGTTTTAATCTACAAAGATATATAGAACAAAAAAAGCTGAATTAATTCAGTTACTCAATATTGCAATCTCTATCTTTAAGTATTCGACCGTTCTTTCAATGGTCAGTTGTCCATCCATTCAAAATTCCGGCACCTGCCTCAATGTACATATCCTGACAAGATCGTCCCTTGAAGAGCTCGCGAGAGCTGCAAGGGACGTCGTAAACGCTGCGGTCCGACTGAGCTCACCGAAGTCCGGATAGGGGGTTTCAGCGTTTGTGTTTGCGCTGGTCGAGGCGCTCGCCCAGAGGACGACGTACGGGGATGTCCAGTCCGCCGCCAGATTCGAGCTCGTCGAAGAGCTGTTTCTTCATCGCCTCGATACGCTCGCGGTAAGCGGGGACGTTGATAAGGTTGTGTCGCTCGTGCGGGTCGGTCCGAAGGTCATAGAATCCGTCGTGGTCCCACAGACCGTGATAGAAGATATACTTGTACCGCTCAGTGCGAATAGCAAACACCGTCGGCGTGGCGGGGAAGTTCCACTCCCAGTAGTACTCGTAAAGGATGTGGTCGCGCCACCGAATCGACTCGCCGCGCAGCAGCGGCAGGAAGGATTGCCCGTCCATTTTCGCCTCCTTCGGCGGCTGCACGCCGGCCGCGCCCAGGACCGTTGGGGCGATATCGATGTTCTGTACCATCTGCGTGACCTTCGTACCCGGCTCGATCAACCCCGGGGCGTACGCGAGCAAGGGCACGCGGATCGACTCCTCGAACGCATCCCGCTTGTCGTAGAAGCCATGCTCCCCGAGTGCAAAGCCGTTGTCGCCCATGTAGAGCACAAGCGTTGACTTACTGAGGCCTGTCTCGTCCAGGTAATTCAGCACACGCCCGAGGTTCTCGTCCAGCCCGTGCACGGTTTCGCAGTACTGCAGGTACAGCTCGTCGAACGACGGCACGGGGTCATTGTCATATTGTCCGGTTTCCATGTGATCGACGCCGTGGATGCTGTAACGCCGCTCGCGGACCCAATGCGGTTGCGTCTGATAGTTGTGTTCGGTGTTGGCCATCGTTTCCGGGCGTTTGACCTTGGCCTTTTCGTAGCGGCCCTGGTGGCGTTCGGCGGGTTGGAAGGGGTAGTGGACGGCCTTGTACGACAGATAAAGAAAGAACGGCCGGTTGGTATCTCTACCATCCTTGAGCCATTCCAGCGCCTGGTCTGTCAGCACATCGGTCGTGTATCCGGGGAACTTCCGGCGCTTGTTGTTGATATTGAGCGTCGGGTCGAAGTAGGTGCCCTGGCCCTTGAAGCTGGCCCAGTGGTCGAAACCGGGTCTCGGGTCATCGTGTTCGTGACCCATGTGCCACTTACCGACGAAAGCTGTCTGATAGCCGGTCTTCTGCAGGTATTGCGGGAAGAACACCGTTCCCCTCGGTTCCGGCCGCTGATTGTCAACGATGTGATGGTTGTGCATGTACTGTCCGGTGAGTATCGACGCCCGGCTCGGTGAGCACAGCGAGGTGCTGACAAATGCGTTGACTAAGTGCGCGCCTTGCAGGGCCATGCGGTCCATATTCGGCGTCTCCAGGAATGCCGGAGCTTCGTTCATGAAACCCATAAAGTCGTATCGATGGTCGTCACTGAGCACCAGGACAATATTACGCCTTGTTGTCTTTTCGGTCCGGGCGGCCGGTAGATATTGCCCCGCAGTTCCAAAGAAGGCAAATGCGGCCGTACCACCGCCCGCCAACTTCAGGAAGTCACGCCGGCTGCTCTGAGACCGTCGTATATTATTTCGTACCGTCATATTAGTTGCCTCCTGCTGATGCCGCGCTGCCGTTACTTCCCGGCCAGGCACACAACACTCCCATCCCGCAGGGAAGCGAACAGGCGGCCACCTGCTGCGATCATGCCGTCGAACACGGGGGGATACTCAAGTGGTGTTTCAGACAGTTTCTTTCCATCCTTGGCCGAAACAGCCACAACCTGAGCTCCCTTACGCGCTTCGAAGGCGGCGTAGGGATCTTTCGAATCAAAAACATCCGGCGCACCGGCGACGAACAAAGTATCGCCTGCTTTAACCATGGCACGGATTCGCACACCCAGCCATTTCGTCCAGACCGGCTGCTCTGCTCGCGTATAGCCTATCATTTTGTCCAGTCCAAAGGCCTCGCTTTCCAGCTTTCGTATTTCATCGCCGCGTGCACGTGAAAAGTCGGATTGAGGCAGCCATCTGATCGGCTCACGGGAGCCTTCCTCTCCGACAATCTGCGGCTCATTGGTATTGAGGTCGGCAAACAGCAGATAACCTTCCTTGCCTGGGAAGAACATCAGGCTGTGCACGTTTCGACGGTAGAACACGCGGACTGCATAAGTCTTTTCGTCGTCGACTACAAGGAGCTGTCCGGTCTTCGGGGCCTGGTTCGCCAACTGGAACCCGGGCCATCGCTTCGAGTACATCCAGAACGTACGGTTGTACCACGAGCCGTCTAACAGACCGGCTGTCGAGAAGATATGCAGGCCCACATCCTGAGCGCCTTTGTTCGACAGGACATCAACTTTGACCTCCTCCAGCTCGGGCGTCATCTTCTTCTGACGCATGTAGAGGAACCCGCCTTCGCTGACGAGAACATCCGAATTGGCCCCCAGGATGAAAAAGGCAAGATCGCGATCTTTGTCAACTTCCCGATGGGGTCCTTCCAACAGGCCCTTATTGAGGATTTTGCCTGTGGTCGGCTCCAAACCGTAGACGCGAATTCCGCCGTCCAGATAAGTGGAGCGTCCCGCCGTGAAGTATGCCACATTGCGGGTCACCAGAACACTGCCGTGGACCGGCCAGGTTGACTCGACCTGGTCGAAATGGGCAATTCGCCTATCGTTCGGCGCCGCCAGGAACCGCCATACAAGTTGGCCATCCGACGCTCGCAGGCAGTACACGTATCCGTCCTTAGAACCCACAAGCACCGTCCCTTGGTAAATCGTTGGAGGCGAGTCGATGCGACCATTCGCAGTAAAGTGCCAACGCACTCTGCCGTCCCCCATGTCCAGCGCGTATAGGGTGTGCTCATCAGGCTTGGTAACAAACACCTTACCGCCGGCAGCCACGGGAGCTGTAAGCGTACCCTTTAGCGTGACTTTCCAGTTTATCGCCACGTTGGAAGGGACGCGCGTGCGGGTTGTGCCGCTGCGGGATGCATCGTGGCGGTATGTCGGCCAGTCATTCTCAGAGCCGGATTCCGCATCAGTAATCGCGCCGTACGCAGGGCCTTTCTCAAGACGCTTTTCATCTGCGACCGCTTCGAGTGCAACATCCGGCCCGGCTGAGACTGCCGCATATCCTAAGAACTTGGAGCCGGGCTGACAGAAACACTGATCCGGCGGGACGTAAAGCATGCCGTTGCACGGCGTCATTCCGTACTTGCATGCACCGCGAAGCCAGTTGTTCTGGGAATGGTTATCCGCCTGGAAATCGAGGAACTCGGCGCCTTCGTAAGAGCTGATTAGATAGCGGATGGTTGCCTTGTTGCGATAGCAGCGATGGTGGTGTTCCGGACTTCGCAGGTTCTTGACGAATATGCGCTTCTTCTCCTCACCCGTGCGAAGGTCCCAGCCGATGACCAGGGCATTCGGGCTCTTGCGAACCGGTTCGCCGTTGTCGTCCACACTGAGCATTCCTCGCCAGACCAGTCCATCGATTACGAACAGGTCGTCCCCTTCGCCCCCGCCGATTGGTGGAACGGTCTTCGTCCAGAGTAGCTTACCGTCCTTCGCATCGTATGCAGCGGCGAACTTTCCGCCCTGCATGACAATAACATCATAAAGGGTAAGCAGTGTCTTCGGTGTTGTCTGCTTCGGTTGGACCCTCCACAGCTCACGGCCATCCTTCAAATCCAGTGCGACTAAGTCTTTTCCGCTCAGGTAGATAATACGTCCGTTGTCAATCGCCAATGCAAGAGGGCGGATCTGAGTTATCTGCTTGTCCCAGAGCACCTTTCCTGTTTGGCCGTGGACGGCGACAAGTGACGCTCTGGCATCTTCCTTTGCCCCTCTGCGCCGGGCAGCGCTGTCCTGTGCCTGTCGAGTATAGGCAACGGCAATGCCGTCACTGACAAGAATTTCACTTGTGCCCCGCGTCGCCTCAACCGTCGTAATGATATCGCCTGTAGCTGCATCCAGTATCGACATTGGGGCCTGATATGCGAGTGTTGTGTAAAGCCGATTATTATCAGCCACGATCCGGCGCTGGTTTTCGCCAGGCACATCGGTTCGCCTGCCGCGTAACGTGGTCCAGTCTTTGCCGGCGTATTGCTCGAAGTTCCATTCGCGCCAGCCCCAGGACTCGAGCGACCGCTTCCAAAGCAGCCTGCCATTGAAAGCGTCCCGGCAAACAAGCGACCAACGATCGGGCAGACGCTCGTCGGTAATGCCGATGAGCCCTTCGTCGAAGATATAAAACAATCGGCCGGCGGCCAATACGGACGATTGAATTCCAGATGGTGTTTCATGGCTTCGAAGCCACAGCGGTGGCGCAATCCACTGGAGACTTCGAGGAGGCCCAACGACAGAATCGTTGGCAACCGCGTTGTTGCTTGCGTCATGCAGGAAATGAGTCCACTGGTCAATATTGTCGGGCCAGGCTTTGACGATCTTTTTCCACTTGCCGTCGCGCCAGGCGCAGGCCGCTCCTCCGGGGGCCAGGACTCGCATAATCTCGCTCCTGGTAACATTAACCGCATCCTGAACGACAATCAGGTTGATTAGATTATCCGTGTACGGGAGTGCCGACCCCGAATACCGCTCAACAGAGACGGGCCCGTAGATACCCTTCGACTGGATATAGTTTCTTGCCTCGGCAACCTTGGCTGGGTCTGCTTCGAGTCCATGAACCGTATAGGAATCACTAATGCGCAGGGCCGCCGTCAACTTCCCGTCACCACAACCAAGGTGGACCACGATACCTCCTTGCACACCGCTCGTATCGAGAATCTCTTTGGCCTGCATCATTACGTCATTCTCATTTGCATCTGCCGGGCAGGCCAAAAGGTAAATAACCAGCAGCATCGGTAACCACGACTTTATTGCAAGATAGCGTTTCATTTTGCAAGCCCCTTTTCTGTCCAGTTATTGACGCAGCTTATATAATGACACAACATAATAACACTATTTCTTGAAATTTCAAGCCCTTATGATAATCTTCTCTTATGGAATGTGTTCAGCTGGAGAAAACTCAGAATAGATGGCTCAGCGTGCCCATCATTGCCGGGATCACGCGAGTTCTTTTCCGTTTGCATGTCACTATAACTGTAGCCAATTCATAATCATCATGATTACAATCGTCAACATGAAGATTTCTTTGAAAACCTGTGAGACTTGGTCTCTCACAGAAGTTCACACCAGAGAGTTATAGACCTGGCGGATGGCATCAATGATATAGTCGTTGATCCGCTGGGTGTATTTCGCGCCGACGCGGACCTGGACGAAACGGTCGAAGATATCCAGCGTTTGCCGGCAGCTGTCCGGACCATATTTGATTTTCTTCCCTTCCGGGCTGTTAAACGACGGCCAGTCGGGATGCCGGGTTCGTTTGTTCATCACGGATTCTTCGATGGGCAGCAGAACCGAACCTGTTAGTGTGGACGCCGGGACCTTTCGTTTTCTCAGCTCCCGAATGCAACGGTCACGCTCTGCTTTATCTTTCATCTCGAAATAGACGCCGTAACCAATGTCACCTTCCGGGTATGGACGGTGGCGCAGGCGAATGCCGGCGAGGTTTTTAATGCCATTATAGATGGCCTCTGCATTGTGGCGCAGTTGAGCGACCATGGAATCAAGCTTGGACAATTGCGCCCCGAGCACGGCTCCCGTAAACTCATTCATCCTGAAGTTCTCCCCCGCAAAAGTTTGCACCCTGCTGGGCCCCGCACGGTCGAGAAAGAGCCCGTGTATTAAGCCCATATGGTGGAAACGCGCCGCGCGTTCGTAAATGACCGGATCGCTCGTTACCAGCGCACCGCCCTCCCCTGAGGTAATCATTTTGTTGACCTGAAAACTATAGATGCCCACGTCACCAATTGAACCCAGTATCTTTCCACGATAAGAGCCGCCGACGCATTGCGCGCAATCCTCCAGGACCGCCACACCGCGTTTACGGGCGGTCTCCATTATCGGGTCCATATCACAAGGTCCGCCGAGCAAGTGAACGGCAATGACGGCTTTGGTGCGAGGAGTAATTTTTCGTTCGAAGTCCCTGGGGTCGAGATTAAAGGTGCGATCGATGTCGGCAAAGACCGGCAAAGCCCCCGCGTGGACCACACAAGTATAGTCCGACCACCAGGTGTAAGCCGGAACAATCACCTCATCGCCCGGCCCGATACCAAGACCTGCCGCTGCGCAATCCAAAGCCGCTGTGCCCGAGGTCACGCCCAGCGCAAAGCGGGTGCCCATATATTTTGCAAAATTTTCTTCGAAGCGCAGCACCTTTGTCGGTTTGCCAGACCCCCAAAATCGGAAAGGAGACCGGGATTCCAATACCTCTAGCAGCGCTTGCTCTTCTCGTTCATCGAAAAATTGAGGGCCGACGTATCCCGGATCGATATTCGGCATCGTTATCGGTTTTGGGCTTTCTTCACCCAGGAGTCTCTGCGCACCTAAGCCGATCCCTGCGCCGGATAAGGCCAAACAACCTTTCGTCAGGAATTTTCGACGTGTTAGATTTTGCTTTTCCGCATTTTTGGTAACATTTTGCGTGCTCATTTTAAGCCTCCTTATCACACTTGCTTTGCCAGCTAACTGCTGTTAATCACTTTGTTCCCAATTGGGCCTTTGCCAGGCAATCGGGAGCATATTATAAGTATAACAACAACTCTATCAGTTGACAACGGCCGGTCTATATCGGAGTAATATTCTCAGACAAAACCAGCCAACTGTGAGAGTGGAACTCTGGGCCTTGTTTAAGCACGCCTATTCACTCGGGGCAATCTCAAGTGTAGCCTTTTTCATGCAGAAAGAGTACAAACCACAGTCCAGACCCGAATAAAGCAGCCACATCGTTTTACCGTCGGCACTCGTCCACTTTGGGGGGAATCGATGATGATACGTGCGACAGTCTTTCCCATCCTTTACCGACCAATGGTCGTCATAGTAGACCGTTGACCAGGGTCCCCACGGCTCCGGAGCTTCGAAAACACCCAAAGCTGCGGTGTGCGTTGCCTTCTCACCGGCAAGATGAGAAGTAGTCAGGATATATCGACTAAGGGCTGCATTATAAGTAATCGCTACGCGTTGCGTCCCCTTGGGGTCGGTAAAAATAGGTTTTCGCTTTGAGATGTCCGGCGACCAGAGGGGATTGTCGTTTTTATCGAGACCGGCGAAAAAAACATAGGAGTTCCTCTCTATAACGGTATCCTTTTTCGCCCGAGCCATCACGATATTCGGTGAATAGCTGTATGCACTGTCATTTGCCTGCGAGACGATATAAATATAACTGTCTCGAGCTCCTTCATAATTTTTGCCGAACTGCACAAACGCCGGACAGCCGAAAGTATCTGAGAAGTACCAGTTAACCCACGTCCATTTGACGCCAAGGTTGGTCGAATAGGCCAATCGGGAATTAGTGAAGTCGTCGGACCCCGGAGGTTTGTAGTTTCTCACGAACATATAGAGAATACCATCTACTATAATCAGATCGCTCGCCTTGATTCCTGTCGGCCCTCCGCCTTTTGGTGTATCTGCATTACTCTGAAAATTTTCAGCACGGAAGTCAGGAGGATCCCCAAAAACCATAGCAAATCCTAATGACAGATCCGGGTCCTGCCTGGAAAAACCCTGCCCATCGCAAAAGGCCGTGATCTGAAGGTCGTCGTCTACCCAGGCAATAGGCCAGTTGTCCCCACTTACGCAACCTTTCATTTTCAATACTTCCGGGGTCCATGTGAGCTTGGTAATGAGCTTGCTTGCCGGATAAGGAGTGTGCGAACCAGCCATCAATTGACTGCTGCAGGCGGACAACAAACAGAAAATTAAACTCAGAAAGACATCTGAAAATTTATTCATTTCTACTCTCCTGTTTTTCCCGGATGAACGGATGCTTCTCGGTACAATAATCCAGCTATATTACTTTGCCTTTGCTTGATTAAAATATCAAATCTGGCTAAGAAATACAGGTTTTTCTTTCCTTCTTCTGGACCGGAAAGCAAAAAGATAGCCTGCAAAGGCCAAGAACTATCTACCTCTTCGCTTGCCGAATTGCAGGTAGAGTAGTATAAGTAAGGTATACTTGGTAAAAAACTTATGTGAAACATTTATAAGCCGGTATTTAAAAATGCAGGAGAGATTTAGCCGCGTGTCGGAATTGGAACACACAATTCAAACGAAGTCAAAAGGTTATACAAGTCTGAAGGTGCTGTTCGAGTCAATTTTGGCCTTTGGTCTAATATTGTTCTCTTCGTGTGCGCATTACAGATGTGACCCGGCTTATGCTGGTCCAGGCGAGAGAAGTGCGGAGATGCTGAAATATTACAGCTACCCCAGGCGTACTATTGAAGCTAAAGTTGAGAAAATTAATGAAAAGAAACGGTACGTTATCGAGAGAGTGGAGTTTCCTTCGGCACTAAATGTCTTCGGAACAGAGAATATAAAAATTGACTGCTACGTGCAAAAGAAGCACGGAAAATTTCCTACCGTGCTTATTCTGCCGATATCCGGTGGAGTAGATTTTTCTGTTAGAGGTTTTGCCCGCCTTTTTGCATCCAATGGTTTCAATTGTGCTGTTGTACATAATAGGGAGGTCGATTTGGAGGATACCGAGAGTGCGGAAGAGGTTGAAGATTACTTTAGACAAACAGTTTTGGATAACAGACAAGCGCTGGACTACTTGGTCGAAAGAAAAGAAGTTGATGAAAATAGACTCGGCTGTTTAGGTTTAAGCCTCGGCGGCATAAAGGCAAGCTTGGTATCAGGGGTGGATGAAAGATTGAAGTGCAGTGTAATAGGTCTTGCCGGTGGCAGTATTGCAGATATAGCTCTTCTTTCCAGAGAGAAAGACTTGAAAGACTACATCAATGAATTTATGGAAAGGGGAATCTCCTCTGAAACCATATATACTGAATTATCAGACAAGGTGACAACAGACCCTCTCAAATTGGCCGAGTATATAGATGCCAGAAATGTCTTAATGTATATTGCGTCGTTTGATAGAGTTGTGCCGAGAAAGTGTGGCGACAGATTGTGGGAAGCTATTGGCAAACCGGAAGTGATTTATCTTTTTTCGGGTCATTATAGCTCGTTCCTCTATTTGCCTTATGCCGAAGCGAAGTCTCTGAGTTTTTTCAAGAAGAAATTCGACCTGAGATAGCCGCCTAATGATTAAGAGCTTATCCGAATAACCGGGTCGTTATGAGGCCGAGCGAAAACTTGTCCGCCTGTGGCGGAGTTCGAGGCCAAGGCGGCAGGCCAAAAATGCTCGGAGACGTGGTTTTCTCCACGTTGAGAACGTTTTTGGCCGACAACGCAGGCATCGGGCTTTGCAGCCGGCCGCAATAGAGCGGGTTATTGGGATAGGCTCTTAAGGTAACTTGGCGTCGGCATCTAATCTTTTGCCGAAAGGTCCACACAAAGAAGTGCTTCGTCGTTTCTAATGAAAACGTGCTTGTATGCAAATGCTGGATGGGACCAGCACACCCCGCCGCGCTGGCTTAGTTGTCCTTGTGTAGGCTCGATAAGTTTTGAACGGCTGATTTCATCGTATCCATTTGGCGTCAATCTGCTGATTATTAATTCACCGCGTTCGTTAAACATCCATACTTTGTCTTCATGTTGTACCATGTGAATGTTGGCCCAGCGGTCCTTGGGGACTGCGTCGAGACTTTCCCAGATGCGGTCGCCTGTGTGCAAATCCAGACAGCGAAGTTCGCCGTAACTGTCCACGCCATAGATGTAATCCCCTTGAAGTAAAGGAGTGGATATGCAGCAATGAAGGCTGTCCGTGTTTCTTTCGTTGGGACCCCTGCGCTGCCAGACCTTTTCCACGGCGAGCTTGTCGGGATTAACTTTTAGAAGTAGTGAACCGTCAAAAAAGCTGCTGACAATAAGATAGTTGTTTTTGAAAACCGGTGTGGTAATGTTCTGGCTGAGACGGTCAGGGGGGAATGGGTGTTGCCAGTAAAGCTTTCCGTTCAGGGGGTCCAGCCCGACAACTCTCTCGACGGTCCAGCAGACCAGCACGCGTTTGCCCGCCTGTTCAATGACGATAGGCGCCGAATATGAGGCGGAGTCGTTTAGGGCCCGCCATTTTTCCTGTCCGGTGACTTTATCGAAGGCGACGATGCAGGCGTTGTCCTTGCCGCCAATTTGTACTACGACCAGATTGCTTTCAATAAGTGGAGAAGCTGCAATACCCCAAAGGGGCATTCTGATTTTGTACTCGGCATTGAGATCTTTGCTCCATAGGACTTCTCCTTTTGCCGCATCGAAACAAAAAAAATGTCCCATCGTGCCGAGCGAATAAACACGGTTCTCGTCAATAGTAACCGAGGCACGGGGGCCGTCCCTGCGATCGACTCTTTCGTATTTGCATTCATAGGCATGAGACCAGATTCTCTCACCGGTCATGGCATCGAAGCAGTGAACACGCTCGATTTGAGACGGGGAAGCCAAGCGGTCGGTGACATATACCCGGCCGTTGGCAACGGTTGGCCCGCTGTAGCCGTTAGCAATTGCGGCCTGCCACCGGATTTCAAGCCGTGAAGTCTCGAATTTCTCGACAATACCTTTTTCACGCCAGGTACCATCTCGATTGGGGCCTCGCCATTGAGGCCAATCTGCTCCTAAGGTCGGAGCGGCCAACAACAATACAATAACTATTATATGCACAAGTATTCTACTCATAAGCACTCCGATATTGATACACTGTTGTCACTTCACACTATTAAGTTCACGTGCTAACAGCGATTCTCCTTTTAGCGGGCGATTCGCTTAAGAATAACTTTGTTTATAAAAGCCAACATTGAAAACACCAGTCAACACCCTTGTATTTATAAGACACAACGACTATTATATCAATAGATAAATTCAGCAGTGTTGCTAAGCAGACTTACTTGTAAATTTGACTTGAGAGTGACAATAAGATGGAAAGGAAGCTCGAATGTACAAACTGGCGGTTTTGGCAATCAGTGTCGGCTTACTGACAGCTCTGGGGTCGGCGGTTGCCTACGGGGGTTCGGGCGTTGATTATTGGCCGACCTGGCGCGGGCCTGACGCCACAGGTGCAGCCCGAAAAGGTAATCCCCCTCTGACCTGGAGTGAGACGGAGAATATTAAATGGAAGGTCAAGTTGCCCGGACAGGGCACCTCAAGCCCGGTTATCTGGGGTGACAGGATATTCTTTCTCGCTGCGATTGAGACTGACAGGAAAGACTCTCCGGTTGCGCAGACCGCTTCCCAAAGTCAAGACGAAGAGGAACGAACACCCTTTCATGGTGGACGGGCTCCCAGGAATATATATAAGTTTGACCTTGTCTGTCTGGACCGAAAGACCGGCAAGCTTCGCTGGCAGAAGACCGCCCGTGAAGAGGTGCCCCATGAGGGCCATCATTCGAATTACGGCGGCTTTGCTTCCTATTCACCGGTTACCGATGGCAAATACGTCTGGGCAAGTTTCGGGTCCCGAGGTGTGCACTGTTACGACATCGATGGCAATTATAAATGGAGCAGGGACCTTGGGAAGATGAGAAAGAAAATGATGTTCGGCGAGGGCAGCTCGCCGGCCCTGGCTGGCGATGCGGTAATCGTCGTGCTTGACCATGAAGATGATTCCTTTATTTACGCGCTCAATAAGCAAACGGGCGAAACAATCTGGAAAAAAGGCCGTGATGAGACCACATCCTGGGCGACACCGATTGCTGTCGAAGTAAAAGGCAAAACGCAGGTAATCACGAGCGCAACGGGTTTCATTCGCGCCTATGATCTTCAAACAGGTGAGCTGCTCTGGCAATGCTCTGGGCAGACCGGCAATGTAATACCGTCGCCGGTCGTTGGTTTCGGAAAGGTATTTTGTACCAGTGGTTTTCGAGGCAGCGCCTTGCAGGCTATCGAGCTTGGCCGCACGGGTGACCTGACCGGCTCCGATGCCATTAGCTGGCAGGTCAAGGAGGCCACTCCGTATGTCCCCTCACCACTGCTCTATGGTGACAAAATTTATGTCTGTTCTGTCAACCGGGCAGTAATTTCCTCCTACCAGGCCGAGACCGGCAAGGCCAATTTCGTGGAGCAGCGCCTGGAGGGCATGGGAGAGATTTTCGCATCACCTGTGGGGGCGGCCGACCGTGTTTATTTCGTTGGACGAAACGGAAAGACCCAGGTCATCAAGCTATCCGAGAAACTCCAGGTTTTAGCCACTAATACCCTCGATGATAAGTTCGATTGCTCTGCTGCCATTGTTGGCAACGAATTGTTCCTAAAAGGCAAAGAATATCTCTACTGCATTGCCGACCTATGAGCAACAAGGGGTTGGCTGTTGCATATTTTCTACGCAAATTTAGGACCGTCGGTAGCGTGTCGATTTTTTGAAAATGATTCTAAGCAAAGCCGAATGGCTGAACAAACACCGCAATAAACTAACACAAGCGATTAGTCAGTGACCCGTCTCCCGTGCCCCGAGCGACAATCGACGGGAGGCTACATTATTCTTTGGCCCCGTGCTTAAGCAGCAGTTCGACGATTTCGGTGTAGCCTTCTTCTTTTGCAAATGTCAGAGGGGTCTTGCCCTCTTCTTCTCGTGCATCAAGGATGGTACCCTTGGCCAGAAGGACTTTGACTGTTTCTCTATGGTTCTTCCAACACGCATAGTGAAGAGGCGTCCAGCTCTCTCTATTTTTGGCGTTGGCATCGGCACCGCGGTCTATAAGTAGTTCAGCAATATCCTTAAAACCGGCACCCGCGGCGATGTGGAGAGGGGAGGTATAGAATAACGGCATCTGCTTGTTGACATCGGCACCTTTATTAATAAGCAACTCTACGATATCTTTATGGCCGGCCTTTACGGCCCAATGCAAAGGTGTATGGCCCTGTCCCCGCCGCAATGCATTGATATCAGCCCCTTTTGCGAGAAGAAGCTCTACCACTTCTTTGTTGCCACCAGCAGATGCTGTATGTAAAGCTGTCACGCCATAAAATTTCTCACCAACACCGACGCCGTTTTCGAGGAAGGACTTTACCTTAGCCAAGTCCCCTACAAAGGCTGCAGCATGAATCGAAGAGACCGCGGCACCTCTCTCAACGAGTAGCCGCCCAATGGCTGGGGAAAACTTGTCGATGGCAAAATCGAGGGGGGTAAAGTTGCTTTTCTCATTCTCGGCCCTTGCATCCACATCAGCCCCTTTGGCAAGAAGAAGCTCAGCCATCTCCTTATTGCTCACCATAGCGGCCCAGTGGAGGGGCGTGAAGCCGAAACTGCCAATTACCTGAACGTCTGCTCCTCTATCGATTAGCAGTTTTGCTATCTCATTTCTGTGAAACCATACTGCATAGTGCAAGGATGTGTTGCCTTCCTTGTCCTTTTCATTGACATTCGCTCCGTTGTCAAGAAGGAACCTGACAGCGTCAACGTGTCCACCATAGACAGCTTTGAACAGAGGTGTTTGGCCGTCTTCGCCTTTTGTGCCTATGTCAGTACCGCCCTCCATGAAGCTCCGTATCTTTTCGAGATAGCCTACGAATGCAGCTGCGTGGATTGTGGAAATAGCAGCACCTTTCTCGACGAGTAGTTCAACGATTTTCATGCGGGGCGGCTTCAACACAGCAATATCAAGAGGTGTTTTCTGAACATTGTTCTTGGCATCGATAGCTGCACCCTGGTCGATCAAGAACCGGACAAGCTGCATGTGACCTTTCTTGACCGCAATATGAAGAGGTGTATCGCCAGCTTCATTGTGAACATCGATATCAGCACCTTTTGAAAGAAGTGATTTGACCTGCTCAATGTTACCGTCAATCGCAGCTTTGATCAGTAATTCAGTGACTTCGCCTCTTTGTTCGGCCACAGCTTCCGGTTTTGCAGGCCGGGTCTGTGCAAATGCTAAGCCGGTAGTAAGACATACAGCCACAAGACTTACTGCCAGGGCCCATGCCACACCGGTCCGCGGGTTGCCACAACTGTCTTGAAGAATCCGGCGAACCCTGTCGGCCAGTCCCCTTTTGCTGTGCACTACCGCAGGCACAAATGCAGCCTGTTTCTGAGGTTTGAAATTTAGCAGCGACTGTGCATAATCCTCGCAAGGCCGTCCACCGGCGAGTACCCAGTCATCACATGCCTGCTCGCTCAGCCTCACCATTCGCTTCTTTGACCACCATAAGAGCGGATTCCAACATAGGACACACACGATTAGCTCTGCAATTAAGCCGCTAATGTGGTCCCATCGCCTCCAGTGTGCAAGCTCATGAGATATCACGCCCTCCCAATCGACTCTATCATCCAAATCGCCTGGCACTAACAGGACGGGGATTGGTCTCCAGCACCATATCACAGGACTACGCACATCCTTGCTGCTGCGGACTTGCAGGTCTTTCGTAATTCCAAGTCTTGCTCTTGCACAATCTGCCGCTCGCTGGATTTGCTCACAGCCCTGGGATTGTGCTCGTCGCAGCAGACAAACTCCGCTGAAAAATGCAGCAAATAGTCGCCCCAACAAGATTAATATTATTATCATCCACCCATACAGCACAATCGGACGCCACGGGATGCCAGCACCTCCTGAACCGGCCTCAATTAATTCTAAATCTGTCACTCCTTCATAATCTTCGGTTTGGGGCTCTGATGAGGCGGAAAACACAGACGCTTCCGTAGGTATATCTTTCACCACCGACGGCAGCAAAATCGGCTCTTCTGTAAAGAGGCCCAACTCAAAGTGCTTAACCGGAACGCTCATTGCAGGCACAAGCACTGCTGCTACCATGGCAAGGAATAGCACCTGAGAGGCTCTGGCCGGTCGGCGTCTTAAGAGGAAACTGCCCACCAGCCCAATCACGGCAAACATTGTACTCTGCCACACACAGCCCCACAATGAGAGATCTTCCATAAATAGTTCGCGTATCATTTCCGTTTCTCCTTTCGCTTTTTGTTAATCAAGTTTTGAAGCTCTTTAAGCTCCTCATCATTGAGTTCGCCTTCCTCTACTAGCTGCCGGAACAACACAAGAGCATTGCCATTGAACATCCGCTGCACGAACTTACGGACCGAACCAGCTCCGGCTTGTGCCCGGGTCCGTGTCGGCAGATATACGTTTTTCTTACCCTCTGCTCGATGCCGCAACCATCCGGCCCTCTCGAGTCTTTGCATTGAAGTAAGAACTGTCGTATATGCCAGCTCTTTCTTGCGACAAAGCCGCTTCCATACCTGACGCACACTTGCCTCGCTAAGCTCCCAGACTACCTCGATTACCGCACGCTGTAATTCGCCAAAGTGATCAAGTGACTTCTTGCCCATAGAGCCAACCTTTCTTTCTTCTAATAAGTTCTGCGATTAAGTACCTCATACTGAAGTACTACATACTGTGGTAGTTGTCAACAAAAAAATATAAAATTTTTTAAATAAATTTCCACTCCCTATTTTTCGCCTCAAAAACGTATATAAACAGCTAAGTTAGAGTAATTGACGATTTCGGTGGAGGATAAAATTTCTACATCACGAGTCCTAAGTCAAGAGACTGGTTGTTCTGTGTTTTTTGACCACAGACAAAAAGAACGTATTTCCACCGTCAGGTGTCCTCCGAAAGGAGTCCTTAGGTTTGCGGAATTAAATTCTATCACATACTTTTCCCGGGTATTTGGGCTATCTCTCCCGCATCTTCTCTGACGACCTCAATGAAGTTGATTATCGGGGCCTGATTTATCTGTGGATTAGCTGATTTGGGGAGCAGTTCAAGGACGAGAACACTTTCGGCCCTAACGCCTTTGAATTCTTTTACGACCGCTCTGTTGGCTTTTCCTGCTGTTTCTAAGATATCAAAGCTTTCCGCCGCCACCTTGTCCTGGAGCTTGATATCAAAGACGCGCTGGCCTGCCTGGTCTCCCGGCAGCGCGTTAAAGCCGAGACGTACGGTGTACAGGGCTGCTTTCTGACCGGCTGCATCATCGATCAGCGGTACTTCGCAACGCAGCATCCCCTGGCAGCCGGATGTGAATAGCCATGGCTTATCGGTATCAGCTATGCTGACTCCTTTGAAGTCGTGGCGGAAATATCCCATCCCAGGCAAGGTCTGGTCACGGAGGTCAAACTTCACACCGTAATTCGGATAATGATTATGAAAGCTCGGATTAGTTTTCGGATTCGGATAACCGAACCAAACGGTTCCTTCATCATCCTTCATATCCGCGGAGGCGCCGAAATTTATAGCGAAACGCTTAACAGGATTCAGCTCGCCGGGCGTGACATAGACCGTCCAGGGCTGAGTTCTGTTTGGTTTGCGCATCATCGCTAATGAGCAACGGACCGGGTATGAGCATGTACATCCGGACGCCGCCTCCTGGGAGAGCAATAGGCCGCCGGCCGGTATCAAGCTGATGGCGCAGCCTGGACGGTAAGCGCCGAAGATAGTAACTCCATTGTCATGCTCAAGGTCATAAAACGCCGTGCAGGCCGAACGATAGAAAAGGCCTTTAGCCGAAGCGGCGGTGATACCGCACGTATGGCCGGGACGTAAGAACTCCCACGGAACTTTCTCGCCGGTGATCGGATGATCGCGCATAATAATCTCGCCCGTACGAAGTTCGCAAGCGCGAGGCTCCAGGATAATTTTGTCCCCGACAATGACCGGCCGTGTGCGATAGTTCAGGGTTCGGGACCAAACCATATCGCCTTTCTCGGCGGATAACGACGTGATGCGCCGCCATTTCAGGCCGCCTTCTTTGAATCTCCACGCATCGTGGTTGCCATGGTTGCCGAAAAAGAAAAGAATGCCATCGCTATATGCGGCTCCCATCTTATCGCCGCAGCATCCCGTTAAATCGACAGGACGTCTCCAGATTAACTCTCCTGTAACGGCGTCAAGCGCAAAAACATTTCTCACATCGGCATCATCATACGTTAAACTCCCTTCGGGATACTCCTCCTTAAATAATTCAGCTTCTAAAGAACTAATTAGATATTCAACCCGTTCTTTCTGATTATATGATTTGTCCTCTTTCAACCTCTCGGCAAGAAACTTTTTCTTTTCCCTTAGCTCTTCAAGAATCCCTTCTCTTTCCTTGTACACTCCACTTTTTGTGAGTCTTCGCCTTCTCTTCAGGGCTCGGTTTCTTTGACCCTCTGTTATTTCGCTGTCGGCGTAGAAGATTTTTCCATCTCCCAGCGTGATCGTAATGTTAGCGATTTTTTTCCCGTTGCGCTCCCACAGCAGCTCGCCCGTTTCCGTGTCCATTGCGAATAGTTTGTCGCCCACCATTAGATTCTCGGTCACCGCGTTTTTCTGCAGGAACTCTCCACCTCGGGCGAAAGATGTCATTGACCCATACATAGCTCCCGACCTTTGGGCAGCCATCCGCAAATCCTTTATATCAGGATATAGCTTTTTAGAGTACTCATAC
Source organism: Sedimentisphaerales bacterium (assembly GCA_035528395.1). Classification (GTDB taxonomy): domain Bacteria; phylum Planctomycetota; class Phycisphaerae; order Sedimentisphaerales; family Anaerobacaceae; genus NIOZ-UU13. The sequence continues at coordinate 24,539 of DATKYR010000199.1, forward strand.
CGGTCCTTGTACTCTTCCGGGATGTCCTCAATGTTCTTCCATTTTCCATTTACCACGAAACGTTTCAAAGTAGCACCGTAGTCTTCATCCATAGCTGTTGCGGTCGAACCGTAGAGAATATTATCGACAACTGATATATAGCCCCATCGGCGAGGGCTCCCATCGGAAGAGGGGGGGATTTTATATTCACGTATGGTTTCGCCTGTTTCCGGATTCAGGCGGTAGCATTTAATCTGAGCAGCCACATAAAGACCATTCTCCGTTACGACCAGATTTCCACAATCGGCCTTAACTTTGACGCGGACCGCTCCCGGAATTTCCCTTTTCCACAGTAAGGTTCCGTTGAATGCATCGACAGCCATGATTAGTTCTTCGCCCTGCATAAATACTCGGCCGTTCATGGAGACGGGGCTTTGCGCGCAAGCATGCCGCTCGACCATTCCCTGGGGGCCGGGCCCTCCGAACCAAAGAACCCCCAACGGGCCATAGACCAAATCATCGCCTGAACAGGCGGTATTTTGAGGGTCACTGTATTGCTGAGTCCAGGAGCCGGTACCCTCCAATGGGCCTCGTGAAAATTTTCTCCAGACGACCTCTCCATCACGGTGAAAGCTTAGGCACGCTTCGCCTCCCCAGGGACGGAGAATGCGCCGGACTTCTTCCCTCGTCCCTTCTGTTCTGCCGGTAATCAACATACCGTCGGAGACAATCAGGTTGGCAAAATAGTCCGGCAGAGACGTTAAATCCCAGGGCTCAACCACAACTTGCTTTCCTAACAAGCCGGCGGCTTCGAGATTTTTCCGGGCTGCGGCTAATTTTTCTGGTTCTTTTTCCAGGCCGACAATTTTTAGTTCCGTTCTTTTCGCTAATTCGTAAGCGAGTCGCCCTTGGCCACAATCCAGGACTAAGGCGTATCCTTTCTTTACACCGCTTTCGGCTAAGATTTTTTCAACGGCGGCCTTGTATGTCTCGGTAAGTGAATCATTGGCATAGGGCTCAGCTTTTATTTCCGGTCTGATTTCTTTCGCCGCCGCGACTTCGGTTCCGCTGAAGCAATAGATGGGACCTTTGTCGCTGCTTACGACCAGACGACCACCGGAGGCGGCCAGTCCGACTGCGGCGCCGTCTACATCGCTCTTCCATACTTCCTTGCCGGTTTTTGAGTCAACACCGACGACGAAACCTTCACCGCCGGCGAATACAACTTTGCCTGCCAGGATTATCGAACGAAGCCCTCTTCTTGAGTAGCTCCACTCATAGCTTGAGTCTCGTAACCGCTTCTCTTCTGCAGTCAGAGAGGCGGTCTTACGGATTAGCTCGTCAATTTGCTGGTTGATCTTTTTACCGGCTTTCTCATCGACTGATTCGAGTTTACTTCTCAGGCTTGATAGTTGGCTTGCCAGTTTTTTGCGTTCACCTGCCAGTTTGCCGGCTTTTCTCACAGCGTCAATGTACCTGGACCGGTTAATAGCATAAATCCTATCTTTGGCTAAGACGTATGATACCTCACGGGTAAGGACCATATCAATTCCCGGGAACCAGGCGAAAGCCTCTCCCTGTCGCCTGCCGGTTTTTGCGTCGTAAGTGACTTTGTGAGGTTTGCCGGAGTAATCGACACCGGAGATAAGCTTGTCATTGTCTATCAAAGCCCACGTCCCACCCCGTTTGGCGCCGGGGGAAGCACAGAAAAGGAATTTTCCGGTTTGGCGGTCAAAGGCAGCTGGCATTGACCGCCCCGAAGGAACGTACAGGACATCCCTGGATGCGACCATGTAACCATGTGGCGATATCCCGCCGTAATCCAGCTCATGCGCGCGGTCACCTATAGTATCGTTCCTCCAGACGACCGAGCCGTCCTCAGCCCTGAGGGCACAAATGTATAACCCTTCGTATGGAAAGACACCCGCCGCGAAATAGACAACCCCGTTGTCAACCAGAACGCCTGTTCTGACCGGCCAGAGAGATATCATTCTGCCGTTGCCAATGACCTTTTCATCACTGGGCCCGGCACGGTATTTCCATATGAGCGAGCCGTCTTTGCTATCGAGACAATACACATAACCATCATCGGAACCGACATAAACCCTGCCGTCATAAACGGCCGGAGCAAAACGAACCGGCCCCTCGGTAAAGAATGTCCAGCGTACCTTGCCTTGAGAAGCATCGATTGAATAAACCTTGTTTGTAATGCAGGAACCGAAATAGGCATTATTATCAGCTATCACAACGTGATACGCATTGTCGTTGTGCATTCTTGGCAGCTCTTCCGAAGGCATCGGCCAGGCGGTTTTGGGCGGATGGGTTGGAATATATTTCCACTGCAGAAAAAGCCTCGGGCCAACGGTTTCAAAGGTAATACCGCTTCGCGATATCTGCGACCGGTAAGTCGCCCAATCCTCAGCTATACCAACGCTGCAGACAACGAACAGCATCAGAAAACCCAAAAAACCAATAAGAGTACGAAAACGCGCCGATACAAGCTCAGTATTACTCATTGTGATTTGCTGCTTCATTGGATAACTCCTCATTAGCAAGATAGAAGATATTTGATATACCAATCAGTCCGATTCATTGCCGGTTTAGCCAAACTGAATGATAATCAAATTTGCTGTTCCCGTCCAGTCTTTTTGCTTGTGCCGATGAAAATCCATATTTCTACGTGTTCATCATATACCTTCCTCATCGCTGCCCCCGATATGCCTATGAAGAGATGGTCGTTTCATTTTTTTGACTAACCAGAGGGAGAAAGAAGTTCGTATATCAACCTTAGTGCTTATGAAAACAAACAGGGCATATACCGAACCAATCGGCGCAGGCGTCGTATGCGGTTGTTTTGTTGTATTTCTCTATGTTCTCAACGACAGCTTAAAGTTAGGCTGCTCAGAAGTTGAATCATTCCTGATATTGGCCGAACTGGAACATCTTTGTTAAAGGCCGGCTTCTCGCTTCAAGCATTATCTTTTCGATTTTCGCGGCGACCTTCGGGTATTCTTCAGCCAGGTTGTTCTTCTCAGAGACATCCTTTTCCAGGTCGTACACTTCCAGCGGTGCATCCGGATTTTTCAGCAGCTCGCGTTTGATACCTTTCCACTTACCCATGCGAACAGCTAATTGTCCACCATAGCCGGCAAAATCCCAGAAAAGATAATCATGTTTTTTCTGTTGAACCGGCTGGGATAGCAGCGTCGAAACAAAGCTGATTCCATCGGTATCGTCTGGCGCTTTTGCACCGGCAATGTCAGCTAAAGTGGCCAGCGCATCATAGTGCGCCGCAAGATGGTCGCTGACGGTATCGGCTTTTATCTTTCCAGGCCAGCGAACAACCATGGGCACACGGATGCCGCCTTCGTAGAGCGAGCCTTTTAAGCCGCGGAGCGGACCAACGCTGTTGAAAAATTCGTAATCGACCTGGTCTTTCAGAAACGTCGTGCCGTTATCAGAGGTAAAGAGCACAACTGTATTGTCGTCAAGATTCAGCTCTTTGAGCAGTTTCATAATCCGCCCCACCTGCCGGTCCATAAAGCTTATCATCGCTGCGTAACAGGCTTTGGGGGTTGGATGCGGCAGGTACGATTTGCCTTTGTAAGGTGTTTCCGGCCATTTGCCCCTCAATATTTACGTGCCTAAAGGCACCTGGTTGAGGTCTTCTTCCGGAACCTGCAGAGCTAAGTAAGGTTGGGCTTCGTATTTGATGGCTGGCTTGCCCTTATCCTTGACTGTACACCCCAGCAACGCTGGGTCTTTAGGAAACCCGCCACCGGCGGGGCCACTGTACCGACACCTAATACTTTAAGAAAATCGCGTCTTTTCATAACAATAATCCCTTGGAAACAACTTACTAATTCCGGGTACAGCATACTTAATTCCAGCCGTCCTCTGCGTCCTAAAGCTCCCCAGTAATTCAGAACAAAGCACGTGACATTCTTGAAGGTGGGGCAATACCGTAAGGCATCCCCTAGGGAGCCCCACCCTACGCTACTGTCATTAGCAAGAACAACTCATCGAAAAATGTACACCCTATTGGGCATGCGTAACCCGTTAATTCCCCCTGTCACTAATTAGTGGGGTTTAGCCAAAATTGGCACCATTAATCCTATTATTAACAGACAGTTACGAATTAAAAGCAACTTGTTCCGAAAACCTCAAGTTGCCCGAAATTCAGTAATGCCGCCTTTAATGCGGTACGGTCCATGAAAAAATGGCTAAAGTTCACTAATTACAAAGATTATCTTTAGGGATTACACCCTGCTCACTTTTGGTCCTCGTTCCTCATAACGTCCTCTGATTTGTCAAGATTGATATCAACATTTTTGGCAATACCATTAATTTGATCGCTTTCTATCATTTTTCCAAACTGCCATTTGTCTAGTCCTGCTCTTGACTTCCTTACCTTCTGTGAAAGTAGGTATATGTTACCACGTACAACTCTTCCTAAATCTTGCAACTCCTTCACACTAACATCATCGCGATGCTTTGGTATTTGAATAATGGCGTCAATAGAAAAGAACAAAGATTCAATCCCTTGATGTAACGCATTCAGTCTTTCCCTCATAATTTCAATATTTGCACGCTCGTTTGCCTTCTTGATCTCCGTTCGTACAAACGATAATACTGCCAGTCCAAATGAGATGACAGAGACTATTGCAAGAAGAGCTTCTGTTGTATTCATGTTGTAATCCTTTTATTGGATGTTCGTTACTATTATTAGCTAAAATATGTATAGATAAGTTTTTTTTTCATCGGCCAATACAGTAAACAATTAGTTTATTAAGATTCTGCTTTTCAGCAAGCTCTGGATCCATCTCCTTAACGCGATAGAATAGTCTAAGCGCATCACTAAATTGACCTTGATTATATTTACTGGCACCAAGGAACAAGTAAGCCATGGCATTATTTTCGTCTAATTCTAGTATTCTAAGAAGTAGCTCTTCTCCTTTCCTGAAATTGCCTAGTAATACCATACAATTTCCACAAAAAGCCATCGACTCAGTATCCTTTTGATTCAGTTCGAATGCCCTCTGGTACGATGCAATCGCCGCTTCATAGTCCTTTAACTTCTCATAGGTAATTCCCTTGCACTTATATAACAAAGCATCATCGGCATTGAACTCTTCGGCCTGGTTGAAGTATCCCAGTGATTCCTCTAATCTGCCTAAGTTACTTAGCAATGCACCTTTGTTTCTTAAAGCTTCCGAGAAATTAGGATCAAGAGAGATGGCCTTGTCGTAACATTTCTCAGCCTCTTCGTATTCTTGGAGACCCTCTAATGCCATACCTAAATAAGTCCATGTATAATGATTGTCTGGATTAGACCTTAATGAATGTCTCAATGTACGGACGCTATCATGAAAGCGCCCCAATCTCCATAAAACATTACCTTTGTTCGCCAACACTAGACCGTCATCTGGATATTTTTTAAGCAATTCATCAAGTAGTTCAATCGTTTGTTGATGGTCTCCCAGTGCCGAAAATGACATGGCATGCTTTAACTGAAGTTCGAAGTCACTTCGTCTGTTCGCAAAGTAATCCATATCTATCGTAAATGACTTTCCACTGAATGACCGATCATCAGTATCCAACGTGCCTTCTACTATCAGATTAAGATCTTCTTCAAGACATGAAAAGCTCTGGTATCTCTCTTCGGGATTCTTCCTAATGCATTTAAGTATTATTCTCTCAAGGCCTTTCGGTACATTGGGATTAATGGAGCTTGGCATAATAATCTCTTCGTCATTAAAAAGACTTTTCTGTAAGTTGAGCATAAAACTCGCCCACTTAACACTTCCATGATGCTTGGCAACAGTAACCATTTCATATAGGACAATGCCATATGAGAAGATATCTGATCGATAATCAATAGCAGGACTACCTGCAGCTTGCTCTGGTGACATGTACACTTTCGTTCCTACGGCAATTTCCTTTTTTGTCTGGATTTTCAATAATTCTTGCTTCACCAGAGCAAGCCCAAAATCTGTCAACTTTAAAACAATTTTTTGGCCGATAAGCTCTTTAAAAAGCAGATTTTCGGGCTTTATGTCACGGTGAACAAAATTTGGCAATTTATCATTTAGAAATGACATTGCTCTGCAGAATTGTACAGATAAATCTATAATAAGGGGGATCCTAAGATGTGCCCTCATTATAGCCGCAAGATTTCCTCCATCAATGTATTCTAGCTCAATATAAGGCAAGTCATTTATTAGTGTTATACTAAATGCTCGAACAATAAAGCAATCCCAGGCTGGGATCTTAATTTGGCGTGTAATGTCTATCCAAAGCGTGGCTTCTTTCTCAAAACGTTTTATTATCCAGTCTGTCCATACAAATTCACTCTTGAAAGACTTAAGCACTATGATATCGCTGGTGTGGATCTCCTCAACAACAGAGCTTGTCCCATCCATAGTTGAAGGTTGAAAAAAAGCGATGGCTACTCCAGCCTGATATAAGGTAAGATCAGGCGGAAATATTAACCATTTATTCAAAAAGGAGTAGCCATGCAAAAGACAGAATATCAAATCATC
>DATKYR010000200.1:0-2013 GCA_035528395.1 Sedimentisphaerales bacterium
AGATTTTTCTTGACGGAACAGTAACTAATTTGTTATAAGTGAATATGGAATAGTCTATGCCCTAAAAGGCGTTTTTGGGTTTTTTAGCCTTTAGGCAGGTGAAATTTCTATGATTTTTTGCAAAAAAGGAAGGAGGTAGTCTCAAGTTGTAAAAAAATCTTCGATTTTCAATTTTGCGATTTTCATCCTTCCGTTTCAAATCGTAAATTGGTAATCGAAATTCGACAATTCTCATAGATGCTTCTCGAAGACAACGGGTGTTTTGGTGTTTGGCCAAGACATTATTATTTTAACTCTCTTTATTAAAGGAGGATTATTATGTGTAGAAAATTGATTTATTTGGTTTCTTTTGTTTTGGTACTGGGCCTGGCAATGAGTGTAGCCGAAGGCGCCGATCCCAGCCTTATCGCCTGGTGGAGGTTTGAAGAGGGTTCCGGCACCACCGCCTATGACTCAAGTGGCAACGGTAACGACGGAACTCTGGTCGGTGGCGCTACATGGGCAGCGGGCCGTTACGGCGGTGGTATCGAGCTCGACGGGACCAGTGGCTACGTCTCAGTTCCCGATTTTGAACTCACGACCGATACCATCACTTTTGTGGCGTGGCTCAACGGTTGGAGAGGAGGTGACTGGGCGCCGCTTTTATCCTCCCGTGTTGCGGGGCAATGTGAAATGAACTTTGGTGACAACGATACCTTACACTACACCTGGAACAATGATTCATCAGCTACATGGGGCTGGACTGGCGGTCCTGTCATTCCCCAGGATACCTGGACGATGTTGGCTGTGACACTTGACCCTGATCAAGCTGTTGCGTATGTGTACACGGATGACGGAGGGCTTACCCAGGCCACCAACGCGATTGCCCACATTGAAGAGACTGTCGGCGCCCTGCAGATTGGTTATTCTTATGACCCCAGATACGTCCGTGGGATTATCGACGAAGCTGCAATTTATAACCGGGCCCTGACGGAGCAGGAGATTATGGGTCTTGTCATGGGTGTTGGCGAAGGATATCCATATGCCTTGAGCCCCACCCCGGCTGATGGTACACTACATGAGGATACGTGGGTGAACATTAGCTGGCGAGCGGGAGATTTTGCGGTCTCGCACGATGTGTACTTAAGCGATAATTTTGACGATGTGAACGACGGTACTGAAGTCGCATTTCAAGGTAACCAAGCTGCGATGTTCTTGGTAGCCGGCTTTCCTGGATTTCCTTATCCGGATGGTCTTGTTCCGGGCACGACTTACTATTGGCGGATTGACGAGGTCAATGATACTGAGCCGAATAGTCCGTGGAAAGGCGATATCTGGAGCTTTAGTATTCCTCCCAAGACCGCCTATGCACCCGACCCGGCTGATGCTGCCGAGCAAGTAGACCCGGAGGCAGACCTTAGCTGGACCGGAGGTTTCGGTGCTAAATTGCACTATGTATACTTCGGTGATAATTTTGACGATGTGAGCAATGCCGCCGGAGGTCTTCCTCAGGGAACTGCAACCTATACTCCCGGAACACTTAAATTGGCTAAGACTTACTACTGGCGGGTCGATGAGTTTGATGTCATCGAGACGCATAAAGGCGACGTCTGGAGCTTTACTACTCAGGGCGCCGTCGGGAACCCGAACCCGGCTAATGGCGCTATGGATGTAAAGCAGACACAGATTATTACCTTCTCGCCGAGTGTCTTTGCTGCTTCGCATGAGTTATACTTTGGCACAGATAAAGAGGTCGTGTGCGATGCCGATACAAGTTCGCCGGAGTATAAAGGCACCAGGGACCTCGGTGCTGAGAGCTATGACCCCGGAATGCTCCAGTGGGATACTACCTACTACTGGCGTATTGATGAGGTAAATAGCGCCAATCCAGATAGTCCGTGGACAGGCATCCTCTGGAGCTTTACGACAGCTAACTTCCTTATCGTGGACGATTTTGAATCTTACAATGACCTTGACCCCGCCGACCCCGAGAGCAACAGGATATTTAATGCGTGGCTGGACGGATACGACGAC
>DATKYR010000201.1:0-14458 GCA_035528395.1 Sedimentisphaerales bacterium
TGCTAATCCGCGTCTAACAAGAACCGTTCTTAGCCAGCTTCTGAAAAAGGCCGTTTCGATGGCCTTGTGGACGAAAGCAAGTCTCTGTGGCGAAAGCTCGCTTTCAGAACAGAGCTTGCCGAGAACACCAAGCTGGCTAAAACATAATCCGGGTAATCAGTGAAATCTGTGGTTTAAAATAGGTAAAAATTCCCCCAATTTTCAATCAAAAACGCTGATACCTCAGAACAAAAATTAAAATTTTATTAAAATTTTTAACTTACTTTCCCAAATCGGGTTACGAGAATCACGAATCGATATTCGAGGACTTTTTTCGCATCAAAAGTGCAGGTAGCTCTAATTATAGAGGCGCTGCTTTTTTCGCCTCCAGCAAAAAGAAGCCAAACTCTAAGCTTGTCCTCGAATGTCGTAATCGGGGATCCAGATTAGAGCTTAACCATTTAACTAATTTATCCATATTATCTATATTAACCATTTAACCACTCACAACAATCGAGTATCGAGTATCCAGTATCGAGTTTCCATAATGAGAATCGAGAATCTAACTTTAGCTCACTTTAGGCACTTTAGCTCACTCTTCACTAACTTGCCTCTACATCTGTCGAGGACCCTCTACAAATCAGCTACTTTTTATGCAAAACAAACCCAATCTTGTCCGCCGTAGGCGGATTGCAAATGAACGTAAGTATATATAATACAATGGATTATGAAAATATTGCTAATTGGACACTTGGTCAAAACAAACCCAATTCAAACCCAAACAAACCCAATTTCCGAAAAGCCCAAATGAATGTAAACTTAACTTTAACAAAGGATTACAGAAAAAAAGATGATTTTTCGGTCCGAATAAACAAACCCAATTTCGTTAAAGGCCCAAAATGAACGCAAACGCTTTTTCACAAAAGGATTATGAAAATGAACCGCCTTCAGGCCCCAAAAAAACAAACCCAATCAAAGCCAATTTCAAACGGGGCACTTACTCATTGACAGGACAAAGCGGATTTATTACTATGATATTCAATAGAATAATAAACAAAGCCTTTGCGGAGGTGACTGGTGCCTGGTGGTGCCCCTGGTCTTCAAAACCAGTGTGGGGCTGATAAGGTCCCGGGTGGGTTCGATTCCCATTCGCCTCCGCCATTTATTACAGCGGCCAATTAAAGCAAAACTATTTGCTTGTTTTTAGCCGATATGAAAAGTAAACTAAAAGAATACAAAAACTGTATATCAATGGATGAGGTTTCCATGCTGACAAAAAAAATAAAAATAATCATTTTTTGCCTGCTGATTTCGCTCGGAGTGATTGTTTTGGCCTACGGCGCGTTCTTTCATTCTATAAAAATTACAACTAAGGTGGAAGGTGGTTCTGTATCGATTACCAAGTCGGAACCCGCTCTTGTAAAAGAAGCTTCAGTGGGCGGCGTAGCGCGGGATAAATCGGGGAAGGTTAAGCAAACATACACCGGCGAGTCCCCCAAAGCCTGCTCTACGTGAGGCAGTTGAAAACCAGACTATGGTGGCCATGGTCGAAAAAACGAAATTAAATAATCTCGCTTCAAAACTGCTCGGCTGGCGAATGTGGGTTCAATCAGCATTCCTGCTTGTTTGGCTTGACCCGTTAGGCCTGCGTTTGCATACTGTGTGCTCACCTGTTTTTCACTGTTACGCATGTCCGCTGGCCACTTTCGCCTGTCCCATCGGCATCCTTGCCCAATTTAGTGCACTGCATATTTTTCCATTTATGGCGGTTGGCCTGTTAATCGCCGTCGCTGCTTTGTTTGGTTCGCTGATATGCGGGTGGGTATGTCCCTTCGGTTTTCTGCAGGACTTGGTTGCGAAGGTCCCGACAGCGAAGTTCGACCTGCCCAAATTCACCGGGTATTTTCGTTACGTAGTGCTGATTGGTACTGTGTTGGCTATTCCCTACTTCTTCGGCGAAGGTCATCCGCTTTTTGTCTGCCGGGTTTGTCCGGCCGGGGCCATCGAAGCGGCCGTGCCCAATATGATTAGCCAGGCGACTGCGGGCCGGCAGATTGCCTGGCCGAACACTGTGAAGCTGACCATCCTTGGCCTGTTTCTAATTGCTATTTTCTTCATAAAAAGACCGTGGTGCAGGATACTGTGTCCGCTTGGTGCGATATTCTCACTTTTTAATCGCGTCTCAGCCTTTTTTCTGCGGTTCAACGCCGACAAATGCACCGACTGCCAGCACTGTCATCAATTGTGCGAATACGGGATAGAGCCGGAAAAAAGCCCCAACGACTTGCGATGTGTTCGCTGCCTCGAATGCATCCGCTGTGACCCCGGCGCTCTGACTCTCGGCAGCATATTTGAGAAACCTCAAACGCAGAAAAGTGCATTTGAGAATCCTGAGCCCCAACTACGTTAGAAATCTTCGCTTATTACTCAGTTAAGTTTCGCACTTATTATTGGATGAATCCTTTACAAAATAGGGACTTACGAATAATTTGGTATTTTATGCATGTTCGATAAATCGTTCGAACATTACAAAAATTAATTTATTGTCGCGAAATGGCTCATAAGCTCAAAAATTACCCAATTTAACACAATTCAAAAAGTGCGAAAGTTCACACTCACTCAGTTCTGCTTTTGAGCGAGTTCACTTATTTTGTCATCGAGTTCAGTCAGTGAAAAATCTTCCGCATGGACAATATGTTGTCGGTCAGTCAAAATCAACCAGGGAAGCGAACGAACGCCCCAATCATACTTGGTTTTTTCCCCATCGCCTTGAACCATACCGACTGGGAAGGAGATGTTATACTTTTTCACCCATCCATTGAGCTCATTTTCATCAACCTCCGAGGCTTGAACTGCGATGACAGCTACGCCCTTTTCTTTCAGTTCTTCTGCTCGCTTGGTAAGTTCTCTTATACCGTTCCGTGAAGGCCGCTGCTGCATATCAAAAAAGCAGACGAGTAAAATCTTATCGTCGGTATCGGCTGGGGATAGATCAACTTTTAAGTCTTTCAGGTCAGGTAATGGTTTGCCTATCAGCGATGGACTGAAGATGAGCTTTTGGCCCAGAACGACCCTGACATTCTCGTTGCCTCCATTTGCCCATGTCTGGCCGGTCAGTCGCTGCGCCGATGGTGAACTCGCGTAAATATGCAGAGGTTCTTTGCATACGCCCGTAATGCGGAACCGGCCTTGTTCGTCGGTAAGCGTTTCGCCATAATCCATCTGTCTGTAATTTCTAATGATCCCGGGGCCACGTACCCAGACCGAAACGCCGGCGACGGGTTGGTTGTTCGCGTCCTCGACTACTCCAGAGATAACCTGGTCGGCCGGTTGCAATACGATCGGATCCAGGTGTACAGGCCTGGCTGTATCGCCGTGAAATGGAATTCTGTTAGCTGCGGTTTGCCCGAAGCCCTCGGCATTTGCGACAATGGCATACTTCAGGTTGTCCCCTTCGGGAGGAACGGAACGGATGCAATAAACGCCGTTGGAATCTGTGGCTACCTCCGTGACTATTGTGCTACTTGATCCTTTCAGCAGTTTGACATAGGCCGCAGGTATGCTCCTGTCTGCGGGGTCGGTGACGCGTCCGGTTAGAACGTAGGCCGGCTTGAGGATTATTCGGCCGTGGGATTTGCCTGTTCTGGTGGGGTCCCGGAGTACTCCGGCAGCGCCCAGGCCTGATGGTATGTGTTGAGCCAATACCCTGACTGACGAGGGGAGGCGTGAAGAGTGGAAGTGGATATCGTTGGTGTCAAAATGACCATTGGCGTCTGTGAGGGTACTGAATCCAAGTCCAAACGACTGATGCATAACCAAAGCGCCGGAAATAGCGTGTCCCTGTTCATCCGATACTTCTCCGGAGAGGACGATTGCCGTACGGGGCAGGGACACCTCGTGCCGAGTTTTTTGCCCTGCTTCGAGCTGCACGCGTTGTGATTGAAATATTGCTCCATAATCGGGTTTGATAACTTCCACCTCACATTCTCCCGGCGGGACACAAAATCGGGCCAGACCATCGGCATCCGCGGTCAATTGTTGACTGAATGTAGTATATTTTGTTTTAGCATGCTTCTGTGTGACTGTAACGTATGCATCCTCAATAGGCCCTCCTTTTTCCGCATCATACACAATCACCTCAAGAGGGCACCCTGTCAGAGAGACTATTATGTCACTGACGGTCCGGCCGGGTTCGACGGCTACAGCGATGTTTCCTGCACCTTTTTTGTCGGATATTGTCTGCAATAGATATTTGCCCGGCGCTAATCCGGTGATTACGAATTTGCCGTTCGAGTCCGAGTACACCTTATCCTGGACGTATGGCCAGTTGGCGTGACTTGTATGCCTTGCCAGTATTTTAACACTGGCTACCGGTTCGCCTGTTTCTTGCTCAACCACCTTGCCTTTGATGCATGCCTCAGGGGGCAGTACTATGCGAATGTCGGTACATCCTGCGGTGAACTGCTCACCCTGGCCCGGGCCAAAATCGCAAGTCGTCCATATAGAAGCCCTGCCCGGGGCCTCAACTCCAAAATCCGCGGTTGAGCCTTCGGGGACATTATCGAAGAGAAATTGTCCCTTCGCATCTGTCCGGGTGGTGAACCAGCCTTCGGGAAGAAGGGGGGCTATCTCCCTGCGCGTTATCATTTTGTTTTTCAGACATATTCTTACTTTAGCACCCGGTACAGGACGGCTGGCTGGGTCCACAACAATGCCCTTGAATTGACTCGGTCGGCCTAATCGAATGATGTGGTCTCTGACGTTGTAAGTTTCCCTCCAGCCAAGCGCCAGACCCTGTTTGCCTGCGACCAGGAACGTAGAAGAGAAAGCCTTTTGTTCTTGTTCGACCTGGAGGGAGAACCGGCCGTCAGACGTTGTTTGTACCTGTTTCAGGTGCTCATAGCTGCGCTGGTTCAGCTCGTAGTCGGACATGTAGCAGACCACCGTAGCCCCTTCCACCGGCCGGGCTTTGTAATCAATGACCCTGCCGGTTAAGGTTCTTTTCTTAACCTCCTGGGCGGTTGAAAAAGTGACGAAGCTGACCAGAAGCCCCAAACACAAAATTGCTAACTTATTTCTGCGCATAATAATTTCCCTTCGCGGCTCCTACCGCCTATCAATTTTGATTCCCTCAATTAAGTTAGTGAGTTACTTATGTTCGCTTTGTGCGGAACACTTGAATAATCACGTAGGCGACTACAATGGCCAAGACAAGAGCCGCCAGCCAAACATTTCGCTTGCGTATAATTTCGGTCCCAATGGCCGGGGCCGCCATGGTGTAAGGTTCACTTTGTACTTTGAAGGGCGCACCGATGTCAACTGTTGCGATAAATGGACCTTTTACATTTTTTGGCTCTCGCCACGAGAGCGAACAGGTGCCGCCTCACCCGTACTCGAAGCTAAAGGTTCGGTCATACATACCGTCTTTGCTCTTGATGTTCAGTCTTGGGGCTTGCGGCCGAGCGCCGTCGCTGGTTAATTCGATACGCTCGTCGAGCAGGCCTTTGAGGTTGTGGCTGAAGGCGCGAGTCCCACTTCTGTTCTGCGGCTCGATCGTGGAGATAATCGGCTCACCAATCGAAAGCTCAGCCTCTTTGACCTCGGTAATATCGAAATCACCCTTGCCGGAGAATCCCTCACCTTGCATTTTCCATTTTTTGCCCTTTTCGTCTTTGCGTTCAATGGCCCAGTAATTGACGCGATATCTCCCCACCGGCAGTGAGCCGGTACCTTTATCCGGTTTTAGAGTGAATAATCCGTTCTCTCCGCCTGCGGAAAATTCGGTAATCGTCTCTGGCAGTCGAATGTTTCCAAATATTACATCTTCGGCCTTACTCAGCTTTATGTATGCCCCATCCCGTGCAATCTCCGGCCGATACAGCACGTCATCAATCTCGATGTAATTGCCCACAAAAAGAGAATCCCAAATATCTTTTTCACCGATTCGGATCCGGTCACACTCGGCAGCATTAAGCGATTTATCATTAAACGTGCCATTTGCGTTATGGTCGATAAGCACGCAGTGCTTTTTTACCCCTGCCACTGTGATGTCTCCCTCATACCATCCCGCTGCTCTTATATACAGATATTTACGGCCAATATAGTTAAGAAATTCGATGTTTATGTGATATGTAATTGGGCCGTCTTCACCTTTAAAAATCAGCTTTATTGGCCCGAAGGTTGTTCGTCGGCTGCTGTGGTAGTCAACTTCGTAAGAAGCTATAGCAGATTCATCAGCCAGATTGCCGTCTCCATTTGAGTCAATATAAAGTAGATCGTAAGGGTGGCTGAGCTTGTTCTGACGGTCAAAAGCTATCCAGAGACCGCCACTGGCAACCATAGGAGTCGACCAGCGGGCGAAAAACGGATCATCGCATTTGAAATCAGGCAGTTCAACGACCTGCGGTTTCTCAGAGGTAACTTCCAGGTGTGATGATGCCATATCACCGATTATTCGCTGTGCCTCGCGTTCTGAGTGATATTGCAGCCACTGTTCATCCTGTGCACCGGTCGGTGATGTAAGAATAAGCAGACTGATTCCCACAACGATTTGAATATAGATTTTATTTTGCATTTTGCGGAACCTCCAAATACGGTTGATTATTTGGCCGGACTGAAAGCTCGTTCTGTTCGTTATATAACTTTAGACGTGGTTTTTAGGAAAAAGTTACAGTTTTTTTGTATTTTTGTTAATATTTTTTTTCGTAAACCCTTGCTGTATCGGCAGTTCTCAGACAGAGGTGCTGTTTTCGGATGTCTTCGGGCTTGAGCTTTGCCCGCTAAGCCAATCGGAATTCGCATCAGACTCTGCAATCGTGGACATCGATTTTAAATGCAAGCACGCATAAAACTGCTTACGGGAAAAAGAACTGAGTATCGCTGTTTCTCTAATATCAAGCTTCTTCCGCGCAAAAGCTCGAATTAGTTTAATCCCTCGCACTAATATCTTAGATGTCCACAATACCAAAATGGTACGAAAAGTCAAATTTAATACAAGATAGATTCGCCAATTTTCCGGTGTGGCAGGATTTGTAGGTTGTAAAAAAAGCTGTCAAACTTTTACCAAGCTCGTAGTACTTTTCATTAACGAAAAGTACTACTGCTCTGTCGCGTATAATTTGAGAAGTTGTCATTGCGAGGCCCAAAGGGCCGTGGCAATCTCTTGTCTTCGAACAATAGAGAGATTGCTTCCCCTTCGGCTTCGCTCAGGGCTAAAGGCTCCTTTCGCTCGCAATGACATCCATCAATCAACCTGCGACAGAGCACTACTATCCTGCCGGGCTTGAGTTAGTGGATGCGGCAAGCTCACGGAAGTGTTTCATTGTCATTGAGTATGGATGAGATTGTTGCGGCCTTTGAAAAAGACATGCTTTCGGAGATGAGCCCTCCACTAATCACATGTGAAAGAGTATCGGTTCTTAGCACCTATCTGGTATCTGCTGTCTTCAAAACTTGGGTGAAATCATCCTTTCGCCTGTTCCGGGATTGGCAGGCCGAGCTCAATGAGGACCTTTTTCATATCCTCCCAGACCCTTCTACGGTTTTCCTGTGAGTAATTTCGCAGCAGATAGGCGGTGTGATATGTGGCCATAAGCTTGATAGGCGGTCTGCCGAGGCCTGCGTAGTACTCGTGGAATTGGCCGCGTAATTGACCAATCGGCTTGGTGGTGTTCAACAGCGTCCTGGCTGCGTGGGCACCCAGAGCTACGATGATTTCAGGCTCTATTATCTCAATCTGTCTTTGAAGATAAGGCAGGCAGTTTATTATTTCGTCGGCGCGAGGGTCGCGATTTTCCGGCGGACGACACTTCAGGATGTTGCCTATAAAGACCTCGCTCCGCTTTAGACCCATTGCCAAGATTACCTTATCTAAAAGCTGTCCTGCTCTTCCGACAAAAGGTCTGCCTTGTGCATCTTCGTCAGCCCCGGGTCCTTCGCCCACGAACATTATGCGGGCGTTGGGGTTGCCCTCGCCGGGGACTGTATTTGTCCGTAGTGATCCGAGGCCGCACTTGCGGCATTGGTGAACTTCCTGAACGATTTTTTCAAGCTCGGCAGCTTTCTCGGCGTCAGCCATTGCCTCGGCTTCGCTCGGGACAGGATTGTCCTCCTGCTGTTGTGGTTCAGTTGCTCCGGCCTTACCCTTGAGAGCAAAGCCGGAAAAAGACTGCTCCATTTCAAGATGTTGCTTAATGACTTTAGTTACATCCATATCTTTTTCCATCGGATGGAATTGTAACGGAGTCGTGAGGATTACGCAATAAAAAAGGCGCTCGCCGAAGCAAGCGCCTTTTTGACACTCATAAGACGAGTGTTCATTATACTAAACCCTGGTCGAGCATTGCGTCAGCGACTTTGATAAAGCCTGCAATGTTTGCACCCATTACGAGGTTGCCGGGCTGGCCATACTCTTGGGCGGCCTCGAAGCATTGCTTGTGGATGGCAATCATAATGTTGTGGAGGTGCTCATCGACCTCTTCTTTGGTCCAGGAGAGCCGCTGTGAGTTTTGCGACATCTCCAAACCGGAGGTTGCCACGCCGCCGGCATTTGCGGCCTTACCGGGACCGTAGAGTATCTTTTGGGCGATGAATTGCTCAATGGCCTCGGGTGTGCTCGGCATGTTGGCTCCTTCCGCGACAAGAATGCAGCCGTTCTTGAGCAGTGTTTTCGCATCCTCACCGTCAATCTCATTCTGTGTTGCACTTGGGAAGGCGCAGTCGCATTTAATGCCCCAGGGCCGTTTGCCTTCAAGATACTCGGCACCGAACTTCTCGGCATATTCCTTGATGCGCCCGCGTCGAATGTTCTTGAGGTCCAGGACAAAGGCGAGTTTCTCATCATCAATGCCGTCAGGGTCATAGATTGTACCGTTGGAGTCGGAGAGGCTGACGGCCTTTGCACCGATCTGATTCAGTTTTTCTACGGTGTACTGAGCTACGTTTCCGGAACCAGAAATGGTACAGACCTTACCTTCGAAGGTTTCGCTGCGTGTCTTCAGCATTTCCTCGGCGAGGTACACACAGCCGTATCCAGTGGCTTCGGGTCGAATTAGTGAACCGCCCCAGTTCAGCGCTTTACCGGTCAAAACGCCGGTAAATTCGTTGCGAAGACGTTTGTACTGGCCGAACATAAAACCAATTTCGCGACCACCGACGCCGATGTCCCCTGCCGGCACGTCGGTGTTAGGGCCGATATGGCGGAAAAGCTCGGTCATAAAGCTCTGGCAGAACCGCATAACTTCATTATCACTCTTGCCCTTGGGGTCGAAGTCTGAGCCCCCTTTACCCCCACCCATTGGCAAAGTAGTGAGAGAATTCTTGAATATCTGCTCGAAAGCGAGGAACTTCAGAATACCGGCAGTCACTGTAGGATGGAATCTAAGGCCACCCTTATACGGGCCAAGTGCGCTGTTGAACTCGAAGCGAAATCCACGGTTGATCTGAACGTTGCCCTTATCGTCCTGCCAGGGTACCCTGAAGATAATCTGCCTTTCCGGTTCGACAATCCTATCAAGGATTTTGGCATCGACGTACTCAGGATGTTTTTCCAGTACAGGTCCTAAAGAGTCGAGAACCTCCTTTACCGCCTGGTGGAATTCCACCTCGCCGGGATTACGTTTTAGAACCTGTTCGTAAACGGCGTCAGTAACAGTGTTTGCAGTCATTTGAGAAATCTCCATTAAAAATCAAAAATTTGTGTTTCCTGTGACTACTACAATAAGTTAAACTAATAATAAAACTATATAATTATGTTGCCGATGGCAGTTATAACTTATATAATATAAGAATAAGATATTGTTCGGCGTAGCACAAGATATTAATAGTAATACATAATATTAGGATAGCTTATAATGCATATAGAGATGCTAAAAGTTTTCTGCGATTTAGCAGATTTACAAAGCTTCTCAAGAACCGCGGAAAAACATCTTCTCAGTCAATCTGCGGTATCGCAGCAGCTTGCACAACTTGAGCTTGCACACAAGTGCCAGTTGATCAACCGTAAGAAAAGGCCTATTGAACTTACAAAGGCAGGCCAGTTATTTTACCTGGCCTCCAAAGATATACTTGACAGACATGAACAGCTAAAGAATGAGATAAGCAGCTTGCAAAAATCCTCCGTGAGCAGAATAAACGTCGCTGCGATTTTCAGTATCGGGATGCATACACTGCCTGACTACGTTAAAAAATTTATGGTCAGCTATCAAGACGTTAATGTCCATATTGAATACTTTAGTGCCAGCCGGATTTATGAGCTGGTTTTATCGGGCGATGTCGATATCGGCCTTGTTGCTGTTCCCAAAAGAGACAAGAGACTCGATGTGTATGACTTTGAGGATGAGCCGCTGGTCTTGGTCTGCAGTCCGAAACATCCATTGTCATACGAATCGCAGGTCGATATTCACAAACTGCAATTTGAAAGATTCATCGCTTTTGAGAAAGGTGTTCCTACGCGGGCGTGGATAGATAATATTCTGGAGCGTTATAATATTGTTGTCCGGCCGGTGATGGAATTCGATAATATTGAAACCGTTAAACGTGCGGTGGAAATAAACTCGGGCGTAAGTATATTGCCTCAAACCGCGATACTTCAGGAGTTAGGCAGTGGAACAATAAAGTCGATTGCCTTTTCAAATGAAAAATTTGTCAGGCCAACCGGAATAATTCTTCGAAAGGGTAAGATTTTAGGCCAGGCTGGCCGATATTTTATTGAATTATTGCAGAAAAAGGTAAAGTTATCCGAACATTGAGCACCGAATACCGAATATTGAATGACTGCTTTTGAAATTTCTTACTGCCAGAGACAGACTTGCAATGATTTATTGGGTGGTATATACGATATAACATACAAATATTATGTCCATTAAAGCTGTGATATTTGATTTGGACGGCACGATAACCCAGCCTTATTTTGATTTTGACGCCATTCGGGAGGAAATAGGCTTAGACAGAGATTCCGGGCCTGTTCTGGAGTCGATGGAGAAGATGACCGCTCAACAGCGCCAGGATGCGGAGAAGATACTCCATTATCACGAGCAAAAAGCGGTAACGGAATCCAAACTCAATGCCAATGCGAAAAAGACACTTTCGGCACTTCGTGCAGCAGGGATTCACATCGGGGTATTGACGCGTAACAAGCGAAGTAACGCCCTTGCTATCGCTCGCAAACACAAGCTGAAATTCGATGCTGTCATTGACCGGGAAGATGGGCCGGTCAAGCCCGATGCATTCGGGGTGTTGCAGTTGTGTCGGCGGTTCGGCGTAAAGCCGGAAGAAACTTTGTTGGTGGGCGATTACCTATTTGATTTACTCTGTGCGAAGGCAGCAGGTGCAGTTGCGGTGCTTCTGGCCAATCACAATCAGGCCGACGAATTCTCCGAGCACGCAGATTTTTGTATTGAAGATATCAGCCGGATACTTGAAATTATTGATAGTAAAAAATAATGCTTAGAGAAAAAGGAAATCAGAATAATGAATAAAAATATAATTATCGAAGCGGCCGTTATTCTGTTATGGACGGTGAGCACCTGTTTGGCTTCTGAGTGCCCGAAAAGTTCAGATACAGAGCGGCCGGTAGAAGAAAAGGTTAATACGGTTGATACGGTCTTAAAACAGTTGAATAAGAAAGCCCTGGAGCTTACGTCCTACGAGGTGCAGATTGAATATGGGTTCCTTCAGCCGTTGCTCGAATCAGAAACGCTTCGGAAGGGTGTTTTGTATTATGAAAAGCTTGGCAAGAAATCGAAGCTGAGATTAAATTTTCAAACGCGTAAATTAGAAGATGAGGAGGAAGAAAAATACATCGAGCAATATATCGTGCTCGACGGTGCCGGTCTTACTCATCCCGGCCACCAATTCAAAGGCACGTGGGCCGTGCAAATCGACTACGAAATGGAAGGAGTTAAGTAT
This sequence comes from Sedimentisphaerales bacterium, assembly GCA_035528395.1. GTDB lineage: Bacteria > Planctomycetota > Phycisphaerae > Sedimentisphaerales > Anaerobacaceae > NIOZ-UU13. The sequence continues at coordinate 11,887 of DATKYR010000201.1, forward strand.
ATTCAATTAGCCGAGACTCGCGACCCGAATAAGCCGGTGGACGTTTTTGATTTGGCCAGCAGGAATTTTCCGATGGTTGGTTTTACCAAGATAGAAGATATGAAAAAACAGTTTGAGGTAACATTGGTCGAGCAAAAAAAGTCCGAGCCGGAAGATTTTATTCAAGTACATTTGAAAGTTAAGCCGAATTCGGTTTATAAGGATGACTATATATATATCGATTTCTGGATTGATAAGAAATTAGGCCTGCCGGCAAAGGTAGTTGCTGTCACGACCGAAGAGGATATTTACCGGATAAAGTTTATCAAGCCGAAGGTCAATAAAAAGATAGACAGTAAGGTCTTCGAATTTAAGATACCCGAAGGTTTCGATGAGCCGGAGATAATTCCGTTGAGGAAAGAGGGCGAACAGAAATAATATGGTTTCGGTAACAATCACTCATAAAGATTTTCAGGAGCTGATAACAAAACGTGCCCAGACATTGCTCGGCCTTGCGCGCTGCCTATCGCAGTGCAAATCGAGCGATAAAATTCTGGTACGTCCGTTTCTGGGCCAATTGTTTTCGCAATCATTGCAGCTTGAGGAGCTTCTTGACGCCTACGATGCAAGCAACAGCTGCCGGTGGTGTTCGTTCAGGTCACTGACGGCGGCGATTAAGCTTTTTTCCGACGTAAATTACGAGCTGCTCCACATTCAACACTCATTGCCCGCGTATCGGCTGTTGCCGATTGAGCGGGATTTCGTCAAGGCCACAGAAGAAGCGCTTGAGTTTACCGGCGGTGTGCTTTTGCGGGCGGCCAAGCAAATGGTTGCCAGGGCCGGCCAGCTTGGCCTTACGATTCCGTCGCGAAGTTTGCGTGAGAAGTCTTACATCGAGGAGCTCCCACCCGGCCGACTGCCACACGATTGTGGGACACGCAGGATAGAAACGGTCTCAGAGACAGTAGCTTTACTTGCCACTGCCTTTTTAAACCTGGCGGCTGAAAGTAAAGATGTTCGTGCCGCCAGTCGGGCTAAGCCTGAAGAATACGCTTCATACGTCCTGAATTCAATTAGTGAGGAAAAGCTGCGAAGTATCGAGCTTCGTTTCCACAACCTTCAGTCACTTTACGATACATACGTCTCAGGCACCGAAGCAGAGAAGCTGGATACGGACTTGCCTGTTCTGCGAGGCCATATAAGCGTTGTTTTTCATCTGCTGAAAACGGCCACATCGTTTGCTCACTATTACGAACGGCATGTGAATAAGAAGCTATGTGATTCACCGACCCGGTTTGAGCCGCTGGTAAAAGCTGAGAAGCTGCTGGCGGTCCTGATGAACTACTCGGTTACAAACATCAGTATGTACATTGACTGCGCGGAATATCTGTGCCAGAGAATGCTCAAGCGTTACGCCGAGGTTGGCCGAATTGAGGTGCCCGTTCCTCCGTATCGCGGCTTCCACATTCGCCCATCCACGCTGATTTCCAAGCTTGTCCTGCACTATGGGAGCGAAGTTCGGATGCGGATGGATGACGAGGAATACAATGCCTGCTCGCCGCTCGAGCTGTTCCGCGCCAACGAAAAGATAAACGCGCAAAAACGACGATGGCTGGCTACAGAAATCGTCCGTCTTAAGCTTGTCCAGGAACAGGCAGGCCGGAGCGACATAAATGCCGTTGTTCGAGGTGTCGTGCTGACATTGGCCGAGCGAGGTAAACTAATCCTGTACGAACAACCTTTGAAGCTGCCGGACGAGCCAACCGGAAAGGAAGGAACGCTCCTTGAGAAGGTTACTGACGAAATGGCCCGGCTGCTGGCAATTGGTAAGATCGATGTGAATGCTAACCTGACCGCAACTTTTATCGGGGACAAGCGAGTCCTGGCTGATATCAAACTTTTAGCAGAGTCCGGATATGGCGAGGATAACTTCGGCAACAACGTGCCTCTACCGGATGAACTTGTGTACCTGCGCCGGTGAGCCGGAAAATAAATCCGCTAAATAAAGAGGTAAATAAATTGTTATTGCGAGGACCTGACCCGATTTTCAGGAAGTATGCAAAAGAAAATGGACCAACAATGTCATTGCGAAGGAGCCGCAGGCGACTGTGGCAATCTCATTTATTGTAGAGGTGAAGTAAGTCGATGGAGACAAATCAGTACTATGTTTACATAATGACCAATAAGGTAAATACTGTCCTGTACACAGGTATAACGAATGACATTAGGAGGCAGGTGTATGAGCATAGGCAAAAACTCATAGAGGGATTCACAAAGAAATACAATATCGTGAAACTTGTCTACTATGAAGCATTTGCAGATTGCACAAGTGCTATCCAAAGAGAAAAACAAATCAAAGCTGGATCACGAAAGAAAAAAGAGGATCTAATAAACAGTATTAATAGAGAATGGTATGATCTGTATGATAAGTTATGAGATTGCTTCGCTGCGCTGGTAGTGTAAATATGTTTCTGTAAATTGGTGTTAACCACGCATGTGTCTGGGTGGAAGCGAGCGTAGCGAGCTGGAACCCAGACACATGCGAAATTCGCTTGAAAAGGTGGGCTCGTCCCGTTCTCCTATAAGGTTTTAT
>DATKYR010000202.1:0-17213 GCA_035528395.1 Sedimentisphaerales bacterium
AAAGTTCGAGGCCAAGGCGGCAGGCCAAAAATGCTCGGAGGCGTGGTTTTCTCCACGTTGAGAACGTTTTTGGCCGACAACGCAGGCATCGGGCTTTGCAGCCGGCCGCAATAGAGCGGGTTATTTGGATAGGCTCTAAGATTGCTGCGAAAGTACCATCCAACACTTTTTGTTTCATTAGACGTCTGCAAATTCGACAGGCGGGTTCAAATCTGGTAAACTTTCCCAATTATGAGCACAGACCTCAAAGAAAAAATACTCAGCGAGCTTGAACAGATAGTTGTGGGGATGAAGCAGAAGAAGTATCTGGGGGGCTATATTTTTCATTTTATCCACGTAAAAAATGCTACGGAGATTTCTCAAATTACCCCCCTGAGCAGAACCTTTAGAGAGCAACTGGCTGAGCAAAACTACTATATCTCCCATCTTGAAACCCATAACATATTGACCGACAAAGATGGAACGGTCAAGTACGTGTTCGGACTGGGGGACGGCAACAGGATTGAGACTGTGCTGTTGCTCGACGACAGTCGAAAGACGCTTTGCGTTTCGACTCAGGTCGGCTGTGTGATGAAATGCGTGTTCTGTGCCACCGGAAAGATAAGGTTTCGGCGAAACCTTACGGCAGGGGAAATCGTTGACCAGGTAAACACCGTCCAGAAGGACACCGGCAGAATCAGCAATGTCGTGTATATGGGAATGGGCGAACCGCTTGAGAATTACGAGGCGGTAGTCAAGTCGATGCGGATACTTAACGAACCGGCAGGTAAGAACATCGGCATAAGGCATTTGACTATCAGCACGTGCGGCATAGCTCCGGCTATAAAAAAGCTGGCGGATGAAGATTTACATCCCCGCCTGGCAGTCTCGCTGAATGCTCCAACGGATGATTTACGAAGCAAGTTGATGCCTATGAACAAGAAATATCCGATTGTGAAACTGCTCAATACGGTGAAAACCTATCAACAAAAAACAAAAGAGCGTGTTACTTTTGAGTATGTTATGATAAAAGGACTGAACGATTCGACGCTACACGCCGAACTGCTTGTAAAATTGCTGCGAGGTATCAAGTGTAATGTGAACCTCATCGAATATAATTCTCACGCCGGCTGCAAATTCACAGGCAGCAGCAGAGAAAAAATGTCGGCGTTCTCCAAAGTTATTGAAAAGGCCGGCATCGAGACTACGATACGATTAAAGAAGGGCAGCAGTATTCACGCGGCCTGTGGGCAGTTGGGAGCGCACTCAAATAAAGCGCTGAGTACAGTGGATAGCATATAATATGAATAGAAATTTTTCGATAATAACTGTAGGGCTGTCTCCGGCGTGGGATATTCTCTGCTATGGAGAAGGGCTGGAGTGGGGGCTGCATAAGGAAATCGATACAACTACATTTCGACCAGCAGGGAAGGCATTGAATATTTCGCAGGCTTTGGCGTGGATGGGCCAGGAAAATATTGCAGCCGGCCTGTGGGGCCGGGATGATTACCAGCAAATGCTGAAAGCTATGCGGTCGTTGGGAGGGATGGTCAAGGTTAAAATGACTGCGGTTGACGGCGGCACACGCCGAAATATAACCGTTGTCGATACGGCCAATGACAGAGAGATGCATCTGCGTAATAGAAGTGAATTGACTTCGAAAAAAGCGCTGAGAAAATTGGAGGCCGATTTAAGAGCAATAGTGCACAAAGGCAGTGTTTGTGTCTTTGCCGGGATGATGCCGGAAGATGAATTTGTTGAAGATCTTGTTCGGATTATAAAATCGTGCAGAGAACGTAACGCCAGAATTGTTGTGGATACATACGGGGATGCTTTAAAACGGATTCTTAAAACTGGCGCCGCCTGGCTGATAAAACCGAACGTGGAGGAATTGCGGGAGCTGTTGGGTGAGCAGGTGCCGGACAATCCCACAGCCCTGGCCGGGGCCGGTCGTAAATTGCTGGACAAAGCTGAAATTGTCGTTATAAGTCGCGGCAGAAAGGGCGGAGTGGTCGTTACGAAAAAAGGCGCCTGGCAGGGCCGATGTATTGGTCGCGGAAGGGTATTATCTACGGTCGGCTGTGGTGATTATTTATTGGGCGGTTTTTTAAAAGGCCTTAAAAACAAATCCGATGCCGGTTCTGCGCTCGTCTCGGCGAAGGCCGAGGCCGTAGCTGGGCTTGGGACGGCGATAAAGGTTGCCACGGCAAAAGCGTGGGGCTGGACGGATAAAATGTCCTGGCTGGACGTGCAAAGCAAAATAAAAGTGCAGGTCGGGTGGATGTGAAAGGAATATCAGCCTGGATTTCCCAGTTAGTTGGTGATAAATAGTTCCTGTTGCGGAAACAGTATTTGTCATTCCCGCGAAAGGGCCTGTTGCCAAAGTTCAAAAGGAACGTTTTGAGATTGCCGCGCGATTCTTCGAATCGCTCGCAATGACATAAAAACGCACTTTGCGTCATTGCGAGGAGTGTAGCGACGAAGCAATCTCGACTTTTTCAACAAGCCCGAAAGCGGGAATCCAATTTTTCGCTCTGGGCCCCTGCTTTCGCAGGGGTGACATCGTCGATTTTCGTTTCCCGCAACAGATACTAAATAGCAGGATTTTGATAGTATGGTAGAATCAAAAGGCGAAAAAGTGTTGCAGAAGGTATCAAACGGGAAATCTCAGGATAAAATCTGGTCCTTGCTGTTTACGACTATTCTTCTGTCTTTTTATTTTATTTACTTACTATTGCGAATAGAACCCAAACTCATCTACCAATCTCAGGAACCCGTCTTTTTCTTTGATAAATATTTCATAAAAGAATTTTTCAGCTATCCCGGAGGAGCAACCGAGCTCATCTCAAGGTTCTTTTCGCAGTTTTTTTATTATTCATGGACAGGAGCGTTGCTGCTTGTTCTTGTTTTTGCACTTGTCACCTGGAATACAAAGCTGCTCATCCGGTCAATTTGCAAAAATCAGCCGATTCTTTATCTGCATTGGATACCATCGGTTTTTCTTCTGGCCTTACATAGTAACTACCGATTTCCGCTTGTTCTCACTCTGGGACTATTCTGGGCTTTACTCAGTGTCAATATCTATATCCGCCTTGCTCCTTCAAACAGCACGCTGCGATTTTTGTTCTATATCATTCTTCAGGCAATATTATATTATATAACCGCCGGCCAGGCTTTTATCTTTTCAATCGTAATCATACTCTATGAGATTCTACTTCATCGCCGGATTGTGCTGCCTTTGCTTTATATTATATTTGCAGGGTTGCTTCCCTATATCGGAGCCTCAACTTTATTTATTATAAATGTTAGAGACGCCTATGCGATGCACCTTGTGTCATATGATACGTATAGCTTGACCTGGCTGTCCTGGGCGCTGTACGCATTTTTCCCGCTTATTCTCCTTATCGTATTTTCCGAGCAAAGATATGTCGGAACCGGTAAAAAGAACGAAAACAAACTTTGGAATAAGTTCCTGTCTGGCCATTCTATTCCAACTCGACTGATTAAAAGTTTCATTATTCTCTTTCTCGTTGTCGCAGCAGCCTTGTATTCATATGACAAAAACAAAAAATATTTCTTCCTGATCGACCACTATGCGCGATTCGAAGAATGGAAAAAAGTGCTCAATCTTGCACAACAGGGTCTTCCGATTAGCAATATCGTCCAGTGTCAGGTCAATAGAGCATTATACCATTCCGGCCTTTTATGCGACAAAATGTTCAGCATGACACAGCTTTTCGGCGGCGATGGTCTTTTCATTCATGAGAGCTTGCGCGGCCCTTTTGCGCTTCAGCACAGTGATGTATTTTTTGACCTCGGTCTCATAAATACTTCAGAACAGTGGGCTTATGAAGCTATCGCCGCCAATGGAGACACAGCGTGGAATCTTCAGCGACTTGCGCTGGTAAATCTGCTGAAAGAAAAGCATGATATCGCCGCTAAATATCTGAAAATGTTACAGAAAACCGTCTGGCATAGAAACTGGGCGATAGAATATCAAAAGTACCTTTCAGACAGTAAAGATTTTTGGGCAAAACCTCGATTTCAATACCTCAAAAGCACTATGCCGGAATCCGACTTCCTTGTCTCATCCACCGAACCGGAACTGTGTCTGGAGGAGCTGTTAAAGAATACAAAAAATAAAATGGCATTTGAATATTTCATGGCATACTGCCTGCTGGACGGACAGATTGGCCGTTTTACAAAGCACCTCCACCGGTTGAATTATTTCGATTATCCTAAAATTCCACGTCATTTCGAAGAAGCTATGCTTATCTATAATCAGCTCACAGGCGGTAAGGGTGTTACTTTGCCGGGAAAAGAAATTTCTGAAGAAACAATCCGCAAGTTCGATGATTTTAATAACATTATGGCAAAGCATAAAAAGGATAAAAAAGCAGCATACAACGACCTTAAGAAATATAGAGATACTTACTGGTTTTACGGATTATACTATTACAAGCCCGAGGAGTAATTATATGCCCCAATTAAAGGTCTTCATTATTTTATTTTTTGTCTGCATTGCATTGGTGATAGTATGCCCCGGCTGCACAAGCAAGAAGCCCAATCCTGAAGATTGTACATCCATCGAAAGACAACCGGCCATATCTCCGGATTATACTGAAATAACCCTTCCTCCTAATATTGCACCGACCAACTTTATCATCAAAGAAAAGGCAAGTGAATATTATGTTCATATTTCATCTGAGAACGGTGAGAATATCGATATATTCAGCCGAACTCCCAACATCAGGATACCCATCAAACCCTGGAAAACGTTGTTAAACCAGAATCGCGAAAAGCCGCTGCTTATAACTGTTTTTATCAAAGATAATGAGGGCAAATGGAGTCGTTTCGCCCCCATTGAGAACGAGATTGCTAAAGAAGAAATCAATACGCACCTGGTTTACCGGCTCATGAAACCGCTGTATCAATACTGGGACAAGCTGGGTATATATCAACGCGATTTGAGCAGCTTTGATGAGCGTCCCATTGTTTTGAACAGGACGATGGGAAAAAATTGTGTTAATTGCCATTCTTTTCATAATTACAATCCGGACAGAATGATATTCCATATGCGGGCAGGGGCTGTGGGTACTTCAATGATACTTGCATACGATAACGAAATCCATAAGGTGGATACATCAACATCCTTTAATCACGCTACATCATACAGATCATGGCATCCGAACGGAAAAGTCATTGCGTTTGCTTTCAATACTGTAAAGCAGATTTTTCATGCCGCAGGTAAAAACCTCGATGTCTACGACAGGGCCTCCGACCTTCTCCTTTATAACGTCAAAACCAATACAATTACAACATCACCCAAAATATCGACTTCCGAACGTATGGAGACGTATCCCGAATGGTCTCCCGACGGCAAATACCTCTACTTTTGCAGTTCGCCCGGACTGGACATTTATGACAAGGATGAACACCCCCTAAAAAAAATGAAATATGATTTGATGCGCATTTCATACGATGTTCAAAAAGATTTATGGGGCGACATTGAACCTGTCCTGCCGGCAAGTGAATTGGGCTTGAGCGTTGCCCATCCCAAGCCCTCACCCGATGGGAAATATCTCCTGTTCTGCATGTCAGAATATAGCTATTTTCCACTCTATATGCCGGATTCAGACTTGTATTTGCTTGATACCCAAACATACGAATTTCGCAAACCAGAAAAGCTAAACAGCGACCGGGCGGAAAGTTATCATTGCTGGTCCAGCAACGGCCGCTGGGTCGTATTCAGCAGTAAACGCCAGGATGGAATATGCACCCATCCTTATTTTAGCTATTTCGATTCCAACGGCAATTTCAGCAAGCCGTTTCTGTTGCCGCAAAAAGACCCGGAATATCACCAATCGCGTGTTGTTGTCTATAATGTACCGGAATTCGTGAACGGCCCGGTCAAAATACGGCCGCAAAAGTTCATAAAGACAGCCTGGTCCAAACAGATAATCAAAACCAAACTCGACCCCAAGGTGGGTAAAAAATCGGACAGTCAAACCGAAGAAACGCCTTATAAACCGAGTCCTCAAAATTAGTAGTCGATGTTCATGCCGGCGATGAGCGGCCATCGCAGCCTTATTTTCCTGCCATTCTTTTAGTGCGCTTATAGGCTTTTGAAATTGGCTTTGATTGGGTTTGTTTCTTTTCCGCCTGAAGGCGGTTCTATTGTTGTAATCCATTGTATTATAGATATTTGCGTTCATTTTTAGTATTTCGGTGATTGGGTTTGTTTTGGGTTTGAATTGGGTTTGATTGGGTTTGTTTTTGTGCCCAGCCAGCAGGATAAAATTTTTATAATTCATTGTTCTAACATTACTTACGTTCATTTGGGCATCCGGCAAATTGGGTTTGTTTTGCATAAAATAAGCTGATTTGTAGAGGATTCTCGACAGATGTAGAGGGCCGAGAGAGTGAAGAGTGAGCTAAAGTGCCTAAAGTGAGCTAAAGTTGGACTCTCGATGCTCATGATTGGTAATTCCTTCTGATTTACTATTTACTATTGATTATTGACTATTTACCGTTCAAGAATCTGGGCTGGCTGGCTCTAAGTCCTTGCCACTCGGTGGCTTACGACATGCAAACTGAAATGTCATCTTCGCCTGCGGGCGGTTTATGTTTGCCTGCTGGCAAACATACGGGTATTTTAACATATTTTCAAACATAAAGTCAACAAAAAAATGACCAAAAAAGCACTTTTTTTGCCCACCTTTTACCAAGTGAGATGCCGGATGCTCGTTAGTGAGGAGTGAGCTAAAGTGAACTAAAGTGAACTAAAGTTAGATTCTTGATGCTGGAATCTCGATACTGGATTCTCGATTCTGGATACTCGATAGTGGATACTGGATACTGGATACTGGATTCTCGATGGGTGGGTGGGCGGTGAAAAATTAAAAGGTAATATTAAGGAAGTCATGGCCGGGAGTGGAAATTCGGCAATTATTTTTGTATTAGCCAGCTTTTTCTATTTACCCAAAAACAGATCAGGCACTTGAGGTAATGCCAGCCATTGGGCAAATTTGTTATACGTTTTAACAACCTTTTGAGTCATTTCGATTCCTTTTTTAGCCCCTTTAACGGCTTTGTGAAAATCAGAATTCTCATCTGCGATTTTTTCCAGGAAACGGCGCATCTTATTCATCGGTTTTGCCAATTTCTCCTTATCCGATTCGGGAGTTACATCGTCCAAGCTGTCCTCTATCCTGTTGAGCTCCTCATTTAATTTGGGATTGACATCAGATATTAGCTCTTTCAGCTCTGCGACATAGTTCTGTATGGCAGGTAAATCTACTTTAATATCGATATCTACACTTATATCCACATAAGCGCGGGCATCAGCTTTCGCCGAAGCGCCTTCGATTTTGGTCTCCGGTTTAAATTCAATCTTGGCTCCCTCAAATTTGATCTCTTGTTTAAAATCGAAACGTTTTTTATCTCCACTTTCTTCTTTCATTCGGTCATCCTCTTTAATAAAAACATCGCTAATTAAAGAAAACACGCTGACATTTTTGATTTTACCGATTCTGCATTTAATGTATTTTTCACCTTCCTGCTTGTACTGTTTTAGTTCATCAAAATCAAAGAAATGCGGGACTTTTCTATTTTGACATTCCGGACAATTACAGGGAACCATCTCGTGAGGCACCAGGCTCTCAAAAGTATCATGTAGATCTTTTATTTCTTTGCGAATAATCGCCAATGTGTCCAGACGGTCGAGACCAGCAATGCGAATTTTCAATATGCGCTCATTGAAATACTCGACAATTTCCGTTCGGCTGGCTCTGTGCCTTAGTACAACACCATTTTTCCATTGCTGCTTCTTGTAGATATACTTGTTCATACGGACTATAAGGCGGGATATAATACCTTTAGGCATGAATTCATAACGATACTCAAATTGCAGGATGTCCTTTCCTTTTGCATATTGATCAAAGTTCTTATCAGATGATGGTTTTTCCGGGAGCAATTCAGGGATGATATACTTCTGGGTCTTGCCAATCTCGTAACAGAGCTCAAAATTGAGCATTAGCTGAAGCAATTCGCCATGTTTGTCGCGATAGTGGGATTGAGGCCAGACCCTTGGCAAATCGTTGTTATCAAATTCTCCTCCATTTTCGATGATCGTATTATCAAATAAGATCTGGTAAACTGCTTCGGTGGCCCAGCGGGTATTGAGGATGATGGTATTGCGCAAAATGCGGTCATTCTGAAAGTGCAGTATAACACCCAGGTCATGCAGGAACTCACTGATATATCCCGCACTCTCTTCGTCATCTATGCCGTTGTTTTTGCAAATCTTTAGGTAATCGATATGAGTAATATAATTACGCTTTTCTTTTTCTGTTTCCAGGTCTTTGCGAATTTCGACCCATTTTTTAGGAATCGGGTCATTGCCAACATGAGGCAGAGTACACATATACTGCTGAATTGCTTTGGATAGATCGGCGAGCCCTGTATTGCCATCCAAGTTTACGTTAAAGACCTTTTGTACACTCTTGAATGATTGTACAATATTCTGAGGGACATATTTTTTGTACTTAAACTTTTCATTCAGCACAATCAGCAAGGGGCTTCGGCTGCTGAGCAGTTCAAGCAAATTCATCCAATAGTAAAAATCGGTATCTTCCTTACGGTTATCAGCTACAAGAATATAGAGAGAACGTTTTGTTAAGAAGTAGCGATGGGTGGAGTGCATAATCTCCTGACCGCCGAAGTCCCAAATATTGCAATGAAATGTAATATCTTTCTTATAAGGAAAATGCCATTTTTTGACCTGAATCCCTTTGGTCATAGGTTCTTTGGGATTTAATTTATACTCCGGATCGAGCAGTTTCTCCGCCAGGGATGTTTTACCGGCGCCCGGCTCTCCAACTAAGATTAGTTTTGCCTCGTAAACAAAATCTTCACCCTGAGCTTCCAAATCCTCAAAAAAGTTGCGGATTCTCTCAATATTATTTTTTCCGGTTGCAATTTCCGGGGGTGGCTGCTTGAGGGGATTGTAACTTAGATCCAATTTGCTTAAGTTCGTCAATTTTGAGATTTCAGGCGGCAGCGTGCTGAGTTGATTTCTGTTCAGATACAATTCGCTTAAGTTCGTCAATTTTGAAATTTCAGGCGGCAGCGAGCTAAGTTGATTGTTATACAGCCTCAATTCACTTAAGTTCGTTAATTTTGAGATTTCAGGCGGCAGCGTGCTGAGTTGATTTCTGTTCAGATACAATTTGCTTAAGTTCGTCAATTTTGAGATTTCAGGCGGCAGCGCGCTGAGTTGATTGCCACTTAGATCCAATTTGCTTAAGTTCGTCAATTTTGAGATTTCAGGCGGCAGCGTGCTGAGTTGATTGCCACTTAGATCCAATTTGATTAAGTTCGTCAATTTTGAGATTTCAGGCGGCAGCGTGCTGAGTTGATTGATATACAGACTCAATTCGCGTAAGTTCGTCAATTTTGAGATTTCAGGCGGCAGCGAGCTAAGTTGATTGTTATACAGACTCAATTTGCGTAAGTTCGTTAATTTTGAGATTCCAGGCGGCAGCGTGTTGATTAGATTGTTATACAGACTCAATTCGCGTAAGTTCGTCAATTTTGAGATTTCAGGCGGCAGCGTCCTGAGTTTATTATTGCCAAGATACAATTTGTTTAAGTTGGTCAATTTTGAAATTTCAGGCGGCAACATGCTGAGTTGATTGTCATACAGAGAAAGATAAACCAAGTTTTTAAATTTGAGAATAGTCCGTGGGAATTCATATAATTGAAGATCCTCCAAAGCCAAGCGAATGATGTGGCCTTTGGAATCTTTTTGATACGCTTTGGCATAGGAGGCAGAATATTGTATTTCTTCCTTTTCTCTTAACTTGATTCCAACCTCTTTTTCCAACTGTTGTATAAGTTCTAAATCGGTTGGCATTTTCGCACCTTTTCAATTGTATTTCTTAATCTGTCATCCTTTGGTAATGCACGTTTCAATCAACGACAAACAGACAGGAATGCTATGCACCGCATAACCTAAATTAACTACCCCTATGGTGATAAAATCAAAGAACGTCCGCACGTCGGAGGTATATTACGGTGTAGGCGGGGGAATTGCAAGGGGAAATTTTGCAAAAGCAAAATATCGACGCTCGTTGCTCGTGAACCGTTGCTCGTCTGGATTTCCGCTCCTTCGACCCATTCGGCCATGCTCCCCCCTTCGCTAAAGCTACGGAGGGCAGGCAGGGCTTCGGCCCATTCAGGACGGCATCCGTAAGATTTAGATTATCTCACGAGAGTCTGTTTGTCAATAAGAATAATGGTGGGGAAAGCCTATTCAAATGATTATTGATGATTGATTATTTCTGGATTCCTGCTTTCGCAGGAATGACAAGTTCAGGCAACTCGCCGCGATGCGTCGCAGCGGGTCGGCAATCAATAAATAGACTTGGTATAAGAGTTGTTTTTTTGAGTTTTTTGGGGTGGATTTTTGGGCAGGATATATTTTATTGTAAAAAAGGTTTGATTTTATGTCGCGTGTTGGGTATATTCCAGCACCAATCCCGTTTTGTCGGGAAAGGTTAGAAGTAAAATCGTAACGACTGGTCTGTGTTCAGGCTGGGATATGATTTGCCGACTTGAAGTCGGGATTGGTGCTGGATTGCTCCGTCGCACGGGGTAGCTTTGGGGTCAGCAGTATCACGGCGTGGCTGACTCAAGCCTCCGATGGGGCCAAATCGGGCCGAGACAAGACGGTCTCCGTGACAATCGATTGATTAGCGGCTATTTTCCATTGGCTGACTTTCAATAATCAATTGTATTACCCGATGGTGTAATTGGTAACACATGGGCTTTTGGTGCCCACGTTCCAGGTTCGAGTCCTGGTCGGGTAGCTGAAATGAAATACGAAATCCGAAGTAAGAAACAAATAATTGGTGAGTGGTGAGTAGTTAATCGGTGAGTGGTGAGTAGTTAATCGGTGAGTGGTGAGTAGTTAATCGGTGAGTGGTGAGTAGTTAATCGGTGAGTGGTGAGTAGTTAATTGGTGAGTAGTGAGTAGTTAATTGGTGAGTGGTGAGTAGTTAATCGGTGAGTGGTGAGTAGTTAATTGGTGAGTAGTGAGTGGTGAGTAGTCAACTCACCAATTAACTAATTAACCACTTTGTTTCGGATTTACAAAATATGAGGTTTTATGGCTGAAAGAGTAGCGATAATTTTGGCAGCGGGTGTAAGCAAAAGGATGAATACCCAGATAGCAAAGGTGCTGCATGAGGTATGCGGACGGCCTATGTTAGCATACGTGCTCGATACCTGCCGTGAAATCGGCGTCTCGAAGATATATGTTGTTGTCGGTTTTTCCGCCGAGGAGGTAAAAGAACAATTCGCAGGCAGAGACGACATTGTCTGGGTAGAACAAGACGAGCAATTGGGAACAGCTCATGCGGTTATGTGCTGCAAGGAACATCTTAAGGATTTTGACGGCGAGACGCTGATACTTTGCGGCGACGGGCCTTTGATTCGAGCCGGGACATTGAAGACACTTATAGAAAAGCACGAGTCGGGGCAGTCGGCGGCGACATTGGCAACGGCGGTCCTGGATGACCCGAGCGGGTACGGGCGAATAGTCCGTGATGCATACGGCAATATGCAGGGTATCGTTGAAGACAGCGACTGCACGCCGGGGCAGTTGGCTATCAAAGAAATTAACCCAAGCAATTATCTTTTCGACAATAAAGTCCTATTTGAAGCGCTGGAGAAGGTCAAGCCCGACAACGTCAAAAAAGAGTATTATCTGACAGACGCGGTCTCCGGTATCATTGGGACAGGTCATAAAGTTGAAGCGATCACAGCATTGTCGCCTGAGGAGGCGGTGGGTATCAACAGCAGGGCACAGCTCAGCGAGGCGAGCAAGATTATGCAGCGGCGGATCCAGCGGGAGTTAATGGAAAACGGCGTAACAATAGTTGACCCTGATAACACCTGGATTGATGCGAGAGCGCAAATCGGACAGGACACAGTGATTGAGCCTTTTACGTATATTCACGGCGAGGTCAAAATCGGCCGGGGCTGTCGAATTGGGCCTTTCGCTTATTTGAGGCACGGGACGGTTTTGAAAAATGATGTTGTGTTAGGCGTTTATACGGAAGTTAAGAATTCGATTTTGGCTGACGGCGTTCGGGCCCGGCACCTCAGCTTTATCGGTGATGCCACTGTGGGGGAAAATGTTAATGTGGGGGCCGGCTCGATAACGGCCAATTTCGACGGTGAAAAGATCTGCCGTACAAATATAGGTAATAACTGCTATATCGGTTCCGGCGCAGTGCTGATAGCGCCGCTTGAGCTAAAGGACGGCTTGCATATAAACGCAGGAACCGTGGTTTCGCAAGAAAGTATAAATGAATTAGGTGGAAAGGCAGAGAGAGATGTTTCTGAGGGATAATCTGAAGATATTTTCCGGCAGCAGTAATCCGGAATTAACGATTAATGTTTGTAAGTATCTGGGGATTCCTGTCGGTGGTGTGCAGATAGACAGGTTTCCGGACGGAGAGAAGGTCATCAGGGTCGAGGATGATGTTCGCGGCAGAGATTGCTTTGTCGTGCAGTCAACTTGCAAGCCTGTTGATGAGCATTTGATGGAGCTTTTGATTTATTTGGACTGTTTGCGAAGGGCCAGTGCCAGTCGTATTACCGCGGTTATCCCTTACTTCGGCTATGCCCGACAGGACAGGAAAGACGAAGGGCGTGTGCCCATTACGGCAAAACTGGTGGCCAATCTTATCACGACCGCCGGGGCCGACAGGGTGTTGGCGATAGACCTGCACGCCAAGCAGCTACAGGGGTTTTTTGATATACCGGTTGACCATCTGACAGGCGAGCTGGTGTTAAACAGGTACTTCAGAGACAAGAAGATTAATAACCTGACGGTGGTTTCGCCGGACGTTGGTAATATGAAGATTGCAGCCAGATATGCGGAGCACCTTGGGGGAGAGCTGGCAATCGTGTACAAAAAACGAGTCAGCGGCAGCGAAGTAGAGGCCAATGAGATGATAGGTAAGGCCGAAGGCAGAAATATCCTGATGTGCGACGATATTATTGCCACCGCAGGGACAGTGTGCAGTGCCGCCAGGCTGCTTAAGGAGCGTGGAGCTGAAAAAATATATGTCGGTGCCACACACGGCATTTTTGCATTGCAGGCATTAGAACGGCTGGCCGAAGCGCCGATTGAGGAGGTGGTAGTTACCGACACTATACCATTGTCTGAGCAGGCCAAAAAGGTTGACAGTGTCAAGGTATTAAGCGTAGCAGCTATGTTAGGCGAGACGATAAAGAGAATTCACAGAAATGAATCGGTTAGTAACTTGTTCAACAATATTTAATCAGGATACAAGATCGGATTCCCTTTTTGCAATAATGCAAAAAATGACGACCCGATTGAAGTGAGGACATTATGGAAAAAACATTGCTTCTGAAAGCAGAATTGCGGGAACACGCAGGGTCAAAGCACGCAGCAAAGGTGCGCAAGCAGGGCAGAATACCTGCTATTGTGTACGGGCATAAGCAGGAACCGGTGGCTATTTCGTTAGATGCGCACAACTTTGCGGAAGGACTGCATCACAGGCATCGGCTGATGGATGTGCAAATCGGTAACAAAAAGGAAAAGATGATTGTCAAAGACCTGCAGTATGACTATTTAGGTAAGGACATCATTCATGCGGACCTGATGCGTGTTGACGTTACCGAAACAATTAAAGTAACGGTTCCCATTGAGCTTAAGGGCACAGCCAAAGGCACACACGAAGGAGGTATTATCGAGGAACATGCAGACCATCTGGAAATTGAGTGCAAGGCAACTGATATTCCTGAAACAATCGTTGTGTTGGTGAAAGAGGTGGGAGTTGGTGACGCTTTGCATGCCGGTGACATTGAGCTGCCGGACGGTATTAAACTTGTAAGCTCGCCGGAGACGCTTGTTGTTACGTGCCATTTGGTTGCCGCTGCCAAAACCACCGAGGAGGTTGAAGAGGAAATGCCGGTTGCTCCTGAGGTTATTAGCGAAGCTAAGAGGCCTGAGGAAGAGGAGAAGGAAACCTCGAAAGAAGAAAAATGAGGCCGTTTGGGCACAAGTGAACTATGGACGATATGAAAATTGTCGTCGGTCTGGGTAATCCGGGCGATGAGTATATTGATACGCGACACAATACGGGATTTAAGGTAATTGATTCGCTGGCCGAGGCGTTAGAAATAGAGGTAAGAAAAAGAAAATTCGGCGCTCGTTTCGCCTCGGGCGAATTTTCAGATAAGAAGTTAATATTGTTAAAGCCGTGGCAGTTTATGAACCGCAGCGGGCAGGCTGTTGCAACAGCGATGGGTTTTTACAAGCTTGACGCCGGAGACTTGCTCGTGGTAACGGACGATATGGACCTTGAGCCGGGCAGGATTCGGATTAGGGCGAAAGGCTCAGCCGGAGGTCATAATGGTCTGGCTGATATTATCGAAAAGCTCGGCACGAATGAGTTTGCCCGGTGCCGGATCGGCATAGGCCAAAGCGGCAGAGAAGATTCTGTGGATTATGTTCTTGATAAGCCCACAACGGCAGAAAAACCACTGCTTGCCGGGGCGATTGAGAAGGCGCGGGCAGCAGTGCTTTACTGGATAGAATACGGTACTGAAAAAACGATGAACGAATTTAACAGGTTCGATGAATAACCATCGTGCCTTGTGCGTTTGAAATGAAGTTAAATAGACAATTTGATATAAACAATGAGAAATTGTATCGGGAGGTAATTAGCTTGGAAACCGCAGCGAAGAACAAATTATACGAAGGGATGTTTCTTATTGATTCATCCAAGGCCGGGGCAGATTGGGACGGGATTATCGCAGCTATCAGAACGATACTGGAAAAAGCCGGGGCTGAGATTGACTCGATAAGAAAATGGGACGACAGGAGGCTGGCCTACGATATTAAAGGCAAAAGCAGAGGGACGTATATCCTTAGTTATTTCAGGGTCGATGGCGAAAGGATAAAGGACATCGAAAAGTCAGTTCAGCTCTCAGAGAAAATTATGCGTGTTCTGATTCTCAGCGCTGAAGGGCTAAGGCCGGAGGATATTGAGAAAGATACTCCTGCTACGAAGGTGGAAATGGAAAAGGAAAAACGAAAAGCGGACATAGAAGCAGCCCAGGAGGACGAAACGGAGCAGGTAAGCGCTCCGGAAGAAGCGGGGGAAGCTGAGAAAGCAGAAGGAGCTGAGCAAACGGAAGACACTAAGCAAACCCCGGAAGAAAAGACTGAAGATTCGCAGGAATCAGAGGTAAGCACGGCGTCAGAGGTAAGCGCGGTGTCGGATGATTTAAGGGAAAGGCAGCCGGAGCATGACCAGATTGAAGGTTCCGAACAGGCTGACGAACAAGAGCAACAACAGCCTTAAGTTTTTCTATGGCCAAGTTGGGCAGGTGTGTCGGATAAAAAGGTTTAAGGTTAAATCAGAAAGAAGAGTTTAAGTATGGCTAATTTTAACAAAATTTTGCTAATGGGCCGTCTTACCCGTGACCCGCAGTTATCGTATACACCGAACCAGACGCCGGTAGTTGATTTCGGGCTGGCGACGAATCGTACCTGGACGGGCCAGGACGGCAGCCAACGAGAAGAAACGTGTTTTGTGGACTGCAGGATGTTCGGCAAGAGAGCTGAGGTTGTCAACAAGTACTGCAAAAAGGGAAATCCTCTGTTTATTGAAGGGCGCCTGACTCTCGATAGCTGGGAGGCGCAAGACGGCTCGAAGCGCAGTAAGCACAGAGTAACTGTTGAGAATTTTGAGTTTCTCGGCAGAGGCGCCAGCGGCGGCGAGCAAAGCGTAAACAGAACAGAAACTGAGGCAAAGCAGCAGACGGCTGAAGACGATATACCGTTTTAAGGGAGTTTAAAGTGCCTAAAGTGATACTTACGTGTCATCCTGAGGCAAAGCCGAAGGATCTGGCCACCGAAAAAGAGATTCTTCGCTTCGCTCAGAATGACAGCTTTGCTGTCACTTTAGCTCACTTTAGTTCATTTTAGCTATAGTCAATTGATAGAGGTAAAAGATGATAGAAAGAAGTGATACAAGAAGAAATGATACAAGAAGAAATGATAACAGAAGAAAAACAGGCTTTGCAGGAGCCCGCGAACAGACACAATGTCGTTTTTGCAGAAGAGGCATAAAGTACGTTGACTACAAAGATATTGGGACACTGCAAAAGCTCTTAACCAATCGCGGCAAAATATACTCGCGTAAGCGCAGCGGCAACTGCGCCGGCTGCCAAAGAAAGGCGAAAAAGGCAATCAAACGTGCCAGGTACATGGCGCTATTGCCGTTTACTATTTGATTGGTGATTCGTGACGAGTCGATTGACGATACACGACTCACAAGATACGAGAGATGAAATATGAATCCCGTTAGAAATTTGCAAGATAGTATCTGTTGCGGAAAACGAAAATCGACGATGTCACCCCTGCGAAAGCAGGGGTCCAGAGCAAAAAACTGGATTCCCGCTTTCGCGGGAATAACAAATACTGTTTCCGCAACAGGAACTAAATTAGAAAATCGGTATATCTAATGGGGAAAAAAAGTACAAGGGGACAAAAATGTCAAACAGGATGAAGGTTTTGCTTTGTGAGGATGTTGAGAAACTTGGCTGGCTCGGAGACGTTGTTGAAGTCAACGTCGGATATGCGAGAAATTATTTGCTGCCGCAAGGTATTGGGAAGGTTGCAACCGAGGCCAGCATTAGAGCAATAGCCGAGGAAAAGGCCAAGCGTTCAGAACAACGGATACATGATAGCAAACGACTCGAAAATGCAGCCACGGCGGTCGAAGGAGCAGAGGCTGTTGTGGCAGCCAAAGCTAACGAGCAGGGGCATTTATTCGGTTCGGTCACTGAACGGCAGATAGCGGCTAACCTGCGGGAGCAGGGATTTGAAGTTGCCGACGAGGTTGTGCAATTACCCGAACATATAAAACAGGTCGGAACACATGCAGTAACGCTCAAGTTCGCCGATGATGTGACTGTTACCGTTAACGTCGTAGTCGTGCCCGAACAACAGGAAAACTCTCCGGAACCGGAAACAGATGAGAGTTAGGACTTGTAAATAAATTATCTTCCATTTTTGGCTGGCTGCGGCTTCGGCTGGCGGTGTCAGCAAAACTCGGACTACCAACCAGTAGGCCTGCGTTTTGCTTCCTTGCCAGCCTTGTCCTCGCTGGAGCCAAAACGAAACC
>DATKYR010000203.1:0-5723 GCA_035528395.1 Sedimentisphaerales bacterium
GTAGGTATGTGAGCGAGTTAGGCTCCGAAGGGCCGGTTTTAGTTTCTTCTTCAAGGCGTTGTTCAATCTGCACAAGTGAAGGATCAAGCTTCTTGTCCGCAAGAACATCGCCCTGTCCCAAATGTAGCCAACACAATACGACGGCCGTCAAAAACACCACTCTGTAGGTTTGCCTAATTTCCATTTTTCTCTCTTTCTGAATTTAACATTTTCCCGGCACGCCGGGATTCGAATCTGTTTCGGATTTCAATTCTCACCTCACATCGTACCTCAAAAACGACACAAAAGACGCTGCGAAGAAAACTAAGTTAAATAGAGCCAACAACCCAATATCCCAGATGGCCCATTGCAAAGATTGGCCAAGCGCAAAGTCTCGCTCCTGAAACTTGGGCACGGTGCCGAAATCTACAGGATTATGAGAGATTGTTCTCCAAGCTTGCGCGCATGCTCCATCTGGGAATATTAAATGCAGACTATTAGGGTCTTCAGCGTCTTTGGTGCGTATATAGTCCCTTAAGCTGGTTTGATATTGTTTGATCTGCTGATAAAGATTTACGCAGTGGTTAATTCCTGTGCCGGCAACGGCTTCAGAGGTGCGCTGGTAGATGACGGTCGGTGAAATGCACGTGAAATTTCGGCCAGCGAATGCCTGGGCCAGCATTTTGTTGTGATGGTCTTGACGAGCCTGGTTTTTGGCATTTGTCTCTGCGTTTCTGAGCCGGGCCCTTGCAGGCGGATTATTACCGGGAGCGTCAGGATTAGGAGACATGTAGCCCGCCCTCTCCCCAAATCTCTCGCTTTTTTCCCACATCTCGGCCGAGATTTCGCCTAACCTTCTCACCAACTCTACAGGATTTGGGGCCCTGCCGGACACCTCTGATATAATTCTCCCAAAGCTCGGTATAAGAATGACGAGCACGACCCAGATTAATAAAAGCATAACCATGGAATTGGCCGGGTGGGTTGTTCGGCTGGATACAAACATCCCCAATAAAATGAAAATGGAAAGATACAGGAAAGACAAGAGCACAATGGTGAAAATTTTTAACCAATCCAACCCACTAATGATAGCAACGTTGGAAGATACCACAATGATAAGGCTGACCAGCAGGCCAATAAGTAAAGGGATACCTATGGTTAACATAACGCCAAGATACTTACCTAAGAGCACCTCATACCTTGGGATTGTGTTTGCCAGAATCTGACGCAGTGTTCCATCTTCTTTCTCGCCGCTGATGCTGTCGTACGTAAAAACCAACGCCAGAAAGCTCAGAATCATAGAAATTATGAACACCCAGTCAATACTGCTGAAATGAGAAAGGGTAAAGTTGCCCTGGCCCCTTATTTCGGGCAAATCGCTGCTGAATAAGTCGAACGTGAAACGATTGGGCAGAGATTTTTCAAATCCCTCGGTACATAGAGTAAGCGGTTTTGGTTTTCTCCAGATGTTCTGCTTATAGAATGCCAGTCTGAAAAGCTGGCTCGTTTGTCCATTCAAGCCTTCCAGATTCTCGTTTGTCTTTTCCCAGTAATCACTTGATTGTTGCCTGTATTTGACCATAAAGACAAATCCGCTCACAGCGAAAAGCAGGATGACCAGGACCAGTGAAAGAATGAAACGAAAACTCAAAAGGTTCTCCAGAATCTCCTTGTGTATAATCTGACGAATCATATTAGGCCTCCCATGCTTGGAAAAAGGTACATTTCAATTTATTTTATATTGATATTAAGTCATCTTACGTCGTATGTTGCAAATGCCGCAAATGCCAGGGCAAAAAACAGCACATTACCAAAAACCAGAAACGCCAAATCGGGAATGACTCTGCGCAGACTTCCAATAATGTCAGCCTTATAAACGAACCGTGGCAGGTCACGCAGGTCAAGAGGAGGGGCATCGTCGTCTACTATTGGCGACATCTCCGTCTCTTCCATAGTACAGGGTGTGAAAAAAGACGATGAAGAGAAGTTGTCGGTTCGAGACCGCATGTACTCGATGATGTCATTTCGGTGCGGCTTGACGTCGTCGATGAAGTACCGAAAGCTGGCCATGTCGGTCCCGGCGAGTACAGACATTACGTTCTCATATAGAGAAATCGGCGAGATTCTCGAAAGATTGTTGGCAAGACGTGTCTGCTCGAACAGACTTCGGAGACGACCATATTCTACCTCCGAGTACTTATCGGCATATTTGATTTCAATGGGCACGCCGATGCCATACTGTATCAGACTGTTTTCCATAAAGGCCTTATTGCAGGATCGAACGTAGCCATGCCCAAAGCCGCCTTTACCAGACTTGTCGTTCCGACTGCCGCCGGACTGAAAACTCCGGCCGGAATTCCGGAACTCCCTTATGAATTCCCTTTGGGCGTCTCTCCGCAGCAAGGCGATCTGCTCGTTGACCTTGTCCTCCGACTCAACGGGTAAAATCTGTGTGGCCAAATAGACACTCCCGTTAGGAATCACCGCCACAAAGATTATCCACATAAACAATCCGAGTACAAGGGAGATAGCGGACCTTCTTGCCAGACAGGAAAATAGCAGCCCCAAATTGTACATCGCTGCGATGAACACTAACGAGGAAAGAAACATAAATCCGATGCGAATCCAATCTGAACCGGCCAAATCCACCATTGGAAAAGATAACAGAATGACCAGCCCCAGGATAAAGGCGATTGTGACAGGAATAATCAAGGTTAGCAGCCCAGCCAGCAGCTTACCCAATAGCACCTCATGGCGAGCCGTCCTGTTTGCCAATATCAGCCTCAACGTCCCACGCTCCCTTTCGCCGGATATCGCATCATACGCTACGAGCAGAGCCAGGACACTTATGACAATCTTGAAAATCAGTGATGCATCAAAGATTGAAAAGATTGACAGGTAGTGATTGGCCGTCGATGCACTTATCTCAGGGACATCATCGTAATTAATTGTAGCTGAGTTACCGAACTGCTTCTCCAGTCCTTCGCTAAAGACCGACAGCGCCGATGGCGGCCGGTATATTGTGGGTGTAATGTTCTTATAAACAGTAACTTTGTGCAGCTCGGCTTCGTTATAGGAAACGTTCTCATTGTAAGTTTTGAGTCTTTCCTGGTAGGCTTTTGCCAGGATAGGCACAAATACAGTCGTCAGGACCACGCAGAGTATCGTACCCACAGCGAACTTGAACGTCATCAGGTTCAGCAAAAACTCCTTTTTAGCAATTTTCCAAATCATTAGGGCACCCCTTATTCTATCTTCTTATGCTCGATTTCACGATGAAAAGTACTATTACTCCAATCACGACAACCAGAACGAGGACCAATATCAATGCAGTTGCTACGTTGCTTGTGCCACTGATACGATTTTCGAGTTGCTTTTCCGAGGCTTGTGCGTGCGCAGCGGTCGTCGCCTCCTTTGCAACTGGCATCGGGTCCCGGCCTGAGTACAGAGCGCTGACACTGTTAGCATCGAGCGCGCACGCGAAGACGCAAACCTCGTCAATCAGGCCAACAAAATACTTGAACAGGCTGCTGTCTCTGCTGTCCGTTATGACCCCGACATAGGCATTTTGCTGGGATGCGCCGGAAAGGCTGTATCCGGCAGGAAGGGTTTGGGTTCTCTCTAATACGCCGTCGACATAGACCCCCAATGTCCTTTCGTTTCTCATCCCGACGACATGGTGCCAGACACCATCATTCACGGCAGTCGTGCTTATTGCTTGTACCTTACTTAGGTCGTCATCCGTGGTCAAGGTAATCATCCCCGATTGTCCTTCGTTCACAGCCAGGGTGTACCGTATTCCACCGGCTTCGTCTCCTCCGTTGGCAAAGACAGTCCCTCTGTTCGGTTCATTCGCATCGTCTGTGCCGGACTGCGTTGTCTTTATCCAGGCAGAGACGGTCCAATTTCCGGTCCCGAAGTCCAGCAAGCTCGAATTGCCACAGTCCACATAATCGTCACCGTCGAGGCTGATTGCCTGGCCAAACTTACCGGATACATAGCTTGGGCTCCCACCTATGATCCCAGGATTGGCACCGGCGCTGTCTTTAGTGTTGTTCTCGAATTTCCACCAAGCGACGAGTTTATTACGAGCTTGGAATTGCTTTTCCTGGATTTGTGCCGGCGTGACGGTTTTCGCCTCCTCTGCAACCGCCATAGGGTCTTTGCCCGAATAGAGGGCATTGACCACGTTGGCATCAATCGCACCAGCAATAATACAAACCTCATCGATTAAACCGTTCCATTCGCGGTCAATTTGCTCACTGTTGCCGCCAATATTCACATCAAAGTCGTTCGTCTGGATGGCACCGGAGGCTTGACTCGAATTGTCCAGTACTCCATCGATGTACAATGATACTGTGGACCCATCATAGACACCAACCGCATGATGCCATTCGCCGTCATTGACGTCCTTGTTTCCTTCGATACCCTGGGGCCACCGGCCTGCGACAGATGCAATCCCGGTGCAGTGGAACGCAAGGGTGTCCTCCTCGGCTGTTCTTTGTAGCCGCCAGGACGTGTCTCCCTTGGCAACGATGGTTTGCCAACGTTTCTCGAACCTGTTGACCTTGATCCAGGCAGCAACGGTTATTGCACCTGCAATATCGAACGCTGACTCATTGCTAATCTCGACATAGTCACCATTGCCGTCGAACTCAAGGGCCCCGCCGACTTTCCCGCCGACAGGGAGCCACTGGGGATTCCCGAACAACCTGCCCATTCGGCCGTTACCAGAGGAATCAACCACGTCGTTGCCATCGGCTTCGTCGAGCTTCCACCAAGCGATGAGTTTGTTGCGAGCCTGGAGTTTCTGTTCCGAGGCCTGCATAACCTTACTGTCGCTTTTGTCTGCGGCCTCAGTCCGGACTTGCTCAACACGCGTAAGTACAACCGGCCATTGCTGTTCTCCCTGTTGCCACTGCCCCTCAATTGTCAAGCCATCTTCTTTGATCATACCCTCAAGAATACTCCGTGGAGATCCTCCTTCAAGGCGCAGCTTGCCATTTTCGAAAGTGACTTTGTCGAAAGGCTTACCCTCTGTAGCAGCAACAAGTGTACCATTTGGTTTCATCGAGATCCGAAGGACAAAGCTTATGTTAAGTGTATTAAGAGTAACATTCCAATCGCCTTCAATACCTTCATTATTACTAAAGACTAACGTTGGCATGCTAAGCGTAAGAATCACCACAATTTCGATTATTGCTATGTTCTTGCTATTCATATTAATTTCCTTTTCTTCTCAGATAACTTCTATTTTTAACGAGCAATTCACTGTCTGAATTGTTTCTATGTAGTCCTTTTCTTTGTCGTACGTTATATTGTATCTCCAGAAATTAACTTCTTGGTGACTGATTTTCTTAGCTAACGCCGTAGTTTTACTCTTGCAAAAGGTGTGCCAAAATAGGCCGGATTCTGGGCAGCATTCGCAAGTCGTTGTTTTGAAAAGAGATAGAGGCCAAAAATGCTTTTAAGAGATGCTGCCGTTGCGGTATCCAGTGGGTCACGAATGACACAATTGGGTCATGAATGACACACTTGGGTCACCAATGACACACTAATATCAAACAAGTGAATTATTCTGTTCCGTATTGTCTCAACTTGCGATAAAGAGTTTTCCTGCCGATGCCAAGCAAATCAGCGGCCTTTTCACGATTGCCCCCGGTCTCCAAAAGGGCCTTGTTAATCGCTTCCTGCTCGGCTTTCGCTGTGGCCTGAGCGGCAGTCTCGGCGAGTGATATTCGCCC
>DATKYR010000204.1:0-45548 GCA_035528395.1 Sedimentisphaerales bacterium
TTTAGCCAGCTTGGTGTTCTCGGCAAGCTCTGTTCTGAAAGCGAGCTTTCGCCACAGAGACTTGCTTTCGTCCACAAGGCCATCGAAACGGCCTTTTTCAGAAGCTGGCTAAGAACGGTTCTTGTTAGACGCGGATTAGCATGGATTAGCACGGATTGACGCGGATACCCGCCTGCGCGGGCACAAGTTTAACAGATTCTCAGATTCCTGTTGTTTTGAGGGCAGAATCCTCCCGTTCGACTACCCCTTCGGCTGACCCTTCGGCTGCGCTCCCCCCTTCGCTAAAGCTACGGAGGGCAAGCAGGGCTACGGCTAATTCAGGGTAAACTCCGTCGAAGGGAGATACGAGATAAGAATTATTATTTTTTCTTTAAAATTTCACTTAAATGGTGTAAATTTCTCATTACTGAGCGGGGACATCTTTGATTAGCGGTTCATGTTTTGGGCAGTTGTTTTACAAACAGACTTACATATTGAAAAAGAACGAGTGTTATTCAAACAGTGAAACGAATGTGGTTTCTTATACGGAATAGCATAATCTATAGTCAGGCGACAGCTTTGTGAAAGAAGTGGTTCTATGGACTCAGTGCCGATCAAAAAGGATGCAAACGTGTCCAAAGAAAGCAACGATAAACTTTGGAATATGCTATTTCACGAGGAGAATCTATTCACGTCTCGGCTAGCCGTATTTCTAACCGCGCATGGCCTACTACTTACTGCAATGACAATTACGATGAGGACCGATTCGGCGCGGAAGACCACGCTTTTGTTTTCAGCTATTGGGGTGATACTCGGAGTGATTTGGTTACTTGAGAGTGCCCGCGGTGCTCGTAACATCAGCATCCTCTGCAAGGCTCTTGAGTATGACACCACTTTTTCTGAGATTACCCGTCAGTTTTGGGCTGGTTGGCTGGGAAAGGTGAGAAGAAATAGGCTGGCCGAATTGTTAGCGGGAATGGCAATTCTCGGATGGGGCGTACTGTATCTATACACCAAGTTCTGCATGAAATAATTAGGGACGCTTGCTATTTTAGGCTTAGTTCATAACCAGCAGGACGTGCGAAGAATAAAAAAGGAGGCCGAAGTGGAAAATAAACAAAAGTAGACGAATTGAATCAGTTAATGTGAATATGTAAACTTCACTATTAAAATTCGATTTTATTCCGAAGAATAAACATGGTTATATCAGAAAAATTGCAGAAGGGTTTCATAGATACTCTCACACCGCTAATATTTACGATCATGATTTTGAATATGTTAGGAGGAATTATTTCCGGCATATGGCTCGCCATTTTAGGAGAGTGGGGAGAAATCATCAGGGGGATATGTTTTATCGTGGTTTCTGGTTTTTTGATTTCATTTGCTCTAATGCCCGGGTTCCTCTTTGCCGGACCTGCATTAATAGCGATGGAGCATGGTAAAAAAATTTTGGGAGCCTTCTTCGGTTTCCTTAGCGTTCTCTATACTGCCGCCTTGATTACGATCTGGTGCATTTGGATAATGTGGCTCTTTGTAAGTTCCGCTACTGAAAGTTCCATTATTCCATTACTTATTTGGTCTTATGGAGTTGCCCTTGCCCCGTGGATGTGGCTTGCCCAAAAAGACCAGCAAGGTGGTGGAAATGAATTTTCAATTTTTACTACTTTCTTCGCACAAATATCCTACATCATTGCTATGATTATGTTCTTATTGAGTGTGACTCTAGGCACAATCGCAATAACATTTGGTGTAATAATGTTGATTGCCGCAATTTTGCAAATGACAATTGCATTCGGTGGAGAGATTCAAACATCATTTTCCAAAAAAGAAGTTAAGGAAGCACTTAGAATACTTGAAGAAGAAAATAATAAATTTGGTGCAGGATTTGATTTAGTTAAGAGCTATGTTGAAAAATCTATACTTTCAGATACAAAACAATTCATAGATGTTGTCCGAAAAGGGCGATCTGTTCGGGAATATCTTTATTCAACAATCGCAAATATATCGGGAGATATGGTTGAAAGTGGACAATTTCACATATACAGGGGTGTATTGAATCCAATGGGACCAGGAGAAGATTTACTAAAAATATTTGATTCAGCAATTGATGAGCTTGTTATTTTGGGTGATATAGACGAGGAAAACGCCCATGAACAAAAAGAGTTAATTCGCAAGAATATCCATGATGTTGGTTAAGAAACGTAGGGTGGAATATTATTGATAGTCATCTATTAATGGCTGGGTCGAGTGCAAAGAAAATGATGAACGTCGCTTATAAACTTAATAAACATTTTTGAGAGTAATAATATGACTTCGGATGCAAAGGTGGGATTGCTTCTAGGTTTAGTGTTTATATTTACTATCGCCTTCATTATCAATGGATTGCCGAAGTTCATAAATGGTTCGGATTCAAATGCAATAAACCAGCATAACAACGAACTTCGCACAAAACTATCTTCAATAGTTAAAGTCTACACCTATGAAGTTACTGACCCAAATAAAGAACAAACAATATCTTGGCTTACACCAGAAGTTCAGGACAAGATCGTTGAGAATATATTCCAAGAAGTCATCCTAGCTTCAAAGACCAGAAACCAAGAAAAAGAAGCCGTTGAAAAAGCAATCAATGAAATTGAGGAGAGAATTAGAAATATTGAAATGAAATTTCCAGACGAAACAGACCTAAGTAAGGCATCCCTTCTCAACAACGCTCTTTTATCAATTCGTATTGATCAGCTTGCTAAGCAAGTAGATCAAATACAGTCTCAAATTTTAACCAAATGGGACTTCGCTCTAATTTACTGTGCTATAACGGCGGGGATCATAACTATAGCAGGGTCTACATCTGCAATTCTTAAAGCAATAAAAAAACACAATAGGAGATATCATTATTAGGAGTTCAACCTATTAATGTATGGGGGCGGATTTAGAATTGAGAATAGCGAATTTAGAATGGTAAATTTAGAAGGGAAGGAATAAGCCCTTCGACTACGCTCCCCCCTTCGCTAAAGCTACGGAGGGCAGGCAGGGGGAAGAAAAGGAATATCTAATAAGGAATAGCGAATTATGAAGTGCGGAGGACGGGTGATTGGTGAGTAGTTAATTAGGTTATCAGATGAACAGGAAATCAGGGTGGAGGGTATCAGGACAACAGGGTATCATGATTATAGCGAATGAATATAAATCGATAGCGCACACATTCTCCGATTGTAAACCATCCCCAAGCTGCGCTTGAGGCTGCCACCCTCGTGCGGGGCAGGCAACCCCGTGGTGCCTGGGGCTAAACGAAATGGAGGGGGCAACCCCCCAACGCTGCCTTATAGGCAGGTAAGATCATGGGGTTGGGGGGCTAAACAGAATTGAGATTGCTTCGGCCTAAAAGGCAGGCCTCGCAATGACCCGTCAATTGATTATTGGGTGATGGAGGAGATTGGCGCGTCCCCTGCTGCTTCGCAAAAGCGAAGCAAAACGCAGGGGCTTCGGAATGACAACGTCGCCCCTTCCCTTCGATTACACTCAGGGTAAACTCACTTCGCTCAGGGCAAGCTTAGCGGCGGCGGCAGTTGAGGGAAGGTAAGTGTAGGGGGCCCCTTTTGTCCCCTCCATAGGGGGGGAAAACGACAAAAAATCCCCCCAGCACAGGGGTGGGTAAAGACAAAGCATTCCTTACGTTTGCACCCCCGCCCAGAGGCCGGGGCTAAATACTACCACTGTCGGGGCCAGTGGTCGGGGGGGAAGAAGAAAGCTCTAATATAATCAGTGGCAACCAAGTTGTCAAAATCTGGAACGGCGAGTTATCATACAATCTTCGGGACAATAATTCTGGGCATTGATATTGATTATTCTTTGAAGGCGAAATATAATTATGGGTTATGTTTACAAAGAACAACGAATGTCAAGAGCCTATCCAAATAACTATTTGCTCTCGCCTGTCATTCCGAACGGCGTGTAGCGAAGTGAAGAATCTCCTCTTCGTTGGCCAGATTCTTCGGCTTCGCCTCAGAATGACAAGAGATGAAGGAATATTCGGATAAGCTCTAATTTATGCTGGAAGGAGTAGAGACTATGAGAGGCATGAAACTTCCGATTTTTTCTTTGGCATTGATGGCGGCTTTATTCTCAGGCTGTGAAACAAGCCGTGAAGTTCAAAACTTTGACAAACCAACTGCAGAAATGGTAGGACTTAGATTCCAGGACGTCAAGTTAGACTACGCCTCACTGCTGTTCTATGTTGAGGTTGATAATCCGTATCCGACCGACTTGCCGTTAGTGAAACTAAAATACAGCCTTACAAGCGAAGGTAATACGTTTCTTACGGCCACTGCTTTCAATTCAGTTGTTGTGCGGCCAAACAGAAAGGAAGCGGTTTCACTGCCGGACGAAGTCATCTATGCGCGTTTGTTAAAATCCCTGAACAGCAAGCCCGGTTCAACAATTCCCTATAAGGCAGTATTACGATTGAGCGTTGATGCACCGAATTTAGGATTAATAGAGCTGTCTTCGGAAAAGGAAGGTTGGCTGGTCCTGCCGAACGCTCCAGAGATAAACGTGGAGGGCACGATACACCGTGCTCTGGATGTAATCTTTATTCCTACACCACAAGATGTAGTGGACAAAATGCTGGAGTTAGTGGAAGTCAAAAAGGATGATTTGGTCTATGACCTTGGCTGCGGAGACGGCCGAATTCCAGTTACGGCGGCAAAAAGGTATGGCTGCAAGGCTGTAGGGTATGACTTAGACCCGGACCGTGTCAGAGAGTCGATGGAAAATGTAGAGAAAAACGAGGTTGGACACTTAGTTGGAATTGAGCAGAAGGACATCTTCACCCTTGACCTGAGCAAGGCAGATGTAATCACTCTCTACCTGCTTCCAAGTCTGAATGTGAGGCTGATTCCGCAGTTGGAAAAGCTCAAGCCCGGTTCCCGGATCGTCTCGCACAACTTTGATATGGAAGGAGTTAAGCCGGACAAAATCGTCAAGCTCACTTCCAGTAAAGACCACGCGGAACATAAGATATATCTCTGGACCACGCCGCTCAAGAGAGAGCAAGGTATTCCGGCTACCTTTCAGAATGATTCGTTCGATGGTTATGACCAGTAAGTAAACCGGCTCATCAAAACCCACAGAACCGCTTTGGAAATTCACCCTCCCGCCCTGGGCGGAAAATGTGGAAAATAACAAAATAACTGAGCATGATGAATTGACAAAGGTCGTTCCATATTTTCTTAATATGGATAACGAGCAGACTCGGCATAAGGCGGCTCCATATTAATTGCTTACAAACGCAAAGTGCATTTATTTTAAGGGATTTTTCATATTTTTTTTGACAAGACAGTGGATAATTTGATATAAATAAGAGTAACGAAGCATGCGGATTTTGCTTAGAGCCTATCCAAATAATCCGCTCTATTGCGGCCGGCTGCAAAGCCCGATGCCTGCGTTGTCGGCCAAAAACGTTCTCAACGTGGAGAAAACCACGCCTCCGAGCATTTTTGGCCTGCCGCCTTGGCCTCGAACTTTTCGCTCGGTCTCATAACGCCCCGGTTATTCGGATAAGCTCTTAGTATTATGTGGAAATTTTGATGGAGGAGTGATTGTTCGAGGTACAGGATTTTAAGTAAGGACCTTGTGCTGCGGAATTATTTTTTTGCATTTCAATTAATGGCATATATTTAATCTTTTTGCAGGAGGATTATTATGTCTAAGAAACTGATTTATTTAGTGCCTGTCGTTTTGGTGCTCGGCTCTGTCAGTAACGCTGCGACCATCCATTGGACAGATCGTGGTGACGACCACCTTTGGAGCACTCCAGCCAACTGGGAATTCAATAAAGTCCCCACCGCTGCCGACGAGGTCTATATCGACGTACCGCCCGCAAAAGCGCCAAACGGCCCGATTATTCAGGACGGCATCGATGCAAAGATTCTCGGCCTGGCTTGTGAAGTGGCGGGGGAGCCAACGATGACGATGACAGGGGGTACTCTTGAGATAACAGATTGGATTTGGTGGGGCGACGGGGCCGGGTCACACGGCACGCTTAATATGAGTGGCGGAACCATAACGGTTACTAACGAGTTCGAGCTCGGATGGGGCGATGGTGAAGGTACCTGGAATATGACCGGCGGTACAGTTACCTGCGGAGAATTGGTAGTTCCGACGGGCAGTGGAGCGGGGGGGCAACTATACCTTCACGGTGGTACTGTTAATGTCGGCAGCGCCGGCCTTGAAATGAACGCAAACGGCCTGATAGATGTCGGCGGAGGTACGTTAGTGTTAGAAGGTGACCTGACGGAGGTAATCAATGACTTTATCGCCGCCGGCCAGATTACTTTCTACGATGGGGGAGGCCTATCCAGTCTGGACTATGATGACAGAAATCCCGGCAAGACCACGTTGACTGCCAGATGGACGGGAAGAGCCTACAATCCTAACCCGGCTGATGGTGCCTTCCATGAGGATACATGGGTGAACATCGGCTGGTCGCCGGCAGATGCTGCGGTCTCGCACGATGTGTACTTCGGTGACAATTTTGACGATGTGGACAGCGGCGCTGGTGATACGTTCCGCGGCAACCAGACCGCGACGTTTTATGTCGCCGGCTTTCCGGGATTTGCTTATCCGGATGGTCTTATTCCGGGCACAACTTATTACTGGCGAATCGATGAGATTGAGGCCGACGGTACAATACGCAAGGGCGATATCTGGAGTTTTACGGTCCCACCCAAGACTGCATACCTCCCCGACCCGGCTGATGCTGCCGAGCAGTTAGACCCGGATGCAGACCTTAGCTGGACGCCAGGCTTCGGTGCAAAATTGCACACTGTTTATTTAGGCGACAATTTTGACGATGTGAACAATGCAAACGGAGGTCTTCCTCAGGGAGCTGGAACCTATGACCCCGGCACACTTAAACTGGCTACGACTTACTATTGGCGGGTCGATGAGTTTGATGCCGTTGAAACATATAAAGGTGACGTCTGGAGCTTTACTACTCAGGGCGCCGTCGGGAGCCCGAAGCCTTCTAATGGCGCTGTGGATGTAAAGCAGACACAGATTCTTAGCTGGTCGCCGGGGGTCTATGCTGCTTCGCATCAGTTATACTTCGGCACAGATAAAGAGGTCGTGCATAACGCCGATACGAGTTCACCAGAGTATCAAGGCACAATGAACCTCGGTTCCGAGAGCTATGACCCCGGAAAACTACTGTGGGATGCCACCTACTATTGGCGTGTTGACGAGGTCAATAACGCCAATCCCGACAGTCCGTGGGCAGGCCCTACCTGGAGCTTTACGACAGCGGACTTTCTCGTTGTGGACGATTTCGAGAGCTACAACGACCTTAATCCCGATGAGCCCGGGAGTAACAGAATATTTTATACATGGATAGACGGATTAGATGACCCGATAAACGGTTCTGTCGTTGGTTATGATAATCCTCCATTTGCCGAGCAAACTATCGTTCACAGTGGCAGCCAGTCCATGCCGCTTTACTACGATAACAGTGTTGGGTACTCTGAGGCGACTTTGACATTGACTTACCCACGTGACTGGACCGAAAACGGTGTCAGCAAATTAACAATCTGGTTCAGAGGCAGAGCGGATAACGCTGCTGAGACGATTTATGTTGCTCTCAATGGCAGTGCGGTGGTCTCTGGCGATAATCCTGATGCAACGCAGACAGAAACCTGGACAGAATGGACTATTGAACTGCAGGCATTTGCCGACCAAGGTGTGAGCCTGACTAATCTCAATACGATTTCCCTTGGTCTTGGCAACAAGAACAATCCATTGGCCGGCGGTTCAGGTATGATGTACTTCGACGATATCCGTTTGTATCGACCAGCCCCAGAATAGACACCGTAAGCGGTGTGATTTGGTAGGCCCTCATTGCTTCTGCCGTAGGGCATCTGCCGCAAGGCATCCTGTGGACTTCGGATAGCGAAGCAAGATATGGGGGCGTGGTTGTAGTTGATGTGGGCAACAACCTGACCTATATCGACGTGCTGATAGTGGAAGGGCACGGTGGTGGCGGCGGAAAAGGCGGCCCACCCGAAAGCTCCGGCGGAGGTGGCTCTAAGGGATGTGGAAGCCATTAAGTCTAAACTCCTATTATCCTTCATATTTCTCAAACTTCGGGGTTTTCTCATAAGCTTCTCTGCAGCAAATCCTTGTGAAGCCAGAAGCAGGTGTTAATCGCTTCAGTCAGGCCGCCCAACAAACGATATAAAAGAAAATCAGGTTTATCCGGCAACGGCTGACTCAAACAAACTAAACGATCACAAATATTCGGTTCTGCCTCAACAAGCCAGCCTAAATAAATCATCACCAACACGGCTAACAAAACCAGACGACGAATCGCCAACCAACGAAATGTTCGTATCTTTTCAAGGTTTACCTGGCTTTTGAGAAAGCGAATTCCCTCTTCGCACTCCCACCTTCGTATGTACAAACGCAAGACGCGTTTTGCATCCTTAAGATTCTTTACTGGCAAATTCGTTAACAACATCATTGGTTGATCACTTCCTGCAAGCCGACAGACAACCAATGTCAGATCCTCATCCCGGCCTGGCAGACGAACCTTCACCCACCCTATCTGAGTGAAGCGAATAGCAGGTTTGCCGCGGCGTTTGATAAGCTTGTAAAAGCGATGTGGAGTTGGGGTTTGTTCAGCAAGTTGGTCAGCCCGAATTGGTAACCACTGTACAGGCTCACATCGCTCAGAACCCTCGTAAACCCGCAATAAATGTCGGTTTCCTACAAGTCG
This sequence comes from Sedimentisphaerales bacterium, assembly GCA_035528395.1. Taxonomy (GTDB): domain Bacteria; phylum Planctomycetota; class Phycisphaerae; order Sedimentisphaerales; family Anaerobacaceae; genus NIOZ-UU13. The sequence goes on from DATKYR010000204.1 coordinate 8,744, forward strand.
GGCCACGAAACGGTATTTGTTATCCAGCCAATCTTCGAACATCACCCATCTGTCGAATCCACGATCCACTACCAGCACACCACGGTTATCTGTAAGCTCAAAGATTTTATGAACAGCGTTAAGAACAACAGGGTTTTGTCCCGGACTGTAAGGTTCTTCATGACTAAATGGCTCCAGTAGTACAGGCACAGGATTCTTGCGGCTCAGTGAGGCATACATCTCGAGAAGCCAATAGCCGTTCACCAATTCGCCAGTGCTGCCATCGCGAACAGTGGCCAAATAATCCATCTTCTTTGCTAATGGCTTGGCAAGGTCTGACAGGTCAAGGATAATGGGTGTATCATCCTGCGAGTAAGGCAACTATAGTCCTGGCAGTGTTTCTTTAACGTTGTTGTCAAAGTCACTATTCTTTACCAAATGCTGGTCAAGACGGTCAAGTCGCGATATGAACTTTGTCCTCTGGTTTGGTAGATGCCGTTCCATCTGACAGACGATAGGCTGTCGAGCCCTCAGCAGCCCAACAATTACGTCTCGAAGGAATTTCTTGTCCGTTAGTGGTAAATTTTTGCCTGTTTTTTTGAGAAAACTGTGCAGATTAGACGATATTGATTCCATTAGAGCTCTACGTTTAACCATAGCGCACCTCCTTGTGAAATAAGGGCTTACATTACATTGAAAAACTACCCATTATATGGTCATTAAGAGGGGGTGTGTCTTGAATTGAACCTCGCCGAACAGGGTTCTCAAAAAATCCCGGAGTTTGAGCATATTTATGTTGAAAGTATTTGAACTCGGTAGTAATATATATGGCACCGTAGACTGTTTTTTACAACATTATTGAAAGGGTACTACTATGATGAAGACGAAATGGATGTTATTAATGGGAATCCTTGTTCTTGCCATGTTTGTCGGCGTTTCTATGGCAATGAGGAATGGGGACGAAAATGGAAAGGGGGACTGTGACCGACTCCGAGACGGGAGCTGCGACGTGTGCGGGGACTGTGATAGAGACGGAGACGGTTACTGTGACTGGTGCGGCTATGACTTACTTTATGATGAAGACGGCGACTGTGAACCACCCCAAGACGGTAGTGGTGACAAAAACCAAAACGGTGGACATGCTAATGATGAACATAATGGAGCTGAAGACGGAGATGGTGAGCAAAATGGCCGCGATTAATAAGTCGCTATCAACAGAGTGATTGTGCCTGATAAATGAAATTGTAACAAAAGCAGCATTGTTATCAGTGGCCAGTAAATTCAAAATAGGGCTGTGATCATCCACTTGCAGCCCTTTTTTCATATGCCGAGCATGTTCGGCAACTTGGAGGTATAAGTCCTCTACACAACCTGATGGAGTTGAAGTGTTAGCGAAGCGCAAGAGCGTTGCCGTGAGGCAGGATTCTAAGGAAGCGTGTAGCAAAGCCGTGACCTGGCAGCCAGAACCGCGGGCAGTGTACGCGGCCCGTGGCGTCTCAGCCGCAGCCCGGCTTTTTTTTACAAATGCTCACTTTAGTTCTTTGGGCCTTTCTTTATTGGCCGAATAGGGAACAGCTTAACCAGACGAACCGCCGTGGTACGGACCCGTATGCCCGGTGGTGTGACAGGGAAAGCCCGCGAGGGCATACCTATGTCGATTTTTCATAAGTATTAAGAACCTATCCTAATAACTATTTGCTCTCGCCTGTCATTCCGAACGGCGTGTAGCAAAGTGAAGAATCTCCTCTTCGTTGGCCAGATTCTTCGGCTTAGCCTCAGAATGACAAGAGATGAAGGAATATTCGGATAAGCTCTAAGATTGACCCATTGCCCTCTTCTATTGCTTCTTGTCTTTCGTTCATTTCTCCTTTCAAGATGCCACAGCTAATACCCTTGTCTCAAGGACAATAAATCCTATAATTGTTTGTATGTGACAAAGAATGCCTGACCGGTATCTCTCACCTAACAGTGGATATTGATGATGGTAATTGCAAAGCAGGCCTGGTACAAATGAGAACAGTAAGAGTTGCAATGTGTCAGATTTTCTCTCTTGACGGCGACCGCCGCGGCAATTTTAGCCGAGTCGAAAATGCAATCAGCCAGGCCAAAGATGCCGGAGCGGACATCGCCTGCTTTCCGGAAGCTGTTATACTGGGCTGGGTAAATCCCGATGCACATGAAAGAGCATATTCGATTCCGGGAAAAGATTCGGATTGCCTCTGTGAGCTGGCTAAAAATTATGATACTCATCTTTGTGTGGGTCTGGCGGAAAAGAGCGGCGAGAGGTTGTATGATTCGGTGGTACTGATTGACAACAATGGACAAATTCTCCTCAAGCATTGTAAGATTAATATACTTTCGGAATTGATGACTCCACCTTACACTCCCGGCGATGGTGTCTATTCGGTCGAGACCAAATTCGGGAAGATTGGCTTGTTGATATGTGCAGATACACATAAAAGTGAAATCCTAAAACGCATGGCGGCGCTTAAACCGGACTTATTGCTCGTCCCGTATGGATATGCGGCTGCGGAAAACGAGTGGCCTGGGCATGGTAAAGAGCTCGAGAAAGTGGTCAGGAAAACAGCGAAGAAAACCGGAGCTTTTGTCGTTGGGACGAACCTTGTCGGCGAAATAACAAAAGGGCCGTGGAAAGGCAGGATATACGGCGGCCACAGTGTGGCTGTCGATAAGACGGGCCGGATAATTTCAATTGCCAAAGACTGGGATCGGGATATAAATATCGTTAGCATAAATATTGGCCCATAAGAGCCTATCCAAATAACCCGCTCTATTGCCCCCGACAGAAAAGCAAGTGAGCTAACATCGGGGGTAAACTCGGGGCCGGCTGCAAAGCCCGATGCCTGCGTTGTCGGTGAAAAAACGTTCTCAACGTGGAGAAAACCACGCCTGGCGAGCCTTTTTGGACTGCCGCCTTGGCCTCGGACTCCGCCATAGGCGGACAAGTTTTCGCTCGGCCTCATAACGACCCGGTTATTCGGATAAGCTCTTAGTTTTGTATAATTTGCAGGTCAAAAATAGTTTTTTGTTTCCTTTACGGTGAAAGACAAATAAATTATACACTTTCAGATTGTGTTTTTCTCAGTGACAGAAGTGTTAAGCGGCATTTGCTTCCAGCAAATGAAAACACGGCCAAGATGGCCGTGCCATTTTAATCGGGAAATGTGAGGTGATAATTATGAGGAATCTTTTCAAGTATTTCTGTTTAGCTCTATTTTCCGTTGGATTGTCTTTAATGATTCCGAGGCAGAGCTGGGCAAAGGTCAGAGCCTGGGAGGGTAATATAACGATTCCCACTTATGGGTGGGTGGAAGATGTAAATCCCAAGTTTTGGGCCCTCGAAGAAGACGTGAAATTTTCAACCACGGTCAAAGGCTCCATCGTTTATCCTTATACGATGCAGGACCATCTTTTCAGAACCAAAGCAGCTCGAACCTACAAAGCCTTATTCCTTGAAAACGAATATTTGAAAGTTACCTGCCTTCCCGAGCTGGGCGGGCGTCTGCATTCAGTTTTCGATAAAACCGAGAATAAGGAGATGTTCCATCTCAATGATGTGATTAAACCGGGCATGATAGCGATGCGCGGGGCCTGGATCAGTGGTGGTATCGAATGGAACGCCGGGCCACACGGACACACTGTAGCTATTTTGTCACCTGTTGATGCGCTTATCGGCCGAAACGCAGACGGCTCAGCTTACCTTGAAATTAACAACCTGGAAAAGAGCCTGCGAACTCGATGGATCGTGCGTGTAACTTTGCATCCGGGAAAGGCCTACTTAGATGAGCAGATTCGCATTTTCAACCCGACCGATGCGATAAGCCCGTACTATTTCTGGAACTGCACAGCTTTTCCCAATCGATCCGGTACGCGTTTTATCTATCCTATGACTCTTGGGACGGACCATAACGGAGTCAGGTTTTTTTCCTGGCCCATTCACGAAGGTAAGGACATATCCTGGCTGAAAAACTATGAAACCTCGGCTTCGGTTTTTTCTGTTAACTGTGTTTTTGATTTCTTCGGGGCATACGACGTAGATATGGACCGCGGAATTGTGCAGGTGGCCGACCACCATGAACTAAGCGGGAAAAAAGCCTGGACATGGGGAACCTGGGACTTTGGTCTGGTAAGCCAACAGAATCTGACTGATGATGACGGTCCGTATATAGAGGTACAAAGCGGGCCGCTACCGACCCAGTCTGATTACGGCATGTTGCTGCCGAGGCAAGAGGTCTCGTGGCAAGAATGGTGGTATCCTGTGCACGGACTCGGCGACGGCTTCGAATATGCAACAAAGGACATAGCTATTCAAACTATCCGCGAAAATGATGAGCTCAAATTACATATCCTCTCAACAGGTAATTTTTCAAGGGCCATCTGCACTCTTTCCCAGGGGCGTAACATACTTCTTAAAAGGACCGTAAACCTTACTCCCAAAAATCCACGGATGCTGACGCTTTTCTCAGCTCCACAATCGCCTGTTGATGTAACAATCAAGACAAGGAAAGGGCAGCTTCTTGCTTCCTTTGCTACTCCTTTGCCGATTCCCAAGATTTCGCCACCTGAGCCTTCAATGTTAATGACAAAACCTGATGAGCAGCTTACTTTAGAGGAAAAATATCTCAAAGGTCTAAAGTACGACCTGGCCACAAACCGTAAAAAGGCCCGCGAGTACTATGAAATGGCGCTGGCCGAAGATGCCCGATATTCGCCCGCGCTTCGTGCTCTGGCCGTTCTTGATATCGAAGCGGGACTTTATGAGAAGGCGGCTCAGCAATTAAAAACAGCCCTGAGCAGAGATGACAACGACGGATTATCGTGGTTCTTTTTGGGTTTGAGTCATTTAAAATTAGGAGACAGGAATGAGACGCTCAGGTGCGCTTATAAGGCAGTAAGATGTCTTGGCACCGCCTCTCTCGGCCACGACCTGGCCGGACGTGCTTATATGCGTTCGGGAGATTATTTAAAGGCCGTTGAAGCCTTCGAGAGAGCAGTCCAGCTAAATCCAAATGATACCAAGGCAGAGAATCATTTGCTTTTGGCCTTGTATGCTGCTGGAAATACAAAATTGGCATACAGGAATGCGAAAGAAAGAATCGCCCGGAATCCGACGGATTTGGTACCAAGGGCGCTGATAGCGCTGCAAAACAAAGGTCAGATGGAACGCTTTGCACGTAAAGCGAGAGCTTTCGTAGGAGAGGATGATTTTCAGATGTTGGAGACCAGTCTTGTTTTTGGAGAGTTAGGACTGGCGAATGAAGGAGCAAGGCTGCTTTTAGCAGTGTGTGTCGAAGCAGTACCGGAAAATGAACGCAGCCCACTGCCAATCTATTATCTGGCCTATTTTGCATCAATGAAGAAAGACCAAGCTAAGGCTAAGATATATCTCAACCAGGTTGCCGGGATTTACAGGGATTATATCTTTCCATCCCGCCCTGAAGCGATTGAAGTATTTAAGTATGCAATTGAGGAAAATCCTGATGATGCTTATGCACATCTGCACATTGGAAATCTGTATTGTCACCTTGGCCGACTGTCTGAAGCAGTCCGGCACTGGCAAAGGGCGGCTAATCTGGACCCATTCCTGAGTGTCGCATTTCGTAATCTCGGCCTTTATGCCTGGGCCGTGGAAAACGACTTATCGAAGGCTGAAAAGTATTATCGTAATGCCATCGCTGCCCGGCCGAAAGACCAGGCCTTATATCGAGACCTAGCGGATGTTCTCCTGGCGGCAAATAAGCGACCCGAGGCGATAAAGGTTCTTGAATCAACGCCATTTGAGATACTTAGGCGGGCGGACATCATTATTGTGCTCGCTCAAGCTTATCTTGATGAACAAAGATACGGCAATGCTATTGATTTACTCGAATCTACACCGTACTTTGTGAACTGGGAAGGCCAGACAATCACATGGGACATATTCAATAAAGCGCATCTGGAACGAGGCAAGGGACGCTTTGAAAATAAGAACTTCGAAGGGGCTTTGCAGGACTTTGAGGCGGCTTTGACCTACCCGGAAAACATAGGTGTCGGACGCTCGAACAGGCCTCCGGAGGCCCCGGCACAGTACTGGCGGGGAAAGGCACTGGAAGCCCTTGGACGCCTTGAAGATGCACGTTCAGCCTGGAAGGAGGGCGCCGCCGGTCACGCCGGTTCGGGTGAACAAAATAAATACAGGGAACTTTGCGAAAAGGCACTTTCTATAAAAGAGTAACCGGCTTCGTTTTAGAGAGAGCAAATTTATTATCAACTCATTTTACAAACGGAAAATAATATGGAATTTAATCTTACCGGAATCGAATCTAATTTTAGCCTCATAGACTGGTGCATAGTTATTAGCTATCTGGTTATTATCGTAGCTATCGGCGTTTATATAAAACGATATATCAGCAATGTGACGGATTTTATCGTTGCCGGGCGAGGCTTGAAAACTTTCCTGGCGATTGCAACAATGATCGGAACCGAGTTAGGTTTGGTCACGGTCATGTATTCTGCCCAGAAAGGATTTACCGGTGGCTTCGCAGCATTTCATATCGCATTAGCTGCTGCTATCGTCACTTTAGTTGTAGGGCTGACCGGATTTATCGTGGTGCCTTTGCGACGTATGAAGGTAATGACAATCCCGGAATTTTACGAGAAGCGCTTCGGACGCGGCGTCCGCATTTTAGGTGGAATTATATTGGCCTTCTCCGGCATCCTAAATATGGGAATGTTCCTTAAAGCCGGTTCCATCTTTGTGATGGGCATAACCGGAATGACCGAGGATATTCACCTTAAGATTATAATGAGCGTTTTGCTGGGAATGGTGCTGCTTTATACCACCCTGGGGGGAATGGTTTCAGTAGTGGTTCTTGACTATATACAGTTCGTAGTTTTATCGTTCAGCCTTTTGGCTGCGAGCCTGTTATCCATCAGATATTTGGGCTGGGGCAACATTATTGAGACGGTATCCCGACTGAAAGGCCAAGCGGGTTTCAATCCATTTGACAGTGAAGGCTTCGGTGCTTCTTACGTAGTGTGGATGTTTTTCCTCGGCCTGGTCAGTTGCGCGGTTTGGCAGACAGCCGTGATTCGTGCCTGTTCGGCGGAAAATACTCGCACTGTCAAGAAAATCTACACATGGGCTTCTATTGGATTTCTCATTCGATTTCTTATACCGTACTTTTTTGGAATTTGTGCTTTTGTCTATATCGCCCAGAATGAGGCGTTGAAAAGCATTTTTATTCCTGAGGGCGGTTCCGTAGATCCACAGGTAACTCTGATGGCAATGCCGGTGTTTCTAAGTCAAATACTTCCTGCGGGATTTATCGGTATTATTTCAGCGGGCATGTTGGCTGCATTCATGTCCACCCATGATAGTTACCTGCTATGCTGGAGTTCGGTGCTGACCCAGGATGTGGTGGCGCCCTGGTTCAAGAAAGGATTGTCTTCAAAAGCACGTTTGTTGCTGACACGCATCTTTATCGTAGCTATTGGTATTTTTATTTTGGTTTGGGGACTTTGGTATGATTTAGGGCAGGACTTATGGGATTACATGGCAATTTCAGGAGCCATCTATTTCACGGGGGCCATTGCCTTATTGGTTTTCGGCATTTACTGGAAACGAGCAAGCAAGGTCGGGGCATATTCGGCCTTAATATGTGGTTTTATTGCTATTGTCGGTCTGACACCTGTGCAGAACTGGCTTGGATTTCTGCTAAATCCCATAAAGTTGCGATTCGGGTTCACAAAAGAAATCCCAATCGAAGAAATTACTAAAAAGACCGTTCTGGTTTTTAAGGATATTCCCATCGAAGAGATTAGCGAAAAGACCGTCTTGGTCTATGACACCATCGGCAGTGAGATTGTGGGACTGACCGTTATAGCGCTTGCGATTACGCTTATGGTAGTCGGCTCTTTGTTATTTCCCGACCGCAGCAAACCTTCAGAACGTAAGGGGTAAACAAATATGAATTTTTGGATAAACTTTTGGACAATCTTTTTTATAGCAAGTCTCGCCCTTTTTGCCGGTATGGCTATTGTCGTTTCAATTGGTGGTTTTTTTAACATTCGCTCACTTTTCAAAGGCCTGACAAATCGAGCTAACCAGCAGGAAGAAGACCCACACAAAGATGACGACTGAATCCGGTTCAAATATTATTTAATCGGTTTACTCGCTTACTCAACAACCACATAGATTTTGCTCCTTTGAATATAAAGAACCCTGACATTACTTTGGCTTGTTCCTGAACGTTAACGTTATATTGTAAGAATTTGCGAAACAGTTTTTGAAACAGATATGAATTGTTGAATAGGTTGGAATATGAAGATAAGTGCAAGTTACTGGATGTTCGAAGGTGGACTTGAAGCCGGAAAGCCAATAACCGAAGCAATGCAAGAGGCAAAAGAGCTCGGATTCGATGCCATTGAGCTTGCTATCGCCGGCAAAGGTGTTTTAACTCACCAAACCACTCAGGGCCAGTGTGAAGATATCGCGGCGGTGGGCAAAATAATTGGCATTGAAATCTCAAGCCTTGCCTCCGGTGAAAGCTGGACCTGTTCGCCTACCGCGAATGACCCTGAGCACAGGGCGAGAATTATTGAGTTTACCCAAAAAGCTATGCAAATAGCAAAATGGCTCGGCACAGATGCATATCTTTTCGTTCCAGGTGCTGTAGATGTTTTCTTTTTACCTGATGCCGAAGTGATTCCCTACGATGTCTGCTACCAAAGGGCCAGTGAAGCGATTAGACAGATTCTCCCCGGTGCCAAGGAGACCGGCGTGGCAATATGTATTGAAAACGTTTGGAACAAATTCCTGTTAAGCCCATTGGAGATGCGGGACTTTATCGATAGCTTCGGCTCAGAAATGGTGGGTGCATACTTTGATGTTGGCAACGTGCTGCTGACGGGTTATCCGGAACAGTGGATACGGATTCTTGGCAAGCGGATAAAACGTGTGCACGTAAAAGACTTTAAGCTTTCTGTAGGGACGGTTGAAGGCTTTGTCGATTTATTAGAGGGTGACGTAAATTTCCAGACGGTCAAAGAAGCTCTTTTTGATATAGGCTACGACGGCTATGTTACGGCTGAACTGTTACCTTTTGAGCCGGGCAGACCTGAAAAAACAGCGCAAGTTATGAAAAAAATCTTCAAATAGAAAGCACTGGTTTGACAACCCGGCTCGGCGACTCGTCAGGGCGGAGCCTGCCGTAGCACGGAGCTGCGCCGGAGCAGACCGCTCGTTCCATATCGAGGTGACAGTGAGAAACTGGTTTGTTATAAAAGATTTGCCACAGTGAGCGGCTCTACGGTGTGCACAGAGAAGACTTTATTGTGGGGCTTATCTTTCCCGGAACAACCGGTAAGATGAATAGAACCATAATGGTCTTAGAGAATCTAAAAATGAGTAGAAACAAACATCTGATATTGATAATCCTGGTTCTGTGGACAAACGGTTCATTCTTCCCTGGGGTGCCGTCTTTTGCGAAAGAGTCCGAGTACATTAACATCGGTTCTGGCCGTGAGTTATTTGTTGACTATTATCTTATCGACCGTCTCGACGGTACACATCTAATATTGCATCATCCGCACGATGAAGGGCCGGTACTCAAATTCGAGCAGCCCTGGGAAGGACCTTTCTGCGGATACTGCACTGTGATAAAGGACCAGGACAAGTACCGCTTCTACTATAGAGGACTACCCCAGGCTGGTAAAGACGGCAGCAGCCGGGAAGTCACTTGTTATGCCGAATCACTGGATGGCATCCATATCACGAAGCCCAAACTCAATCTGTTTACTCTGAATGGGTCAAAATCGAACAACGTTATTCTGGCTAATGCTGCACCGGTCAACCACAATTTCAGTCCTTTTCTCGATACCAGACCGGGCGTACCACAAAGCCGGCGTTTCAAAGCTCTGGGAGGTACGAAAAAGAGCGGCCTCATTGCCTATGTCTCCGCTGATGGTGTCCACTGGAAAAAACTCCAGGAGGAACCCGTTTTTACTAAGGGTATATTTGATTCCCAGAATGTTGCCTTTTGGTCCGAAAGCGAGCAATTCTATCTCTGTTACTTTCGCACCTGGACCGAAACGGACTATGGCGGCTTCCGCACTATCAGCCGAACCACGTCAAAGGATTTTTTGCGCTGGAGTGAACCGGTCGAAATGACATTCGGTGACACAACTCGTGAACACCTCTATACAAACCAGACTCATCCTTACTATCGCGTACCGCATATTTATATAGCCATTGCTGCTCGTTTTCTTCCCGGACGACAGGTTCTCAATGAAAAACAAGCCCAGCAATTAAAAGTCAATCCCAACTATTTCAAAGACTGTTCCGACGCCGTTTTAATGACCTCACGCGGCGGCAATATCTACGACAGGAGCTTTATGGAGGCGTTTATCCGACCGGGCATCGGCTTGCAAAATTGGGGCTCCCGCTCCAACTATCCTGCTCTGAATGTTGTTCAAACCGGGGCTGCTGAAATGTCGATTTACGTGCAGCATGATTACGCTCAGCCAACTGCACATCTACGCCGCTATTCAATGCGTCTTGATGGTTTTACTTCAATATACGCTCCTTATGACAGCGGCACTATGACCACCAGGCCGCTTATCTTCGAAGGCAGGAAACTATTGCTTAACTTTGCCACCTCTGCCCCGGGATACGTAAAAGTTGAAATCCGGGATGCCGAGGGCAAACCCATTTCCGGCTATTCACTCGAGGACGCAGATGAGCTGATTGGCAACTATATTGAGCATCCGGCCTCCTGGCGTCATGGAACTGATGTGAGTCCGCTTTCAGGCCGTCCTGTTCGACTTCATTTTGTTATGAAGGATGCGAATCTTTATTCTCTGCAATTCCGGCCATAAGTGATAAACTAAGATATCCCATCATTAGTGATAAATACCTGCAAAACGGACTGGAAGCAGGTGGCTGATTCAGGTATTATGACTATTCAAAAGCCACGGAGCAGGATTAAATTTTGGTCGGTTGGTGAATACTGGTTTTCATTTTATCAAGGATTACTGATATGAAGAATCAAAAAGAGAATACCCAAAAGCAAAAAAGCAGAATATCACGTCGAGTTTTTATAAGTGGTTCTGCTGCGGCAGCCGCGTCACTTACAATTGTCCCCCGATATGTCCTGGGAGGTCAAGGCAATGTGCCTCCGAGCGAAAAGCTCAACATAGCCGGCATCGGAGTAGGGGGGCAGGGGAGATGGGACATGGACAATGTGAGCAGCGAGAACATTGTAGCATTGTGTGACGTGGATTGGGAGCGAGCAGCGGACACTTTCAAACAATACCCGAAAGCAAAAAGGTATCGTGATTTTCGCAAGATGCTCGAAAAGGAAAAGAACATTGATGCAGTTGTCGTTGCCACGCCGGACCATAATCACGCTGTTGCCTCGATGATGGCTATCAAAATGGGAAAGCATGTTTATTGTGAAAAGCCACTAACACGAACGGTATATGAGGCGCGAGCGATAGCTAAAGCGGCCCGCGAAGCCGGCGTCGCCACTCAAATGGGAAACCAGGGTATGGCATTTGAAGGAAACCGCCTTATCAATGAATGGCTCTGGGATGGAGCTATCGGGCCGGTACGCGAGGTACATGCCTGGTCCGACCGGCCGACACACAACGGAGAACTATTCTGGGCCCAGGGAGTTGACCGGCCGAAAGATACGCCGCCCGTACCTTCGACCCTGGACTGGGATTTATGGCTGGGCCCTGCACCTTACAGACCTTATCACCCCGCTTATGTACCCTTCAGCTGGCGTGGCTGGTGGGACTTTGGTTCGGGGGGATTGGGTGACATGGGCATCCACAATTTGGCGCCGGTTTTCTCCGCATTGAAACTCGGGGCTCCGACAAGCGTACATTCCAGTTCGACGTTAGTTTACAAGGAAACTCTCCCCCTGGCCTGTACGGTCCACTATAAGTTTCCGGCCCGTGACGACATGCCGGCAGTCGAGCTGCATTGGTACGATGGTGGGATTATACCTGCTCGTCCTGAGGAACTGGAAGATACAAGAGAGCTGTCGCGTGAGGATGGCTTAATCTTCGTAGGCGACAAAGGCAAGATGTACGTTGAAGGTTGGGGCGGTAACAGCCCACGATTGATACCTGAAGAGAAAATGAAGGCCTACAAACGCCCGCCAAAAACGCTTCCCCGCTCAATCGGCCATCACAAAGAGTGGATTCAGGCCTGCAAGACCGGCAGTCAAACACGTTCCAATTTTGACTTTGCCGGGCCCTTGACGGAAGCGGTTATGTTGGGGACCGTCTCGGTTCGGATGGGCGGAAAGAGATTGACCTGGGACAGCAAAAACTTTAAGATTACCAACCTGCCGGAAGCAAATAAGTATCTGCATTATGAATATCGCCAGGGATGGACATTATAGCGTTCTGTAACCGCTCGATTGACAAATGTCATTGCGAGCCCTTCGCTTCGCTCAAGGGTAAACTCCGCGAAGCAATCTCTTTATTCTTCGAAGGCAAGAGATTGCCACGGCCCTTCGGGCCTCGCAATGACAACTAATCAAATTATACGAGACAAAACAGTAAGCACAGATGCAAAGATTAGGACAATAGGGAGGTAGATTTTATTATGCCGGGCAAAGGAAGAGTTAAAGTTGGGATTATCGGGTCGCGGTTTGAAGCGGAAATTCAAGCCGCATCGTTTCAAATTATGCCTGATGAGGCGGAAGTAGTGGCAATTGCTTCTCCTACGCCGGGCAACGCCAAAAAGCTGGCGGACAAGTACGGCATTGCCCGCGTCTTTACCGACTACAAGCAGATGCTCGCTGAGAAAGATATAGAGATGGTAACAATTGCGGCACCGAACTATTTGCACGCCCAGATGACCATTGATATTGCCAACGCCGGTAAGCATGTGGTCTGTGAAAAGCCCCTCTGCATGACGCTGGAAGAGGCGGAGTTGATGATTGAGACTTGCAAGCGCAAAGGTGTCTTACTGATGTATGCGGAGGAGCTGTTTTTCACACCAAAGTATGTCAAAGCCAAGCAAATGGCTGATCAGGGTGCGTTTGGTAAGGTTTATATGGTGAAACAGGCGGAAAAGCACTTCGGCCCACACGCCCCCTGGTTTTGGGATGTTGAGAAGTCGGGCGGAGGCGTTTTTATGGATATGGGCTGTCATGGGATTGCCTTTTGCTATTGGTTTCTGGGTCGGCCGAAGATTGAGACCGTATATTGTCAGATGGCGACGCACGTTCACGGTGACAAAACCAAAGGTGAAGACAATTCCATTTGTATTCTCGAGTTTGCCAACGGCGCGGTTGGTCTGATTGAGAACAGTTGGGTTCGGCGAGGCGGTATGGAGGACCGTATCGAGGTGTACGGAGAAGGCGGAGTTACTTATGCTGATTTGCATATGGGTAATGCCTTGCCTACCTACAGCGAATATGGCTACGGCTATGCGGTCGAGAAGGCGCCTACAACCAAAGGATGGACTTATCCGGTCTTCGAAGAGTTGTGGAACTACGGCTTCCCGCAGGAAATGCATCATTTCGCTCGATGTGTACGCGGCAAGGACGAGCCCCAGGCGACCGGCGAGGATGGCCGCTTAGTGCAGGAAGTGCTTTATGCCGGGTACAAGTCGGCTTCAACGGGCAGCAAAGTTCAATTGCCGTTTCGAGCTGATGGCATTAAAAAACCGATTGAACTGTGGTTGAAAGGTCAGTAACACAGCGGGAGATTGAATAATCCTGTCTGCAAAACGACAGATTAGAACCTGCTGAGTAGTGAGTATTCAGCTCACCAATTAACCACTCACCAATTAGGCAGAATTTACCTGCTCACAATGGATGAAAGTAATCTCATTCGTTGTCCGGTTTGAGCTTCGTGATGAGAAAGTCCGCAAAGGATCGATAAGTCGTTTGGGCACCCGGGTATTTCAGGTCCGCTTCTACGCCCAGCTCATCCATTTTCTCCTTGAGCTTGACGCCGAACATGACGTGGTGACCCTTCCAGCTTTGCGCCCTGCTCGAATCAGTTGGTACCGGAGCGTCCGGTTTCATTTCATAATACATGAAAATGGGCGGGTCGTCGGAGGTGATCAGAGACAGGGCTGAAAAATCCTTCAGAACCTTGCGAAGTTCTTCATCCGTAATGTCGCCAAATATCTCGGCTATATCGCGGTCCGGCTTGTCATAGCCCGGAATCCACCGCATCCACCAGTCAATGTCCATGGTTGTCTGGCCGCCGCCTGTCGCCACGCAGGTAAGCCGTGAGGACTCGCGCTGTACCGGATCGCTGCTCGATGGATCAGCCATTTCATCGTGAAAGGCCAGCCACATGCAGATCACCGCACCTGCCGAGCCGCCGAACGCGCCGACGCGCTTTTTGTCGATGTTCCACTGGCTTGCTTTGGAGCGAATGAACTGAAGCGCCCGCAGCGAATCGTGGTGCGCAGCCGGCAAAGGCTTATCCGAGATAAACCGGTATTCTATGGCCGCCACCGAGATTCCCGCGCCCAGCAATTCTCGCAGAGTACCGGCGTTCAAACTCTTCTTGCTGCCTCTTCGAAACCCCCCGCCATGAATGTACACCACAAACGGCGTGGGTTCGTCGGATTTGGCCTGGAAGAAATCTAATACGTTACGCTCATGAGTTTCATATTTGACATCTGCATGGGTTGGCGGCCTCAATTGAGGTCTCTTTCTCGCTCCCCTCTGACTTCTGGTGTCGGCTTTTGGTTTTTGCGTCTTCAAATTCCTATCGAAGAACTCAGCCACTATTTCAAAGAGTTTCTCGGAACTCTCTTCGCCGCCGCGCAGCCCATGTCCTCCGCCTTTGACAACATAGAGTGTAGCTCCAACGCCCGCCTTCTTCAGAGCATCGTAAAGCAGCCCACTTTGATGAAGGGGTACGGACATGTCCTTATCACCGTGCATGATAAGAAAGGGCGGGTCGTCTTTTGTCACGTACGTGATTGGATTGGCCTTTCTTGCTATTGCTCGGTACGGTTCATTTTGAATTGGCCCTCCAACCAACAGTGACTCGGGCGAATCAGGCGTATCGTGAATCAAGCGGCTGCCTTCGAGCGAGTGCTTGTCCATCTGCAGGAAATCCGTCGGGCCGAACCAGTCGCATACCGCCTGCACTCGGCTCGAGTATTCACGGTTTGCCTCCGTGTCAAATTCTCTTACATCGCCCGCCGTACCTAAGAATGCAACCAGATGCCCGCCTGCCGAGCTGCCCCATGCGCCTATCCGGTCGGGGTTGAAACCGTACTTGGCCGCGTTTGCCCGCACCCAGCGTACCGCCGCCTTGCAGTCTTCGACCTGGGCCGGGAAAATGGCTTCACCGCTAAGGCGGTAGCCAACATCCACTACCGCATAACCCCTTTCGAGCATGGGACGGGCCCGGCCGGCAGAGCCCTTGCTGCCGCTCCGCCAACCTCCACCATGTACCCAGACTATCACAGGCAATGGGGCTGGACCTTTGGGAGGTAAATAGAGATCAAGAAGCAACTCCCTGTCACCCACTCGGGCATAGACGATGTCACGTTCTACCTTTGTGCCGGCCGGAATCTGCACTTGCGGGGACCGCCCAGGCTGCTGATTAGTTTTTTGAATCGGCTGCCGGGACTTTGCCGGGCATGTGGTATTCAAAGTGACAGCAATAATTACCATTGTAAACAGCACAAGCGGTGTCCATTTAACTTTCATAGTATTTACCTCCGATTTTAGTTTGACTTTCTCCTAAGTTTTATCATTCCTCCTTTTGTGCTTCCTGCTCCTTCGGCTGGTCTGTGAACGTTACCTCCTGACACTAAGAGCCTATCCCAATAACCCGCTCTATTGCGGCCGGCTGCAAAGCCCGATGCCTGCGTTGTCGGCCAAAAATGTTCTCAACGTGGAGCAAACCACGCCTCCGAGCATTTTTGGCCTGCCGCCTTGGCCTCGAACTTTTCGCTCGACCTCATAACGACCCGGTTATTCGGATAAGCTCTTAGAAGCTCACGATTTGTTAAACTTATAACAACCTGTTTTAGGGAAGTCAATTGCCCGTTTAGCATTTTCGATATCTAACATATACTCGGTGCCATTCAGCTTAAAAATTGGCCACAAGGTAAGATGTACCCCCGGAATTTCCGGTCCAAAAGCATTTTACTTCTATCGCCTCATCGCTTAAAATAAACACACGCAAAAAAATCTCTATTCACCTGTTTAATAGTTACAAACAGCGATATTTACCATATGGAAATGAGAAAATGGATAATTTAAGTAAGGAGCTATAACGTGAGAAAGAAACCGGAATTCCAAATTGCTTTTCTAATCATTATGACTGTAGTTTTGGCTTGTCCGCGGAGAATACTATCACAGCAGTCAACGGATATCCCAACGATTGGTAAGATTATCAGGCTTGATAACCGCATAAACGAATTGATTCGGCTTGATGCGAAGATTGAGCTTCTTGCCTCAGGTCTTGAATGGTCCGAAGGGCCGCTGTGGATTCAAGAGGCCGGCGGGGGTTATCTTCTGTTTTCTGATATACCACGCAACTCTGTCATGAAATGGCAGGAAGGTGCAGGTGTTACCCTATTCATGAAACCCTCAGGTTACACCGGTGTCACTGATTATGGTCGTGAACCGGGAAGTAATGGATTGGCCCTGGACCTTCAAGGGCGTATCATCTTTTGCGAACATGGAGATCGGCGTATTTCAAGGCTGGAGAAGGACGGCGGCAAGAAAACTCTTGCCGATAATTACATGGGCAAGCGCCTTAATAGCCCAAACGATGCTGTTGTCAAATCGAATGGTGATATCTATTTCACCGATCCACCCTATGGTTTGCCGAAACGCTATGAGGACCACAGACGAGAGCTTGATTTCTGTGGAGTTTTCCGCCTCGCAACCTCCGGAGAGCTGACTTTACTGACAAAGGAAATGACAAGGCCGAATGGAATCGCTTTTTCTCCGGAAGAAAATGTCCTTTATGTCGCACAATCAGATTCTAAAAATCCCATCATAAAGGCTTTCCCGGTCAAACCGGACGGCACTCCTGGAAGAGCAAAGGTGTTATATAACTTTGCGAGTCTGACAGGAAAATATCCGGGTTCTCCTGATGGCTTAAAGGTTGATCAGCAGGGCAATCTGTTCGCCACAGGGCCTGGAGGCGTGTACATCATTACACCTAAAGGTAAGCTTCTTGGCCGGATTCATACCGGTAAAGCCACATCCAATTGCGCCTGGGGTAACGATGGTTCAGTGTTGTACATGACAGTTGACGATTGTCTGTGTCGGGTGAAAACAAAAACAAAAGGGGCCAATTGGAAAAATAGGTAATGCTTGCTACCAGGCAAAGGGCCGGTTCTATGTCTTGAGCAATCTATACGAATATTTACTGTCAATCTCCAATATCGCGGCTCCGCTTATGACGGAATCAATTGAAAAGTCTCCTGTCTCCATACCTCACCACTCACCAATTTTAAAAGGGGCCTATACCTGATAAGTATAAGCCCCTAATTGATGCGAATCTGTTTGACTATCGTTTGTCACCGCAAACGAATAATCTATAGCACAAGTTATGGAGTCAGCCGATACAGACGAATATCATCAAAAAACACCAAACCCGAGCCAGCTTGCGGATTGTCCCGGTCGCCAAAGCCAATAGCCAGATTGCCGACATCGGTCAGAACAACGCCAGCATCACCGACCTCTTTCAGGTCGATACGCCATTGCGTCCAGGTGCTTTTCAGCGATGCGTCAGGGTCACCGTGGTACACCGTCGCAGCCGTGCCGCTGCTGTCTTTGACAGTTACATACATCAGCTGGGCCTCATTACTGATCAGCCCGATGTCCTGATCGACCCATTGGCCTGTACCATCGCTCGTAACGTTGGAAAATACCGCCTCGCATGCTACACCGGCGTTATGACTGGTCACTACTAAGCCTATGTACATAGGTATATTCATTGTCATTGTCAGAGGCGTCCCCAGTTGCGTCCAGGCGCTACCGTCCGCCGAATAGTTGGCCCGGACCAGGCCACCTGCGGTACGCTCCAATTTTACCCATTGCGGCGCTGTGATTCCAACTTCAGTATCATCACTGCTGGAGCTATCCACCGTTCTTCGACGCTGGAAGGAAACTCCCTGAGTGGGCGTGACGACGACCATCGCGTGACTCGAACCTGGATCAAGCGTATCGCGAATCATCACGCCGGCCTTGGCCCAGGGGTCGGTGTCACTGACACTCTCGACCTTAGCTACAATCGAGCCGGCACCGGAAAGCTCCTTCCAGGCGAAGTGGAACTGGTCGGAATTGCCCCAGATATCCGCGCCCTCCGCGGTCATCGTGTAAGTGCCGGTTGGGCCTTCTACAAAGCTGCCCATATACGCCGGATAGCCTCTGAACCACAGCGACAATACTCCCACGCCTTCTCTGGTCCAATCCTGGGCGGGACTGAACGCGCGTTCGGCTTCCGAATAACTTGCCGCGCCAATGTTGTTGTAGTAATATGGCATCGACTGCGTGCCGCCGTGGACAACCGTAGTCTCGACAACATGCTCTCCCTTACTAAAATCTGCATCATGACCTACAAGGGCGCCGTTTGTCGGCACCTCATATCCGTCGAACCAGGTTTCGAATATCATATCGGGAGAGTAGTCGTTGTAGTCTTCAAAGTCTTCCACGACAAAATGATCTATTATGGTAAATGTCCAGGTAGTGCCTTTCCATGGACTGTTCGGCTCGGCGTCATTGAACTCATCGACTCGCCAGTAGTAAGTCTGAGCAAATTCGAGGAAGCCGGTGGACTCATAAATAGTGCCTTTCTGGTCTTGACTGACCAATACACCGCGTGGATCTGTTCTGCTGGCCTCGTTGACATCGTCGAAATTTTCACCGAAGTAGACATCGTGGGTATCCGCGTAATCTCCCGGCCGCCAGCTAAGGCTCAGCGACATATCTTCATCAACGGCACCATCGGCCGGAATTGGGTCGGCGGCATTTTCTCGGGGTAAAATTACGGGTTTAATTCCGGGAACATACTCTCCTTCGTATACATAAATAAAATCCAACCAGAGTGGAACTTCAGAGCCAGAACAGTATAACTCAATTTTCAACTCGTCGCTTTGAGCTTCGGAAGTTATTGAATACTCAGCCCACTCGGTTGTTAATTCAAACTCTTTTTGCCCCCAACTGGTAGAGTTATCTGTCGCTTTAAACTGTATCCAAAAGGGACGCGGTTCTTCAGCTTTAACCCACACGCTAGTGGTATAATTTGTGCCAACCTTACACGCTATGGGGCTGTAATCCACCATGAAGTACCAGTTGGTATCTCCCTTCGGATTTACCCTGATGCTTCTTTTGCCGTCAACAAACTCAGTTTCATCGATTTCGACGGTGCTGTTTAGACCGTCTTCCCAACCCCAAGTCCACCAATGTTCATAAGCCTCGTCGTTCAGGATAACCTCATCCTCTTCAAAACTTGGATTCAAAACGAGGTTATCAACTTGTGCATGAGTTACTGATGGGACAACAACCAGCACCAAAACAATGGAAGTTAAATAAATCAATTTCTTGCACATAATAGTTCTCCTTCAATAAATATGGATTGTTAATTGAAATGTAAAAAAACATAACCGCCAAACACTACGCTCTCGCGGCAACTCTTTGCCTTGCATAATAACTCCTCCTATATTTGGAAAGCGACAGAAATTGTGCCTGCTGAATGACCTCAAAGCCAAAGATGCCCAAATGTACAGGCACAAGCTTTACTATTTTCATTTATACCAAATCAGCCACTTTACCGTCAAGGAAAATCTCTCGAAGCAATTTTAAGAATATTTTTGCCACTTGCCCAGAGCTTGCTTACACTGAGCCTTGTCGAAGTGTCGAACGGGTGGGTTTTATTAAAGGTTTTTATTTTACTCTCAATTTTGTGGTGGTGTGGATGTCTTTTTTTCCCTTTTCGAACGCAATTTGATGACAGGATAAAAACTAAACGCCTAAGGTAATATATGTTCAACGATAAAACCAGTTTGCAAGAAATACCAAAAACCGTATAATATTTTAAGGTTTTTTTCTGAATAATGAGATTGGGATTAAATATCGCAGGCAAGCGGCCCCCAGGCCGCTTCAATGGGACAATGCAAAGAATGGAGGACAATCATGACCTCAAGGCTGAATCGTCGAAAGTTTATTAAGAAAACAATCTTAACTTCTGCCGGCAGCGCACTTACACTGCAAGTGGGCTCAGGCAAGATACTTGCCCAAGACACGGCGGAAAAGCCTACCACCGCCCAGAGCCGGCCAACAGGCAAGGCCATGTTACAAAAGGGAAGAATTGGCAATCTTCGTGTCAGCCGCATTTTGTTAGGCGGCAATCTACTCACCCACTTTACCCACAGCCGCGACCTGAAATACGTCTACAACCTGACAGCACATTATAACACGGAGGAGAAAATAATTGAAACTATGGCAGTCGCTGAAGCCCACGGCATCGATACGCTCGTCATACATACCGCTCCCGGAATTATGAGCGTACTCAAAAAATATCGCTACGAACGGGGCGGGAAGATGAAATGGATCATATGTCCCACAGCTCCGGTCGAGGCCCAATTGAAAGCCTATGGCGAACAGGTTCGGCAGCTTGCCGACGAAGGTACCGATGCAATCTATCTATGGGGCGTCCATGCAGATAGCCTTGTTTCTCAGGGTAAAGTGGACCTGATTGCCAAGGCTGTAGAAATCCCCAAGGACTACGGCTTGCCTTCAGGTGTTGGGGCCCACGATCTCAGGGTAATCATGGAGTGCGAGGAGAATCAAATCAACGCTGATTTTTATATCAAGACGCTGCACCACCACAACTATCCCACTGCACCGAAGCCAAATGAGCTGACTACAGTAATTGCTGAGGTGCCGGGTTACTGGTGCAAAAATCCTCAGGAGGTGGTCGATTTCATGAAGGGTGTGGAGAAACCCTGGATCGCATTCAAGGTTATGGCTGCCGGTGCAATACCACCGGCAGATGCTTTCCAGTACGCTTTTGAAAATGGTGCCGACCATGTCCTGGCGGGAATGTTTGATTTTGAGATCGCCGAGGATGCGCTCATTGCAAATAAGGTGCTGACCGAGGTCAAGAGAACTCGCCCATGGCGAAGCTAATACAGTGTATTTAAAGTGACCGGTCAGTCTGGAATTAGTCTCTACACTTTCTTCTATTCCTCAGGTTGTACCAGGTTCGAAATATTTGGACAAAGAGCAATCTCAATCACCAGCTTAGAAGCGGCTCTCTATAAAAAACCGTTTTGAAATTCACTATCTCCTACCCAATCGTGAACCGACAGGCGAATCGCCGTTGAGCAAAATAACTGCGTATGATGGCTTGGCTCCTGCTGCTTCGCTTTTGCCTGCACCTGTCGGTCTTGCAGGCACAGGTGCGAAGCAACACGACGGGGGGGCATTCCATATGGATACATACGCTTCGGCCTGTTGGAAGGGGTCTTCGACTAACAGGCATATTGAGGTTATGCGGGACAAAGGGAACGGCTGATTCGGCCAAAATATCTCTCTTGCTTGCGGAAATACTGCGTATTAAATACTAATCGTCTCATAAAAGAGAAAAAAATAGCAGCGAGCAAGTTCAGTGTGGATAGTGACTTATAGGGTGACAATAAATTATTTCTCAATATTTGGAAAAATCGCCTTGACTTTCTCAACAATAGGAAAACAATAAAGGATCAATAGGAATATTTTGCTATTTTGTTTTTCTCAATAGCAATAAAATTATAAGGTTTTGGCTTTGTATTTATGGATTTGGCGAAGTGTGTTTTTCTGAGAAAGAACATACACTATTCTGCAGAAGAAGCCGGTCCGGCACCTGGTAAAAACTCGAATAGCCAAAGGAAGGGTATTGAATTGTGCGAGGTTTTCGACCTCCTTACAGTAAGCATGAATCTCAGAACATTGAGATTGCCAGGACGGAGAGAGGACTCCTCTGATAAATATTCGTTGACAAAGGGCACAGGGAGTGCCGGTTCAACGACTTGATATATTAAAGCACCCGAGAGCGTTCTTTATCGAACCGTTGCTTTTTTTGTGACCCTATCGATAGCAAGTATGATTCCTTACGGATGGATATCGGTGATGGATTTTTTTAACACATGTGATGTAAGGGTGATTGATGCCCGTGACATAGCGAACAGTTTGAGTAATAACAACAATTTTGAAAGGATTGAAAAATGAATGTTACTCGCCGTGATTTTTTGAAAGCTTCTGCCGCGATAGCAGGTGCGCTGGCGCTAAAAGGGTCAGTGCTAATGCAGTTGCAGAAGACTATGGCCGCTGGAGGTAGTAAGCCCCCGGTAATCTGGCTTCAGGGTCAGGGCTGTACCGGCTGTTCAGTGTCGCTACTGAACAGCACTTATTACATGACAATTGACCAACTGCTGATTAACACACTTGATGTGAAATTCCACCCCACCGTGATGGCGGCGGCAGGTGGCTTGGCGGTTGGGGCGGCTGAAGCGGCCCGCAATGCCGGTGGCTACGTCCTGGTAATCGAAGGAGCCGTTCCCTCCGGTGAAAAAGGAGATTATTGCCACATCTGGCCTGGAATGACTATGCTCAATGCCCTGAAAACCTTTGCACAGGGTGCGGATGTCATTCTGGCGGTCGGAACCTGTGCCTGTTATGGTGGTATGTCCGCCGGCTCGCCGAATCCGACCGGCGCAAAGGGAGTTGATGCTGCTTTGGGTCGCAGTGGAACGAGTGTGATTAACATTCCAGGTTGTCCCGCACATCCGGACTGGATCATTGGAACTGTCGCGGCATTGTTAGCCGGTGATACACCCGAACTGGACGATGAAGGCAGGCCGAAAGTGTTCTTTGATACTGAGGTGCATAAAAGGTGTCCTAACCGGGCGCTCGGGGGTGGTCAGGCAGCAGTTCTGAGCGATGTCGGTTGCCTCTCAGGACTTGGTTGTAGAGGTCAGCAGACCCATGCGGATTGTCCTCTCCGGAAATGGAATGCCGCTGGCCCCGGCGAACTGGGAGTAAACTGGTGCGTAGGTGCTCGCAACCCCTGTCAGGGTTGCACAGAGCCGGACTTCCCGGATGGGATGAGCCCATTCTATCATTTAAAGAAAAGAATATGAGCCAATATAAACAATACAAACGTAAAGTTCGTTTGCGATTTACGATTTGAATGAGGAGATAAATGACATGGCAACGACTATAACAATTGACCCTTTAACGCGTTTAGAGGGTCACCTGGCAATTGAGGTAATAGTTGATATTGACAATAAAAAGAGCAAGGGCAATCAATTAGTTGTAGTAGACGCGAAAAGTTCCGGTACGATGTTCCGGGGTTTTGAGATGATTTTACGGGGCCGTGACCCGCTCGATGCACCCCATTATACGCAGAGAATATGCGGGGTCTGTCCCATATCGCACGGAATGGCCAGTTGCCTCAACCTCGAAAAAGCCTTTCGTGTTACTGCCCCCGATAACGGCAGAATAATGAGGAACCTCGTCCTCGGGGCCAATTTCATTATGTCCCACATCCTGCACTTCTATCACCTGGCTGCCTTGGATTATATTAACACCACGGGGGTTATTGACATCGCTCCATGGGTGCCGCGGTACGTTACCCCGGATATGGTAAGCGGCCAAACAGCCGTGGAATTGGTGAACCACTATGTACAGGCTCTGACGATTCGAAGAAAAGCCCATCAGATGGCAGCAATCTTCGGCGGCAAGCTTCCCTGCGCGCCAAGCTTCGTTCCGGGTGGATGTACGGAAGTGCCCAAGGAAAATAAGATAGACGACTTCAGGACATTGTTGAATGAGCAACGAGCCTTCATTGACAGTACCTATATCCCCGATGTGCTGACCGTGGCGGGAGCCTACCCGCAATACTACCAGATCGGCGAAGGATGCGGTAATTTACTCGCATACGGTGTGTTTGACCTTAATGCAAGTGGTACATCCAAGCTTCTTCGAAGAGGCAGATATACTGATGGGCAAACAGGAACTGTCGAACCGGCCAAAATAATCGAGTACCTCAAATATTCCAAGTATACAGGCGGAAACAAGAATCCTGCTGATGGTGTAACTGAGCCCGATGTCGATAAATCAGGAGCTTACTCCTGGCTAAAAGCGCCGCGCTATGACAATAAAGTACACGAGGTTGGCCCGCTGGCCCGAATGTGGGTGGACAACAATTACAGTAGAGGTATTTCCGTACTCGACAGGCACGCTGCAAGAGCAATGGAAGCCAAGCTCGTTGCTGATACTATGGTCGGGTGGCTGGATGAGCTGGTGGTGGGCGAGCCCGTCTATAAAGAAAGTACTATTAGGAGCGGTTCGGGAATTGGTCTGACTGAAGCACCGCGAGGAGCCCTCGGTCACTGGATTACTATAAGAAACAGAAAGATCGACAGGTATCAGGTAGTAACGCCAACAAACTGGAACGCCTCGCCAAAGGATGACCTTGAGCAACGCGGTCCGATTGAGCAGGCCTTGATTGGCACGCCTGTGGCGGATTTGAACCAGCCTGTCGAAATTCTGAGAGTGGTTCACTCGTTCGACCCGTGCCTGGCGTGTTCAGTTCATATGCTCAGGCCGGGCAGGGACAAGCCTGTGGCGATAGTACATACGCGCCCAAGTATTTAAGTGACGGCTTAGAGGTATAGTGTGGATATGAGTGCCGCTCATGGTCGGCGCCCGGTCCTCGTTTTGGGAATAGGCAATATTCTGCTCCGTGACGAGGGTGTGGGCGTGCGTGTGATAGAGCAGATGCAAAAAATGCACCTGCCTGACGATGTGGAGCTGGTTGACGGCGGGACGGCCGGCGCTGATTTGTTGGATGTGCTTGCCGAGAGGCGGAAGGTGATTGTTATCGACGCGGTGCAGGCCGATTGCGAGCCGGGCACTGTGCTTCGATTCACTGCTGATGACCTTGTCCGGCCTGATGGGGTGGGTATGTCACTGCATGAGCTGGGATTAGGTGAGGCCCTGACAATGACCAGGCAGCTTGGGTGTGCGCCTAAGGATGTGGTAGTTTTCGGTATTAAGCCCAAGGACATTGGATGTGGTTTGGAGCTTTCGGAAGAAATTGCGTCATCAGTACCCAAGGTTATCGAATTGGTGTTAGCAGAGATTACAGAGTGAATATGTTGGGTGGCATATCAGCGCTTTTGGGGGCTGACATTTAGGACTTGTAAATAAATTATCTTCCATTTTTGGCTGGCTGCGGCTTCGGCTGGCGGTGTCAGCAAAACTCGGACTACCAACCAGTAGGCCTGCATTTTGCTTCCTTGCCAGTCTTGTCCTCGCTCAGCCAAAAACGAAACCTAATTTCTTTACCAGTCCTTAGAAGCACACAGATAACCCGTTGCGACTCGTTGCGAACGCAACGCGGTAAACAAGCCTTGCAAATATCCAGGACATCGGGTAATTTTGTGTTTTCAGAATCTAAATAAACATTACAAATCCCGTACTGCGGGAACATTAATGATAAGGAGAATCTACTATGAATAAAGATATGAACCATAAACAGTTTGATACTTCGGCCGGTAACAAGAGTTCCCAACAACACCAAAAAATCGGCCGTCGTGAGTTCTTGGCTGCAGCTTCAGGTACGGTTGCTGCTTTTACGATCGTGCCGCGGCAGGTCATGGGCGGAGCGAAGCACGTTGCTCCAAGTGAGAAAATCAACGTAGGCTATATTGGGACAGGAACACAAGGGATACGTCAATTGATGGATGCCCTGCCCAGGCCGGAGTTGAGAATCGTCTCTGTATGTGACCCAAATAGGGACAGTTCCGACTACGTCGCATGGTCGAGGAACGAGATACGAGATAAGATACGTGCATTTTTGAAGAAACCCAAATGGGGAGAAGGACAACAAGGCTGTCGATGCGGGAGGGAGGTTGGCCGTGAGATAGTGGATAGCTACTATGCGATGAATACGGCCTCCGGCAAATACAAGGATTGCTCTGTCTATAGTGACTTTCGCGAATTGCTGGAAAACGAAAACGATTTGGACGCAGCCTATATTATGACTCCGGACCATCTTCACGCTACTGTTGCGATCGCTGCCATGAAAAAGGGTAAGCATGTGATTATGCACAAGCCCCTATCTAATGTACTCTATGAGACCAAGCTGGCGGTTGATACCGCACGCAAGACAGGAGCTGCCACCCATATGTTCTGTTCAGCGGACAACAGTGCAACACCCACAATATGCGAATGGATATGGGATGGTGCCATTGGGCCTGTACGAGAGGTTCACAATTGGTCCTCGAGACCTTTCTGGCCTCAGGGGATGACCGAGTATCCCCGTGAAAAACCGCCGGTCCCGGATGGTCTTGAATGGGACTTATGGCTCGGTCCTGTTCCTCATCGCCCATATCACAAAGCTTACACTCATGCTGTCTTTCGCGGCTGGTATGATTTTGGAGCGGGTCCGCTGGGCGATATGGGCAATTACAGCTTGTACCAAATCTTTAAGATTTTGAGACTTCCATCACCGGTCAGTGTGGAAGCCGGCCGCAGCCAATACTGGGAAATAGTGGATAATCTTTGGAAGAAGCAGGAAAACAAAATCTCGTTTCCTCGCGCATCCATGATACATTATGAGTTTCCGGCACGTGAAGGTATGCCGCCGGTATCCCTCTACTGGTATGATGGTGGTCTTAGGCCCCCGAAGCCCAGAGAATTGGAGGTGGATGGGAAAGATATGCCCGAAGAGGGACTTATGTTTGTTGGTGATAAAGGGAAGATCCTGGCCGGCTTCAGCGGTAGTAATCCACGCATTATTCCGGAAAGCAAAATGCAGGCCTACAAGAAACCTCCTGAGACATTACCCCGTCCAATCGACGAGCTGGATCAATGGATACGAGCCTGCAAGGGCGGTGAATCCTCCGGTGCCTGCTTTGAAAATGTATATCCATTTGCTCAGACAGTTTGCTTAGGCGCGACAGCATTGCGAGTGGATAAGAAATTGAAATGGGATGCAGAAAACGTGCGGTTCTCGAATTCGTCACAAGCAAACGACTTGATTCACAGAAAATACAGGAGAGGATGGGAATTATAGCTTTGTTTGTTTCCCATCAAAGAACAGAGGACAGAGGACAGAACTGACTTCTGAATTCTGATTTCTGACTTCTGACTTCCCTATAGGAAAATTGACATAAGCTCTTGATTTTTCAAGTATTAAATAGTATGGTCTTTATATAATCAAAGTGGCGTATGTATTTTTGTACACCACGGGGAGAAGACGGACGACAGAGAACAGAAGACATCTGACATCTTATTTCTGGTTTCTGACATCAGCCTTCTATTTGTTTAAAAATACCTATGGATCAAATTCAGAACCAACGCCGGTTTCCGAGGATTAAGCGACCGACAGCCGCTGAGCTTATTAAGCAGCTTGGTCAGTTTGACGGCTCTGGAGCACAATTCTTAACGAATCTGCTTGCTGTACAGTGCTTTTTAGGCCAAGCCGATAGCGGTGCGATTCTGCGAAACAACGAGCAGAGGGGTGTCGATGTCCTGGCCATATATCCGTCGCTGAGAGGGCAGCAAACCACTCCGGCATGGCTGAATCAATCTGCCGAGCTTATCCGCGAGGCTACCTCCACAGATGCGGTCATCGTCAAAGCCTTGCTGGATACAGATGATGATAACCGGGCTAACCGAAGTTATATCGTATTGGTCCCACTCAAAATGGCTGATATCGGACAAGCCATGGAAGCTTTTGTGGTCAGGACCAATAACAGAGATGCGCTCGAAGCGAGCCAGGAACAATTAGAGCTGACGGCCAACCTGCTGGGCATCTCCGAGAAGCGACTGACGCTCCAGAAAAGACAGGCAGGCTTGAGAAGACTGCAACAGGCAATGGAAACACTTTCAGCCATCAACCGGCAAAATCGGTTTACCAGTACCGCTATGGCCCTTTGTAACGAAACAGCTTCTCAGTGGCAGTGTGAACGGGTGAGTGTTGGTTTTCTGAAAGGAAGATATGTTCGACTGAAAGCCATGAGCCACACAGAGGATTTTAGTCGAAAGATGAAAATTGCCCAGGACATAGAATCTGTGATGGAAGAGTGCCTGGACCAGGACTGTGAGGTCCTGTATCCCGCTTCGCAAGAGTCTACCTACATAAGCCGGGCAGCAGGTGAACTGTCCAGGCAGCATGGTCCATTAGCAGTTTTGAGCCTTCCTTTTCGGCAGGACGGAGAGGCTCGTGCTGTTCTAACTCTCGAGCGAGAGCCGAGCAAATCTTTTAATCTTGAAGAAATTGAGGCAATTCGGTTGGCCTGCGAATTATGCACAGCCAGATTATTAGAGTTGTATGAGCATGACCGCTGGATTGGTGCCAGGGTTGTTGCCAAAGCACGCAGCGCATTAGCTATATTAGTAGGCCCAAAATATACCTGGACGAAACTTTTGGCGATATTGACCCTTGGTGTGATACTATTCCTAATATTTGGTAAGGGACAGTTTCGGGCCGAAGCACCTTTTGTTCTTGAGGCCACCTACCAGCAAGTGGTCTGTGCGTCCTTCGATGGTTATATCAAAGGCGTTAACGTTGAAGTCGGTGATACGGTCAAAGGAAATGAAACAATCCTGGCTGAACTGGATACGGCAGAACTGCGCTTACAATTAGCTGCTGCCAAGGCGGAAAAGGCGGGATATCTTAAGCAGGTCGCCGCTGCTATGCGAGATAGTGAAACCGCACAGGCCCAGATTGCACAAGCCAACTCTGACAAAGTGGAAGCTCAGATTGACTTGCTGAATTACCTGATAGACCAGGGAAAAATCATATCGCCGATCAGTGGGGCTGTTGTCAAGGGCGACCTGAAACGCCAGATTGGCGCACCTGTTAAAACAGGCGATGTCCTCTTCGAGGTTACGCCTCTTGAGTCATTACGAGCTGAGCTGCTGGTGCCCGAAGATCAGATTTTTGATATTGCTGTGGACCAGGAAGGTTATCTGGCTACGGTGTCTTATCCTGCACAAAGAATCAAATTTGTCGTAGAGCGAATCAATCCAATGGCTGAGGTGGTGAACAACCGTAATGTTTTTAAGGTTCGCGCCCAGTTGTTGGCCGAAGGCCCATCGGTCGAAGATCCCTTGGCCGAACATCCCTGGATGCGGCCCGGTATGGAGGGTGTGGCCAAGATATCGATCGGCGAACGGCGGTATGTCTGGATATGGACCCGGAGAATCGTTAACTGGCTGCGAATGAAATTTTGGCTTTGATTCGAACCACGGATTATACAGATTTCACTGATTTTTTGTTTGTTTTTAGTTCGTGTAATCCGCGAAATCTGCAATTAAGAATCGAGAATCAAGAATGGCTGTAGAACGTCCAACATTTCACGAAGCCTGGTATCGCGTTGCTGATTTACACCCGCGATTATCATCGGGCGTGAAGGTTTACAGACAGCATTTCCGCGGACAAATGTGGTACGTCCTGGAGAATCCATCTAACAACCAATACTCACGCATCAGTGACGAAGCTCATCGGTTCATAGGTATGCTTGACGGCCGACGGACTGTATCTGAGGTATGGCGCATATGCAATGAGCAGCTTGCCGACGGAGCGCCCACCCAGGGAGAAGTCATACAGCTCTTAGGCCAGTTGTATAGCGTCAACCTTTTACATGCGGACCTGCCGCCGGACAGCGAAAGCTTGTTCAATCGCTACCGAAAGCGAGTCGGACGAGAGGTTCGGGGACAACTTATGAACCTGCTGTTCATTCGGATTCCATTGTTAGACCCTGATCATTTTCTCGAACGCTGGGTCAGCATATTTGGGAGGCTTTTCAGCTGGTTTGGGCTGGTTTTATGGTCAATATTAATAGTGACTGGATTATACTTTGTGGTCGGTAATATCCGCGAGCTGTTCAATCAAAGCTCTGACGTCCTTGCCCCTGATAACCTAATTCTGCTTTATCTTAGTTTTGTGCTAATCAAGATATTCCATGAGTTCAGCCACGCCTTCGCGTGCAAGAAATTCGGACGGCTGAACCGAAGTGGCGGGCAGGTACATACCATGGGCGTTATGTTTCTGGTTTTCTTCCCGCTACCTTATGTGGATGCCTCCAGTGCCTGGGCGTTTCGGAGTAGATGGCACAGAGCTATTGTCGGGATGTCGGGGGTTATGGCTGAGCTTTCGGCCGCGGCTGTAGCGGCAATTATTTGGTCCAATACTTCGACAGGAACGCTACACATAATTGCATACAATGTTATATTCGTTGCCAGTGTCTCTACAATACTGTTCAATGGAAATCCTCTTCTTAGGTTCGACGCTTACTACGTCCTTTCGGATTTGTTAGAGATACCAAACCTTGGTCAGCGATCCAGAAACTACCTTTACTATCTGGTCAAGCGGTATTGCTGGGGGTTGAAAAGGGCACAGAATCCCGCATATACTTATGGCGAACGTGTCTGGTTTGTTTTTTATGGTATCGCTTCGGTTGCATTCCGAGTTTATATCTGCATAAGAATACTGCTGTTTTTGAATGACAGACTGCCGGAAGAACTGTTCATACTTGTACCTTTATTCGCTTTCTCTGCAATTGTGGCTTGGGTGTTTGTCCCGCTCGGCAAGTTCTTACAATTTCTGGCCACTGGCGCTGAACTTACTCGCAAGCGAGCCCGAGCAGTGGTATTAACCTTTGGCACCTTTTGTCTGATAGCTGCTTGTATAGGTTTGATTCGTGTACCTGACTATTGGCGAGTCGAGGGAGTTGTTGAGCCGGTTCGCCTGGCCATAGTCCATGCGGAAAGTGATGGTTTCGTTGTCGATTTTCTGCCTTCGGATTCGAAGGTTTCTTCAGGTGGACGGCCCCTGATAAGAGCTGTCAATCCTGAGCTGGAAGCCGAAAAAAAGAGTTCCGTTGCTGAGCATCGCAGTCTTGAAGTTCAGCGGCGTATTGCTGAAATGCAGGAAATTGCCGCGGCACAAATATTAGATGAACAGCTCGAGGCCTTGGATGAGAAAATAGCAAGGCTTGAATTCGAGCTGGCTTCGCTGAATCTGAACCCACCACTGTCAGGTACATGGGTCGCGCCGGATATTGAGTATTCTAAAGGCCTTTATTTAAATCGCGGCCAAAGCATTGGTTTCGTGGCAAATCTGGACGACGTTATGATTCGGGCCACAGCCGGCCAGAAGGTTGCCGCAATGTTAGTGGAGCAGGCTCTTAAGCAGGTCGAGATCCGCGTCAAAGGACAACCGAAGCTGTTGCTTACCGGCGAGATTGAGCAAATTTTTCCAGCCGGACAAGAGTTGTTACCGTCTGAATCTTTGGGCTACGCAGTTGGTGGGCCTATGCCAACACTTCCACAAGACCCTAAAGGCACGAAGGCCGCTGAGATGTTTTTTGAGATTCGTATCAGACCGGATGCGGACTCTTCAGTTCGTTTGCTCACCGGACAGCGCGTTGTGGCGAGAATCCGAATGCTTCCCAAGCCGCTTGCAGTTCAGTGGTGGCTATCTGTAAGGCAGCTTTTCCAGCGGAGGTTCCATATTTAAAATGGAAACACTTCCAAGTGCAACCTGGCAGATGCTTGAGGAGCGGATATCAGATAAACCACTGCCCAGAGGACTCGATGCTGCATGGGATGCGGGAGTGGGTTTGGCAGGCCAGTTTCTGCCGCGACGGCAAAGGTTTTTGCGCCGGGCAGAAAAAGTGCTTGTACTGGAAAAACATTTTTCCCAAATAACCGACGCAAAGCTCCGTGAGGCTGCCGGTAAGCTTCGCGAGATTTTTCGCCGCCGCCGCGACAATCGTTCGGACCTTGAGCGTGCCTTTGCATTGGTCCGGGAGGTAGCAGTTCGGCAGATAGGTGAGAGCCCTTTTCCTGTCCAGATTGCAGGCGCTTTCGCTCTTGAAAGCGGCTGTATTGTGGAAATGGCTACTGGTGAGGGTAAGACCCTGACCGCCACGATGCCTGCGACAGTTGCCGGCTGGCGCGGCCAGGGCTGCCACATAATTACAGTTAATGACTACTTGGCCGAACGCGATGCCGAATGGATGGGGCGGATTTACCGCTTTTGCGGCCTAAGTGTTACACATATAGCACAGGGAATGTCAGCCGCTGATCGACGAGCAGCTTATTTGGCTGATATAACTTATTGCACGAATAAAGAGGTGACTGCCGATTTTCTCCGCGACCGGCTCGTTTTGGGTCATTTGAGAGGATTGAGCTCAACGCTTCTAACTAAAATAGCCCGAGCCGGTCAGTCTATAATAGACCGGTTGGTACAGCGGGGCCTTAATTTCGCCATTGTGGACGAAGCGGACTCTGTTCTTGTTGACGAGGCAATTACACCGCTCATTATCTCTGGGCCGGCTCCCAACCCTGAACAGGTCGAGGCCTTTCGCCAGGCGGCAGATATCGTGGCCCATTTGAACCAGGATACAGACTATCGCGTTAACGCTCGCTATCGAGAAGTCGAATTGACCAACGAGGGTAGAGCTCGGTTAGCGGATCTGGCCGAGACTTTTGGTAATATCTGGCAAGGTGCCCGCCGTCGTGAGGAGATTGCGACCAAAGCTTTGGTTGCTAAAGAGCTGTATTCACTGGATAAACAGTATGTTATTGATGACGGCAAAGTTGTCATCGTCGATGATTTCACAGGGAGGCTCATGCCGGACCGAAGCTGGCGCGATGGCTTGCACCAGGCTGTTGAGGCTAAGGAGAAGCTTGAAATCACTCCTCCCAAAGATACGTATGCGCGTATCAGTTTTCAGCGGTTCTTCCGGATGTACAGCAAATTGTCGGGTATGACCGGGACGGCAAGTGAAGCCGCTGCCGAATTTTGGCAAATTTATCACCTGCCTGTAGTAGTAATTCCGACAAACCGTCCGTGTATAAGAAAAAACCTGCCGGACATAGTCTTACCCACGCGAACTGCTAAGTGGAATAGAATCCTGTTAGAGATTCGCCGTGTTCATGAGACCGGAAGGCCGGTTCTCGTTGGCACGCGAAGTGTCCGAGCCAGCGAATACATAAGCCAATTGCTTGAAGCGGAAAACCTGGCTCATCAGGTGCTTAATGCTGTCCGTCATCGTGAGGAGGCCCAAATCGTTGCAGGTGCCGGTCAGACCGGAAGGATCACGGTGGCGACCAACATGGCGGGCCGCGGCACTGACATTAAACTTGGTAGGGGGGTGGCAAAATTGGGAGGGCTTCATGTTATCGCCAGTGAACGGAACGAATCCGCCCGCATAGACCGGCAGCTCTTCGGGCGGTGTGCACGCCAGGGCGACCCCGGAAGTGCACAGGCAATAGTGTCTTTGGAAGATGAGTTTGTGTCTCGATATGCCAAAAATCTCGTTGCCTATTTGAAAAAACGATATGCTCATACTACCGATGATATCTCTTCGATGACTACCCGGGCTGTATTTCGTATGAGCCAGCTTCGCGCAGAAAAGCTGGCACTGCGCCAGCGTAAATCGGTTATGAGGACCGACCACTGGCTCGAAGAACAGCTTAGCTTTACAGGAAGGGAATAGCAGGTCACTGTCTCGACTGTTCGGCAGAAGAATCCGACTCTATTGTGGGGACTCATCCATCTGCTTAGGTGTATTATCACGTTCAGTAACGACTGGTAAGGCAGTGCTGACTTGACGCATTTCCAGTACGGTCCCGGTGGTTTGAGCTAATTCAGCTAAGGAAATATTGAATTCAGCAACGGCTCTTATTTCCGCCATTTCAGCATCTGCTAAAGCCCCCTGTGCCTGGAGTTTGACCAAAAGAAACTCAGGTGTCAATCTTTCTCGGATCGGCTCCGAATCCTCAATGGCCTGTAATTGAATTCTTGCCGCCTGGGCTGCCTCTTTCTGAATTTGTATCTCTGCATGGTTTGTTTCGACCATTCTAATCCTTCCCTTAGCTTGTATTGCTACCTGGTCAGCAAGATTCTGCAATGCAGAAATAGCTTTTCTGCGTTCAATTCTTCTCTTGATTAATTCAGCCTCTCGTTGACGATTGCCAAGGGGATATTCAAGAGACAAACCAACTGCATAGCTCGCATAGTCACCGCTATTGAACCTGTCCTGTGCCCGGCCTTGGCTACTATCTAAACCCTGTATTCTGCTCGAAGCAATCAAATCCAGTCGTGCCATCTCCTGGTTCTCCGCAACACGGATATTAATATCTGCGATAGTAATCGCCACTCTGGCTTGCTGCATTATTGGATTTTTCTTCATGGCCAGTCCCAGAATTTCTCCTTGTCTCTGCTTGTCTCTGGTGGGGAACTGCTTAAATTCTTCTGCCATCGTAGAAGGTGTAGTAGCAGGTACAATTTCCACCTCATCGAGCATACTCACTTGTGGGTCGGCCATCAATCTCACCAGAGCATCTTGTACGTCAATAACTCTTTTACTGGCTTGAAGCAATACAGCCTCACGAGCTTTTGCAGAAGCCTCCATCTGCTTGATCTGCACGTCGGTAGCGTCAATTTCTCTTCGGCCCAGTACTTTTTTCAATGTCTCGAGTGTTCTTTGCAACAGTTTCTGCAGAATCTCAAAGTCACGGCGAGCCTGCAGGAGCCGCCAATAAGCTGATATAACCTCTATTGAAATATCCTCGGCTTTTTGACGAAAACCAAGAACGCTAATATCATGATTGAGCCTCGCTATGTTCACACCTGCAAGGTTGGTTTGCTCCCATGCGTCACGCAACAGCGGCTGTTTTATTTGAAAAGCGAGTATTGGCTCATACCGTGTGGGAAGCGTCCTGTACCCCAAATCGTCCCAGCTGCGTGTTAAGGCATAACTTAAAGACCATTCTGAACCGGTGATGCTTTTCTGCTTGATTCCTGACTCCAACAAACGAGTATCTGATTGGCCGGACTGAAAAATGCTGTTAACAGGATTATCGTCTTGTTCGAAATTCACACGCCCGAAGGCGGTTACGTCGAACTCTGCAGCCTCTTTTGTTATGTCTTGCCTGGCGATCGATGGGTCGAAACTCACTACCCTGATTTCGGGGCTGTTGGCAAGAGCCCTTTCTATGGCTTGCTCAATTGTCAGATCGAAAATCTTTCTGCCCGTGTTGGGATCTATAACAACTTCAAGCTCAGGTGGAATTCCATCAGGAGCAGGAGTTGGCATAAGTAGAGCCAAAGGTCGCAGCGGGTCAGCTCGCTGCTGGGGGCCTTGTTCAGCAAGAGTTTGCTGGTAGGAAGCCAGGACACTCTGGTCATCAACTTCGTCAGAAACACAACCGGCTAATTGGGATATCAATAAAATACAGAGGACAGAGAACAGATGACAGAGAACAGAAGACCGACTCTGACTTCTGACATCTGACTTCTGATTTCTGACTTCTGACATCTGACATCTGACTTCCGGTGTACCTGGATTTGAATGATTACTAAATAGAACAGCATCTCTTTTAAGACTCATTTTTGGACTCCTATATCTATTTCTGTTCACCCCCTTAGAAATTCCACAGGAGAAACAATATGCTTTAAAAAGTGCAGATTTCTAACGGGGTGAAGT
The DNA here is from genome assembly GCA_035528395.1 of Sedimentisphaerales bacterium. GTDB lineage: Bacteria > Planctomycetota > Phycisphaerae > Sedimentisphaerales > Anaerobacaceae > NIOZ-UU13. The sequence continues at coordinate 44,235 of DATKYR010000204.1, forward strand.
TGGAAAAATAATCTCAACGTGTTCGCCGGCCGGCCTATTTGATTTATTAGGCACTTCTATACGTACTCTTAATGTGCTGCTTGCTGCATCGGCAACCGCGGCAATGTAAATAATTCTTCCTTCTAAGGACGCCCTGTTTGGGTCTGGGAACCTGACTTCTGCAGTTTTTCCGTAGCTCAGAGCAGTTGCTTTGACTAAAGGTACAGGTACATCAATCCAAAGCGGATCAATCTGGACAACCCGAACTACATCAGCCAGCGCATCAATTGATTCGCCGGTTTCCACGTGAATTTTTTCAATCCTTCCATTTATCGGGCTTTTCAGACTCATCTTTTCAATCTGCGTTTTTACCTCGTTGTATTTTCTTTTCGCTTGTTCGTGCTCGAATTCCGCAAGCTTAAGCGACAGCTCGGCCATCTTCACACTCAATTTCGCATATTCTACTTCTAATTCTGTTGCGGCGTTACTTGCTGCTGCTTTCTCCAGTTTTTTAAGGTCAACTCTTTTCTGGGCCAGGGAAGCTTCACTCGCTTGTATTTGAGTTGTGTCCTCGCTTGCCGCCTCGAGCTGGGCCAGCTGGATTTGCTCTACAGCGTCGTCCTGCTGGATGAGCACTTGCTCGGCTTTTACCCACTCACCCTCCTTAAAATAAACCCCGGCAATGCGACCTGGCTGAACATAAGAGAGTGTTATGTCTGCGCTGGGAACGGTAATTGCTCTGACTCCCACATCTGAAGACGCAGCTTGCAATGTACTCAGCACAGCAACACAAATAATCCAGGAACTCTTAAAACTTTTTTTCGGAATCATGCTATCAAATCTCCCATATCTGACAAAATTTCCCTGCTATTGTACCTATATATTAAACAAAACTGCAACTTAAATCCTGTTAATTGGGTTCCAGAAATTCGTGCTTCGATAGCAAATAAGGGTAGGATTGTTCACAAAGCAGATTATGAACGCTTTCCTGTATAGCCACAATCAGATTTTGTTGTCTGCGCCGGGGCTGTGTTCCCGTACCAACAACCGCATCCCCCAATTCTCCGAAAAATACGGACAAACCCAAAATATCAATACATAAAACCAGAAAAAACGTTACTTGTGAGACATAAGGTGGCACTTTTAAATAGGCTTAAATATAAAAAAAGGCAAATTGTTTTCACATAACCTTTACAAAGGATCACGTGATGACGGAAACTGATACTTTGACGCTTGACAGGGAGCTTCGGCCAGGAGCAGGGCTTCCCAGTTCCATTGTTACGGTGAGACCATGGAGGACAATAAAATGAAGCGCATACTGAAAATGCTGCGAGG
>DATKYR010000205.1:0-7756 GCA_035528395.1 Sedimentisphaerales bacterium
TGGGCTATCAGCAATTGTGGATCTTGGAAGCTGCCCTCAATGAACTTAATGAAGAAAAATCTGTTGCCATGAAAGTAAAAGTTGCGTAAGATCTCAGTCAGGGGTAGCCATCGAACCTTCAACTGAGTTCGGGATAAGTCCAAAGCGAAAATTACTAGAGTTTATTAGTGAAGGTGTTGCAAAAACTGGAGTTAATAGTGGTGCTATATTCTGTGACCTTTTTTCTGGCACAACTATAGTCTCTAAGTTTTTCAAAAAAAAGGGTTATACTGTTTACGCAAATGATTTTCTAGAGTTTTCATACTCATTATCTCGATCTTATATTCAGACAAATCGAACTCCATCCTTTAAAGGTTTATGCAATACAATTGCGTTTACGGATAAAGAAAAAAGAATTAACCAAATAATAGAACACCTCAACGATTTGAATCCTAAGAAAGGCTTTGTGTATAATAATTATTGTCCCAGGAGAATTGTTGAATAATGGAAATATTAATCGCAGACAATGAAAACCTTAAGCTGATCGATGTGCTACATAGTTCTTTTAATAACGTTACCGAGCTTAAGTTCTCCGTCGCTTTTTTGAAATCATCAGGTTTAGACCTTATAAAATCAGACTTGAAAAATATTCTCAAAAACAAGGCCCAAGTCGAATTCTTAGTAGGTCTCGATTTCCGGACCACTGATCCAAATTCGTTATTCGAGTTGAAATCTTTGCAAAAATCATACGACAACCTTCGATTCTTCTGCTTTAGTGAGCCCAATAAGCATCCTTTTCATATTTTTCACCCCAAATTGTACCTTATCAAAAACAAAACAGGCCAATTTACGTCAATAGTAGGATCTTCAAACCTAACAAGAGGTGGACTTACCGATAATGTGGAGCTAAATATTATCTTCAAAGGAAAAAGTACAGAAAGCGAAATTCTCCAACTTGTGAATTTCTACTTGAGAATGAGATTACGGGAAAGTGTGTTTGAACCTAGCATGGAATACATTGAGGGGTATCAGAGTGTTTACAAAACAGTTTTGACACAGCACGATACGGCTTTAAAAAAACGCGAAACAAAAAAGGAAATACAAAAACTTAAGGAAATTGAGGAAATTCTTCCTGGAACCAGACCTACTACAAGAAGACTTATAGTCGACGCAATGAAACAACTCTCCAAAACCACTGAAGGATACGTTGAACTACAAGACATCTATAAATACGTAAAGTCACAACTCAGAGAAAACGGTGTATATTTTTCGGATGTTGTTGACATAAATGCAAATATAAGACACGCAATTTATGACGATATGGTCGGTTGGAAGGGTAAATACAACAGAGGATACTTTGAAAAAAAATATGCTTATTCCGGACTATTTCGTTTGACTAAAGCTGGATTGGATTTTAAAGGAAGGTAGAGTTATGCGTGAAAGGCTTATTTGCCGCTGCGGAACAGAAATGGATTACGACGGCCTGGAAACTACTGTATTAGCAGATGACGACCTAGAAAATGCTGTTATTTCCGACCTTGAAGTATTTCTTTGCTCCAATTGCGAGAACAAGGCGTGGATCCACATGGTAGATAACTATACCCCCGTACAATCTATAACGCTGTCTATCCAAAATTAAATCTCAAAGCCTAAATTTCTTTAGACGTAAGGGTTTCAGCATTTACTTTGAGATACATAATGCCAATTGGAAGATGCCTGTACAACTATGTACTTTGCTTCAAAGTGACCCTCTAAATATCCCCGTTCAGACAATAGACTGGGGGCATCCTAATATCAGGAATGGTAACGCCAAGGAATACAATTTGGGCAGAAAAAATGCGTGGGCGAGAGAGCATCAGTTAAAAGTTTTCGCCGAAGCTTTTCAACCCATAGGTTTCAGGATAACTCATAAGAATGCGATACTAAAAGAAATGGCTGAATACAACGGGACTCACTACTCAAACAAAAAAAACAAATTGTGTACACCACCAAAACGTATAAGACAACAGAAAGTCGAACATCCCCAAGAGAATTCTGATAGGCTACCAAGCCAATTGAAAGATAAACATTTTGACTCTTATTGGCAGGTTTGCAGAGATTTAGGCTGCGTCCGTTATAATATCGAAAAGTAAATTTCAGTTTAAAACCACCCAAAAAAATGAGATATAATTCGGAAAGGGAAATGTATCCGGAAGTAGCATTGTGGCTTACTCGCTATTTAAAGCACAAATACCCTAAAGCATCTGTTAAAGCCTATGATACATCACGGGAAAACCTGTCAGATTTTCTAAGACGTCATAGATTAATTAGGTATTTTCCAGAATCCGAAACCTATGTTATCAAGGTTGACGTGACTGGTGTTATTAAGCACAAGGAAAAATGTTTTCTTGCTTTTGTAGAATGCAAGCTGAATGCTGTCAGCTTAAAAGATATTTCTCAACTTATTGGATATTCTAAGGTTGTTTTGCCGGTGTTCTCTATAATTGTTTCGCCGGTTGGAATAAGTTCGCCCGTTAACAAGTTGATTAATGTGTATAGAAGGTATGATATACTAAGCTATACCGATAAGCAAAAAGTGCGCGTTGCTTCTTGGGACAAAATGTCCTGTGATATTGAAACGGCAACTTTGCTACCTCATGGAGAACATCTAATATAACTAAATCAAGACAATAACATAGTTTTATAAAACGTATGTTTTCACAAGCTGATTTTTATCAACTATATTTAACTACAGCCACTTCGTGTCTCGGCTTCGCGATGCTTTGCGACCCCTTCGACTTCTCCTTCGTCTGGCCAATAAAATAGACTATAACAAAAAAGAATCGGACATAAGGATGAGTGTTTATGAGGTATGCAGGACTTACGGATGAGCCGGCAAGAAGAAAACGGGAACATGGAAACCCGAGCGACTTCAGAGTAATTCAGCAATTCACATCCGAGCAGTCTGCCCGGCAATGGGAAAGGAGAATGCTTGCCAAGGGATATGAGGAAGATACCAGCGGCAAAGGCTGGAAATATGGCTATACCTTTTCAATCCGACGTTAGTTCGTAGTTTATCGTTAAAATCCGCCGGAGCCGGGCTTTCGACCCACCTGAGGCCGGCAAAATCGCCGTCAAAGTAATAAACCACTACGGCGACGAATTCTTAAAAGTCTACGAAACCACACCGGCTGGCCAATAAAATATCTTGCATACCGGCTTTCAATCAGTCGCAGGAGGTGTTCTCTCGGCTTCAAGTTCCTGTGGCAGTTGCCAGACGTGCAGGAGCACAGGGTGTAGGATGTCGATGCGGAGCGCACCAGAGTTGTGTGCGGCAAGCTGCTCAGTGCGGGCATCCTGTGCCACTTCTGCTGAGGAGGAAACAGTGAAGGTACGTAAAGCTTTAACCTTTACACAGCCGGAAAAAACCGTAAAATCCAGGCATATCGTCTTTTTTGGCTAAATGTTTTGTTTACCATCGAATACAGGAGAAGGCAGAGCCCATGCAACTCGGATATAGACACAAATTAATGGCAAACGCCGGTATCTATGCGGTCATTATTCTTGTGTTCAACTTGATAACGAACGGCCAGCAAGGAAAGATCAACTGGAATCAATTTCGCGGCCCCAATGGACAGGGAGTTGCGGAAGCGGACCGCATTCCTGTTCATTTCAGTCCGGAAGCGAACGTTTTGTGGAAAACCGTCATTCCCGCGGGCCACTCGTCTCCTGTCATCTGGAACAATCGCATCTTTCTTACCGCCAGTGAACCAGCCAATAAAAAGGAACTTATTACGTTAGCGATCGATCGTGAAGACTGCAAAATCCTATGGCGAGGAGTTGTTCAGGCCGAAACAAAGGTAAGGTTTCATCCACTGAATAATTCCGCATCTTCCACGCCGGCTGCGGACGATAAGCATGTTTATGTTTATTTCGGGACCTACGGGCTGCTTTGTTACGACCATGCGGGAAACGAGGTCTGGCAGCGTAAAATCGACACGCCGAAAAGCAAATATGGAATGGCGACCTCACCCATATTGTACGAAGACAAAGTGATTCTGGTTTTGGACGGCGACGGCGGTTCCTCCCGTTTGCTGGCGGTCCATCGAGACACCGGTGAGACGGTCTGGGAACAGCCGAGATCGTTGTTCAAGGCCGGCTGGTCAACGCCCGTGATCTGGCGTCATGGTGAGGTGGAAGAGCTTGTTGTGTTGGGTTCCAAACGGCTGACGTCCTACGATCCGTCCACCGGCGAGGAGATATGGTGGGCCGGTGGTTTTTCGGACGAAACAGTCGGTATCCCCATAACCGGCGATGGGCTCCTGTTTGCCGGCGCCGCGGCCTTAGGTGGACGCGGAGATGATAAGTTGGATGCGGCTGGAAGCTGGAAGATCACCGTCGAGGAGTTCGACCGGAATCACGACAATCAAATACAGCGCGACGAAATGACGAAAGGCTTTGCTTTTATACAGCGACCGGAGCTGCCCAAAGACAATCCCGGTTATGGGTTGCCGGTCAGGAACATGGACACTCTACTGAAAATCTTCGACCATGACAAGAACCGGATCATCAGTGAAGCCGAATGGATGCAAACGATGTCAGGCTTCGCCGCCCATAGCCAACCCAACCTTGTGGCAATTCGTCCCGGAGCGACAAATGATGCCCGTAAATCGCATGTGGCCTGGGAAATTCGGCGCGGCATTCCCGAGACGCCCTCGCTGCTCTGTTTTCGGGGAAAACTCTACCTCCTGCGGGACGGCGGTGTGTTAACCTGCCTGGAGGCAGCAACCGGCAAAGAACTCTTCCGCGAACGAATCGGGGCTGCGGGGCAATACATCGCATCACCCATTGTTGCGGGCGAGAAGATTATCGCTGCCTCCGTGCGAGGCGTCGTGACGGTCATCCAGGTTGATGACAAACTGCACGTTCTGGCGAGGAACAATTTCGGAGAAAAGATTTTTGCCACTCCGGCGGTTGCCGAAAACAAAATATATTTGCGGACAACCGGTCATTTGTACGCCTTGGGCGAGTGAAGCGCATCTCGGATGAATTCTTGTACTCTACGACATCCGATACCTTTCGGCTTGAGTTTGGCCTTTGTAGCGAGATAAAACATTTCTATCAGCCATTCTACAGAAAATCCTGGGCTGGTCTGACTTACGGCTTTGATATTGCTCCACGAAAAAGGGGCCTATACCGAATTGATCAGTACAGGCCCCGAATTAATGTAAAATCTGCTCTATCAACCGCGCCCCAATATCTTGCTTCTCAATAAGCAATGGGGGCCACTTAAATCCCGGCTTACGGTGCCGGAGCATACAGCCGAATATCGTCAAAGTACATCGTACCTGAACCACCAGCCTGTGGGTTGTTCTTATTGCCTAATCCAAGGGCAATAGTATTGACATTGGCAAGGTTCACGCCAAAGGCCTGCAGGTCGATATTCCATTGGGTCCAGGTAGTGACCTGTGCTGCATCAGGATTATCATAAGTAACTACAGCACTGCCATTGAGAGCAACATACAACGTCTCGGCAGCGTTATCTGAATTGCCTCTGAACCAAATCGTTAATGTGGTCACACCATTCTCGGTCCAGTCACGCGGGTAAGTCAGTGTCAATGTCGCCTCAGAGTAACCAACGCTGTTGTCGTAGTAAAGCGGCATCGACTGGTTGCCGCTGTGAACGATAGTTTGCTCGGCAAAAGGAGGAGTGTCATAACCAACTAAAGAACCGTTTGTCGGGTCGTCGTATCCGTCCAGCCACGCATTAAATATCCTGTTGCTCTCGGGGTCGGCGGGGTCAAGGTCATTGTAAGATTCAAAATCGTCCACGATAAGGAAGTTGGCTGTCGTAAAGCTCCAGACAGGACCAATCCACGGACTGTCGGCGTTGGTGTTATTGACTTCGTCAATACGCCAATAATAAGTGACATCCCACTCAAGCTTTCCGGGGTCATAGCTCTCAGAACCAAGGTCTTTGGTGCCTTTATACTCCGGCAAACTTGTATCGGCATCGCGCACGACCTCTTTATCTGTGCCGAAGTACACCTCATGCGAAGCGGCTGCGTCTCCCGGCGACCAGGTAAGAATCTGTGTTTGCTTTGCATCCACAGCGCCATTAGAAGGCTTCAGGCTCACAACGGCGCCCTCAGTAGTAAAGCTCCAGACGTCTCCTTTATACGTCTCGATAATATCAAACTCATCGACTCTCCAGTAGTAAGTCTTACCCGTTTTAAGTGGACCGGGAGTATAGGTCGTAGTTCCCTGAGCAAGACCCCCAGCAGCATTGTTGACATCGTCAAAATTATCACCGAAGTAGACATAGTGTAATTTCGCACCGAAACCTGCCGTCCAGCTAAGTTTTTCAGTCAGGTTTACCAACTCGGCACCATCAGCGGGGTCTGGATAGTAGGCGGTCCTGGGAGGAATACTAAAGCTCCAGACAGGGCCTTTCCACGGACTGTTCGGCTCGGTGTCATTGACCTCATCGATTCGCCAGTAGTAAGTCGTACCCGGAACAAGACCGTCCGGATAAGGAAATCCGGGAAAGCCGACAACAAAAAACGTTGCTGGCTGATTGCCCCGGAACGCGCCCTCGGCGCCAGCGTTCACATCGTCAAAATTATCCCCGAAGTACACATCGTGCGAGACCGCAAGAGCTCCGGGCGTCCAGCTAATGTTCACCCACGTGTCTGAAAGTAAAGCGCCGTCAGCCGGATCAGGTCCGAAAGCGTATGGCCACGGCTTACCTTCCATGGCGCTGAGTATCTCGACCTCTGACAAAGCGTGGTTGTAAAGCCGGACCTCGTCAATAATACCGTCCCATGCGAATCCTCGGGCAGCATCTAACTCGCCGATCCATACGGAGGCACCGCCTTCATCCACTGCATTGTCTGGATGGTCGCCGCTGGTCTCCAGGACTCCGTTGATGTATAGCTTCATCTTCTCGCCGGCATTGCCTTGCCCATCAAATACGCAAGCGATGTGGTACCAGGTATTATCTTCAAGGGCTGTCGTGGACTGAATAATGCCCGCATAGTTCACCCGGGCTTCCACAAGTCGGCCTGTCCAGACGAACAAGTTGTACGAATCGGCGTTCCCAGTTGTAATTCTCTTGGAGACGATGGACATCCCTTCGTGGCCCGCCAGGTTCTGGGGCAGCACCCATGCTGCGATGGTGAGAGCAGACATGCCCTCCAGTTTGGCAGCATGGGTAACCTCAACACGGTTGGCGTTGTTCCCGTCAAACTCTATTCCCTTACCGAACTTCCCGTCGACTGAATTGAGTGAGCCATGGACCACTACTGTAGCGGGATCGGCAGACGCATCAATGGGGCTCTCGGCATCCTCAAATGGCAGGTAAAGCACCAGGTCCGCTGTCGCAACCAGGGTTGGACTCAACAGCAGCAATAGCACACATCCCCAGTGCATATTTCTTGGTCCTGTGTTTTTGAGACATTTGAACACACACATCATAGTCCTCCTCAAAAAAAAGTTAAAAAATAGCTATTTATGCTTTGGCCACACACTAAAACACTCATTCCCACAGAAGGGCCTGTTGCCAAAGTTCAAAATGAACGTTTTGAGATTGCCTCGCGATTCTTCGAATCGCTTGCAATGACCTGAAAACGCACTTTGCGTCATTGAGAGGAGTGTAGCGACGAAGCAATCCTATGAACCGGAGCCTGTCAACAAGTTTTTCTCTTTACATGAACATTTTTTCGATTCACTCTAACCAAGTATTTTTTGCCCGCAGGCCCCTTCGCCTAAATCTGAGGGGCCGAGGAGCAAAAAATAC
>DATKYR010000206.1:0-8041 GCA_035528395.1 Sedimentisphaerales bacterium
CCTCGCAGCATTTTCAGTATGCGCTTCATTTTATTGTCCTCCATGGTCTCACCGTAACAATGGAACTGGGAAGCCCTGCTCCTGGCCGAAGCTCCCTGTCAAGCGTCAAAGTATCAGTTTCCGTCATCACGTGATCCTTTGAAAAGGTTATGTGAAAACAATTCGCCCTGTTTTATGTATAGGCCTATCTAAAAGTGCCACCTTATATCTCACAAGTAACGTTTTTTCTGGTTTTATGTATTGATATTTTGGGTTTGACCGTATTTTTCGGAGAATTGGGGGATGCGGTTGTGGGTAACCAAAGGCGTTAACCTGTGCCACTTCTGCTGAAGGGAAACACACAATGGGCTTTCTGGGACTTGGAGCCTTAGTAGTCTTAGGTTTGAAGAAATATAGGAAAGAAAGGAAAATATAGAGAAGTGTTATAAAGCCTGCGTTTCTTTCCCACAATCACCGCACCCAAGCCGAGCATTGCCTTTTTGACCAAAATCCCATAGACTACGAGGGTATGGGAAAGGCAGAAATAAAGAAAAGCGGCTGGTCAGAAGATGAGGTTAAGTTGCTCAAGAGACTTTTCCCGCGTGGAAGAGCAAGGGAAATAGCTGAGCAAACTGGACGGCCTTTGACAGCGGTTAGACAGAAAGCATACAGCATGGGGATTAAAACAAGGGATTGTCGTCTCTGGTCAGCCAATGAAATCAAACTGCTCAAGAAACTTTACCCAAGTAAGAACACGCAAAGCATAGCTGATAAACTTGGACGGTCTTCGGAGTGGGTTAGACAAAAAGCAAATCTCATCGGCCTCAAAAAAGTGGGAAGAGGTTCTGTTTTGTCAAAGCAAGAGGAAGCCCTGCTTAGGAAAATGTATCCAGATAATAGCATACGGGATATAGCGAATCAACTTGGACGCACTGTCTCGGCGGTAGCAGGCAAAGCACAGAATTTGGGACTTAGAAAACTGAAGCGTCACCCTGTTTGGTCGAAGCAGAGAACTGAACCTGTTGAAAAAACTGTATCCAAGTAGAACGGCACAGCAAATAGCCGACAAAATTGGAAGGTCGGTACAGGCGACAAGATTGAGAATAGTCAAATTGGGCCTTAAGAAAAGAAGGCAAAAGGCAAAGACGTGAAACTACTGCTGGCCTATTTGGCTGTCTGGAATTAGTAGTAAAACGTAGACCGAGAGGCAGAAATGAAGCAGTGTACAAAATGCAAGAAGTTAAAAAGCAAGAGTGAGTTTAGTAAGAATCGTAAGAACAAAGATGGTTTGGCGTATTGGTGCAAAAAATGCTACCGTGAGTATAGCCACAGACGTTACAGGAGAATCAGGGGGCCTGTGAAAAAACACTTCAGATATGAGGAGAGCCATCGGACCATTGATGGCGTGAAGCAGAAACGCTGTTCCGAATGCGAAAAGTGGAAAGACGAGAGTAAGTTTGGCAAGGATCGTAAGAACAAAGATGGGTTGCGGTATTGGTGCAAAAAGTGCTACCGTGAGTATATACGCAGATATCACAGGAGAAATAGGGGTCCTGTGAAAAAACGCTTCGTATATGAGGAGAGCCATCGGACCATTGATGGCGTGAAGCAGAAACGCTGTACCAAATGCGAAAAGTGGAAAGACGAGAGTAAGTTTAGCAAGGACCGTTACGGCAAAGACGGATTGAGGTATGATTGCAAAGACTGCGAGCGGGCGTATACTCGAAAGCGTTACAAGAAAGACGGGAAGGGCTTGAAACAATATTATAGATATGAGGAGCGTCATCGAGTTGTTGACGAGGTAAAACAAAAACGATGTAGTAGGTGCAAAAGGTGGAAGGCCGAGAGTGACTTTTACAAGAAACACCAGCATAAAGACGGATTGGCGATGTGGTGCAAGGAATGTTTAGATAAAGCTACCAACAAGTCTCGTAAGAATCGGCGGACGGCTGTGAGATTCCACAAATAGACTTAACAAATAGAAAAGCCCCTGCGGTGCGGAGGGAGAGGATAAAAAGCGTGAGTCCGCAGAGGCTGATATCGAAACCTCTGATTATCCAGTTTGCTTTTATCCGGCTCAGTTATTATCGGAGTTTGTGTGGTTTAGACTTGAATCTGAAAGGCGGGGATAACTCGGACTAAAACCGTGAAATTTTGGGAACCTGATAAAAGAACCGTTTGGGGACACAGTGAGAAAAAAATTTTTCAAGAAATCTTTCATACTTGACCATTGCACCCGATAGCTATTCGCCAGGCAGTAAAATTGCATTTTTGCGCAAAAAACAGCGTTTTGCAGCCCATTGTAGCCTGAGCATCACTACAGAATTAAGCCACCCATAACTGACCGGTTACCATTATTGATTTTTTACTTGACCTGCAATTTGAATCTTGGTAAACTGGTGAAGTAAAAATAATTTAAAATGGGTAAGAGTATCATTTGACTATGAGTACGAGGGGGGAAGTCTTGATACAGTCTATTTTATATTTATATTCAGACGCCTTGCTATTTATGAGAAGGCGGAGGATTGGTGGTGTACAAAAGCAGCAGATTATCGGTCGTATTGCTGTTGCTGGTCATGGCCACGGCGGTAAAAGCCGGGCCAACGATGAGCAATTGCAACGAGAGCTTCCCTGTCGGTGTTGTGTCACCGACTTCGGAAGCACATATCATTTTTGTACGCGAAACAAGCCTAATCACCGAATTTTCCAATTCTCACCTGGCCAATATCGGCGTAGAGCTTTTAAGGCCACCCACTGACTTTACGAACTCGCCACCTGTCGGTGCACAGTCTTTGCCGCCCGTACCTGCAGCACTTTTCATGGTTTTGACAGGATTCCTTTGCGTTTCATTGGTTAAGGACCGCAGGGTCTGGCTGGGAGCTTTGGCCGGCCTGTTATGGGCGGGACAGACCGGCATTCAAGCCATTCCAAAGTTAGCTGCACATATTAGCCCAAAGCAACATAATCAGCGAAAATCTCATACTAATACTGTTCGCTTACATCAGTTTGAAGAGTCTCTGCGTCTGCGCAGTGACGTTGAAGGTACGAAGTACATAGGCCTGCTTCACCATTTAGCCGGCATACCGAACGCCACAATGTCATCCGTTCAAAGTCCAATGTCGTTCCCCGTATCAAGTACGGGGCAGGCTCTGCGGAAGCAGGAATCCAGAATAAAAACGGCACATCTTTGCTGCCAATACGTGGCGCGTAAGAGTAGTGCGCGGACCAATTGCAACCTCGCAGCACCTCAATTCGCAACAACGCATCTTTCACCTTTACTAATTCACGCAACGAACTGCCTGGCTCCCGGAGCCAAGCAGTATATTCATTTTTCACCAGGATTTACTTTTGCTCATTTGGCCCGCGGCCCGCCTAAACCGGCCTGATGACTATAACCTCCTTTCTATGCGGAGGGTCATTGCGCGCAGGCCCTTCACCCTTCAGGGCGGAGGTTTATGGGATTCTTATTATAAGTTTTCCATTTTTACAGAAAAGTACTAAAGGAATAGTAGCAAAACGAATTGTAAAAATGCGAATATGAAGCAAAAGTAAAATTAAGATAAACATAACTAAATAAACACGATTTACATCTGAGAGGAGGAGATAAACAGATGAAGAAGTTAATAATATTATGTATTGCAGTGGGATTGCTCTCAATAACAAATTACGCAGCCGCAAATCCAACGTATTCTCAAACGGTCGACGTTTACACGTACTCAATAGGTGGGACAATTAGCTGGCAGCATATGTACGATGGTTCCGTTGACCCGCTCGTGGATGGTTCGCAAATCGGGTCGGCTATACTTACTATCGTTGCCGACGATGTGGACGCTGCTGGAGGCGAGGCGGGCGACGAAAACGACGCAGTCCGGATCTCTCTCGACGGTGGTAGTAACTGGACCAACCTCGGCGAACTCGCCAGGATGAGTACCTACACCAATTGGGCTTATCAACCAGGCCCGGGAAATTCAAACCCAGCTATGATAACTACTACCACGATCGACCTGGGCTCATACATCAACCTAGCGTTATTAGAGGGCGGTGCCACGCTAGATTTACAGGTCATAGTTGAACCGTTATATGGAGTTGAGATTGAGACTTCTACACTGACAATTGTATCGGCCATTCCGGCACCCGGTGCTATTCTGTTAGGCAGCATTGGCGTAGGCCTTGTGGGCTGGCTGCGAAGAAGAAGAACGCTGTAACAAGACGTGAACAATACTAAAAAAAATAAGGGTGAAGTCATACAACTTCACCCTTATTTTTTTGCACTGCTCAATAATGAATTCGTTGGATTTATCCGACGATTAGGTTCAACTTTTAAACAAGTGAAGGTTCTTGCCAGCTTCCGATACCGTCCCACCACGCACCAATGTAGTCAACAACAGACTTGTTCTGGTTCCTCTGTCTGGCGATGGTTATTGCCATATCGCGAAGCTCCCGCATACAGTCCAGTCCCCCAATTTGCCACGCATTGACGCCTATACTAACCGCTTCACGCTCTACTTGGCTAAAGTCTATTTCATTAGTTGTCAATAGTCCAGCGAGCTCTTCGGCCTTTGGCTTCAATACCTCCCGCCAGTTGCCCTTCATGCCTTACAGGCGAAACCTTTCCAGAAATGGGTCATCGCGAGGGATTATGGCTTGCATATTTTAAATCAATTTGTTAAAATTTATATTATAAGAGTAAAATTAGAGCATTTTCGCTGAAATAGCAAAGTACAGAAAAACTGAGGATAGTAATATGAAATTTGTTATCACCCTATTCCAGGACGAAGATGGCGTGTTTATTGCGGAATGTCCATCTGTCCCCGGCTGTGTCAGTCAGGGTAAGACCGAGTCGGAAGCAGAGAGTAATATTCGCCAAGTAATCAAGGAATGTTTGGAGGTGCGAGAGGAGAAGGGCATGCCTCTTACGGTGAGTACCCGCCAGGTCGAGGTTGCCGTCTAATGCCACCCGTACCGGTCTTGAGGCCCAGAGAGGTTGTGAAAACATTTGAGAAACTTGGGAATCTGACTGATGACTATTGACAAGCAGCAACCAACAATAAATAATCGATTGATTATGGAATATGAGATTTACCGTCAGTAACAGTAATGAGTAAAAAAATAGAACAAAATTGGTTTTCGCTTGCAGAGTATGATTTGGCAACAGCAAAGGCCATGCTTCAAACTAAACGTTATCTCTATGTTGCGTTTATGTGTCAACAGGCCATAGAAAAGATACTGAAGGCTTGCTATGTGGGGCGCCTCGTCTCCACACCACCCTACACTCACAATCTTCTTCGACTTATCAAGGAATTGACCTTCAAGGGCGAAATAGGTGATGAGATGATGGGGGCGATTGAAGAGTTAAATTCGTACTATATCGAGTCTCGGTACACAGAGGACATCGAAGAGTTGACAAGGCAATTCACAGAGGCAAAAACAACAAGTATCTTGGAATCAACAGAGGAAATATTTAAATGGATCAAGGCCAAGCTATAATACGTGAAAAGGTATTGAGATTCTATAAATCAGTGGAAAAGCTATTCCTAATAAAGAAGGTTTTTCTTTACGGCTCATACGCGAAAGATTTGGCAAATGAACACAGCGACATTGATGTGGCAGTTGTTATTGATGAAGCTGATCACTCAAAGCGTATCGAGATTACCGCCAAATTATTCCACTCCGCCTTCGATATTGATGCGTCAATTGAGCCCAAGTGCATCTTCTGGGATGAATATAACAACTATGACAAAGCCAGCATTTTATCTGAAATTATTAACACAGGCGTTGAAATTGCATAAGAAGTCCAAATCTATGCCACGAGCCGGACTTACCGTAGATGAATTCCTAAAAGCCCTGAAGAGATGATCTATGAGAATAGCTAACTCGTCGCTCGTATTTCTGATTTTTCCTTTTTACTTTTTCCTTTTGCTTTACTCTTTGTGCCCTTCGTCGTGAAGTAAATTTTTGTGTCCTTCATGGTAAGGCATGTTTTCTTCCGATTTCTGATCTCTGACTTCTGTCTTCTGACCTCTGACTATGCCCAGATTCCCGAAAAAAGAAGCTTATATTGTCGCCTTGGCCGAGTGGTTATAGCGGGGACTATCCTCCAAGCACAACTTGAATATCAAAGGCTCAGAGGATAACATAAACGATTGATTTGGCAAAGGTTAATTCTGCTTTCCGATCCGCGTATGGATAAATGTACCCTACGCCCAACAGATAGCCCAATTCTCCGAGCAAATTATACTGTCCTCTATCAAGGTAGTAATACTGCCCATCATCCAAGAGATAATACCAGCCCTTATCAAGATAATCCCCTGCATTATAGCACTCAGCATAAATAGGAGCACGAGCACAGTCCACGTTAAGATATGTTGCATTAACTCTATCAGCTAAAACAAGAGATGCTATAATAGATAATCTACCAATTCCAAGCCTCCTTACAAGGCGCTGTGTAATCGCCTGGACTGCTTGAAAGACTTTGACGGTGCGTGAATCCTCGTCCATGATTGTGCCCTCCGTTTATATTCTTTCCTTTATAACACCATTCACTCCATTTGGCTTTAGAACCCCGTAAAATGAGGCCCCAAATCCAATCCATTAGGTATAATGATAGGACTTTCATAGGGCGAATCAATTCCTTTTCCATAATTTTGTTGCTATTCAGCCTTGGCAGGACAAGCCAGACAAGAGATTGGCCTACCTTAATTCATCTTTCTCTTCTTGAAGCTTCACGAAGAGTTTTGAGAAATCCTGGATGGACTTGCAACCCCAAACTTTGCGCCTTATGGACATCCTCCCACGCTTTGTCATATTCTCGCTTGCCACAGTAGAGAGTTGCACGATTGTAGTAAGCCATAGCATATTTTGGATCTATCCCAATGGCCTTAGTGTAATCTAAGATGGCTCTGTTATATTCGCCTTTAGCACCGTAGGTATTCCCGCGATTGTAGTAGACCACAGTAAACCATGGGTCTATCTCAATGGCCTTGTTGAAGTCTGAAATGGCTCTGTCATATTCACCTTTCTTGTCATAAGCAATCCCCCGATTGCAGTAGGCTTCAACAAACCTTGGTTTTATCTTAATAGCCTTGTCAAAGCATAAGATGGCCTTGTCATGTTCACCTTTCTTCGCATGGGCAGTCCCACGCTTGTAGTGGTAAACGGATTTGTCTCTACATACTATGAGGAGTAAATAAACAACCACGCCCGACAGCAGCAGTATCCTCTTAAATGTTTTTTTGTTCTGAATACGCATCTTTATCTTTGCTATTCTTTCTTAATTCCTCACAGCCGCCCGCCGCTTCTTACGTGCTTTGTTGGTAGCTTTATTTGTACATTCTTTACACCATTCGGACAATCCATCTTTGTGTGTTTGATTTTTGTAAAACATACTCTCAGCTTTCCACTTTCTGCACCTATTACATCGCTTTTCCCTAACACCCTCAACAACTCGATGGCACTCCTCATATCGATAATATGTTTTCAAGCCCTTACCCTCTTTCTTGTAACGCTCTCGCTTATATGCCCGCACGCAGTCTTTGCAATCATACCCCAATCCGTCTTTGCCGTAACGGTACTTGCCAAACTGAATTTCGGTTTTCCACTTTTCGCATTTGGCACAGCGTTTCTGCTTCACGCCATCAATGGTCCGATGGCTCTCCTCATATCTGAAGTATCTTTTCACAGGCCCCCTATCTCTCCTGTAATATCTGCGTTTATACTCACGATAGCACTTTTTGCACCAAACTCTCAATCCGTCCTTGCGGCTGCGATTCTTACCGAACTCACTCTTGCTTTTTAACTTCTTACATTTGGTACACCGCTTCATTTCTGCCTCTCGGTCTACGTTTTACTACTAATTCCAGACAGCCAAATAAGCCAGCAGTAGTTTCACGTCTTTGCCTTTTGCCTTCTTTTCTTCAGGCCTAATTTTGCTATTCTCAATCTTGTCAAGTGTACCGACCTTCCAATTTTGTCGGCTATTTGCTGTGCCGTTCTACTTGGATATAGTTTCTTCAGGAGGTTTAGTTCTCTCTTCGACCAGACAGGCGATTTTCTAAGTCCCAAT
>DATKYR010000207.1:0-15556 GCA_035528395.1 Sedimentisphaerales bacterium
AGCAAACAAACATCGGCTCGAGCAAATAGCAAACGCCCTGCTCAAATATGAAACTCTCGACGCTGCCGATGTGAAATTGATTTTGGAAGGCGGCCAGTTGGACAAACCAACAGTTTCAGATTTGTTAGCCGCCGAGCAAGCCAGGAACAATAAGAACAAACAGCCAAAACCCGAACAAAAAGAACAGCAAGACCGGTCGGCTGACTAATATTATCTCTATTTCAATTAGTATCTGTTGTGGAAACAGTATTTGTCATTCCCGCCCCGCATCGTGTGCGGGATAAACTCCAGCGGGAATCCAGATTTTTCGCTCTGGACCACTCCTCCCCGCTTTTGCGGGGACAAGTTTACCCCTGCGGAAGCAGGGGCAGGGGTGACATCGTCGGTTTTTATTTTCCGCAACAGGAACTAATTACCCACGAGCTTTTATGCGGAAAAGAGCTGCTGCAATATCTAAATATAAACTTCTTACAGGCCTATGGTGGACGGTTTGTATTTTTACGGCAACCTGTTGCGCCTCAGGCCAAAACTCAATCGAGCCAGGTTCAAAAATCAACTCCGATGTTACCGCAAGTATTGAGCTGGTAAGATCCGAAAAGGAGTTTTCGTCAGCACGCCTCGAACCTGCTCACATCGGCGAAAAGGCTGGTATAGCGGTCATTTTTGAAGGGACCGATGACCTTCACTATTATGCAAAGGCCGAAACCGCGCCTGCCCCCGGACTCGAGCTGAAGGTCCAAGCCGAATCCGATGATTTTACCTTCGGCGAGGTTATCTTCCCGAAATGGCATCTCTTCACAGACCCGCTGAACAAAAAAATCGAGGTTTACGAAGGTAATTTCACTATCTTTATTCCAATTACAACTCTCAAAGATCCGACAAAGACTACTACGACTGATAAGGGCAATGTTGAGGTCAAAATTTCCGGTATCGCTTGTACGAGCAAGATATGCCTGCCGCCGTTCGAGAAAACTCTACAGACCAAGATTGATTGGTCTCAGCGCAGCTCCTGGAAAAACATAAGCAGCACTGAAACAGGCATTGATAAACCAAAGACAATTAAAGAGCCGGGTTATTCAATCCCCTTTGCCCTGGCTTTGGCATTTTTGGCTGGCCTGTCTCTGAATATTATGCCCTGTGTCTGGCCCGTATTACCCCTTATCGTAATGCGAATCGTTGAGCAGGCAAAAGCAGGCAAAAAACAATCCAAAGCGATGGGATTTGCTTTTTGTCTCGGGATATTGCTGTTTTTCGCATCTCTCTCAGTTGCAAATATTATCCTGCAAATCTTCTACGGAACAGTCTTACAGTGGGGCGACCAGTACCGAAACCCCATCTTCGTTGCCGGGATGGTGATTTTGCTGGTTGTGCTGGCATTGCTGATGTTCGGAGTTTTTAATATTGGCGTGCCCTCTTCAATAGCAGGTAAGTCAGGTTCAGGCAAAGGCTATTCGGGCGCTATCGGAACAGGCTTTCTGGCGGCCATTTTAAGCACGCCCTGTGGCTTCGGTATTTTGGCATTCGCCTTCGGATGGGCACAAGCCCAGCATTGGCTGCTTGCTACCGTTGTAATAATGGTTATAGGCGTGGGGATGGCTGTACCCTATGCAATACTAACTTCAATACCCGGCCTACTAAAACACCTGCCTAAGCCGGGAAAATGGATGGAATTATTCAAACAGGGAATCGGTTTTGTCCTTTTGATTATCGCCGTAAAACTCATTGGCGCTTTACCCCAAATCTACAGAACAAATGTGTTATATTTTGCAGTCATTCTTGGTTTTTGTGTTTGGATGTGGGGCGGCTGGATCAGCTTCAACACAAAACCCGCACGCAAGTGGATTATCAGAATAACCGCTGTCATCATTGTGTTTTCAGCAGGGTGGGTGTTTTTACCAACGCCGGCCGGTGAACCAGTCCCCTGGCAGGACTATAATGACGCCGTTATCGACACTGCCTTAGCTCAGGAAAGACCCGTCTTAATTAAGTTTACTGCCGATTGGTGCCTGAGTTGTCAGACAGTGGACAAAGTAGTGTATCATCGCAAAGACATCGCGAAACTAATTGAGGAAAAAGCAGTCCTGCCAATAAAAGCTGACACTACTGCAAAGGATTATCCCGCAACACTCGCCTTGAAAAACAAGTATAATGAACCTGGTGTGCCGGTAACAATATTGTTTATGCCCGGAGCCGAAGAGCCTGTGAAATTCCATGAGATATTTTTTGCCGGCAAGCTGAAAGAGCTCTTGCAAAAACTTCCCTCAAAATAATATTGTGTTAAACTCGAATAAGTAACTTGTCATTCCTGTGGTAGCAGGAATCCAGAAACGTCGGTGATATAATGTAATCCAACATTACAAACAAATTCAATCGTGACAGACTAATAGTACCTATGCCCAAAAAAACAATAGCCAAAAAAACTAAGATAAAAGCATGCCCTGAGCGGAGCCGAATGGGTCGAAGGGTCGACAAAACTAAAGCCGCCGAGAGAGTCCGGAAAATCTTCCCGATATTGAGAAATACATACCCCCAGGCCAGGATTGAACTTAAGTTTGTAAATCCTCTTGAGCTGTTAATAGCGACAATCCTCTCGGCCCAGTGCACGGATGTACAGGTCAATAAAGTCACCAGGGACTTGTTCAAAAAATACACCTCAGCCAAAGATTGGGTAAAAGCTGACATAAAACAAATCGAGTCGGACATAAAAAGCACAGGTTTTTACCGTAACAAGGCAGCCAATATCAAAGGGGCCTGCACAAAGATAACAGGGCAATTCGACGGCAAAATCCCCGGTACAATGGAAGAGCTTTTAACACTCCCCGGCGTGGGCAGAAAGACCGCAAATGTCGTATTAGGCAACGCTTTCGGCATACCGGGCGTAGTCTGTGATACGCATGTTATTCGCCTTTCACGCCGATTGGAGCTTTCCGAAAACTCAGATCCGGTAAAGTTGGAATTCGATTTAGCCGAAATAGTACCGAAGAAGAACTGGATGTTATTCAGTGATTTGTTGATTTTTCATGGACGAAATATTTGTAAAGCTCGTAAGCCGGATTGTGCGAATTGCCCGATTGAAAAATTCTGCCCTGCCGCTAACAAACCGGCCTTATGGTAAATTCACAAAGTGAAATACGAGATTTATCGGTGAGTAGTGAGTGGAATAAGAGTACCAAAGTTTGAAGTGCCTAAAATGTAAAGTGCCTAAAGTAAAAAAGAATGAATAATGAATATCGAACAAGGAATTTTGAAGTTTGCTATTCAACATTTAATATTCTTTTGTCAAACTTTAGCTCACTTTAGTCACTTTAGGCACTTTCCTGATAACCAATTAACCACTCACCAGGCAAAAGCACAAGGAGATTTGTCTTTATGATTGATTCTATCGAAAATCCGGTGAAGGACCTCTGGCGGATATTCAGAGTAATGGCCGAGTTTACTGAAGGCTTCGAAGAGCTTGCGTCCGTTGGCCCCGCCGTGTCGTTTTTTGGCTCTGCACGCGCAAAGCCACAGGACAGATATTATAAGCTTGCAGAGCAGACCGCTGCGGAAATTGTAAAGGCCGGATTCACCGTAATTACCGGAGGAGGCGGTGGAATTATGGAAGCGGCAAATAAAGGAGCTGCAGAAGCAGGAGGTCAAAGCATCGGCCTGAACATCGAATTGCCGATGGAGCAAATTCCAAACGACTACCAGAACCTGTCTCTACATTTTCGATATTTTTTCGTCCGCAAAGTAATGTTCCTGAAATACGCCCACGGTTTTATAGTCTTCCCCGGCGGCTATGGAACTATGGACGAGTTCTTCGAATCGCTCGTTTTGATTCAAACATTAAAGCAGGCTTCATTCCCCGTAATTCTCATGGGTAGTAACTACTGGGAAGGATTAACTGAGTGGATGATGGAAAAGATGCTGAAAGAACACGAGTTTATCGCACCTGAAGATATGAATGTCTTCACGGTAGTAGATGACCCGAATGCCGCCGCCGAGATTATAGTGGACTTCAGAGAAGCACAAGGCCGCGTCGGAATTGAACTTCCCGCAGGAATGAAGAAAAGCTAACTGCTCCTGCTTCATCATCCACCTGCCCAAATCACACTGCCTTTGTCGTCGTCCGCATATGATGTCTTCAGAAAATGATAAATATTCGGCAGCTTTACTTGCAGCTCTTGCTCCGAGAGCTGTTTCCCAAGTATCCTTCCGTCTCTTGTCGTCACAGTATAGACAGGTCTCTCATACCCGGACATAATGCTAACGACCTCATTTCTCGTCTCAAGAGATACTATCACTGGGAGTTTGTCCTCTAAATTCCCAGTCTGCACACGCCCCGACCGTGCACCGCATCCAGAGCCTATGAGTATAAGCCAATATAAAATCAATATTACTATCTTTCGCATATTGCCACCTCTATCATAGATACATATTAAAAGCTCACCGGCCCCGGCGTACCTACCTATAGAGTACGACCAACTGCTGCAATTTCTTTAGAAAATATCAATAATTGATGCCCATTGTTATAAAGTCGTAGGGTGGGGCTTGCCCCACCAATTATATTGCGAAGGGCAACTCAGCTATATTGATATTTCTCGATTAGGACAATATCTAACCGACCTTGCCGTCGCCGTCGATATCCAGTCCGTGAATCTCCTCAATCTTCTTCACAAGCTCGCGTAATGTGTTCTCTACCCTTGAAATCTGATTCTCAAGAAACTGAACTCTGTCCTCAATCGTATCGGATTTTCGCTTCTGGCCATACATCAGGCCGGTTTGTACGACTTCCCATAGAATTCCCATTTTTACCTCAATTCATTCTCACAACATTAAATCTTCACTGCTTCAAAATCCACCTAACCGAAAGCTCACCTGACGCTGCTTTTACACCCGGTCCAGTTGCAGCAAGATGTCAGGTATTGAATTTGCTTCTTAGTTCTAACAGCCCTTCTTCGAGCTCACTGCGAGGCAAGTTTCCATCTTCAAGCTCCTGATCTGTTTTTTCCATCAAGCGCTCGTAAAAGGATTCTCCTGTTTTCAGTGCGCTGTCTACTCCGTTTTCAGCGATTTTGAAAAGGCAGTCTTCCGCCTTTGCATATTCATTTCTATATTCATAAAAGAAAAGGAGCTTTTCGTAGATGTCCATTGGAAGATTATTATCCCGTACTGTTTGAAGGATTTCATCAATGGTAGATATTGCTTCATTCTTCAGAGCTTCATCCAGTTGCCGAACACAGATCAAAAGCAAATCCAGGGATCTGAGATAGCACCCATATGAGCCTGCGGGATGATCTGCTTCTCTTGCTTTTGCTTCTAAAATGAATAGTTGAGCGGCAATATAGCATCTCTCTACATCGAGTTGCCCACCTATACTGAATATGTTGACTAATTCCTGATTCGGGATGCCAAGAAGAAAGTCGAAACGTAATCCGAGGTATTGCTGTGAAGCGGATTGAATATCCAATCGTCCTTCTTCTACGCTTCCACTCTTTATTTTAAAAAGCACCGCCGCGAGGAACCGGGCAAACTGTTGAATCATACGCATTATGTAATCTTTTTCGAACATTTCAGTCATTCCGAACAAGCTCACCAGCCTCATGCAACACGGTCCGATTCAGCAGACTCGAAGGGCTAGCAAACAACTCGCAATAGAATAGATCTGTTTTATCAACCACTTGCTCTGATGGCGCGTTTTCCAGGTTATTCTGAAGCGGGCTTCCGACACAGATAGGCATGGAAGTATTGAAAGAAGAAATTTGAGACCTCTAGAATATCCATGCCTACGCTCCTGATCCCATATTCTAGTTCTTCCCATGTGAACTGGTACAGAGGTTCGTCCACCAAGAGAACGCCACCTTGCTTAAGCACTCTGGCTACCTCAGAAAGAGCCTTCCTCCATTGAGGAATGTGGTGGAGTACACCAAATATGAATACAGCATCACACGTTCCACTTTCCGATTCGATTCGCCTCAAGTCACCAACACAAAAATCGACCTTCAACCGTCGCTTTCGAGCCAAGCGAATTTGTTCCGGCATATAGTCAA
This sequence comes from Sedimentisphaerales bacterium, assembly GCA_035528395.1. Lineage (GTDB taxonomy): Bacteria > Planctomycetota > Phycisphaerae > Sedimentisphaerales > Anaerobacaceae > NIOZ-UU13. The sequence continues at coordinate 6,033 of DATKYR010000207.1, forward strand.
ATGCGATAACTTGAGACGGATGGTATTCATTTACAATGAGCTCGGTGCTGTATCCAGAACCGCAACCAGCATCCATAATAATCCCACCTTCCAGCTCAACACACCATTTTTCAAGGTGTTTCTTGAATATCTTGAACTCGATATGCTTCTGTATCCATCTGCGCAACGGATTATTCATGGCCAGAAACTCAAGTCTGCCGAGTCTCATATCACCATTGGAATCAGTTGGGGTGTCGATGTGTGTTTGGATATCGCCGTTATCCATTTTTTAATCACCTAACACAGATTATTGATAATTAATTATCAATAACACTTTATATGTTATAAGCTGTTGGCTATACTTTCAACTTTCACATTTTAACTTTTTAGCTCCCGTCCGCACCGCTCCTTTTCTCTGCCCACTTTTCGGCCAACCACCATGTTGGTTTCTTACGGTTCGCGTAATCCAAGTACATTTCAAAAACATCGCCTTGTGAATCTCTCACAAAACAACGGCTGAGCTCATCGGGCGCGCTCCACACGGTCCGCTGGATTGATTTGTTAGAAATTATATCATTCAGCTATATCCATTCTAATTCTGTCACTGTCAGGTCGCCGCCTGCATCTCCTGTATTGAGAGTGCCTTCAGGTTCAATTAACAAAACCTTACATTCTTCTTTAGCAAAAGGTTTATGTTCTACTCCTTTTGGAATAACTACCATCTCTCCCTTTTTTAATTGGAGTATTTTATCTCTCAAATGAATTTGAAAATCACCTTCGATTATCATAAAAGCCTCATCGGTTTCAGGGTGTTTATGCCAGATGAATTCTCCTTGTGATTTTACTAACTTAAAATGATGGTTATTCATCTGCGCAATTATTTTAGGAGATAGCTGTTCTTTAATTTTTGCAAATTTTTCTTCCAAATTTACTACTGAAATATCCATAATTTTTTCTCCTTCTCTCTAAAAGCCCAAGCGGGCGTCAGTCCGTATCCGACTGCTGCAATTCATTGGAAGTAGGCCCATTGAAACCGAAAGCTTCTTGTATTATCTGAACACTTTTATGAAAAGTCAACACCACAAAAGAGCCCACAATCACAAGATTCACTATTGATTGAGCATTTATCGCCTCTTCCATAGCCTTAAAATCTGCATTGAGAATATCTTCCGCATAAATCATATTCTGTATATAGGGCACGAAAATGCTAAATACTATCATTCCAAAGTTAATTATACTCTCAAAAAGTGTCACTACCGCCGAGTACCGGGGGACAAAATACATGCAGACCCCGCATAGAATACAAAACCCGTAATAGAGGTTCTTATACAACGGCATCGACTCAAGGGCACTAACTCGTACATTCACTCCCCAAATGTAATCAAGCAATATGAACAAGGGAGTAAGATAAAAGTACCATCTCGCAATAGAATTTCTATAGCCAATACTCATCGTCTCTCGTAATTATAACTCTTTTTGTTCTTCGTAAAAACCTGTCATCTCGACCGCAGTGAGCTTTTAGTCCTGAGCGGCTCCGAAGGACGAAGCGAACGCAGTAGAGACACGTAGTGGCGGCAGCTAAATCCTATAAACATACTAAGAGCCCGAACGATCCTGTTCCACGAAAATCAGTTCCTCAACTTTGAAACCTGAATCTTCGGCTGTCTTAACCAGTTTATCCATTATGGATTTACTAAGCGTCTTCTCTTTCGCCAATATCCATAGATACGACCTTGTCGGACCGCAGACCATTGCATAAGAATAGTTCTCATGATCAAGCGAAATCACATTATAACCGCCGTAGAACGGCCAAAAAAACGTAACTTTCAAACAGCCGACAGTCTCTCCCTTTACAAAATATGCTCGACCCCGAACTTCTTTCCATTTGCCGCTGTCTTTATCAAGGCCCCTGTTCAAAACATCTATCCCTCCGTCTTTCCTTAAAGTATAAACTGTGTATACGTTGCTCAGCCCGCGTTCAAAACTGTGGTCCAACCTCGCAATTTCATACCACTTACCTTGGTATCGACCGGCATCAAAGTCCCTAACCGCCTCTACGCCGGAGGGAATACTGCTGCATCCCGCCGGTACAAACAACATCAGAATACTCATTATCGTTCTTCTCATAATTCTATAACCTCCCTTTACCACGCATCCGCGTATCTACTCATTTTCTCATCCATTAATTCAACTCTTCTCTTCCCACTTTTCGACCAGCCACCACGTTGGCTTCTTGCGATTGGCATAATCCAGATATATCTTAAAAACATCACCTTCCGAATCCCTCACGACATAATAGCGGCGGTGCCTCCGCGTACGCCATTTCTGGCTGTGAGGCGGCAGCCCGCCATACCCGGTATCAACGCGTTCATCTAACACTTCCACGATATCATGAACCGCTCCCCGCCATTTGAAACGCACCGGCCGCGGCGACGTCTCATCTTTTTCCACTTCAATCCTCTCTCCAACGAATTCTTCCATCAAAAACAACCCTTAACACTAAAAACGTATAACTATTTTTTATATAGTTTTCTCCTAATGAAAAGCTCACCAGCCTACGAAGACGCAAGTGAAGGAAAGCCTGACTCCGGTAATTGTTTAGGGCCGATCTCTTGTTTTGAGTTTCTGATAGCATCCCTCACAAATTAAAAAGAACTCATCATCTGTTTCAGCTTCCCAACAAGACTTACCTACATCGATGGTGGCCCCACATGCTTCACAATGTTCATGATCCCAGCCACCTTTTTCAATTTTGAACAAACCTTCATCGAATGTGTCGACTACATGGGGGCACTTAACAATGTTTCCGCGTTCTTTTGGGAACCAGCGTTGAGGTCCTGCCTCGTCGAGCACTTTTTTGACTTCAGGAGACGGTTCCTGTCCCTTGGGGATAAAGACGACAAGAGCATCCGTCTCAGGACATACAGTCTTACGGAACATATTTGCTTTAAATCCCCCGATCGGATCTTTTAGCTCATCAAAAGTATTGCTCATGATTCTTATGCTCCTAACTATTATTTATATGGTTTCCGTATAATATCTAAAACAAAAGAATCCTCATTCCTGCTCACTTTTACTTCCCCTCGCTATTATCCAGGGTGCGATAATCCCTAAGATAATACCCATCCTGAGCGACGAGCCCCAGTCAACCATCATGCTGCCGTGAGCGATAAGATTCCAGAGCAGCGAAACAATGGCAGAAACAACAAAAGCCAAAATGAACGCAATTATAAATTCAGTAATTATTTTTGCTGACCTTCATTAGTTTTCTCCTGTTCTGAGTCTGAAAATTCCGAAAACTCCCTCTTATTTTGTAATATCCGACACCTGCACTTCACAAAAAACGCTCTGTTCATGTATCTGAAAATCAAGGCCTGACCGCTACGAGCAATATACTCTACAAAAAACATCTTTTCAAGCAAAAAACCAGTTAACCAATTAACTACTCACCAATTCCATCGCTTTCTCAAGATGCCCTAACAGATACTTCTTCCCCGGCCCGCCCAAATGCTCCCACGGCAGAATTTCATCCCGCTCAAATTCTTTTTGTGCGAGTTTTTCCAAATCCAATCCAAATTTCTCAAATGCTCTCCGCCATATCTCGAAGTCAAAACATTCATCCCACAAATCAAACCTCGCCCCCCCCTGCCAGGCCGCTTCAATAACATCGCATAAACGTCTGTCACCCCGTCCAATCACCGATTCCAGCAAGCTGCGGTTTATATCGTGGAACTTAAACTGCAGAAATTTAGCACGAAGTTTTCTTTTCTCATCGAGTATCAACTGCTTTGCCTGCTCGAAGTATAATTTTGGCTTTTGCCCCAACCACCCGAACGGCGTATGAGCCTTCGGCACAAAACAGCTAATAGTAATATTAATCTGACCAGTCTTGCCGTCTATGCCTTTTCGCAGTTTGGCTAATTGAAATGATAACTGCACAATCCGTTTCACATCTTCCAGAATCTCGCCCGGCAGACCGACCATAAAGTACAGCTTCAATTTCTGCCAGCCCGCCCGGTAAGCAGCCTCCACCGCAGCGAACAGGTCCTCATCTTTCAGGGGCTTGTTAATGACTTGCCTTAATTTTTCACTTGCCGCTTCAACAGCAATCGTAAGACCGCCCTTCCTCACAGAAGTCAGCAATTTCGGCAGCAGCTTCAACTGCTTATCAACCCGCAAACTCGGCAGTGACAACCCGACGTGCTTATCCTGAAAATATGCGTCGAGCCCGGCAACCAATTCTTCAAGCTCCGGATAATCGGCGCTCGATAAACTCAATAGGCTTACAGTATCGTACCCTGTTGAGTGGTAACATGCCTTTGCGATATCGATGATTCTTTGAACGCTCCGATAGCGGACAGGCCTCCTGCAAAAGCTCGCCTGGCAGAACCTGCACCGTCCCGGACAGCCGCGCATAATCTCAACGCTCACCCGCTCATGCACCGCCTGCACAAACGGAACTATTGGGCGGCTCGGCACAGGAGCATTCTCAAAATCCTCTACAACCGCACTTTTGAATTGCGTAGGTAAATCAGGCAATTTCGGTAGAAACGACTTTATCTTTGTCCCCTCATATTCAAACTCATAAAGAGATGGCACATAAACCCACTCAAATTTCTTCGCAGCACTCAGTAGGATTTCTTTTTTTCTCGCACCGGCCTTTTTTTTCTCTCTAACAAATCCCGCAAGCTCAACTACAGCCTCCTCACCGTCACCCAATAGGAACAGGTCAATAAACTCAGCCATCGGCTCACAGCAGCCCGCCATACTCCCGCCGGCAATTATCAACGGCTCATCTTCACCCCTTTGGCTGCTTCGAACACCGATTCCACCCATCTCGAGCATATTAAGCACATTGGTATAGCAAAGCTCGCTGCTCAAGCTAAAGCCCACAATGTCAAAGCTGTTTAGGGATGCCCTGGACTCCAGACTAAACAGGGATATTTTTTTCTCTCGCAGCACCTTTTCAGCTTCAATCCACGGCGTAAAAACCCGCTCAGCAGCCACACCATTAATGCTGTTAAGAACATCATATATAATAGCTATCCCGCTGTTACTCATCCCCACTTCGTAAATATCCGGAAAGCACAGCGCGACCGTCAGCTCACATTGCGAGAGGTCCTTTTTGATTTGGTTTATCTCCCCGCCGATATATCTGCCCGGCCTGCGCACAAAGGGCAGAAACTCCCCTTCGACCCGCTCCGCTAACTTTGTTACTTCTTTTTCGTCCATACCGGAATTATTCTATAACATCTAACTTGATGTGTGGCAGCCTCAAGCGAGTCCCGAAAAATCGGGACGAGCTTGGGGATGGCGCCGAATAACTATCAGTAACCACCACGCATTTATCGCGTTACAAACCATTATAAGCCGGTTCTTGATTATTTTCTATTGATTATCGTTTGATTATCAATTATCAAATCCTGTCTTAGAAAGGATTTATTATGAACACGAAAATCAGCCGCATTGTGATTGCGGTCCTCGCCGCTTGTTTAATCGTGGCGATTTATTTTTCTGCTCGCTCTAACAGACAAATCGAGCTCGACAGCGGCCATCGGCTGGTGATGGGTACATTCGCCCGCGCAGTCGTCATCGCCGAAGATTCGAATACGGCAAAGAAATGTATCGAAACTGCTTTTGAAGAAATCCACAAAGTTGACGGCCTTATGAGCGACTACAAGAGCGATTCGGAAATAAGCAAGCTCAACAGAGATGGCTTCAAAACAGCAGTCCACCTCAGCCAATCAACATACGAAGTCTTGCAAAGAAGCATCGAGTTTAGCAAGCTTACAGATGGAGCGTTTGATGTCACCGTCGGGCCTTTGGTAGATTTATTCCGAGCAGCAAAAGACAAACAAGTCCTTCCAAGCGAAGATGATATTTCCCAGGCCAAATCCAAAGTCGGTTTTGAAAAGCTAAAACTTGACGACCAAAACAGAACGGTGCAGTTCGCCGTTGAAGGTATGAGGCTGGACCTCGGCGGAATTGCAAAAGGCTATGCTATTGACAAGGCCGTTGAGGCAATGCAAAACTCTGGGGCAATCGGCGGCATGGTTGACATCGGCGGTGACATTCGGTGCTTCGGCGCACCACCAAAAGGTAGAAATCATTGGTTAATCGGCGTGCAAAATCCAGATTTAGATGAAGATATTCCTGAACGAAACCTTATCTTGAAACTGAAATTGGCCAATGGAGCAAGCGCAACCAGCGGTGATTATCAGCAGTTTGTTTTAATCGAAGGCAAACGCCACAGCCATATCATAGACCGCAAAACAGGAGCAAGCACCCAAGGCCTCTCGAGCGTAACCATTATTGCTGACAATGCAACTGACGCCGACGCCCTGGCCACGGCCGTCAGCGTCATGGGAACCGAAAAGGGCCTTGCATTAATCGAGAAACTCCCCGCCACCGAGGCAATATTCATAACCTCACAACCGGAGTACGAAATTATAAAAACCACCGGCGCTGAAAAATATATAAAGTAGCGAACTGCTGTTTGTTATCACTCAAGAATCCGCAACTTGTTCGACCGCTTGCTTTGGGGTCTGGGCTGTTTTACCGCGATAAGTAATCACCTTCGTCGGGCATTTCTCCATAGCGGTTTCGGTTTGCTCGTTGGGCTCATATCTGGCGTAATCTATCCGGGCCAGATTGTCCTCCACCGAGAATATATCTGTTTGTTTGGCACACAGGCGACAGCCGATACAACCGACCTTACATATCGACCGTGTGCTCTTGCCCGTCTCCTTACTGTTACAGGCGACTATCATCATATTCTCGGAATGAAATGGAACCATTTCTATCAAGTTTCGCGGACAGGTCTTCGAGCAGGCCGTACAGCCGGTGCATTTCTCATAGTCAACGATAGTCATGCCGTCAACAATGTGCAGAGCATCGAACCTGCACGCTCTCGTACAGTCACCGAAGCCTAAGCACCCGAACCCACAGGCCTGCACATTCGCCAACGCATTAGCAGAAATGCAGGTTTGGATTCCTTGATACTTGGCATATAAAGTTTTGTCGTCTGTGTGAGCATGGCAGCGAACAATCGGCCTTTGCTGCGGGCCCGAGTCGCTGACCTGCAGATTCAATACATCTGCGATTTTCGCCGACGTTTCAGGCCCGCCGGGCGCGCATCTGCCTAACAGTTCCGGATTTCCCTGAACCGCTTTCGCATATTGACCACACCCCGCGAATCCACAGGCACCGCAGTCGAGATTCGGCAGCGCCTTGTGAATTTGCTCTACCTTCGGGTCAACCTCAACTTTGAGCTTTACGCTTGCTATCAAAAGCACCAGCGCAAAACCACTGCCTAAGCCCAGCATTGTTACCCCCGCCGGCCACGCACTACTCCACAACTGTAAAATATCTGCCAAAATCATTCTCTAATTCACTAATTCTCTAATCAACTAATTCACTCACCTAATCATTCCCGCGAAACCCATAAACGCCAGGGCAAGGATACCTGCGGTAATCAGGGTAATCGGTGCACCTTTGAGGCACTTCGGGACGTCAGCCATATTCAGATTTTCTCGAATGCCTGCCATAATGCAAATCGCCATCGTAAAGCCTATACCGGCACCGAAGCTAAGAACAACCGCTTCAAGCAGAGAGTCAATGCCCCAGAGGTTTATAAACAAACACAATCCCAATATCGCACAATTCGTTGTAATCAGCGGCAAAAATATTCCAAAGCTCTCGTACAAAGAAGGGAAGAACTTACGCAGATACATCTCCACCAATTGCACGGCCCCTGCGATAACTAATATAAAGCAGACATATCGAGTAACTTCCAACGGCGTTCCCATCAGAATTAAATGGTCAATCAGCCACGTCAACGTCCCGCTCAGCGTAACAACAAACGTCACCGCCATACCCATCCCGAAAGCCATATCGATTCTTCCAGAAACACCGAGATAGGGGCAGATACCAAGAAACTTCGTAAAGACAAGGTTCTTGACTACTACGATAGATATAAAGCCGATAAGCAAAATATTAAGCGTATCCATAAACCTTTCCTTTTAAGCATCTTTTTTCGTAATCACGTTCACCAGCCCTAACATCAGTCCCAAAGTTATAAATGCCCCTACCGGCATGCCCATCGCCGCCCACGGCACAAACCAACCACCTCCTTTGAGCAGAGCAAGTATTTGTATTTCGAATATCGCACCCGTAGCGAGCAGCTCCCTGACGCCGGCTAAAACGCACAATGTAAGCGTAAAGCCCACACCCATCCCCACCGCATCGATGACACTTACAACAAGGCCGTTCTTGCTGGCGCAGGCCTCAGCACGGCAAATGATTATGCAGTTGACGATAATCAGCGGCACATAAGGGCCGAGCACTTCGCTCATTTCCGGCTGGAACGCCTTCAGGAACAAATCCGCTATCGTAACAAAGGTAGCTATTGTCAAAGTAAACATCAGAATTCGCAAATGCGGCTTGAGAAGGTTCCGCATCAGGCTGACTATAATATTGCTGCAGACAAGCACAAAGATTACACAAAGACCCATAGTCAGGGCCGGCTTGACCGCAGCCGTAACCGCCAATGTCGGACACATTCCTAATAGCAGCCGAAACACCGGATTCTCACGCCACAAGCCCGCCAACAGCGTCTGGCCGTAAAGTGCAGTTCTAACTTCACTCTTATCTGTCATTGCCGATTAGTCCTTTTTTGGCATCTGTTTCTTAATCTGGATCAAAAAGTTATTGATTATCTCCACTACCGATTCGCTGCTTACGGTAGCTCCGCTTATCGCAACGATTTCAGCGTCGATTTTCTTAGGGTCGCCCGATGGTATAAGCTTGAGTTCCTCAGCCGGCGCACCCTTAAACTGGTCTTTATAGTAATCGTATTTTATCTGGTCGCCGAAGCCGGGCGTCTCATTGCTCACCAGCACATCAAAACCCGCGAGCTTTTCAAAATCTTTGTCCACAGCAACAACTAATTCAATCTTGTCCGCAAAACCCGACCCGGCGGCGTTAAAACTCCAGCCGACACATTCGCCCGCCTCCGACATAGCTCTATAAACTTCAACCTTCTCTTTTTTGCCCTGGATAGACTCAATTTCGATTTCCGCCTCTAACAGAACAAAGTTCTTAGCATCCGGCAGCATAGCTCCAACCAGACGGTTACGCTTGTTGATTTTGTTCTGCTCTATTCTCGGTGACAGTGCGGCGTTCGTAACCGCTATCAGCAGTCCAAAGAAAAACGATGCCACAATCAGCAGCCAGCTTTGTTGGATAAAATGTTTTATTTTAAGCATTACTAAACCTTTTTTGCTACAATGCTACAAAGTCACGAACTCTCTAATTCCCTGATAACCTGCTACCTGATAACCTGATTATACACACACCGAACTCTCGTGTCCGTTTTTCAAGCTCCCTGGCAAATTCTTTATTATCCATAACTTTAGCTCACTTTAGCTCACTTTAGCTCACTTTAGCTCACTTTAGCTCACTTTAGCTCACTTTAGCTCACTTTAGCTCACTTTAGCTCACTTTAGCTCACTTTAGCTCACTTTAGCTCACTTTAGCTCACTTTA
>DATKYR010000208.1:0-42459 GCA_035528395.1 Sedimentisphaerales bacterium
TTATGCCTGTGGTGAGGCTGCTTCCACCAGCCTGCACGGTGCAAATCGGCTCGGCAGTAATTCGTTGCTCGAAGGACTGGTATTCGGCAAAACAGCGGGGCAATTTGCCTCCCAGCACATAAAATCAGGTATTGCTCATATCAGGCACCCCTCAGTAAAACATCAAATCCCGCATTCAGACCGCACTCGGTTGGATACCGCCGACGTTAAAAACTCACTTCGAGCTCTTATGTGGCGAAATGTCGGCATCACCCGAAAAGCCAAGCCGCTCACAGAGGCCCAGGAAATTATCAGATTCTGGCAGCGTTATGTGATGGACAAAGTCTTTGATGGACCGGCGGGCTGGGAATGTCAGAATATGCTCACCGTCTGTCAGCTTATGGCTCGTGCAGCCCAAATGAGGCAGGAAAGTCGAGGAGTCCACTTTAGAAGCGATTTCCCCAACACAGACGATGAACACTTCAAAAAACATATCGAAATCAGACGTGGAAATTAGCCAGAACTTCTGTTATAATAGTCATGAGTCTGTAGTTGGTAGTTCGTAGCAAAATAGTCAATTAAAAAAGTGGGTCGGGCGGTCGCTGGCCAATTTGAGGCCGGAGGAAAGTCCGAGCAGGACAGGGCACGGTGGTGGCTAACAGCCACCCGGGGCGACCCGCGGGAAAGTGCCACAGAAAATACACAGCCGATCCCGCACTCACTTTGTGAGTTCGAGCTTGCAAGCTGCAAGGTGAATATCACCCATAGAAAAAGCAGCTAAAAGACAAGTTTGGTCCTTGAATTTACAAAGTGAGTGCGGGAGGTAAAGGTGAAATGGTGCGGTAAGAGCGCACCGCGGCGTCGGTGACGACGCCGGCAGGGCAAACCCCACCGCCTGCAAGACCAAGTAGCTGGCAACTCGGCCCGAGTGTGAGCGGCTAAGCTAACCGCTCTGCCAGCGGGTAGGTCGCTTCCCACACCTATTTTGAGAGTCCACTGTTAATTGGACAAATAAAGCTTGATGCTGCCAAAAATGCTTATGTCAAGATTTTCGTGGGCATCTCAAAATAGGTGCGGGAGAGCCAGCTGGCAACAGTTGGTCAAGATAAATGGTCGCCGTCCGCCTTTACGGGAGGAATACAGAACTCGGCTTATAGGCCCGCTCTTTTTTTGGTTTGCTTTTTTTGACTTCTATCATATGCGTAAACGCGCCTAAGCGGATTTTGACCGTGACAATATCTCCCCCGATAACCATTTGGATTTTGCCCTTGTCGAAATTGATGTGGTCGAATTCAACACCTCCGGGCTGGCTCAGTCTCGTTGCCAGCACAGGTGAGCTGTCCAGCTCGCGCAAAATCACCTCGAATGCCTGATTTATGAGCATCCTGCAAATATCAAGCATTTTATTCTCCTGATCGGTAACAGCTATATCCTCACTAAGTTCATTTATATCCTTGTGAAAATTGTTTAAAATGTTCCGCAGCATTGCAATTCGCCTTGCGTTTTCAGTCGTGCCGGGCTCAGCAAGCATTTCTTCTCCTATTACCATTTCGCAGTCATACCTAAGGCCTCGACTGGGACTAAGCTGAAAACTCTTGGCCTCGTCATCTACGAAGAAGAAATACTTGCGTACTGCATTCAATTCCTTCTCCTGGAAAGTAACCATATTGAACCAGGTCTTGAAACCCTCCTTGCTTTGTCCCAATGAGACTACCACGTTCTCGCCATGGCTAATCAGCTCAGCTTCTGCAAAACCGGGCTCAAGCTCATTTTGCAACCTTTGAATCTTGGGTACCGCGTCGTGAATGATGCTCTGTTTTAGCTTTATCTGGTCATAGGGGGCCGAAAGTTTCGCCTGATAGGAAAGCTGCCGAGCCTTGGCCTGTGGGGACACAGTAGAACAGCCTCCCAACAAAGTGCCCAGAAGCAAAACAGCGAAGAGGCACATTGCAGCCGTCGATTTACGACTTACAATTTTTGATTTTTTCATCGCGAAGCGACTGTCAACAACCGTAATTTGCTTTGGTTTTGTCCGCCTCATAACATCTTTCCTCTGGCCTTTCTTACTCCGTGTTTCGAATAACGATTCACGAAACATTCTTCTTGCTTTTAGGCTTCTTTCGAATCAATCCACTTCATCATCTTTCGCAATTTTCGCCCGACCGTTTCCAGTTGGCTGTTGTGGTCTTTTTTGTATAACGCATTAAAGTTCTTAAGCCCGGACTTGTATTCGTTTACCCATTCTTTGGCGAATTCGCCGGATGTAACCTCCGACAGTATCTTTTTCATCTCGGCTTTGGTTTGCTCAGGAATAATCCTCGGCCCGCGGGTCAAATCACCGTATTCGGCGGTATTGGATATGCTGTATCTCATATAGCTCATCCCGCCCTGATACATAAGGTCAACTATCAGTTTCACCTCATGCATACATTCGAAATAAGCAATCTCAGGCTGGTATCCGGCTTCTACTAACGTTTCGAAGCCGGCCTTAATAAGCGCCGTCAGACCGCCGCAAAGAACACATTGTTCACCGAACAGGTCCGTTTCAGTTTCTTCTTTATATGTTGTTTCTATAATACCCGCACGGGCGCCGCCTATTCCGTTCGCCCAGGCAAGGGCGATTTGCCTGGCATCGCCGGTTGCATCCTGCTTGATGGCCACAAGGTTCGGTACACCGCCGCCTTTTTCGAACTCACTGCGAACCAGATGCCCCGGTCCCTTTGGTGCAATCATCACGACGTTAACAGTCTCCGGCGGCATGATATACTTGAAATGAATATTAAAACCGTGACAAAAACCAAGCGTCTGGCCGGCCACAAGATTGGGGCCGATTGAATCAGCATAAACTTTCGCCTGAACCTCATCCGGAATGGTTACGATAATCAGCGTCGCGCCGTCCATAGCCTTTTTTATATCGGTTGGTGAAAAGCCGTGCTCGGTTGCGAGCTTAAAGTTATCTGTCCCTTCCAGCTCTGCCACCGCCACTTCTATGCCACTGTCGCGCAGATTTAGGCTGTGGGCATGGCCCTGACTGCCGTAACCGATAACTGCTACTTTTTTGCCCTTTAACGCATTTATCGGAGCGTCTTTTTCGTAGTAGATTTTTGCTGCCATAGCTTCAATTCTCCTTACTCTGTTTGTATTCCAGGAATTATTAAACTATCTATCCTTGCTCTTGAACCTCTTCAAAACCCGAAACCCGGCTCGAATTCGGTGAAACGGTGAGTCGTCCATTCAACCGCCGGATTTCGCACCTGCGCATTATATTAAAAGCTGCTGATTAGGCAAGGAATTTATAGGCATGTCAATCCCCCATTCGCCTCTCGTTTGGTGTTTGACGTGATACGAATCACGGTTCAATTTTTGCATGTCGCGGCATTGCTATTGTCCCGGTTCTCGCCACGCTCTTAATCCCATAAGGCTTGCACACATTGATGAAGGCCTCAATCTTGGTCTCAGGCCCGCTGATTTCGACCATGACAAACTTCTGGTCGATATCCACAACTTTGCCCCTGAACATTTCTATCAGCGATAAGATTTCAGCCCGCTTCTCCGGGGGAGCAGAGATGGCTATAAGCATCAAATCACGTGCTACTACCGGCTGTCCGACAAAATCCTGAACTTTAACCACAGGAACAAGCCTGGCCAATTGTTTACGAACCTGCTCGAGGACCCTGTCATCGCCGACAACAACAATTGTCATCCGGCTCAGCTGTGGGTCTTCGGTTCGTCCGACAACCAGCGAATCAATATTAAACGCCCGCGCCGCAAACATCCCCGCAACATGGGCAAGAACGCCCGGCTTGTTTTCAACCAATGCACTTATTATATGCTTCATTTTTCATCCAACTTTCTAAGGACTGGTAAAGAAATTAGGTTTCATTTTGGCTCCAGCGAGGACAAGGCTGGCAAGGAAGCAAAACGCAGGCCTACTGGTTGGTAATCCGAGTTTTGCTGACACCGCCAGCCGAAGCCGCAGCCAGCCAAAAATGGAAGATAATTTATTTACAAGTTCTAAGCTCAAATCAGATTAACCTTTCCAGTATATCAAGCCCGCTCATCTCATCTATACTTTTGCCCGCCGGAACCATCGGCCAGACATTTTCTTCTCTCTCGACTCTAAAGTCAACAACGCAGGGCTTCTTTTCCGCCAACATCTGCTTGATTGCTTTGGGAACATCTTCTTTTTTATCGACAGTAATCCCAACCGCACCCATCGCACGGGCCAGGACCGCGTAGTCCGGATTGGACAGATAGCTCTTGGAATAGCGCTTATTATAGAAAAGCTCCTGCCACTGCCGAACCATTCCCATATATCCGTTGTTTAAGATACATACATTTATCGGCAAATTGTGCTCAACCGCCGTTGCAAGCTCCGTCATCGTCATATTGAAACTGTGGTCGCCGTCAATATCAATAACTGTGGCTTCGGGAATAGCTACCTGAGCGCCTATGGCGGCCGGCAGACCGTAGCCCATTGTCCCGAGTCCGCCGGAGCTTATGAGCTGTCTGGGCCTGATGAATTTGTAAAATTGGGCCGCCCACATCTGATTTTGGCCGACGCCCGTTGTTACGATTGCGCCGTTTTTGGTCTGACGGCAAAGCTCATCAATAACGAACTGGGGCTTAATCGTCGATGAATCCTGGTCATACCGAAAGGGAAACTTCTCTTTCCATTCGGCAATTTTATTGAACCATCTTTTTCTCTCGTGATATTCAACTTCCTTAACCAGCTCACCGAGGATGGCTTTGGCATCGCCCACAACAGGAATATCCACGCTGACATTCTTCGATATACTCGAGGGGTCAATATCGATATGGATTATCTTGGCGTGCGGAGCAAAAGTCTCGACTTTGCCCGTAACACGGTCGTCAAACCGGGCACCGACGGCAATTAACAAATCGCATTCCTGCACGGCGTAATTGGCATACGCAGCGCCGTGCATCCCGAGCATATCCAGAGATTCCGGCTTTCTCTGGTCGTAACTGCCCAGACCTAAGAGTGTCATTGTTACGGGCAGATGTGCCTTTTCTGCCAGTGTCCTTAACTCGCCACTTGCGTTGGAGCTGATAACACCGCCGCCGACGTAAAGCACAGGCTGCTTGGATTTATTTATCGCCTGAGCAGCCGTTGATATCTGTCTGGCGTGTCCTTTGGTCCTGACTCTGTAACCCGGCAGCTTCATCTCAACCGGACCGTCGGTGCTGCACTTGTTGACCGCCACGTCAACCGGTATATCAACCAGCACCGGGCCGGGCCGGCCGGTCGATGCAATATAAAATGCCTCCCGAATGATACGAGCCACGTCTTTAACATCCTTGACGATGCAGTTGTATTTTGTAACCGGACGGGTAATGCCGGTAGTGTCGGCCTCCTGGAAGGCGTCATTTCCGATAAGCTCCGTGCGGACCTGTCCCGTCAGGGCAACCATCGGCACCGAGTCCATCATCGCCGTAGCAAGACCGGTAACTAAGTTGCACGCACCCGGACCGCTGGTCACCAATATAACGCCAACCTTTCCACTGGCGCGGGCGTAAGCATCAGCCATATGACATCCGCCCTGTTCGTGGCGCGGAACTATAAAATTAATCGGCGCATCATACAGCCTGTCGAACAAAGGCAGCACTACACCGCCCGTATAACCGAACATTGTATCGACACCCTGTTCAAGGAGCGTATCGACGATAATTTGTGCGCCTGTTTTTATCGAGGATTTGTCGGCTGAATCAGCCGAAGTGCGGGTTTTGGATTTCATTTCTTTATTCCTTTCCTGATAAACACCACGGGTCCCATCCCTGGCCGCCGGCAGGCGAGCTTGTGCCCCACACATCGGCGGACAAGATGGAAACCCTTTTGTTATTCCGGCAGGCCCCCGCATTGCGGGAACCCTCAATTATGGCTCTGCTGGGCCCTTCCGGCGAGTCAACCGTTTCTACACAGAAACGACCGAATCATCCGAAGATTCTAATCCCTGCCATAATCCCGTAACCATCCCATACCGGGACGTCTCAGGGTCGTATTTGCATGTTTTCACACAAACACAGAGGCATTATACAAGAACCAATCACCTCTGTCAATTGTTTTCGGCAATTTATATGGCCGACAATAAAGATTTTTTGTCTTTTCAGTGCCGACAAATACTTCTGTGCCTATAAGGCACCGAAGCAATCGCAAATAATGGTTAGCCCCGCCACCTGTGGGCGGGGTTGTCTTTGTATTTAGCCCCGCAAGCTTGCCCTCGAAAGTCGTAGTCGGGGGTTATTGCGGGGTCATTGTTTAGCCGTCGTCGGCACGACGACGCCCCAATTCTTGTCCCGCACGAAACCTGTCCTGAGCCTTCACTTCGACATTGGACATTCAAATTCGATATTCGATATTCTTTTTTCCCTTTTTCCTTTGCCTTTCCTCTCGCTTTCTGTTATTTTACTTCCCTTAAGTTCGATTTCTCCAATCATTACTTCTCCATCTCATTTTATTGACCAGCCGCCGCGAGCTTCTTAAAATTGATTATTGATTAGTAATTACTGGGGATTAATTTGGATAATGCTTTATAATGTAGTAGTGTGTAGATCCATGTCCACAGAGAGGTCGAGTCAGCTGCCCTACAATTTTCGGTATGTTGAATATTTTCTTTTTCAATAGCCTTGCTCATTTTGCGTTACTCCTGCAAATCCACCATTGCATACGATTCTGGAAACAACGACAGGTTTATAGTCACATCTACTCCAAATCAGAACGTCGAGAGGGAGCCGATCATAGGACAAAAAAGCACCCAAAAAAAATTTCTTTTTTTTCTTTTTTTCTATTGACATTCCAATATGTTGGTGATATAGTATTCAATATTGTCAAATAAATCTTGTTAATTGTCAAATATAAGGCAGAATGAGACATGTTTTATGACAGTCTTGCGTTTATGTAGGTTACGCCAATGAGTTCGTTCACCCAATTTGATGGTCGGGCCATCCCTCTTGTACGCGCTTTGCATACTCGCTCTCCCTCCCTCTACCGCAAACTCGGACAGGTGTGGGACAAGGCCGCCATCAGGACTTCGCATTTGCGAAATTTGATTCAATACCTATCAGATATAATACCCGACGAGATACCCGAGCCCCTTTCAGCATTTGAGTTATTCTCACTGCTGTGTGCGGCAATGCTGCATGAGAAGGGGCGTCAGGAAGCAGCACAGCACGACCAAAAACTTAGCCCAGCGGTGATAGACCGAATCAACCTTGCTCGCAAGGACATTATACAAAACCACGAGCATCTTGGATTGACCGAGCATGAGGCGTGGATCATCGGAGAGGTATGTCGGGCACAGGATATGCCTGACTTACGGTACCTAATGGGCGAAGAATTCTCCCTTAATGGGTATGGCCGCGCTCGTATTCGAGTGCCTTTTCTGTCTGCCCTCCTTCGCCTGGCGCACGCGCTGGAAGTCGTGTCTCCATCCACTTCTGAAGCCTCCGCTGAACATAGACATTCCCTCCCTCCCTCAGCAGCAAGATCTAACGTCTCCAAGCACATCACAAGCATCAAGATACGAACTGCTCCATCGTGGGACATACAGATCTCTGTTGTTGTTGACGAGGAGATTAGCGCACAGCAATTCTACAAATTGAAAAACGCCATGCAGGACGAATTAGATGTACTCTATCCTGTGCTCCGGGCAGCTGGAATCTTCTTTAAAAGAATCGATCTGATTCTTTATCGTCATGATGAGAGCGTATCTGATCGAAAGCTCAGGAATCCATTTCTGTTGCTTGCACCATTTGACGCTCGGACAGCGTCTCGGTTTGCTGGCAGAGACAAGGAGATTCAACAGGTAGTTGAGATGGTGTTCGCCCGCAAAATGATCCTTATCATAGGCGAGTCGGGGGTAGGTAAGACCTCTCTTGTGGAAGCTGGCGTCCTCCCCGAACTGAAGCACTATCAGTACAAAGTGGTCCGCTTCTCGTTCCAGGATAGTCCCGTTGGGAGTATGGCACGCAGACTAGGATCAAAACTTGCTGCCGGTCAGGGCACTATCGATCTTGTGCGGATTATCCGGCGATACTTTCAAAAGCAAAAATCAGGCACAAGGCTACTCCTAATCGGGGATCATCTTGAACAAATGTTCACAATCGACAAGTCAGAGGACACGAAGGCACAATTCGTCCAGAGTGTCTCGCGCATATTGGGAAGTCCATTCCCCGTGACATTCCTTTTCTGCATTAGAGAGGATTACTTGGCGGATCTATATAATCTGTCCTTGGAGATACCGGACCTCTACGTCCGTGAAAACACTTTTCGCCTTCACAAACTGGACAAAGAACATGGTATACAGGTTTTGAAGAAAGCGTCCAGAAATGCTCGCTGGCGTCTGTCAGATGGGCTGGTTGTACGAATAGTAGACGATTTGTGCTACCAAGGCGACGGTATGATATATCCTCCATTTCTACAGATTGTTGGACATAGGATCTACGCTGCTGTTGGGAAGAAGTATGACTCAGAGAGGCGCGCCCGTGTTCTGGCCGACCGTCTGTATGACAAAATGGGCGCGGCCGAACAAATCGTAAACCGCTATCTGGAGAGTCTGCTCGATCAATATAAGGACAAAGAGAGGCTCTGGGTAGGCCAGATACTGAGCAAAATGGTCACAGATCACTACACCAAGAAAAGAATAACAAAAGAAGCACTCCACCGAAGCATACCGGAGTGCGAAAATTTGGATAAATTACTTTTGAGTCTTGTTGACCGCAGGATTGTCCGAAGGAGCCTCGGCGAATACGAACTGATGCACGATTTCTTGGCACGCCGTGTAGTTGAATTCATCGAAGAAAAGAGATTTCTCAGTCGGCCGGTTCGCGAGGCTTTAAAACACATAAAAACAAACTTTCACAGACACAAAATAACGTCGAGAGAAATTGCCCTCGCTGCTGATGTCAGCCAAATGTACCTGTCGTCACTTTTTCGCAAGGAAATGGGTAGCACTATTAACAAACAACTTAATGTTGCACGAATAGCTGAAGCAAAGCGATTACTTAGAACTCGGGACCGCTTGACCAGCATTGCCAAAAGGGCTGGCTTCGGTAGCTTAAGTGCATTTAGCCGGAAATTCAAAGGGATTGAGAGTGTTTCACCACTTGAGTATCGCCAGGCTATGTATGAGTCAAACTCTCGGTCCACTATTGATGTCGATAACACGTATTATAAGTAAGGTAGGCTCTGATGACTTTGACTTGGATGCAAAGTGACAACAAATGTTTTTCGAACTCAATGTTGAGCAATTCCTTGGAATTGGACATACTGGTAATCTTATCCTCAATGGGCACACAGATGTCTTGTCCCACCAGGAAGCCCAGTGCGCTATGCCAGAAAGAGAGTTACTGGATGTCACCACCAAAGGTCATATCTCATAAGACCGAGGCGGCTACTCTCGGGGGGGAAGGCAACTGTTTAAGGAGAGAATCAGGTGCCAAATAGAAGCAAGACAACACACAGTTGGCTTTCGAAATTAATTGTTGCCGGACTTGCTGCGATTGCAGCGATGGTAGTTGCGCTTGTCGTGGTATTGGTTCGTGACGTGCGTGTATGGGCTGTGATTGGTGTCGGCGGTGTCGTTTTTATCACCGTCCTAATTGTCCTCTCTATCAACCGATACAGGTGGATGGCGTGGACAATTCTCGGAGGGCTTGTTACTGGCGGATCTTGGGTTGGCAGAGGACTATCTGCATCAGCACAACTTAGTGAGAGTACAATTGCTCGAGTCGTCATTGAGGCGTCAACCTGGGTGGAGCCGGTAAGCCTGACCATTTGTTTTTCAGTCCTAATCGTACTAGATGTTTGCGTCAACCACGTGCTCCCATTGATTGATCAGCGAAACCGACATTCTAACAAGCACATCCATCCTTATTTCTCTCATGACGTGCAGGGGAGACTTGAAATCACTGCTGGAAAAGACAGTATAAAGGCTATCTACGAAGGGCCAATGAAAGCTTCTTGTCTCCAACAGCTTCGCAATCTTCTCGAGAGTTCAGCTTTTTCCGTGACTGACAATAGTGCCAGACCACTAAATCCAGGTAATTGATCAAAAGTACCATGATAAAACTGGACAGTCACCTATTTATGTCTCGCGACAGTATGCAAAAACGTTAAATCTCCCTAATATATACCCGTCTTCGCGGAGATGACAAAAAAAAGTGCTTTTTCCTGTTTTTCTTTTGACTATTGTTTATAAATATGTTATAATACGCCTATGTTAGCCAAAAGGCTAACATAAACCGCCAGCAGGCGGATTTCCATAATCCACTCAAGAATCCGTGTGAATCCGTGTAACTTGTGTCCAAGGTATCCGTGTCTAAAAAAAAGTGTCAATCCTGTCTAAAAAAACTTCGTGTTAATCCGTGTCAATTCGTGGTTAATAGCTCTCTTTGTTCTCTGAGGCTAAAACAAAATCCGTGTAATCCGTGAAGCTTGTCCTGAGCGAAGTCGAGTGGATCCGCGGTTTAAAATAGGTAAAATATTAGTGAAAAATCAATCAAAAACGCTGATACCTCAGAACAAAAATCAAATTTTTCAAAAATTTTTTAACTGCCTTGTCGGCATCGAGTTACAAGAATCCCGAATCGAGAATAGAGGACTTTTTTCGCATCAAAAGTGCAGGTAGCTCTAATTATAGAGGGAGTGTTTTTTTACTCCCGGAGTTTACCCGAGTTTATCCCCGGGTGTACTTACACGGCTCTTCTGCCGGGGGGTGTTTTTTCGCCTCCGGCAAAAAGATGCCAAATACTAAACTTGTCCTCGAACGTCGTAGTCGGGGATCCAGATTAGAGCTTAACCATTTAACCAAATTAACCATATTAACTAAATTAACCAATGAACCATCACAACCATCGAGAATCCAGAATCGATAATCCAGTTATTTACGTGCCTATAAGGCCCTATATTTACGTGCCTATAAGGCACCCCTCTACATCTGTCGAGAACCCTCTACAAATCGGCCCTTTTTATGCAAAACAAACCCAATCTTGTCCGCCGTAGGCGGATTGCAAATGAACGTAAATATATTAGTAACAATGGATTATGAAAATAAACACAATTGGACACTTGTTCAAAACAAACCCAATTCAAACCCAATCAAACCCAATTTCCGAAAAGCCCAAATGAATATAAACTCACTTATAACAAAGGATTACAGAAAAAACGATGATTTCGTAGTCCGAATAAACAAACCCAATCTTGTCCGCCGTAGGCGGATTCCAAAAATGAACACAAATATCTTTATCACAAAGGATTATGAAAATGAACCATTTTCCGGCCCAAAAAAACAAACCCAAAACAAACCCAATTTCTTCAAAGGCCAAAATGAACTTAATATCGCTTGCCGGAAAATCCGGCCACGTCCAATTTTCAAGCCGTGCAAAAATAGCTGGCCAAAAGCTGAATTGCCAGTATAATAATATCGCTAAATGAATTTTTTGGAGATTTCTTATGTGTGAAAATTGCGGTTGCAGCGAAGCTAACACCGAAAAGACTATGGAAGAAAAGGTCCAGGATACAATCGAGGCCATTCGGGAGAGTTTGCAAAGCCACGGCGGCGATGTTGAGTTGGTCGGAATAGACCAGGACAACACCGTCAAGGTCCGCCTGCAGGGGGCCTGCCAGGGCTGCCCCGGCGCTACGATGACAATGAAAATGGGAATCGAAAGAATTCTCAGAGAAAAGGTACCTGAGATTAAAGAAGTAGTCGCGGTGGACTAAACGTGGCTAAAAGCAAACTTTTCCAGCTCTATCGTCTGAAACATACCCAACGAGTCGTTGATTGGGGACAATGCATATTCTATGGCTTTAACAGCCGGATAACTAAAAGATGGAACTAATTGACGCAATGTCAAGCCGCCGCTAAGCAGGTACCGCAGCGGTGTATGATTGTGCATCCTGATGATTCTTAAAGACGGAAATTCGCTTTCGAATATCTTTCGGTCACGCCAAAAGATTATCCAGGCAAGTGCACCATTTGCACCTGAAAGACGCCCTGACTTTTGCAGGGTTCCCGCTTTGCCTGTCTCGGCTTGGCCGAGCCAAGACGGGTGAGATCCCAGCTCCCATTTTGCCTGCCCCCGACAGCCCCATTCGGGGGCCTGCGTGTCAAAAGCCTCGTGATGGAAGTTTTTATAGATGAACCTTGACCATAACGTATTTGCAGGCTCAATCATAACGACTTTGCCGCCAACTTTAAGGCAGCGCAAGGCTTCTTTGAAAAAAGCCCTTGGGTCAGCTATGTGATGAAGAACGTCAAACATAAAAAAAGCATCCACGCTTGTTTCCTCGAATGGCATATCAAGGGCCGAGAAAATCTTATCGACATTCGGCAATTCAAGAACATCGGATGTAATCACATTGCTGATTACCTCTTTAATAAAGCCGCCACCGCTGCCAAGCTCAACAAGAACTTTTTCTTCGGAGTTAGATATCGACTTTTTAAACTGTTTATAGAAATCAATATATATTTTTTTCAGGAACGGCTTTTTCTGTACAATCTCCGCATGCAGTAATGTAGTAGCAGGGTCATCAAGGTCTTCAATGCCCATAGTCTCGGGAAGTTTAAGCCATTCAATGACCTTCATAATTTTACAAACCATTTAATTATATTGAACGCTACGGCTATCCGTTAGAGGCGCCCTTAACGAAATGACCTACCTCATAGACCGGCCCAAATAAAGAGGGGATGCTTTGCATCTGAAAAACTCGAACCTTCTCCAAAATGCTGTTGGCGGCATTGAATACATCCTTTTCCGTGGAAAAATGATGCTCGCGGATGTTGCAGCCTAATAGCCGGAACATCAATACCAGGAAGCCTCGCTCAATCGGCACACCGTATATCGCCTGGCCGCCTGGCCTAAGGACCCGGCGAATCTCCCGAAAGGCCTGCATTTGCTCAAACGGTTTTAGATGCTCAAGAATGCTTATCAGCAAAACAGTATCAAAAAAATCGTCCTCGTACGGCATAGATAACACACTGCCGTTCTGCAAATGCGTCTCAATCTGTCTTGCCTTAAACACGGCCGTGACATCTTCGACCGACACGTTAAGGTCAAGCCCATAGATTTCTTTATAATTATCGTTAAGATTTGGAAATGTTACACCGGAGCCAAAACCCACTTCCAGAACGCGCTGACCACCCGTGCACTCTGCTAAGCACAGTTCAATCCGTCGGCGATATATCTTACCAATGACAGGCCAAAAGTAAAATCGAAGCGGGTCATTGCGGTCCACCCCGGCGTATTGGCGGTAAGGTAACAGCTTCAGCTTGGGTATCCCGCACTTACTTTGATTTCTTTTCATAACGGCTCCAATAAGTGAATCCCCTTAGGTCAAAGTAAGTGCGGGATTCCAAGCCACTTGATTTTCTTAAATGCTATCCAGCTCATCTTAAGCAGCAGCCAGCCGTGTGTGAAACGGCTTATTTTTGTCTTGCCGTAAGTTCTTGCACAATAGGTTACAGGCACCTCAACCACCTTAAGGTTTTGCTTTACCGCTCCGAAGATAAGGTCAAAGTCGCCAAAGGGGTCAAAGTCACCAAAATACGAACGATTGGCCTCTATCAGCTCATAGTCTTCTCTGCGAATCATTTTCGTGCCGCAAAGTGTATCTCTGAATCTTTGGCCCAACAGCCAGCTAAACAATACACCGTAAAACTTGTTTCCGAGAAGATTCAAAAAGCGCATCGCCCGCTTTTCCATCGGATAAACAAGCCGCGAGCCGTTGATGAACTCACCTTTACCGTCGCGCAGCGCTCTAAAAAACTTCGTTAAATCTTCAGGCCGAGCCGTCAAATCCGCATCCTGGATAACCAGCACATCTCCTTTGGCCGCTGCGAAACCTTTTCTTACCGCATCGCCCTTGCCTGCCCCGTCACTCTGACGAACCAAACGAATCTTTCTTTCCGGGTTCTTTGCTATCTGATGTTCTATCTCCTCGGCTGTACCGTCCGTACTGTTGCCCTCAACAAAGATTATCTCCGTTTCCCGACCCATCCGGGGAATTCGTTTCACCGCATCTTCGATATTACCGCGCTCATTTCTGCATGGTACTATGACCGAAACAGACAAATCTTCATCACGAACAGCGGCGGAGGCCGGACGGGCTATCACAAGCTCCACTAAATTGAAAAAGCGAAACCCGGGCAGTAAAGAAAGAAAATAATTGCACAAAGTTGTCAACGGCGGGATACGCTTCGGCATCATTAGATAGGATGTAGTGCGAATAACGTCGTAGTCGGCCAATTTGAGCAGGTTTGCAATGTCTTCCGGCGGAAGCCAGTTTTGATATGAGTAAGGCCGACGAATTCCAAAAAGCGAGCCTAAACTCAAAATACCTTCCCAGAGGTAATTATAATAGGTTATTACAATCCGTGTGCTTTCTTTAGTTAATGGACGAATACGTTCCAATACCTGCTGTATGTCGTGCCAGCGACCAAGGGAATTGCAGATCAAAACGTAATCGAATTTCTCATCAAGCTCCAGCTCATGTGGATCCATCGTATAGAATTTCAGATGGTCGAATCGCTTCTTTGCCAATTCAATCATCTCGGCATCCGCATCAACTCCAACACCATAGCTCGGCTTAACCGCCGCCAGAAGGTCACCGCATTCACAGCCAATATGTAGAACTCTGCTGTTCGGGCGAACAACGAATTTATAGATTTTATCCAGCCAGTTATAATAGTACGAATTGCGTTTGCGCCAGCGGGGCTCCAGCTCTTCGCTCGATTGTACGCCTTTCTTCTTGTTGGACGGTTGTGATGTTTGATTTTCTGACTCAACCATGAGCTCAGTTCCTGAGTTCCGTCCTTATGCTAATTCAAATGTTCAAAGACACTGTTGGTGTTGGGCTTTTCAATTACCCCTCTCTCGGTAATGATAGCGGTAATATCCTGTGCTTCCGTAATGTCAAAAGCCGGATTGTAAATGTCAACCCCTTCCGGTGCAGTCTTTCTGTCGCCAAAGAATGCTACTTCGTCGGCCGGCCTTTGTTCAATCGGTATCTCGGCTCCGCTTTTTATACTCAAATCGAACGTGCTTGAAGGTGCGGCAATATAAAACGGTATTCCGTGTTCTCTGGCGAGAATGCTCAGGCTGTAAGTACCGATCTTATTTGCCGTATCACCATTTGCCGCAATCCTGTCCGCGCCTGTTATAACAGCATTGATCTTTCCCTGCTTCATCAGGTAAGCCGCCATATTGTCGCAAATTACTGTAACGTCAATTCCCGCCTGCTTGAGCTCCCATGCTGTCAACCGGGCACCCTGGAGTAAAGGCCTGGTCTCATCTGCATAAACCCTGAATTTCTTTCCGTTTTTATGTGCCTCAAACATTACTGACAAGGCCGTCCCCTGTCCCGCGGTCGCAAGGGCACCAGCATTGCAGTGCGTCAAAATACCGGAGTCGTTTTTAATAAATCTTTCCCCGTTTTGACCAATCCGCCGGCACATATCCACGTCTTCTCGATAGATAGCATTCGCCTCGGTCAAAACGGCCTTGCGTAATTCCTGCACTGTTGCTTGAGGCTGACCGGTTGCAAACTCCTTGGCATTTTGACAAACCCGCTCCAGCGCCCAGAACAAATTCACAGCGGTTGGGCGTGATGATGCTAAATACTCGCTTGCCTCGGCCAGTACTTTAAGTCCCTGTTCCAGACTATCTGCCGGATTGAGCTTTTGCATAGCTAAAACAAGTCCGTATCCCGCCGAAACACCGATAGCGGGGGCGCCTCGAACGGCAAGCGTCTTTATTGATTCAAAAAGCTGTTCTATCGAGCGGCACTGCAGCTTAATAAATTCCCCAGGCAATCGCCGCTGGTCTATAAGCTCCAAAAAACCATCAACACCGCCAATCCATTTAAGTGCTTGAACAATCATAAATATCTTTACTCGAGCATCGTGTTCGGACTATCTATCAACTCTGGCGCCGCCGCCTTTAATGACTTTCTCGACTTCACGAAGACTGGCCGTGGTTGTATCACCGGGTGTAGTCATTGCCAGAGCACTATGGGCGGCACCGTAATTGACCGCCTCGGCGGGCGTTTTCCCCTCCATAAGAGCATATATCAGGCCGGATGCAAAGCTGTCACCGCCTCCGACACGGTCGTATATCTCAAGGTCCGGCCTGAGTGTGGCATCGTGAAATTCACCGTCGGCGTAGATAATAGCACCCCAGTCGTTGACCGATGCTGTCTTGGCATTCCGCAGCGTTGTGGCTACGACTTTGAAATTTGGAAACTCGCTTGTTACCTGCTCGATCATTTTCTTGAAATTCGTCGGGTCGAGCTTGGAGAAGCTCTTGTCGGTGCCTTTTACTTTAAAACCCAGAGCGGCCGTGAAGTCTTCTTCATTTCCGAGCATTACATCCACGTGCGGTGCGATGGCCCGATTGACTTCCACTGCTTTTTTCTGGCCGCCGATGTCCTTCCAGAGTGAATTGCGGAAATTCAGGTCGTAGGAAACTATGGTACCGTGCTTTTTGGCTGTAGTGACGGCCTCGATGATAACATCAGGTGTCGTCTGCGAGAGCCCTGCAAAAATGCCTCCGGTGTGGAACCATCGTATGCCGTCGGTGCCGAATATGCTGTCCCAGTCGATGTCGCCTTTTTTTAGCTGTGAAGCGGCGCTGTTTGCCCTGTCCGAACAGCCCACAGCAGCCCGTACACCATAGCCTCGCTCGGTGAAATTCAAGCCAATCCTTACTTTCCTGCCGATGCCGTCGTACGGGACCCATTTGACATATTCCATACTCACGCCGCCCTGAAACATCAAATCCTCGAGCAGTCTCCCGACGGGATTATCCACAAGGGCGGTAACAACCGCAGCTCTTTGACCGAAACAGCGATTAAGGCCCCTGGCGATATTATATTCTCCGCCGCCCTCCCAAACCCGAAAATGCCGGGTCGTATGAATTCTTTCTTCGCCCGGGTCCAGCCGAATCATTATTTCACCTAACGAGAGTATGTCATACTTACATTCTGACTTCGGCTTTGCATTTATTATTGCCATAGAGTTCCTCATTCTAATGTACTTTAGCTGCTGTAGATTTTTCCCTCTCTATAATCCTGCCAGGCCGGCTCAAATGCCTTCCTATCAGTCGGCGCAGGTCTTAATTTAATGTTCCTGCACCGAAACAAATCGGGCGAACCTTCGTCGTATTCAACCTGCAATACAGTACTTCTTAGCGACTCGTTCTCAGGTTTGAATTTTAACGGCTTGCCGGTGGCTTTGTCAATCACGTCGGGATGTATTTCAATACCATCTTCGGAAAGGACAAGATGCGAACCCCGCGAGCCGCTGCCCTGTTTGAGCAATTCTACAACGGCCTTGAGATACGCAACGCTGGCCAGAGCCAGATGTTCTGCCTGGATTGCTGTAATTAAAGCCTTGGCATCTTTAGAATTGCCCCCTTTTTGTTGTATGCCTTTGTAGAGCTTTATCGCTTCTTTCAGGGCTTTTTGGGCGTCGTTCAACTCTCTAATATGTCCCCCGGAGGCGGTCATACGGCTTCGGATATCTTCCAATACTTCTTCGGGCTCCAGGCCGGACGGGCTTTTATACATCGCAAGACCGCTGATGATGTCACTTAACTGCTCGTCTACCTCCGACTGTTCGTCCGAGTAATCCGGCAGCTCACAGCCATAAACATTTATAATATATTCCGCCGCTCGCAGTCCACCGGTCTGACCGGCGTTAAGGGCCGAGCCGCCGGGACGTTTTACCCCGTGTGTTCCGGCCATCTCGCCAATTATAAAAGTCTGATGTATATTGGACTGCCACCACTTATCCACAGCAAAACCGCCGTTGTTATGCTGGGCACAGACCGCAATTTCGAGCGGCTCCGAATATAAATCAATGCCGTTCTCTTTATATATCTCGATGGCGGGGGTGTTCATATGTGCTAATCGTTCGATTGGTGTTTTTTGCAGTGCTCCGGCCTTTTGCACATACTCTTTGGCTTCCGGCTCAAGCTTGTCAATGTCAAACTCATCCATAGAGTCACTACCAATGGGATTGTGTAGAAAGTCCATATATACCCGCCTGCCTTTTTGCGTTTCGTTGAATACGAGAACATCAATCAAAGACGATTGCAGATTCTCAATCCGCTGCGGGTCAAAGGGCCACTGATAGCCCTTGAGAAAAATATTCGTTGCCATTTTACTCATCGACGGGAAAAAGTCCGTCAGAAATTCTTTCTCGTCTTTGCCATCGGCGTCGGTGCTGAAAATACGCGGAATCGCCTGCATATAAGTGCCGGAAACGTTCCAGCGGAATTTGATACTCGCCAGTCCGAACTGCGACTCGGTCAAGTTTGCTCCAATCAGACCAGCCTTGAATGCAAGCCCGTGGATTCCAAGCTGGCCTTTCGGATAGACTGTGGTTTTGAACAGCTCGCCAGGCCCACCGGCGGCGAGAACTATGTTTGCACCAAAGAAGACGTTTATGGCATGATTCGATTCATCAACACTTTTCTTATCTAACGTTACAACCCCTGCGATTCGCTTTGATTTACCGGAGCCGACAGTTAATAAATGTGCGAGCTCCTGCTCGTCGTAAATCCTGACACCGTACCGTTCAAGCTGTTTCTGCAGACACTGGCTCATAAACCTGCTCGTTTTAGGCCCGGCTGAGGTGGCCCGTTCGTATGGGTCATGGTCCGTCTTGTAGCCGATGAAAGTACCTGAAGAATCCGTTGGAAACGGGACTCCGGCCTGGACTAAGTGATAGAATTCACGAAGCGAACCGATTGCTTCGATAAGCGCCGAGTCGCCGTGGCAGCACCCGGCCGCTGTCAGACTTTTGGCAAACTCTTCTGCGCTGTCGGGAACATCCGGGCTTGTGCCTATTTTATAGTAGGTCTGCTTGTCGGAGCCGCTCATCCGTGATGCCCCCAGACCCAGTCCTGCGGTTACTACGGCTATTCTTTCCTTAGGATTGGCAACACCTTTTTTCTCCATAAATTCACACAGATGCACTGCACAGTTCATCCCCGCCGCACCTGCACCGACGATGACAGTGTTATAATGATGAACGTTAATTATCTGGTTGCCGATTTTCTTGGTTTCCATAGTCTATTTTCCCGCTAACTGAGATTGAAATTTCTGCCTGTACTTCGGCTTATTTGTTCGATAGTTGCTTCGGCAAAATCGATATCGGGATATTTCTCCGACCGCCGTGAATCTATCAGGTGTTTAATGATTGTCAGCTCTTTAGCCAAAAGATTGTAATCCTGTTCGTCGATGATTTTTTTCATTGTGGCCCGGCCAACGGCCGGTCTCATCAAACCCGGCGTTGCCGGGTCAATCATACTGAACGAGCCGCCAAGCACCAGAACACCTGCATCAATATAGTCGGGGATGTTTCCCGGATTTGTTCCACCCGTTGGCACTAAGCTGATGGTCTTATGAATAGCAGGGTCGATTGCCTTGACAAAGCCGGGCCCGCCAAGCTGCTTGGCCGGGAATATTTTACAGAGATTCGCTCCCTTGGAAAACTGGCTGACGACCTCCGTCACACTGCCGCATCCCGGTATCATCGGTATCTTGCCGGCGAACTTCTCAAAGCTTTGGTCACGGAAGTTAATTGCCGATACAAGATAGCACGCCCCGGCATCGGTAACCTCCTGCACCGAGGGCAGCGGGTCCTGGGGATGGGCCTTATTATAAACATCGAGCATAGCGGGCGAATCGATTAAGCTTGCCGAGCCGGCCGCAAAATCGCCCAGCTCTTTACGCAGCCGCGACAGTTTCTCCAAAGGCTTATTTATCCGGCAGGTCACTTCCATATTATTGACCCCCGCCGTCATAAGGGCCTCGGCCGTCTTGACAATATCGAGCTTGTCCTGGTTAAAGACGAGAATAAAGCCGTCTCTTAACAGTGTCGTGATTGTGCTTTTAATATCCATTATTACTCCCTACAGTCTTCTTAAATGAAAGCCCCCATCGACGTTTATAACCTGGCCGGTCGAGAAATCAAGCCTGCCTTCGGCGATGGCGCCGACCGCCTTTGCGATATCTTCCGGCTGACCCCATCGCTTAATCGGAGTCAGGCCCTCAGCTATCAGCTTGTCGTATTTGTCCTTAACAACGCTGGTCATATCAGTCTGGATGATGCCGGGCCTTATCTCAAATACTCCGATACCATACTCAGCCAACCTGTCCGCATACAGCATCGTCATCATTGAAATCCCCGCTTTGCTCACGCAGTATTCCCCCCGTGCCGGCGAGCTGGTGTATGCCGAGATTGAGCCTGTGTTTACAATCCGATACGCCCACCCGGAATGCGATTTTTTCTGTTCAATCATCCAGTTGGCTACCTGCTGAGTCAAAAAGTAAGGCCCTTTTAGGTTGATTCCCATTACTCTATCGAAGCTGGCCTCGCTCACCTCAAGAATGTCCATTCGTTTCAAGGGTGCGACACCGGCATTATTCACAAGCATATCGCATCTGCCGAATTTGCTCCTGGCCAAAGCAACCAGACTATTCCTGTCCCCGGCACTGCCGACATCGCCTCGCAGGCTCTCGCACTTTGCTCCGAGCTCCTTGATTTCTTTTTGCGTTTGTTCTGCGCGAGATTCGTCCGGCTGGCCCTCAGCCGTAAAATCAAAGTGGTTAATGACTAAATCATAACCAAGTGATGACAGTTCTTTTGCGATACCTTTTCCGATACCTCGACTTGCTCCGGTAATAATTGCTACAGGTCTTTCCGCCATTTTCAAAATCCTTTCCATAGAATCTTAAATTCTATTGTTTCAAATATTCGTTGATTTCTTTCGCCGCTTTCATACCATCTGCAACGGCGGCAACCACCGTTGACGCCCCTCTTACAAGGTCACCGCCGGCAAAAACTCCCGGCCTGGATGTCGCCGGCGAACCTTCTTTTGTGCGGATAAGGCCGTTCGTTAATTCCACACCCGGAAGAATTTCGCTGATTTCCTCCGGTGAGCTCTGGCCGATGGCCTCCGCCACAATGTCCATATCGAGCTCATAGGCGCTCGACTCTATAGGTTCGGGCCGGCGTCGTCCGCTCTGGTCCGGCTCACCTAATCGGGTCGGACAAACCTTAATTGACTTCAATTTGCCGTCGATGGAATTGAATCCGAGCGGCTGAGTCAGTATCAAAAAATGCACACCTTCTTTTATTGCACGGTCCCGTTCAGAAGTCCAGGCCGGCATCTCTTTGAAAGACCGGCGGTATATAATATAAACATCTTTGGCGCCGAGCCGCCTGGCTGTAACCGCCACGTCCATTGCAGTATTACCCCCACCTGTGGCCGCCACGCGCTTGCCTGCTATCTTCAGCCTGTTCGGCTCCTTCGCGGCGGAAAGAAAGTCCATCGCATTCCATAAGCCGTCGATGTCTTTATCGCTGAGACTGACCGATTTCGCAAGGCCCATACCGATAAAGACGGCGTCAAATCCCTGATTCATAATCGTATCAAGATTGAAACCTGCGTTTAATTCTTTGCCGAGACGTAAAATCATCCTGTTTTTGGGCACATCAGCGAATATAGCTGCAATTTCCTGCTTCAGCGAGTCGCCCTGCCTGTCCGCCGGGATTACGGATTCTATCGTTCCACCGAACTCGCTGCTCTTATCGAATATTGTCACGGTATGCCCCGCTTCAAGCAGTATCGCCGCACAGGCCAGCCCCGCCGGGCCTGCACCGATTACAGCAACGTTTTTTCCCGAGGCTTTTTTGGGTATTCGCAGTTTTGACCAGCCGTGTTTGTTGGCCTGCCCGGCCAGGTACCTTTGTATATCGGCGATGGCTACTGGACTGTCGCCGATAAATCCCTGCAGGCAGCCGCCTTCACATTGCTGCTCGACTGGACACAGCCAGGCGCAGACTTCAGGAAATATATTCGCTTCTCTTAAGACTTCGTATGCGTCCTTGTCATCGCCGTCAAGGAACAGACTGATGAATTTAGGAATATCCACACCGGCAGGACAACCCAACTGGCACGTCGGCTCCTGACACTTTCGACAGGCCGATGCAAGGCGAATAAGATTGTCCCTGTCACTCATCCTGCCGTGCTCGAATATCGGCCCATATATTTCATTGTCCCGTACCACGCAGCCTGTCATTCCGCGGTCCCGCATTATCTGCGTGCACGCACTGCAGCTTACGCAAACTTTTTCCGGATACATCCGGCCTTTCGTGATTATATCTTTGGCAAAATCAGGATATGCAAACGCCATCCTTCCCGCACCGGCCAGGGTGGTCAGGCCATTTGCTTTGTTTGCCGCCGCCACGTTGGCAAAAAGTGTCCGCAGCCAGCTATAGCCCGTACCGACAATTGCGATGTCGGGAAATTCCTTTTGAATTTTGCCGGTCAGGTTAACGAGCCTGCTTACACCGACGAGCGGATGTTCCGGCTCTTCATAGCCGCCGACTATCGCCTCATTGAAAGGCCTGCCGACGTGCGGATTGTAATATGGATTTGCCACCGTGACGTTAATCAGATTAACACCACGCTGCTGTAAAAGCCCGATCAGCTTCTTCGGCTCCGTCAAGTCCGGCTTGCGGTAATCATCCTTGTCAACGCCCCAGCCGTATGGATACGGTATGGCATCATAAACACCAAGGCGGGTTACTACCGGCGTGTCTTTTCCAAGTTCTCTATGAATCTTATCGATGACCTCAAGAACAAATCTTGTTCGGTTCTCGAACGAGCCGCCGTATTTGCCGGTTCTGTTGTGGCAGGCAAAAAGCTCATTTATCAGATAACCATGACAGGATTTAATATCGACCGCATCGAACCCGACCTCAAACGCTATACGTGCGGCCGTGACATAAGCATCCTGAAGTTTATCGAGGTACTCATCGCTCACGAGGGGCCAGTCGTCGGGTATCTTGCTTTTCCTGTTTGTATCGGGTTTTTTCTGGGGAGCTAAGGCATCTCGATACGGGTCACGTTGTGCAATTATCGGATGCCCAATACCCTCCGGCTTACTATATCTGCCCGAATGGGTCAACTGCAGCACAATAACCGGCTTATGTTCGGGGGCAACCTCTCGCATCATTTTAACCATTGCTGCAAAGCAGTCTTTGTTTTCTTCGTGCAGCCATAGTTGTCTGGGATTGGCCCTGCCTTCGGGTACAACTGCTGTCGCCTCGGCCCAGATAAGTCCGGCCCCGCCGGCGGCAAATCTTTCGTATCGTCGTAATGTCAGTTTGCCGGGCCGGCCCTGCGAATCGCCGTCGCAGCCCTCCATAGGATGCACCGCTAACGAATTCGGTATTAAAAGCTTACCGGCCCGTACGGGCTCAGCCAAAATCGAAACGTCCTCAGCGGCCTCAATCCGCACACCAAGCCGACTGCCCAATTGCTCTAAATCTTCAATGCTGCTCAATTGAAATTCCCACATCTTTTTTCCTTTGTTCTACGTCTTAGGATTCGTAATCACCCATCCATACGTTGCGCATCAAGTATCCAGAATCGAGTATCGAGCTTCGAGTATGTGATTCTACACTACCATTATGCTAATATCAACCCTGTGGTGAGTATGCCTGAATTGTGTCTTGACGAAGCCTTACAGGATGCGATTTTCGCACTATTTTTCTCTTAGTTGGAATTGTGCAGCTTTGGTTACCAGGCGTATGGCATGTAACTTTCGAATCGCCTGATGTATTGCCAATCACCTTTATACTCGTGGCAGAGGCCCCAGCGAATACCTTCAAGTGGGCTCTTATCCGTATCGAGTGAGCGAACCAAACCAACCGCATATGGTCCCCATTGAATGTGCGATTTAATTTCAAAGTTGATACCATCTTCAGCAAATTGAATGGTGTTTTTTTCAGGCCCGTCGGTTGTTAGCATCGCTGCAGTGCCGCCCTTATAGGGCCAAATACAGATTTCATGGCCGCTGTTGGTAATAGGATTGTATTCGGATTTAACATAGGGACCTTCCGGCTTGTCGGCAATAGCCAAACCCCATTTTATTTCTCGTCCTCCAAACGTCATACGTTCTCCCATTCGCTCGCCTTTATAGTAAAGGTAAAATTTGTTTTTATAATACATCAGTGTAGGATCGTGCACTTTATGACTGTCGAAATCACCCTGTTTTTTCACTTTAAAGCGGTTATCCTCATCGCCCAACCATTGGCCGTTATCGGCGGGCTTAAGAATAGGCGCTGCTAATTTTTTCCAGGGTCCGTCCGGAGAATCGGCAATGGCCATACCAACATTATTTTTCACCCGGTTGACATAAGGTGCCTTCACTACCTGATAAACAAGATAATATTTTCCATCGTGGGCCAATACTTCAGGAGTAAATACCGCCCGGTCGTCATAAGCTCCCCGGGGTCCTCTTCTAACAGCCAGCCCTTGTTCTTTCCAGTACCATCCGTCTTTTGAGGTGGCGTACCAGACCTCGGTTAAATCCCACGGGAAAACCTTTTTCGAAGGATCACCTGTACCGAATCCGTATGCTTTTCCTTCACCTTTGGTGTACCAGACATAATAGGTGTCCCCCACCAGGATAACCGCACTCGGATCTCTGCGAATTACACCTTCTTCATATTGGAAATCGCCCTTTAAATCCTGCTTTCTAAAACTGCAAAACCACTCGGGTCCCTGCTCGTAATTTCTTTCTATTGCACGCTTGGATGCTGCGCTTAGCTTATTCCTGTTTGTAATGGCATTTTTGTCATAAACTTCTTCTTTGATTTTTTCAGTTGAAAGATGCGATTTGCATCCTGCCAAACTGATTATAATGCACGACAGGAAATAGTAAGTAATGTGTTTCATTGTTTGTAATACTTGAAATTGTAGAACTTTAATTTATTGAATAGTTAATCTTATCCGGGATTCACCATACACAATTGTATATCCCTGCTCAGTCGCCTCAGGTCTTCTGTACTGCCTAATTGGAACTCCCACATTCTTTTTGTCCTTCGGTTCATACCTCACTAACTGGTGAGTAGCCAGTGGTGAGCATTCAACTCACCAATTAACCATTTAACTACTCACCAAATTTGTGAGTTTTGGTTTAAGGAATTTAGCGGTATAACTTTTTTTGTTTTTGATAATATCTTCAGGTTTCCCTGCGACCACGACTTTGCCGCCGGCGTCTCCGCCTTCGGGGCCGAGGTCTATTATATAGTCTGCCATTTTGATAACGTCAAGATTATGCTCGATTACTACTACCGTATTCCCCATATCGCACAGCCGCTGAAGCACATTTAAGAGGTTATGAATATCGGCAAAGTGCAGCCCTGTGGTCGGCTCATCGAGCAGATACAAAGTATGTCCCGTAGCTGCCTTGCCTAATTCGGCGGAAAGTTTTACCCGTTGTGCCTCCCCACCCGAAAGCGTCGTCGAGGCCTGGCCTAATTGCATATAGCCCATACCAACATCGGCCAACGTCCGCAATATTCGAACAATTGTCGGAAAATTCGCAAAAAAATCAAGCGACTCGTCAATTCTCATATCGAGCACATCTGCAATATTTTTTCCTTTGTAAGTAACCTGCAGCGTCTCGGGATTGTATCTTTTGCCTTTGCAGCTCTGACAGGTTACGTAAACATCCGGCAGAAAGTGCATCTCAATCTTCTTTGTTCCCTGTCCGCGGCAATATTCACAGCGTCCGCCTTTAACGTTGAAGCTGAATCGGCCGGGCTTATAACCGCGAATCTTCGCTTCCCGCGTCATTGAAAACAGTTTTCTTATCACATCAAACACACCTGTATACGTTGCCGGATTGCTCCGCGGCGTCTTTCCTATCGGCGACTGGTTTATCTCTATAACCTTATCAATCTGTGAAGTGCCGAGAACGGTTCTGTGTATGCCCGGTTTTTCGCGAGACCGGTAGAGCCGGCGTCTCAAAGCCCTCAGCAGAATCTGGCTGACCAACGTGCTTTTGCCCGAGCCCGAAACACCAGTTACGCACGTAAACACACCAAGCGGAAATTTGACGTCGATATTTTTGAGATTGTTCTGGGCCGCCACTTTTACTTCAAGGCATTTTCTCAGGTTATATTTTCTCCGCTTTATCGGCAGAGCTATGCTCTTTTTACCGCTTAGATAATCACCTGTCAGCGAACTTTCGCAGCCGGTAATATCATCCAGATTGCCCTGTGCGACAACTTCACCACCGTGAGCACCGGCAGCCGGGCCTATATCAATAATATGGTTTGCGCTTCTGATTATATCTTCATCGTGCTCGACCACTATGACCGTATTGCCTAATCGGCTAAGGCGCTTTAGTATCCCTAACAATCGGTCGTTGTCACGTTTGTGCAGTCCTATCGTTGGCTCATCGAGCACATAACAAACCCCGACCAGACCGCTGCCCACCTGTGTAGCTAAGCGGATTCGCTGTGCCTCACCGCCGGCCAGGGTGCTGCTCATTCTGTCTAAGGTCAAATACCCGAGCCCGACATCCACCATAAATTTCAGCCGCGCTTTTACTTCCTTTAACACCGCTGCACCAATCACAGCTTTTTCTTTTTCTAATTTCAGTTTATTAAAAAATCCCTGTGCCTTTTCGATGCTGAGCACCGTCAGTTGATTTATGCTCATCTCACCAACGGTTACAGCTATGGCCTCAGGCCGAAGCCGTGCACCCTTACAGCTTTGACAGGGTTGTTCCGATAGGTAGCTGTGCAATCTGGTTTTAACATACTCGCTGGTGGTCGTTTTCCATCTCCGGACAAGATTCGGCACAATACCTTCGAACACCACGCCGTATTTTTTCTCGTCGGCCGCCGTCGTCCCGTACATCAGAATCTTTACGTACTCTTTCGATATTCGACTAAAAGGTATCGATTTGCTGATGCCCATCTTTCTGCAGAACCTTTTAACCAGCCGATTATAGAAGATGTTCATTCTTTTGCCGCCTTTGCGCCAGGCATCGACTGCGCCGTTTTCCAGCGAGACACTTTTATCCGGAACAATCAGGTCGGGATCAAATTCAAGAATCGTCCCAAGACCATCACAGCTCTTACATGCGCCATACGGACTGTTGAAGCTGAACAACCGGGGCGATAACTCCTCAAGGCTGGCCTGCGGATGTTTTGGACAGGCAAACTTTTCGCTGTAAATAACCTCATCCCACGGGGTGTGGCCATTGCTTGTTTTATTCGCATCGGGCTTCTGAACTAACACCAAAAGTATCCCATC
This sequence comes from Sedimentisphaerales bacterium, assembly GCA_035528395.1. GTDB lineage: Bacteria > Planctomycetota > Phycisphaerae > Sedimentisphaerales > Anaerobacaceae > NIOZ-UU13. The sequence continues at coordinate 27,127 of DATKYR010000208.1, forward strand.
AGCCAGTTTTAGTGCCGTCTCCACAGAATCAGCTAACCGAACGCGAATCGAATCCTTGATTATCAGCCTGTCAACAACCGCTGCAATGTGGTGCTTTTTATTCTTGTCCAAAGCCGGGACATTCCGCACATCATAAACAGCCCCATCAACGCGCACACGAACGAAGCCTTCGCGCTGTATGCCGGTGAAAATATCTTTGTGCTCACCTTTTTTGCCGCGAACAAGCGGAGCACAAATCTGGATTTTCGTACCTTCGGTTTCCGAAAGAATTGAATCTACTATCTGCGATGAATGCTGGCTTGTAATTTCTTTGCCGCATACCCAGCAGTGCGGCTGGCCCACGCGGGCAAAAAGCAGTCTGAAATAGTCATAGATTTCAGTAGTCGTAGCCACCGTTGAGCGGGGATTGCTGCTGGCGCTTCGCTGCTCGATTGCAATAGTGGGCGGCAGGCCCGTAATCTCGGACACCGCTGGTTTTTGCATTTGCTCTAAGAACTGCCGGGCGTAGGCACTAAGCGACTCAACGTATTTTCTCCGTCCTTCGGCATAAATGGTATCGAATGCCAGTGAGCTTTTACCCGAGCCGCTTATGCCGGTAATCACAACCAGCTTATCGCGCGGAATATCCAGGCTGATATTTTTAAGATTGTGCTCAGCCGCACCTGTAATCCTGATTGCTTTTTCAATTTTCCTGGCCATTTTAAGTTCTTGCTACTCTAAATATACTCCAGTTAAAAATTCGATAATGACCCAAACTAAGAATTGTAACAAAACATCGCAAAAAGGTAAAATACTTTGATTTAACAATTTGTTATACCTTGTGTTTGTGTCTATAATCTTTCAAGGCTGTCAAAGCAAGGGGCAGGAAGCCATAAAAGCTATGCAGATAAAGGATTTACATAGCTGGAATTTGTCTTATTCGGATGCCAGAGATCTGCAGGAGAGCCTCGCCTCCAAAGTACAGTTTATCCCCCTAAAAAAACAGCCAAAACTAATCGCTGGTATTGACTGCGCCTTCAGCAAAGACGGTAAAAAAATCATTGCGGCCGTTGTAGTGTTAAAGCTGCCGGATTTCGCTCCCGTAGAAACAACAAATGCTCAACGAAAAGTTACCTTTCCCTACATACCCGGCCTGCTCTCTTTCCGGGAAGCTCCGGTTTGTATCGCCGCAGTTGAAAAGCTCAAAAGTAAACCGGATTTATTCATCATTGATGGTCAGGGCGTAGCACATCCTCGCCGGCTCGGTCTCGCAGCCCATCTGGGCTTATTTTTCGATAAGCCGACTATCGGCTGTGCAAAAAGCAGACTAACAGGCCAATTCCAGGAGCCCCCGCTGGAAAAAGGTGCATATACTTTATTGAAGGATAAAAAAGGCGTGAAACGAGATACGCGGTACGAAACGATCGGTGCAGTGGTCAGAACACGTACAAATGTCAAGCCTGTTTTCGTCTCTGTGGGTAATAAATGTCTGCTAAAGGATGCGATAGGAATCACACTTGCCTGCACAACTAAATATCGTCTGCCCGAACCGACCCGCCTCGCCCACCAGCTTGTTGGCAAACTAAAATTGAAAACCTGATGACATCTAATCCGCAGTTTCGCATCGAGCTTATTGCGAAACAACTCTTGCGGATTTTATTTCGACAGGTTTAACCGGAACATTATTATAACCCATCCGCGTTGTTGTGTTTACTGATGCGATTGCATCCACAACGTCCATACCCTCTATTATCTTACCGAATACTGCATATCCAGGATTGCCGTTCTCAACGTAATTTAGAAAGTCGTTGTCCTTGTGATTAATGAAAAACTGGCACGTTGCGCTGTCAGGGTCATTTGTCCGAGCTATCGAGATAGTGCCACGATCATTTTTCAAGCCATTTTTAGCTTCATTGATGATTGGCGCACGCGTTTGTTTTTCTTCCATCTGGTCTGTGAAACCGCCCCCCTGTATCATAAAGTCGGGTATAACCCTGTGAAATATAGTCCCATCAAAGAAACCTTCCTCCACATATCCGAGGAAATTCTTCACCGTGACAGGCGCAGCCTGCTCATTAAGCTCAATGACGATATTACCCATGCTTGTTTCCAGCTTCACCGTTTTCGTTTCTGATGTCATCATATTCCTATCAAAGTTCGCCTTTTTCGCTCCCTCACCGCAGCCGCAGACCAAAACAACCGCCGTCAACAATCCGCAAAACCAAGACTTGCTAATCATAACGTACACCTCTCAAGGCCAAATTTCTTATAAATGCGTCGTTTCATTTCTTTCATAGGCCGTCCACTAAGTGCTATATTCTATTCTTTCATGCCATTTATGTTTTTTGACCGATGCCAGAATCTTCTCTGCACATTGCAGTGCAGCAAGACCTTCCTGGGCGCTAACCTCAGGCATAAACTCCCTGTCCATAACCGCCCGCAGAAAAGCCTCCTGCTCCAGACGGATAGGCTCCTTATCATCTATGACAAGCTGCTCGATATGCAATAAGTCCGGCCAGTTCACTGTAGTTAGGTCAAAATCTCCGGCCTCTTTGTGATCCTGTATCCACTTAACAACGTTGGTATTTGGGTCGGCCTTTATGACAATCCCGCTCTTCTTAAAATAGTCCACGCTCAGATACGCCTGCCGGCTGAACACCCGCACCTTTCTTTCGGTTTTCAGAGCCAGTCTCGAAGCAGTAATATTCGCAATGCAGCCATTCTCAAATATAATTCTTGCGTTACAGATATCTTCATTCTTTTCAATAACATTGACACCTACTGCGTCTATTTTCTTGATTTTACTTGCCGCCAGGGAGAGAATAATATCTATATCGTGAATCATCACGTCGAGCACAACCCCGACATCGGTCGAGCGGAATGGATACGGACTGATGCGGTTGGCCTCGATGAATTTCGGTTCAATATTGAGCCTTTTGATTGCCTGAACAACCGGATTGCAACGCTCGGAATGCCCCACTGCCACAACGCTGTTATTTTTCTTCGCAAGTCCTGCAATTTTTCTTCCTTCTCTGACGTTGGCCGCCAGGGGCTTTTCAATCAGGACAGCAATATTGTTTTTAATAAAGTCTTTTGCCAGCTTAAGATGTGTCACTGTTGGAGTAGCTATCGTTACCGCATCAATCCCATTAAAAGTCTCTACCAAAGACTCACCGGTCCCCTTTATCCACGAACTTTTAACGGGGTCAAACTTGTCCAGGATATCGATATAATCAGTAAAGGCCAGACAATTATATTGATCGGCTAAGCGCCGGGCTTTGTTGGCGTCTATATCGACCACAGCAACAAAATCACTCTGTGGCAACTGGTCATAGACCTTCGCGTGTATGGCCCCCATTTTGCCGGCGCCCACAACAGCGGTTCGAACTTTTGTATTTTGCATTGTCTACCCTTTGTTTGCAATTTTGCTTCACTGCTGAACTCTACTCTTTGCGGTTAATGACCTTCACACCTAATGTCATCTAAACTTCTCGCGATACCTGCCGAACTGATGCTCGCTGCTTTTGGTTATGCTGTCAATTATAGCCTGAACATTTTCATCGAGCCCGTCCTCCTGCGCCAAAGCATTTGCATTCTCCAGCAATGTGCCCGGCTCACGATACAGCTTCCTGTACGCTTCGAATATTCGCTTCTGTTGCTCGTCATTTAGACCGGCTCGGTCCAGACCTCGCTTATTAACACACCGAACCCGCGGTGGATAATGCCCGCTGACAGTCATAAACGGTGGAACATCCCGAGTAATCCCGGCCAGTCCCGCCACGAAAGACCACTTACCTATGGTAACAAACTGATGTGCCCCAGCCAGACCGCTGAACCAAACGCCGGTCTCAATCTTGCAGTGACCCCCTATCTGCACAAGGTTACTCATGACAGTTTTATCTTCAAGTATACAGTCATGTCCAATGTGAACCCCGACCATAATGAAATTATCGTTCCCGACTTTCGTATGTGTCTCAGGATGAATGCCCGGATGGATTGTTACTTGTTCGTGAATGGTGTTTCCATCACCCATTACAATCCCGCCGAACTCATCACCTGGACTCAAACGCAGCGTCTGCGGCCGGCACCCAATCACACAATTCGGAAAAAAATGATTGTTTGCTCCGATTTTGACATCCTTGTTAATCACAACATTGGCCTCAAGTATCGTGCCTGTCCCGATTGAGGCCCCGCTGTAAATAATGCAAAAGGGACCAATTACAACTCCGTCGGCCAGTTCGGCGTCCTTATGAACTATTGCACTGGGATGTATCTGCAATTTCATGCCTTTTTTCTTACCTCCATAAATCGTCAATCTCATAATTCAGAGTGGCTAAAGTTTTGAGTGCCTAAAGTGAAAGATAACTTTAGCTCACTTTAGCTTACTTTAGGCACTTTCTAAATTCTTTAAACACCTCAAAACTGTTTCTATACCTTTTCGTCATCGACAAGCATAAATCTGATTTGTGCTTCGGCAACCACTGCATCGCCGACCATCGCTTTGCAACGACATTGTGCCGTTCTTTTCCTCAATCTGTTTGTTTCGGCTATAAGGATAAGCTGGTCACCGGGAACGACAGATTTACGAAGTTTCACATTGTCCATACTCAACAGCACTGCCAGCTTACCCGTATGTTCCAGCCTTTGTGCAAATAACAAGCCGGACACTTGTGCCATTGCTTCTACGATAAGAACGCCCGGCATAATAGGAGTCCCGGGAAAATGGCCCTGGAAGAATTGCTCATTAAAGCTTACATTCTTTATACCCTTTATTCGCGTATCGCCTTCAATTTCGATTACCTTGTCCACCAGTAAAAATGGGTATCTGTGGGGCAGAATCTTACCAATCTGCCGAATATCTAATAGGGCATCCGTCCCGAACTTGGCAATTCGCTCCTGCTGCTGCGCCGCTTCGTACAATTTCCTTGCAAGCTGCTGGTTCAGCGCATGCCCGCTCTTATAAGCCACAATCCTGCCTTTAACTGCTCGACCCACTAAGGCAAGGTCGCCAATCAAATCAACAATCTTATGCCTGACACACTCGTTGGGAAATCTGTAACTGTTCTTGATTGGCCCGTCTGAGTTGATGACCAGAATGTCGCGGGGGCTGATGTGCGTCCCTATTCCGCGTGCCTGAAACTGCTTGGCTTCAGCCTCAAGCAAAAACGTTCGGGCCGCTGCCAGATGATTCTCAAAGTTCTCCGGCGTCAGTCGACAACTGAAAATCTGCCTGTCGATACCAGTGTGCCCGCCGTAATCCAGATCGTAGGTCAGACTTAATCCGTCATCGGAATACGGCAGGGCGTAAATGCAGGCATCACCGGCGGTAATAGTAATCGGCTTCTTGATAACAAATTCTTTCCGGCTAACGTCCTGTTCAACCATCTCTGCACGTTTGAGAACCTTGAAATACTCGGCACTGCTGCAGTCCGGAGCCGGCAGCTCAGAGCCGTTAACTTCTATAACAACATTGTCAATCTCAAGTGCGTTAATCGCAGCCAAACAGTGCTCGATAGTCTCTATACTGACAGAACCTTTTTTAATTGTCGTGCGGCGGCTGCGCTCGGCGAGGTTGGATGCAACAGCACTAATCCGCACCGGCTCAGGAATATCGGTGCGGACGAAAGTAATACCCGAATTCGCGGGAGAAGGGCGAAAAATGACCTTCGCCTCCTTTCCCTCGAATAAACCCCGACCATGAATCTTGCCTTCACTCTTTATCGTCTTCTGCAGCTTCAAGTCTTTCTACCCTCTTGATTAGTTGCTTTAACTGCTTTGCCATGTTCGGCAGACGCCTCAACAAACCGAATATCCGGAATGACTCTCTCTTCTCGAGCGCCGGGCTGCCGACTAACTGTTGTCCGGCTGGTATGCTGTGGTTGATACCGGATTGAGCACCAATCATTACACCGTCACCTATTTCTATATTATCCGCCAAGCCAACCTGACCGCCTAAAACCACACCGTCACCCAGCTTGCAGCTGCCGGAAATGCCTGTCTGTGCTGCTATTAGACAACATTTGCCGATTACTACGTTATGGGCGATTTGAACAAGGTTGTCTGTTTTTGTACCGGCTCCTATTATGGTATTTCCAAATTTGGCCCTGTCAATACAGCAGTTGGCTCCTATCTCAACAAAATCTTCAATCGCAACCCCGCCGTTGTGTGGAATAAGTTTGTGGGCCCCCTCGATAAATAAATACCCAAAACCGGTCGAGCCAATTGTGCTGTTTGCCTGAATGATTACATTGTTGCCTAAGCGGCAGTTGTGATAAATAACAACATTGCTGTCAATACGGCAATTCTTCCCGATTTTTGAATTCTCGCCTATCTTGCATCCACTGCCGATTACACTGTTTTCTCCGATTTCAACCCCATCATCAATCACTACGCCCGCACCAACAAACACACTTTCAGCTATCTTGACGTCGCGGGCGAGCTTAGCGGCCGGGTCAATACCTGCGGTTACAGCTTTTAGTTTCGGCGCAAAAATATTAAGGGCTTTTATTAAAGCCGCATTGACATTTTCGACAACCAGTTGCGGCTTGTCTATACCGTCGAGACGCGCCGAAACAATAACCGCGCCTGCACGGGAACCTTCAAGCGCAGCCTTATGTTTATCATCTGAGACGAAAGTAACTTCACTCTCATTGGCCGTCTCGACCGGGCCTACAGCGCTTATCTGCCGGCTCCCGATTTTATCGGTATCAACCTTACCGGCTAATTCAGCCTCAAGCCGCTTAGCTAATTGTGCAACCGTCAATTTCATTCCTAATCAAACACCCTGAAAATAACACAAAAATACGATAATTGGTTTATTAACTACCCGTCACTCACTATTTATACAATATCTGTTTCCATGGGCATCGAACATCAAGCCCGTCATATGCGGATTTCCGCCTCGCTCCGGCCTCATGCATTGAGGATTCATTTCGTATCTTTTTTTGGATTGTTATTCTTCTTTGTCCAATCGGGCCACTACCTCATCAGTAAAATCTACACATCCGCCATTATACAATACTTTGTGAGTACGGATTGTCTGCGAAATTTCATTGACACTTAATGCAAAAATGTCGATTTCATCCTTTTCCAACACCAAATCCAAACCCTTTTGCTCAGCCAGCTCAGAGGTTATTTGCAGAATGTCATTATAGAGTTCTTTGCTCCATCTGTATTCTTTCAATATTATCTGCTCTTTGTTGAAATCCTGCTGGGCCTGAAGGCTGGCCCGCTTATCTATCAGCTCCTTGCGCTGTGCCAGGTAATCACTGCTGTCCTGCTTTAATGCCTTCAGCCCCGCTTCCTGGGCTTCGATTTCTTTGGAAAGCTTCTCCAATTCTGCTCTTATTCTGTTTTGCTCGGCATAAATCTCGGTCCTGTGCGCGGCGCTTCTCTTGCAATCGCGAAAGACTTTCATAATACTGACCGTACCAATCTTTGAAGAGGGGGTATCGCCTTTCGGCTGAGCCTGGCTGTATTCATAGCCCATTGCCAAAATAACCACACCTGCCAAACAACCTAAAACCATCGTCCTGGCCTTCATGAATCATCCTTTCTACTTTAATCTTATCTACTTTAACTTACATCTTTACTTTCAGAACAGTCCTCCCACGGAGAAACTGAAAACCCGCGTCTCGTCCAAGTCGTCTTTCATAAATGGTGTTGCAATCTCAAATCGCATCGGCACCGGCCCAAACCAATTTGGTATCTGTATCTGTATGCCTGTCCCAACCGCGGCACGGTAGCTGCCGGTGTCTATCGCTGCGCTGTCCACGAAAAACAACGCGGCAAAATTGTCGCTTATCAAAGGCATGGTTACCTCGGCGTTGGCCAAAAATATCCAGTCACTGCCTATCGGGTCTTCCTCCTTCGGCGTGACGCCGACAGGGAGATTTTGCTGCAGACCTCTGGTACTTACCCCCCGATACTCAAAACCCCTGATACCATAAGCGCCCGTACCACCGCCGTAAAATTTTTCAAAAGATGGCGCATTATCAATTGTGGTAGCTGCAAGCAGCTTTGTTGCCAAAACAGTTTTTCGCTCAAGCAGGTCCTCATAAAGGGTTCTGTATCCTACGATGTTCCCTTTCAATATCCCAAAAGTCTCGTCACCGGTAACCTGCTCATAACCAACATTAAAAGTATAGCCTTTGCTTGGGTTAAATCTGTCATCCGTTAAATCTCTTCCGATGCCAAGTTTAACCCCGGCAAGCAAGTTATCACCTTTGACATCTGTTATTTCTTTCGGCGCATAGATATAAATGTTATCGACGTTAACATTTTCGGCCCTAAAGCCAATACTCCTTCGCCAGCGGTTCTCGTATCGCTTCTCGAACCCTACAGACCCCTTTGTTCTGCCTTCATCGTATAGCCTGCTGTCGTCTCGCCTTTCTATTTCCCTCTCCCAGTCTGAGCCTCTGACATTGAGTGTTATGGGTTTATCCCGAAAGTATGGATCGCTGAATGTAATCGAATGCTGGCTGATTCGAGTCCCCGGCTCCAGGGCAATCCTCAAACTCTGGCCCGCGCCTTTGAAGGCTCGGCCGGTAATGAATTCTCCGAAGCTCTCCGGCCAGTCTGAAATGTCGAAATTGCGCTGCTCCCAAACCAGCTGCCCGATTATGTCGCTGTCACTCGAAAAGCCGCCGGCAAACATTACCGAGCCCGTCTTGCCCTCTTTGATATCAACCTTTACATCCCTGCGGTTATCTGCTCCGTTGCCGGGCGTAACAGGTCTGATAATTACCTCCTCGGCTAATGTTATTCTTTGGACATATTCTTCCAATTTGCCACCCCCTTGTTTGGGAGCTATATCAGCGTTGTACAATTGGCCCGGCACAAAACCATACTCGTCCATAACGTGCCGGACGACCTTATCCTGCGTCTGCTCATTGCCGGTTATGTCAACCCGCCCGATCCTGAACTGTCTGCCCTCAACTACATTAAATTCAACATTGACAGCGTTGACATCCTGAACAAAGTTGAGCCTTTGCTCAACCCGGGCATCCACAAAACCGCTCTCCTGATAAAGCTTGAGAATCTCCTTGGTGTGTGAATCAGCCCTTCGCTTATGATAAACTTGTTCCTGCTCTAACTTCAATCCCTCCAGCAGTTTTTGGTCATCGAAGTTGTTATTACCGGTAAGAGAAATTGTCTCAACAGTATAAGTCGGCCCTTCATTGATTTCGAAAGTAATATGCACCTTTTTCCTGTCGTCGGTAAATTCTCTTTTTGCTGTTATATTGTAATCGAGAAAACCCCTTTCGTAGTAGATATTTTGCAGCCTTGCTACGTCCTCAACCGGCACCTCTTCAATATAGTAGCCCGACCAAAAAAACCATTTCTTCGTTTTCGTCTTTACAGCCTTTTTAAGTGCCGAGGTCTTGATAGCATCGTTGCCGCTGAAATTCACCGACCCGATCTTGACCCTCGGTTCCTCGTTAATTGTATAAACCACCTGGCCTTGCTCTAACTTCTCGCTATCCAGCGTTACTTCTACAAAGGCATATCCTTTTTGTCGATAAAATTCAGCAAGGGTTCTTCTGTATGCTTCGGCCAGAATCGGATCAAGGTAATCGCCTACTTTAAAGTCCAGTTTCTTCTCCAGGCTCTTGTCCTTAAACGCCCGGTTGTTCACAAAATCAATCGATTTGATAATGCTTCTGCCGCCGCTGTCCCGTACCAAAACGTCGGCTTTTTTGGTGCGGGAGGCACAACCCGAGCATAAACTCAAAGGCACAATCAAAACAAGCCAGAGGACAGAGGGCAAAGGATTTCTGATTTCTGATTTCTGTTTTCTGACTTCTGAATTATTTGGCATCTTGTATCTCATCTCTTGGTTAAATAGTAAGTAGTGAGTGGTGAGTAGTCAACTCACCAATTAACCAATTAACTACTCACTAATTAAAATGGCACTCCTTCGCCGGCGGGCACTTCTACGTGGGAGGCGTTCTCAAATCGTGTGATTTTTTCCAGGAACCTCAGTTTCACGGCACCGGTTGGACCGTTTCGTTGTTTGGCTATTATCAACTCTGCTGTATTATCCTGCTGGTAATCCTGTTCGCCGCGATGATAATAATCTTCACGGTGCAGCAGCGCCACAACGTCGGCATCCTGCTCGATACTGCCGCTTTCCCGCAAATCGCTCATCCTTGGCCTGTGTCCCTCTCTGCCCTCCGGAGACCGATTCAACTGGCTCAAAACCACAACAGGAATGTTCAGCTCTCTCGCTAAGGCCTTGATATATCTTGAAATTGTCGTGATTTCCTGCTGACGCGATTCAACCCGCCCTGAACCGAGATGCATCAGCTGCAAATAATCCACGATAATGCAGCGTATATCGTGCATGCTTTTAAGTCGTCTTGCCTTGGCACGAAGCTCAAGCGGCGTCAGCGTCGAGGTATCGTCGATAAAGATTGGCGCCTCGGACAATTCTGCACAGGCGTCAGCTAACTTCTTGTAACCTTCATCACTGAGCAGTCCCCTTCTGACTTTCTGGCTGTCGATTTGACTGATGCTGCACAAGAATCTTTCGGCCAACTGCTGCCTGCCCATCTCCAATGAGAATATCGCAACCGGAATCCCCTCGACCGAACCGATATGCTCGGCCATATTCAATGCCAGGCTGGTCTTTCCCATACTGGGTCTTCCGGCTATTATTATCATCTCGCCGTTCTGCAGACCGCAGGTCAAATCATCAAGCTCATAATAGCCGGTGGCTAAGCCTGTAATATGGCTGCCCTGACGCTTCTCGATAAGCTCGAAAGCACGAACAACCAGGTCTTTCAACGCAGCGGCATTACCGCTTATATTTTTATCCGTAACGGCGAATATCTTCCGCTCGGCTTCGTCGAGTGTCTCACGCGTTTCGCCGGTCTGGTTGTATGCATCGTCGAGCATTTCACCGGCAGCGGTAATAAGCTCACGCAGCAGCATCTTATCTTTGACAACGCCCGCGTAATATTCCACGTTCGCCGAGGAGGGCACAGAGTCTAAAATCTTTGCAATATATTCGACGCTACCTACCTCTTCGAGCTGGTTGCGCTTGACGAGCTCGTCGCGAAGCAGCACCGCGTCTATGCCGAGGCCTTTATTTTTTTCATAAAGACCAATCAAGGCATCGAATATGAGCCGATGCTCGATGCGATAAAAGGCATCCGCTGTCAACTGCTCGACGACGTGCCCGATACATTCCGGGTCAATCATCATTGAGCCTAAGACCGCCGCCTCAGCGGATAACGATTCCGGCATACTGCGCAACACTGTTAGTTTGCCGGTAACATTCGACTTGGCACTAACAGAACCCGCCGCCTCAACCGTCTCTATCCTTTGGCCTTGCGAACGAACATTTTTGCTTTTGGTCACCATTTCCTTACCTGCTCAATCATTTCCCTTTGATAGTAGCAATCGCTACCCTCGCTGAACTCAAATTTTCGTAACCCCGGATTCTACCTGCCAGCCCGCCAACAGTCAAATACTTGTTATAATTATTGTTTACACGGGGTACCTGTATAGGAAATGGGGTTTTTATCGCACTAAAGCGGAAAGTTAAAAAAATTTATAAATTTGATTTTTGCTTTTACTCCTCAGCGGTTTTGATTGACTCGTCCCCGCATGTTGTTGGCGGGGAACCTGCCCCATTGTTTAGAGTGTCGTCTGCTCTAATGGGGCCTGCCCCCGCGTCTTACTCGCAAAGCCTGTCCTCGACTCCGATCGGGGAGCGGAAGTCCGCTGACTCAATCTCAGTATTCTTAATCAATAAGCGGGTGGGGCCATTTCACATTTTAATACTGACATAAGCCAAAACACAAACACGATAATCACCACCGCCAATATCAGCTTCAGCAATCTGGTATCAAGTGCCTTCATAATGCAAGCCTCACTATCAACGTATTTTAATGCAAAAGGCACAAGAGCACAAGTGAAAAAACCGCTTACGCCCGCCACGGCCGTTTTCTGTTGAGTTTGTTGGCTAAGATGTTTTTGGCGATGAGTATGTCTTCTATGACCTGAAAATCAAGCATCCCCACGCAGAGAAAATCGCCGCCGCCTTCGAAAGCAAATTTGAAGCCGTCTCTCGGATGGATAGCCCCGGCGGCTAAGACCTTATAAGCAATCCAGGGCTTTCTGACCTTGCTCATAAATTCGATGGTTTTCTCCGGCTGAACACACCACATATTATCATGTCCGGGCAGGCCGGTGGAAGGGCGTTCTTCTTTTGGAGTAGCCGACCAGTAATTGTCCTTGTGCAGGGTCTTCATATAAAAGTCAACGTCCACTCCCGCTTTTTCCAGGGCCATCGGTACCGCGATATCGTGACAGGCAACGCCCGCAATCAAGCCGTTTTCTTTGATAAATGAAACGGCTTTGGCCAGCAGGTCAACCCGGCCGACCCTCGTCCACGTGTCCCCGACCTCGCCCTGTATAAAGGCGCCGACGGCACCGTTGTCAATCGCTATTTTTATCCTGCCGGTCAGGTCATTTGATTGTGGAAAGCACTGTGCGAGCCACTGTATCTTACCGCCCCTTTCGTTCCGGTATTTGTTGATGACTCTGATGGTCGGGTCATTGCCGTTGGCGTAGGGGCTGTTGACGGTTGATATCATAGTGTTTATGCCGTTCTCTTCGCACAGCTCCCAGGTTTCCATAATCTTTTCATCTGTAAAGTAGTGCCTCAGCAGGGCGGAGACATAAATCAAATCCCTGCCGTGTGCAAAGCCGTTTATCAGATTGCCGCCGCATATCAGCCTGCTTATCTTAAGTTTGCCAATCCTGCCGGTCGGTAAATCTTTATTGGAAGCCCTGCGTTCGGCCTTGTTCGCTTTCGCTGTTTGCTTACCCAACAGGATTTTCTCTTCCAGAGACAAGCCCAGGCCTGCACCGGCCGAGGCCAAAACGGATTTTTTCAAAAAGTTCCTCCTGCCTACGCAGGGGCAAGCTTGTCCCCGCGAAAGCGGGGAGTCTAAATTTTCGGCTCGACTGCCGGGTTGCGGCTGCCTTCGCCCAGACGAGAACTCATCGAAGTCTGACATGATTTATTTGTCCGTTATTTCAGTGGCTGTATCACCGATACTACTCTGCGAAGTACTCGCTGCCTTGCGCGGATTTTAGAAACAGGTAGTATAGTTTGCCTTCCTGATAAGTTTGTCCTGCCAATTTGCCCGCCGTGTCGCCTATGCCCATATAGATGTCGCAGCGACCCGCCGCACGTATCGCACCACCCGTATCCTGGTCCAGGGCAAAGCCGCTGTAGAACCGGTTAGAAACTGTCCCGCCGGTTGCCTGGGGTAAAGTAGTGGAGATGAAAGTTAAGCATCCCCGCGGGAAAATCGATTTGTCGGTGGCGATACTTCTAAAGGCCGTTACCGGCTCATTAAGACTGCCCCGGGGCGCACCATCTTCCTTTTTAAAAAACACAAATCGCGGATTCCGCCGGACGTATGTATCGACCAGCTCTTTGTTTTGTTTGAAGTAATCTATCATTGCGGACAGGCTGAGCTGCTCACTGCTTATCCTGCCGTCTTTGACCAGTTCTTTGGAAATGCTTTTGTACTCATACCCGTTGTTGGCGGCGTAGCCCACTGTAATTAGTTGGCCGTCGGGCTGCCTGATCTTGGCGGAGCCTTGCACATGGGCTATATAAACTTCAAACGGGTCACCCAGCCAGGCCAATTCTGTACCGCGCAGCATCCTTGAATCTTCGATCACAGACCGTGACGGATATGGCCCGAGCTGCCCATCTGCTCGGCGCCTCCCAAGGATTTCGCCGTCTGGGCCTTTCACAAGGTCGGCGGGCATTTTGTACAGCGGATATTGAAAACGCTCGGTGCGAGACATTGAGCCATCGAAAATCGGCGTGTAATAGCCCGTGAATAGCACCGTCCCCCTGTCATCACATCCCACCGACATATACACGTCAAATCTCTCTTGAATTGCCTCGTGCAGTTGCCTGCCCATCAGACCCGAATCCAGCAGCTCGGCGAATGCGTTCAGGCTGTCGACCGCGAGGGTATGAGTAATCTCGCCCCCGATGATTTGATTTTGCGTGCTAAAACGGAGGGGGAAGAATTGTCGGCTGGAGGATTTCCGCAGATAATTCAGACTGTTGCTTATCGCCGCGCGCAGGTCGGTCAGGTCAAGGCAGGCCATCGTAAAGTCAGGAATTTCCTGGGGATTCGTTATTTTACGTAAGGCGGGCTGACCCGGAGGCAAAGGATTATCGTAAGGCGTCTTAGCCTCTTCTTGGGTTCTGCAGCCGGCAATAACAATTACAATCAGAAACAATGCTGCCTGCACACCCACTCTTGCTTTCGCAAGAAAACGCCGGGGTTGCCCAGGCAATCGTCTCGGCGAAGGCCGAAGCCGTAGCGGCACAACTGAAACTAAAATTTCTTTCTTCATTCTGTACTCCAAAACTTTATGGCCAATGATTCACAATGCTAATAACAATACGCCTGTAAGTCGAAGACCCTTTCCAACAGGGGCAAGCGTATGTATCCATATCTGAAACTACATCGGGATATGTTACACCATTTCCAGCTGTTTTTTAAATAATATTTCACACTTTGGTTCCTGATACAATGGACACGGTTTTTTGAACCTCTCCATCTTCTGCTCGTGTTTAGGCGGCAAAGCTTCTTTGTCAATAAAATCCTCGACATTTATTTTTCGTAACCCGATGGGACTTGAGCTGCGCCGTGGCGATTGCAGAACTTACTGACGAAAAAATGATACAAGGCAGCGTTTTATAGGCCCAATAAAAAAGACCGTCAAGTGTAAGTTCTTGGCGGCCAAAAGCTTAACGAAATGGGCAGGGGCGGATTTGAACCGCCGACACACGGATTTTCAGTCCGTTGCTCTACCAACTGAGCTACCTGCCCGTAAAGCTTTGCTGCCGGTCGAATCGTGACTTAAATTTAGCAAAATGAACTGATATTGCAAGAAAAATTAAAGGTGAACCCTGCTATTCGGGGAGTAAAAAACAAAAAGCCCTTGGATGCTATCCGGAACAGGCAACAAAGCAAATCCGGCTGGATGCTTGATACTCTCCGTAGGACACCTTACGGCGGATTCTCATTGCAATCCCAGTGGAAAAAGCTATACTCTCCGCAGGACACCTTACGGCGGATGCTCGTTTGAGTATAACATTCCGCAAACACCTGGGACGCTATCTGAAATTTCGGAGACTGTTGTGAAGGAAATCTATTATGCCTTACACTGCCATAACTATAATTTTCATCGTCTTATCTACAGTTGTTGCTGCCTTTATTAGAAGAAGAAGCAGGGATAAATGTCTGAAGGATTTTTCGCAGACCATAGTAACACTGGAACAGACCACTGGTAAGACAATTTGGG
>DATKYR010000209.1:0-23628 GCA_035528395.1 Sedimentisphaerales bacterium
TTCAAACCCAATCAAACCCAATTTAAAAAGAGCCAAAATGAATATAAACTCACTTATAACAAAGGATTACAGAAAAAAAGATGATTTCGAAGTCCGAATAAACAAACCCAATTTCTTCAAAGGCCCAAAATGAGCGCAAACTTATATTTTATAAAGGATTATGAAAATGAAATCGCCTTCAGGCTCCAAAAAACAAACCCAATCAAACCCAATTTCACCTACCCCCATTTTTAGCTCAAATACAAGGATTTGCCCCCAAAATAAGAAAAATACCTGACCACCTCCCTGCATTTAGCACGAAAATATTTGGCTTTCCAAATAAAGTCTCTGTCAAAAAACGCCGAAAATAGGGTGAAAAATAGTCATTAGTACACCCAAAAAAACCTAAAAAAAGAAACAAAAATCCGATTTATTGAGGAGTTTGAAAAATGTCCTGGAACCTATTTGAGAAAATTATCAACGTTATCAAGCCTTGCACGAAATCTGAGCAGTCATCTGAGGTACCAGATGAATCACAGCAATGGCCCGAAAATAGCTCCGATACCTCGCAGTCATGGCCCGAAAGCAGTACTGAGCAGCCTGAAGCTTCGCAAGAGCCCTCTCCGAGCTATCAAGAAACGCCCAGCTCGCCACAAAAGACTGATTGGCAGCAAGAGTAAGAAGCCGGAAAAATCTGCTCATTACAATACGTGGTGTTGTCAAAGTCATTGAAAAAACAGCACCACAAGGGGATTTTTGATTATCTATTATCGGCGTTGTCTTGACTCGCTCGTATGGCCGAGAGCGTAATTGCTCGTCGGTTTGGCTGGGTCAAAAAGTGATTTCCGTTATACAATACCCAAATCCGCAATCTTGTCCCCGTACGCCCCCGCCTGTGCCCGCGAAGCCTGTGCTCGACTCTGATCGAAGAGCGTGTAGCGGGGATCCAGACTCATTCTCATCAAAACAAAAAAGCAGCGCCGTATGTCCCCATTGACGATACACGAAATACGATGTTTCCTGTCAACTTGGCGTATTAACCTACATTACAATACCAAAATTGGCACCTTATCGGCTGATAAATCCTGCCAGACTGCTCTTATTGTCAATTTTTGCATTCCATAATTGCCTGTCAATAAGCCACTTACGGCAAATTGGTCAAAATAGCCTCCTATCTGTAAGAAAGCTGGTATATCTTTTGCACATCTGGTATAAATTATGCGAAAATTAACAATTGAACCTTTTGTAGGGCAGACAATTTATGGAGGCAAGCAATTATGGCAGTCAAAGAATTGGCATTTGAGTCCGATGCAAGAGCCAGCCTGTTAGCTGGTGTGGAAAAACTCGCTGCAGCCGTAACACCAACCCTTGGGCCAAGAGGCCGAAACGCCGTCATTGATAAAAGCTGGGGCGGCCCAACCGTAACCAAAGACGGAGTAACGGTTGCTGAAGAAATCGACCTTATCGACAAGAACGAGAACCTCGGCGCAAAATTAGTAAAAGAGGCTGCGAGCAAGACCTCGAAAATCGCCGGCGACGGCACAACTACCGCCACGGTGCTCACCGAGGCACTATTTAAAGAAGCATACAAAAACCTCGCAGCCGGTGCAGATGCTATGGCCCTGAACCGTGGCATGCAAAAAGCGGCCAAGGTGGTCACCGATAAGCTGGCCTCGCTGGCAAAACCTATCGATATTACCAAAGCCGATGACATAATCAATATCGCCTCGGTATCAGCTAATAACGATATAGAAATCGGAAAGATTATGGCTAAAGCCTTCCAGCGGGTCGGCAAGGATGGCGTTATCACGGTTGAAGAGGGGAAAAGTTTCGAGACAACCGTTGAATTCGTCGAAGGTATGCAGTTTGACCGCGGATATCTTTCACCTCATTTCGCTACCGATATCGAGAATATGGTCTGTGAATTAGAAAAACCGTTTATCCTCGTTTACGAAGAGAAAGTCAGTAATGTAGCAAAGCTTATACCGCTGCTTGAGAAGGTTGCAAACGCCAAGAAGCCATTGCTGATAATCGCAGAAGATGTTGAGAGCGAGGCATTAGCAACACTGGTGGTCAATAAACTTAAAGGTGTGCTGCAGGTTGCAGCCGTTAAAGCGCCTGGCTACGGCGACCGCAGAAAAGCAATGCTGCAGGACATATCGGTACTAACAGGTGCAGAGCCGATTTTCAAAGACTTAGGCATCGAGATGGAAAATATCAGTATAAAGCAGCTTGGTCAGGCCAAAAAGGTAACCATCGATAACGATAATACAATCATTATTGAAGGCGCAGGCAGCCAGCAAGGAATCAACGGCAGAATCAAGCAGATAAAAGACGAAATAGAAATTACAACCAGTGACTATGACCGCGAGAAGCTCCAGGAACGATTAGCTAAACTTACCGGCGGAGTGGCTCAAATCAATGTCGGCGCTGCAAGCGAAGTGGAAATGAAAGAAAGAAAGGCCCGAATCGAAGACGCCCTGCACGCCACCAGAGCAGCTATCGAAGAAGGTATCGTGCCGGGCGGAGGTGTAGCTCTAATCCGCTGTATCGATGCGGTAAAGAAATTGAAGCTTACAGGCGATGAGCAAACCGGCGCAGATATTCTTGCAAAGGCGCTTTCAATGCCGTGTTACTACATCGCTTACAACGCCGGGGCAACCCCAAACCTCGTAGTCAACAAAGTGGCTGAAGGCAAAGGCGGCTTCGGCTACAATGCCAATGCAGATAAATACGAGGACATGCTGAAAGCCGGCATACTTGACCCGGCAAAGGTCACCCGAATTGCCCTGCAAAACGCTGTGAGTATAGCCGGCCTGCTGTTAACGACAGATTGCCTTGTAACCGAAAAGCCCAAGGAAAAAGAAGAAATGCCTCCCGGCGGACTCGGCGGCCCAGGTATGGGCGGCGGTATGGGTGGCATGGGTGGAATGGGTGGCATGGGTGGCATGATGTAAGGAAGAAAGCCGAAACGGTTATTAAACCCCCAAACAAGCTTTAGGATGCCAGTTGGTGCTGCTTAATAATACAGCGCTCAATAGAACAATGAGGCTAAATTATGCATGACAGAACAAGCCGGCTTCGTATCTACGCCAGCACCTGCAGAAGCACGATAAACGCAGTGATAATAATAGCAGCGCTGTGCATATTCGCGATTGCAGGCTGCCAACAAGAAGGAACTAGTGTACTTGGGGAGAAACAGCCGTTGAGCAAGGACGAACGAATGAAGTGGTGGCGGGATGCGAGATTCGGTATGTTTATCCACTGGGGCCTTTACGCAGTGCCGGCCGGTGAGTGGAAAGGCAAGAGAATTGACAGCATCGGTGAGTGGATTATGGAAAGAGCAGATATACCCGTCTCGGAGTATGAACCGCTTACAAAGAAATTTAATCCGGTCAAGTTCAACGCTGATGAGTGGGTGGGAATCGCCAAGAATGCAGGGGTGAAGTATATCGTCATCACCAGCAAGCATCACGACGGCTTTTGTCTGTGGGATTCAAAGGTAACGGACTACGACATCATAGACGCTACGCCGTTCAAGCGTGATATACTCAAAGAGTTGTCTAAAGCGTGCAAGAAACAGGGTATTAAGCTTTGCTTCTACCACTCGATAATGGACTGGCATCATCCCGATGCTCAGCGGCCTTTCTACCCAAACTATAACGACGCAAAGCAATCGAATCCCAACTTTGCCCGATATGTCGATAACTATCTGAAACCACAGCTCAAAGAGCTAATAACAAATTACGGCCCTCTTGGCGTGTTGTGGTTCGACGGTGAGTGGATAAAGGACTGGACCGAGCCGATGGGCAAAGACATGTTTAATTACGTCTTAGCCCTTCAGCCGAACATCATTGTAAACAATCGCGTCGGCAAGGGACGCAAAGGAATGGAGGGCTTGAGCAAGGACGACCAGGAGTATGCCGGCGACTTCGGGACCCCCGAGCAGCAGATTCCAGCGACAGGTCTGCCTGGCGTTGACTGGGAATCCTGTATGACGATGAACGATACCTGGGGTTATAAATCCTATGACCAAAACTGGAAATCGACCGAGGACCTGCTCCATAAACTCGCGGACATCGCCAGCAAAGGCGGCAACTTCCTGCTGAACGTAGGCCCTAACGCCGAAGGTCTTATCCCCGGCCCAAGTGTAGAACGCCTGAAGGCCATTGGCGAGTGGATGAAGGTAAACAACGAAAGCATTTACGGGACTACAGCCAGTCCGCTCGGCGAAGTACCGTGGGGCCGATGCACTGCAAAACCCGGTAAGCTGTATCTTCATGTATTCGATTGGCCGACAAACAGCAAACTGGAAGTAACAGGCCTGAAAAATAAGGTAAAAAAAGCATACCTGCTGGCTGACAAGAAACGCGCTAAACTATCCGTTAGGCGTGAAGATGAGGAAAAGGTCGTTGTTAGCGTGCCAAGTGAGGCACCGGACCCCATCAATACTGTTGTAGTACTCGAAATTGAAGGCAAATAAGAGATTAAAAAGTGGAACCATAAATAGATTAAGGAGTGAGTTATGATACTTAAACCCCTGGATGACAGAATTGTAATCAAACAATCGGAAGCCGAAGAGAAAACATCCGGCGGAATTATTCTACCGGACACCGCAAAAGAAAAACCACAGATCGGCAAAGTGGTAGCTACCGGCCCGGGCAAACTGCTCGATAACGGCAAAAGAAGCAATATGTCCGTAAAGAAAAAAGATGAAGTTATCTACGCAAAATACATTGGAAGTGACGTCGAAATCGATGGTGAAAAATATGTAATTCTGCGAGAAAGTGACATTCTCGGAATTGTTGAAAAATAAAACAGTAGTTTATAGTTCACAGTCCGAAAAGTATGAGCTAAAAACTGATAAGAAGAAAATTAAAAGAGGTAGTGAAAAATGGCAAAACAATTAATGTTTGACGATACAGCACGAACACAGCTCAAAGATGGTCTGTCGCAATTAGCAGAAGCGGTGAAGGTCACTCTCGGGCCAACCGGCAAAAATGTTATCCTGCAAAAAAGCTGGGGCTCTCCGAAGGTGACAAAGGACGGCGTCTCGGTCAGTAAAGAAATCGAGCTGCCGGACCCATTTAAAAACATGGGCGCAAAGATGGTCAATGAGGTTGCCAGCAAAACTTCCGACGTTGTCGGCGATGGTACCACAACCTCAACTGTCTTGGCAGAAGCGATCTACACCCAAGGGCTAAAGTACGTTACGGTCGGTGTGAATCCGATGGCCATTCAGCGGGGAATCAGCAAAGCAGCAGAAGCCGTTACCAAATTCATCCAATCGGTGAGCGTGCCTGTAAAAGGCCACAGTGACATTGCAAAGGTCGCGACCATCAGTGCAAACAACAACCCGTCTGTCGGTGAAATCTTGGCTGAAGCAATCGATAAGGTCGGAAGTGACGGTGTTATCGAAGTCGAAGAAGGTAAAGGAATGGAAAACGAGCTGAACGTTGTTGAAGGTATGCAGTTCGATAAGGGTTATATGTCGCCGTATTTTATGACTAACGCCGATACCCTTGAAGCTGTCCTCGAAGACGCCTATATTCTGCTGCACGAAAAGAAGATATCCAACGTTCGCGAGCTTATCCCTCTGCTTGAAAAGGTTGCTCAAGTGGGCAGGCCGCTGCTGATTATTGCAGAAGACGTTGAAGGTGAGGCATTAGCCGCACTGGTTATTAATCGGCTGCAAGGTATTTTGAAGACCTGCGCGGTGAAAGCGCCCGGCTTCGGTGACCGCAGAAAAGCGATGTTGGCCGATATAGGTATCTCGACCGGCGGGCAGGTGATTACCGAAGATTTGGGAATCAAGCTCGAAAGCATCGAGCTTTCGCAACTGGGCCAGGCCAAAAAAATCGTCATAGATAAGGAAACGACCACAATAATCGAAGGAGCCGGCAAAAAGAAAGAAATTGCCGGGCGCTGTGAGCAAATCCGCAATCAAATTGAAAAAACGACCAGTGACTATGACCGCGAAAAATTACAGGAACGCTTAGCCAAGCTGACCGGCGGAGTAGCCATCATAAAAGCGGGCGCCGCAACCGAAACGGAAATGAAGGAACGCAAAGACCTGCTGGAAGATGCACTGCACGCTACAAGGGCAGCGGCCGGGGAAGGCGTCGTCGCAGGCGGCGGTATCGTGTTCCTGCGTGCCATCCCAGAGGTAGAAAAGGCCAGAGCAAGGGCCAAAGGCGATGAAAAAATCGGCTTTGACATTGTAATCAATGCGCTTAAAGCACCAACAACTCAAATTGTTGAAAACTCCGGTGAGCAAGGCGATGTGGTCGTCGCTAAGCTTCTCGAAAAAGGCAAGAACATCGGCTATGACGCAAATACAGGACAGTTCGTCGATATGTTTAAAGCGGGAATCATCGACCCTGCAAAGGTTGCCAGAACCGCATTAGAAATGGCTGCTTCAGTAGCCGGCCTGATGCTGACTACCAACGTCCTGGTAACAGAATTAAAAGATGAAGACAAAAACGAAGAGCCAATAGCAGGCTCAGTAAGATAACGCCCTCGTAGTTCGTGAAGTGTGAAGCGTGAAGTGAAATACGAGATACGCTTCACGAAATACGAGATACGAGATTATGGCCAAACGGGATTACTATGAAGTTTTAGGCGTGGGTAAGAACGCCTCCGCTGACGAGATTAAACGCGCATATCGGCGTATGGCGATGAAATATCATCCGGACAAGAACCCGAATGATAAAGAAGCCGAGACCAAGTTCAAAGAGTGCGCCGAGGCCTATGAAGTCCTGAGCGACGTCGAGAAGCGACGGCGTTATGACCAGCTCGGACACGAAGGCCTCCGTGGAGCCGGAATGCACGACTTCTCCCGAATGAACGTCGAAGATATCTTCAGTATGTTCGGCTTCGATGATTTCTTCAGCGGTGTTTTCGGGGGCCACCGAAGGTCAAGCCGACGTGCAGGGCCTACCCGCGGCTACGATTTGGAAACCGCCGTGGAGCTGACGCTCAACGACATCGCCAAAGGCGCTGAGAAGACCATTGAATTTACGCGCCAGGATATATGCGCCGAATGCAACGGCAACGGCTGTGCCAAAGGAAGCAAGCCGGGCCGATGTCCAACTTGCGGTGGAAGTGGTCAGGTTGCAAGAGGCGGTGGGTTCTTCCAGATGGTCTCGACATGCCGGCAATGCGGCGGCAGCGGACAGGTCATAACCAATCCCTGCAAAAAATGCAAAGGCACCAGCAGAGTGCCAAAGAAGAGAGTCGTCGCAATCAAAATCCCCGCTGGTGTCCACGAAGGACAGGGTATAAGAGTCGCCGGCGAAGGTGAGCCCGGCCGAGGCGGTGGGCCAAAAGGCGACCTTTATTGCTACGTAAGAATAAAGCCACACGAATTTCTGCATCGCGACGGAAATGACCTGATTGCGGTTGTACCCATAAGCTTTACACAGGCTGCGTTAGGAACAACTATTGACGTACCAAGTCTGAATGGTACGCGAGGATTGAAAATCCCGCCGGGGACACAGTACGGAAGCGTCTTTAGAATAAAAGGCCAGGGCCTGCCGGATATCAGAACACACAGAACCGGCGACCAGCTCGTGCAAATTGCTATTGAAACACCGGTGAAACTAAACGCAAAACAAGAAGAGCTGCTGAGAGAATTCGCTAAAAGCGAAAATAAAAGTGTTTCTCCACAATCCAAACGCTTTTTCGAAAAACTGAAAAAACATCTTGGTAACAACTGATGAAACAGAAAAAGAAAGAAAAACATGAAGAACCAAAAGAACCTGAGGCAGTAAAGAATAGCTTCTCAGACTTCTACGGTCTTTTAGATACTTTGTTACCACAAAGCAGTAAGCTTCTGCGAGAAACATTAGAGAAGCGTAAGGAAGCTTTGGAACGTAAATCACCGAAAGAAGACGAAACCAAAGCTTTGTTAGAATTTGAAAAGGAAAAGAACGATTGCCTACAGGAATTGCTCGAAATTGCTATTGGCCAATATCAGCGAGTCAGTGCCGACTATGCGAATTTCCAGAAACGAGTCCCTAAACAAATAGCCGATACGATTTGCTACGAAAAAGAAAGGATAATAAAAACATTGCTGCCTGCTCTGGATAATTTAGAACATACACTGCAAAATGCACACTCGACGGATAACGCAGATGTATTTGTCAAAGGCATTCAGATTATCTACGACCAGATGCTTGATATCTTAAAATCGCACGGCGTCGAGCAGATAAAGGCACCGGGCGAAATTTTCGACCCTGCTCAGCACGAAGCAATGATGCAAAAGACCGAGCCTGAAAAAGAAGATAATATTGTTCTTGAAGAGTTTCAAAAGGGATACAAACTCAACGGTCGAGTTATTCGGCCAAGTAAAGTAATTGTTAATAAGCTGACAGAAGACAGAGGACAGAAGACAGAGGACGGAACCGAGGTGGAGTGATTGCTATGCCGACTTATGATTATATATGTGAGAGTTGTAGATGTGAGTTTGAGCGCTTCCAGAGTATAACAGCTAAACCTCTGCGCACATGCCCAAAGTGCAAAAAAAGAAAATTGAAAAGGCTTATCGGTGCCGGAGCGGGAGTAATCTTCAAAGGCTCCGGATTCTATCAGACCGATTACAGAAGCGAAGGCTATAAAAAAGCCCAGGAAAACGAGAAAAAGACTACCGACAAAGACACCTCGAAAAAGAAAACAGACACTAAGACCGCTGATGCTACAGCCAAAGATACAAAACCCGGCGAAAAAACCAAACCCGCCACAAAAGACAAAAAAAAGTCAGCATAATTACCTCTCAGACTCAACTTTTAACTCAATTTAATCACATTTTTCTATAAATAATAGAAATTTTACTTGATGTTAGTTCTATATAGTACTATTTTATATAAAACTATTATTTGAGAAAAGGAGAAAGAAAAATGAGACAAAGAGGTATTCTGAATTATCGGTTTATCTTTTTGGCCCTGGCTGTTGCGATTTTTTCACCTGGGGTAATAGCTGAGGTACTGTATTTAGACAGCACAAACGGCAATGACACAAATCCGGGCACAAGGGAAAAACCGTTATCTACTTTAGGCAAAGCTGCAATTTTGGTGAACAACAGCTCCAATTCAGGTCCGACTATTATAAAAATACTTCCCGGCATTTATAATCTGACCCAGGCTGTAGTTCTTAAAAACTCACGCCCCTATACTGAAAAAGATCGACTTACCATAGAATCATCAGTTTTGCCGGATGATAAAGGGTGGAAGCCACAGCTTATGCCTGTGATATTGTCAACTGAAGACCCTCGGAATCCGGAAAAGCCGGATGTAATGACAGGTACTTATGGATTAAAAATAAAGCTAAGCCACGTAACAATTCGCGGGCTGAGATTTCTTGGCAGTCCTGTACCGAATAACATGTATGCCCCAATCGAACGTATTGACAAAGGTCTTGAGGACCTGCTTGTAACGCAATGTATGTTTGTCGGGGACAAGGATTCCTTTGACATTTATTGTCCGGTTATTGCTACAGGACACAAATTTGTGGTTGACCATTGTGTTTTCCATAACTGCCATGCTTCCGCTGTATTTTGGGATGGGCCGGAAGGTATCAGCGGCAAAAATAATGTAATGAGATATTGTATTGTTGATGGCGGATTTATCTCTGGTGTTTGGACTTGCCGGACATCAGATGATTTCGAGTTTCATCATAATATCGTAACGGACACAGAATATTTCTGGATGCGAAAAAAGACCGAAAGACCCATAAGGTATAAGTTGAATGACTGTATAATCAATGTTAATAAGTTTTCTGGATATGGTATTGAAAGTGGTCCTATCGGTGAAACTGGAGCAGAGATTACTTATGACCTGACAAATGTTATCAAAGGTGCTCGTATATCCTTAGTGGAAGATAAAAATATAAGAGATTACCTGCATGTTGTGCCCGGCACATTTGGTTGTGACCTCGGTGCGGGATTATTCAAAGAGAAATAGACCCAGAGGAAAAAGTAAATAATAATTGGAAATACTAAAAGGAGATAAAAAAATGGAAGAAAAAGAACTAAAAAAAGCATGTTTGAATTTAATGGAAACGGCAAATGTGGTGTATCTAAGCACTATCGGAAGTGACGGCTTTCCTTATACAAGAATAATGTCCAACCTGAGAAACAAGAAAGAAAATCCCGGCTTGGTCAAAATATTTGAGCAGCATAAAGAAGATTTTCTGATTTTTATGGTGACCAGCAGCTCATCTGCCAAAATGCAGCAAATCCGGGCCAATCCAAAGGTTTCCGTTTATTTAGCTGTCTATTCAGATATTCCAAGCGAATTTCAGTGTCTGATGCTTGGCGGAGAAATAGAAGAAGTTACAGATAAGCATCTCAAGAAACAGCTCTGGCAGGACGGCTGGGAGATGTTTTGGCCTGGCCGAGCGGATGACCCTGAATTTACTGTACTTAAGCTGATACCTGCTTTTGCAAAAGGAGGCTATAAAGAAGCACCTTTTGAATTCAAGTTAAAATGAAAAAAATGAAGGAACAACACCAGGCTGGCTTCTTAATGGCTAAGATACGTCAGGTGGGTGGGAGAATATCTGAACGTATCCTTAAACAACATAACATTGAGATTAACTCCGCTCAGGGCAGGATAATGTTTGCGCTCTGGCAAAATGATGGTATTTCAATCAATGAACTTGCGAAAAAAACGCAACTTAAAAAATCAACTCTGACAAGTATGCTCGACAGACTCGAAAGGATGGGATACGTCAAGCGTCGACGTTCCAAAAAAGACAGACGGAAAATCCTGATAAAACGCACGGAAAAAGACAGGACAATGGAGAAAAAATACGTCGAAGTATCAGAAGAACTGACAAGGCTTTTCTATAAGGGATTCTCAAAAAGCCAAATTATTCACTTTGAAAAGGATTTAGAGCAAATCCTTGATAATCTCACAGAATTTGAGGCGAATGCTAATTTAATGAAGGACGGCTGATAGCATGACCGAGGAAGAAAGAAGAAAATTTAAGGGATTTTCGCCCAAAACATTGAAATTCCTTCGAGGTCTTAAGGCAAATAACAGCAAGGCCTGGTTCCAGGCACACAGGGCTGATTACAAAGAATACGTACTGGAACCATTACGAAATCTGGTTACGGATTTGGGGGATTTCATGCTGGATATTGATCCTTATTTCGAAATCACCCCTTCAGTGAACAAGACGATTTCAAGGATTTATCGTGATACGAGATTTTCCAAAGATAAATCACCTTTCAGAAGCACTGTGTGGTTTACGTTTAAGAATCAGAACAAAGATTGGACAACACTCGTCAGCGGCTATTTCTTTGAGCTGTCTGTGGATTCATATCGATACGGGATGGGATTTTATAATGCTGCACCAAGTATAATGAGTAGATTTCGAGCGATGATTGACGAGAATCCTAAAGAATTTTTGAAGGCAATTTCCTTTTTTGCAAAACAAAAGATTTACGTTTTGGAAGGCGAGAAATACAAGAGAATAATCGACAAAACCAAGCCTGAGAAAATCCAAAATTGGTATCAGAGAAAGAATATGTATTTGGTTTGCAATAGAAAAATAGATGATACCCTTTTCAGCGGCAAGCTGGTTGATGATTTAGCTTCCGGTTTCAATCTGATTGCTCCCTTTTATCACTACCTACAGAAAATACGAATCAAAGCTCAGGAGTTCTGAACATAAAGAAGAAAAGTTTATTTTATAAGGCTGGCAATCTGCTTGAATTGTGGGTGTTTTGCGGTCCTGAGCAGCTCAAATAAGGCCATCTCAGTACAGATGATATTTGCTCCTCCAACGGCCATCCTATCTAACGCAATTTGCTTATTCTCCAGCGTTCTCGAAGAAACAGCGTCCGCAATCACATCCACACTTAAACCCTTCCGGAACAAATCAACTGCTGTTTGATAAATGCAGACGTGGGCTTCTATGCCGCACAACAGGACCTGCTGTCGGGCTAATTCATTTAACCTGATGTTGAATTGCTCGGCGCCGCAGCAACTGAAAGCCGCCTTGTTTATCGGCTCATCGTCGGTTAGAAACTGTGCTATTTCAGACACTGTCGGTCCAAGGGCATAGGGGCATTGCTGGCACCAAAGGATTGGGATATTGAGGATTTTGGCGGCTTTGATAAGGATTTGGATGTTTTTGAATAAAGCTTGTTTGCCGTGCATCAACTGGGCGAGCTTACCCTGGACGTCAACAACCACCAGACAGCAGTTTTGTATATCAAGCATTCCTTTATTCTCTTGCTGTCGGCCCCGGTCAAATCAAGGTGCCAAAATCAGCAGTCCCTTAGTTACCGCCCAAAACCGTAATTGTCAGATGTATGTTTTTGTTTTCTTCGGTCCTGGTCGGTGATTTTTTTACTGTTTTCTGATTCGAGGTCAAGACCGGCTTTGGCGGAGTTATCAAACCCACCGTAGTATCATCGATAGCAGTGAGAATCTCTCTGCCGGGTAATTGCTCCGCCATATTGTTCAAGACGGCAAAATCCTTCGCCACCTCCACTCGTCTTTTGGAATCGTCCTGGTTGATAATCCCTGATACCTGCTCAGCGGTAACTGCGTCAACCACAACTTGTTCGCCAAACACGTCAGTATCAACAAGTAAAGTAGCCGAATCCAGCTTGCCCCAAATATTGCCCAGCTCAGCCAACAGTAAATTAAAGCTTTCGCTGCCGCAAACAAGAGCATGTGGTTCTTTGACATTGCTTTGGTCTGATGCAATCCATTCATCTGAAGGGATATTATTTTCAATCGCCCTGTTAATAAATGCTACAACAGCAGGCAGGTAACTTGTTCGCAATTCAAGCCTGCCGCTAAATGGTGCCGCAACAATTGTCGGTCCGGGCTTTACCACGTCAACTGTCGGGGGCGGCTCTCGGCGCTCAACAGCAACCGGTCTTTGCGTGACAGTTTCCGGAGCTACAATGGTGTAAACTACAGCCGTCAAAATGCCAACCAGGCCGAGCATAGCAGCGGCAGCAAAGAGCCTGCGACCCAGCAGGTGTCTTGTTCCGGCCCTTTCGTCAAAGACCAAGGGCTGCTCGACCAGCTGCGGTTTCCTGGCTAAGGAAGCTTTTACATTCTCCAATATCTGTGGCGGAGCCTCGGCAACAGGCAAAGAGCTCAGTAACATTTTACATTTTTGCAGTTGCTGCAGCCGGTGTGCAATTTTCTCGTCGTGATGTATCAGCCGTTGAACCTCGGTATGCTGCCTGGCCGGCAGCTCTCTATCAATGAAGCTATTGAGCAATTCGTCCATATTTGGGATTTCTTTCATTGCAAAATGGCCTCCAAAATCTGTCTTAGCTTACTTCTGGCCCGGCTCAATCTGCTTCTGACCGTGCCTAACTCGATATCCAACACCTTTGCAATCTCGGCATAATTCATACCTTCAATATCCCGCAACACAACGACAGCTCTTTGTGCATCATCCAATTTCATCAACGACTCAACAGCTATCTCGTACAACTCTTTGTTCTGAGCCAACGCCGCAGGGTCAGGTGAGCTATCATCGCTCAAAAACTCCTTCAACGCGAGATTTGATTGGCTACTGTATTCCGACTTTGGCGAAATCGCATCCAGCGAGCTAAACCCAAGTCTGGCATTCCTCTGGCAGTAATTCAAGGTCAGATTAACGGCTATTCTAAACACCCATGTATAAAAGCCGCTTCTGCCCTCAAAGTTATCTATGTTCTCTATTACTTTGACAAATGTTTCCTGTGTGAGTTCCGCGGCATCATCTGGGTCTGCACATATTTTTAAGACCATGTTGTAGATGCGATTCTGATACTTAAGAATAAGCTCTTCCATTGCTGCAGAATCGCCCTGCCAGCACCGCCTAACCAATACAGCGTCGTCAATGTTGATACGCCTCTTAGAAGCGTATGTATCCATATTTGCCACTTCCGCCACCGGTTTTACCCTCAATTAGACCAATTTTGCCTCAAAAAGTTCCTCTTTTTAGACAAAAATACAACAAAAGTGAGGCTTAACCACAGGATATAATCGCAGATTCGCTTTATCAGGTCAATTTAATTTAATCAGGAGAGTAAATTTCGTGTAGCTTGCAGTCGGCGCGGCGCCCAGCCAGGAAAGCGTATCTCAACCCTTGAGATAATTCATTGCTATCTTACGGGGTCAACCAAGATACAAGATACGTAATACGAATACAAGCAGGGCCTATACCGAATCAATCGGCATAGGCCCTGAATTGACGTAAATCTCTTACCCTCTCGTTTGTCATTGCGAGCAACTGACCTGATTCTCAGGATGTATGCAAAAGAAAATGGACCATCAATGTCATTGCGAAGGAGCCGTAGGCGACTGTAGCAATCTCAACCCTCACAATTCGAAAACCGTTTATTTTCTTAGGAGTCCGCCAAAGGCGGACGCGGCAATCTCAAACTTTGAGAGCTTCGTATCAGCCACACCCCCATATCTTGCTTCGCAAGAAGCAATGGGGGCCAACTGAATCGCACAGCTTAGGGCGCCGGAGGATACAGCCGAATATCGTCAAAGTACATCGTACCTGAACCACCTGCCTGCGGATTTGTCTTATTGCCTAATCCAAGGGCAATAGTATTAACGTTGGCAAGGTTCACGCCGAACGCCTGCAGGTCGATATTCCATTGCGTCCAGGTGGTTATCTGTGCGGCACCAGGATTATCATGAGAGACAACCGCGCTGCCATTGAGAGCAACATACAAAGTCTCAGCAGCGTTATCCGAATTGCCCCTGAACCAAATTGTCAGTGTGCTAACAGCATTCTCTGTCCAGTCAAGCGGATAAGTCAGTGTCTTCTCCACCTCTGAATACCTGAGGACGCTGTTGTCGTAGAATACCGGCATCGACTGGTTGCCTCCGTGAACGATAGTCTCCTCAGTATAAGAAGGAGTGCTTTCGTCACCTACAGCGGAGCCGGTCCCATTACCGGCATAGGACGGTTCAGTCGGATGCGATGCATAGCCAACCCCGTCTTTCCACGCCCACCATATTTCGTTGTTGCCAACGTCGTAGTCCTCAAAATCATCCACGACAAGGAAGTTGGCGGTCGTAAAACTCCAGATATTGCCTTTCCACGGGCTGTCGGGATTGACGTTATTGACCTCATCAATACGCCAATAGTAAGTGCTGTCCCACTCAAGCTTACCGGGCTCATAGCTCTCAGCACCAAGGTCCCTGGTGCCTTTATACTCCGGCGAACCGGTATCGGCATTTTTCACGGCATCTTTATCAGTGCCAAAGTATAACTCATGCGAAGCAGCATAGATTCCCGGCGACCAGCTAAGAATCTGCGTCTGCTTTACATCCACAGCTCCATTAGATGGATTCGGGTTCCCGACGGCGCCCTGAGTAGTAAAGCTCCAGACGTCGCCTTTATACGTGTCGACGGCATCAAACTCATCGACTCGCCAGTAGTAAGTCTTAGCCAATTCAAGTGTGCCTGGAATATAGGTTGCACTTCCCTGTGGGAGTCCACCAGCGGCGTTGTTGACTTCGTCGAAATTGTCGCCGAAATATACGGTGTGCAGTTTCGCACCGAAACCTCCCGTCCAGCTAAGCTCAACATTCGGGTCTACCTGCTCGGCGCCATCAGCCGGGTCGGGTGCATAGGCGGTCTTGGGAGGAATACTAAAGCTCCAGACCTCGCCTTTCCAGGGACTATTAGGCTCGGTGTCATTGACTTCATCGATCCGCCAGTAGTATGTCGTTCCCGGAACGAGACCATCCGGATAAGGCATGTCGGGAAAGCCGACAACAATAAACGTCCCGAGCTGGTTGCCCTGGAATGTTCCTTCGGCGCTGGCGTTGACATCGTCAAAATTGTCGCCGAAGTACACATCGTGCGAGACCGCAAAATCTCCCGGCGACCAGCTAAGGCTAACCCATGTATCTTCGTGGAAAGCACCATCGGCCGGCTCAGGACCTAACGCATACGGATATCTTTCACCTTGCATAGCTGCCAGCAGTTCGACCTCTGTCAGAGCATGATTGTAAAGCCTCACATCGTCAATAAGACCATCCCAGAAGTTGGTAAGATCCTTGTGGCAGCCGATAAAGTAGCTCCCCTCGGAATCTTCCATGCTCATTTGGGACGGCTCACCAGCTGGTTCACCATTTATATACAACTGAACAGTATCGGTAGCCCCTCCTTCTGTTACGACAACAGCGGTGTGATACCATACCCCAGCTTCCACACCGACTCCCGACGGGACTGTGCCACCGCCAAGATACGACCGTATCTCGTTGGCGCCGGCAACGAAAAGCCATGTCCTGCCTGTCCCGTTCGCATCCCCCTGCTGAAACACTTCCTTGTTTTCAGAGGGTATTTCGTCCGGCTTGAACCATGCGGCGATAGTAAAATCACCCTGGTTTAAAACTCCCAGACTTTCGCTGAAAGGGATTGTAATGTGGTCGGATGTTCCGTTGAAATCCAGCGCACCGCCTACTTTCCCGACCACCCACTGCGGGTCACCCTGGAGGGTGCCCTGGTTGCCGTTACCACTTGAATCGTTGGCAATATCACCGGCACCTTCGTCCAGCCTCCAGTGCCCGACTAAATCCGCTGAGGCGTTGGTAACCAATCCCGCCACCAGAACAAAAGAAATTAAATAAATCAATTTCTTATACATAACAGTCCTCCTTCAACAAGCTAAATTAAAACAATTACAAATTATGTTTTGGCCACACACTAAAATCCCGACCTCTCGGGATTGTTTTCAACAGGCATCAAAAACCTCATCTATGAGAATTGCCACTCACACAGCTTAAGGTTCTTGTTATTCCGTCGGCGGGGGATACAGACGAATATCATCGAAGTACATCGTACCTGAACCACCGGCTACCGGATTGTTCCTGTTACCAAGACCAAGGGCAATCGTATTGACATTGGCAAGGTTCACGCCCTGATCTGCAAACGCCTGCAGGTCGATAGTCCACTCCGTCCAGGTAGTTAACTGCGCTGCATCAGGATTATCATTAGTAACTACCGCATTGCCATTGAGAGCAGCATACAACGTCTCAGCAGCGTTATCTGAATTGCCTCTGAACCAAATCGTCAGTGTGTTGACACCTTTCTCCGTCCAGTCACGTGGATAAGTCAGTGTCAATGTCGCCTCAGAGTAACCAACGCTGTTGTCGTAGAAGAGTGGCATCGACTGGTTGCCGCTGTGAACGATAGTTTGCTCGGCAAAAGGAGGAGTGTCATAACCAACAAGAGAACCGTTTGTCGGGTCGTCGTATCCATCCAGCCACGCATTAAATATCCTGTTGCTATCGGGGTCGGCGGGGTCAAGGTCGTTGTAAGATTCAAAATCGTCCAAGATAAGGAAGTTGGCTGTCGTAAAGCTCCAGACAGGGCCTATCCAGGGACTGTCCGGGTTGGCGTTATTGACCTCATCAATACGCCAGTAGTAAGTGCTGTCCCACTCAAGTTTTCCGGGGTCATAGCTCTCGGAACCGAGGTCCTTAGTGCCTTTATACTCCGGTGAACTTGTATCGGCATCGCGTACGACCTCTTTATCTGTGCTGAAATAAACCTCATGCGAGGCTGCATAATCTCCCGGCGACCAGGTAAGAATCTGTGTCTGCTTTACATCCACAGCGCCATTAGAAGGCTTCAGGCTCACAACAGCGCCCTGAGTCGTAAAGCTCCAGACGTCGCCTTTGTACGTGTCGATAATATCAAACTCATCGACACGCCAATAGTAAGTTTTTCCCGATTTAAGTGTACTGGGAGTATAGGTCGTAGTTCCCTGAGAAGAACCCCCGGCAGCGTTATTCACATCGTCAAAATTATCGCCAAAGTACACGGTGTGCAATTTCGCACCGAAACCTGCCGTCCAGCTCAGAGTTATATCCGGGTCTACCAACTCGGCACCATCAGCCGGTTCCGGGTAGTAGGCGGTCTTGGGTGGAATCGAAAAGCTCCAGACCTCGCCCTTCCAGGGACTATTCGGCTCGGTGTCATTGACCTCATCGATTCGCCAGTAATATGTCGTGCCCGGAACAAGACCATCCGGATAAGCGAATCCGGGAAAGCCGGCAACAAGAAACGTTCCGAGCTGGTTGCCCTGGAATGTGTCCTCCGTCCCATCGTTGACATTGTCAAAATTGTCACTTAAATACACATCGTGTGAGACCGCAAAACCTCCCGGATTCCAGGAAATGTTCACCCATGTATCCGGATGAAGGGCTCCATCAGCCGGTTCAGGGCCCCAGGCATAAGGCCATATCTGGCCCTGCATAGCGTTCAGAACCTCGACTCCCGACAAAACGTGGTCGTAGATGCGAACGTCGTCGATAAGCCCTGTATAGTATCGTGAATCGAGGACATTCCCTCCGACAGCAATCGTATCCAGAGCATTCAATGGACCATTATTCGCATGGTCAATAGTGTTTTCATGTTCGCCGTTGATATATATACCGATTTTTCCTTCCTGTGCACTCCTCGTCGCGGTAACATGCACCCATTCGCCCGTTATAACGTCCCTGTCTGAGTTTACCGACACGTCGGGGTTTCCACAGAAAAATGAGAGTTTTGTCCCCAGAATTGCTAAGATAAAGTCATTCGCCACGCCGGCGATATCCGACCATATCAGCCCGCTGCCCTGATAACCCTGGGCCCCCAGGCTAAGTCCGGGCGTATCTGTTTTAATCCAGGCCATTAACGTGAAGTCATCCTGCACTACCCGTGGGACCTCCACATAGTCGCCGGTACCATCGAACTCCAGCGCACCACCTGTCTTCCCAGTCGCCCACTGTGGGTCACCGTTCAAGGTGCCATCGTTGCCATTGCCGGAAAAGTCATTCGCGGTCGTGCCGGAACCCTCATCAAGACTCCAGTGGACCACGAGGTCAGCTGAGGCATTACCTGCCATGCTCAGCACCAAAGCAGAAATTAGATAAATCAATTTCTTAGACATAATAATCCTCCTTTAAAAAATAAATATAGGTTGTTAATAGATATGTAATATTTCTTTACTGCGAAGCGCAAAGTTTCCACCACAACTCCGTACCCCACATAATAACTCCTCCTTTCTCGAAAAACTACAAAGATTCCACACGTCAAAAGTCAGAATCCAGAAATCAGATATCTTATGTTCTCTGTCGTCTGTCTTCTGCGAATAAAAACCTCACTGATTTTATTTATAACAAATCAACCGTCTCTTCGTCAAGAAAAACTTGTGCAAACTGACGTAAAAACAGAGAACAGAGGAAAGAACTGACTTCTGACATCTGACTTCTGATTTCTGATTTCTGACCCCGTGTGTTAAGAGAATCATTTTGTGAGCTTAAGGGTGAATTCGTCTGAGAGGCGCCTTCCGGTCGGGCACAGACACGTAACCTGTAATATGTAGCTCTGGTTTGCGGCTGATTCGAAAGGCAAATTGAACTCGTAAGCCCTTAAAAAATCCCGCCAGTATTCGTCATTTGCAACCGGTTCAGTCAAATCAATATCCGGCCAAATAATAACTCTCCTTCCCTTAGGCTCAGCCGAGCGCTGAACTCTTTGATATAATTCAAAACGAAATACGCAGGGTGATTTAATCTGAGAACCGAAAGAATCCAGCAAACTGACGTAAAGATTCATATTAGCCTGTCGAGTACCGCCGGGATTGATATATTCAGTGAGCGGCATAATACTGATTTTCTCCGGGGCAAAATGAGAATAAACAGAAAGCCTCTTAAAATCGTTATCGGTCTCCGCTGTATATTCAGGAAGTCCCTGCATCTGTTCACAACCGGCGCCCCCCAAAAGCATCGCCATAAGACAGACGACAGAGGACAGACGACAGAGGACAGAAGACAGATTCTGACTTCTGATTTCTAACTTCTGAGTTCTGACTTCTGATTTCTGACTTCTGATTTCTGACTTCATAAATCCTCATCAAGCATGTGGCCAAGACGGTGTTTTTTCGTTTTCAGATAGTCAATATTATGCTCGCTCGGCTCAGCTCTTAGGGGTATCTGCTCAACAATCTTTATACCATAAACTTCAAGACGACTAATCTTCTTCGGATTGTTTGTCAGTATGCGTATCTTCTTCAGCCCCAAATCGCGACAGATTTGGGCCCCAATTCCATAATCGCGCTTGTCAGCCATAAAGCCCAACTGTAGATTGGCCTCAACAGTATCAAGGCCCTGCTCCTGAAGCTTATAAGCACGGAGTTTGTTGGTCAGGCCGATGCCTCTACCTTCTTGCCGCAGATAAATCAAGGCACCTTTGCCGGCTTCTTCTATCATCTTCATCGCAGTTATCAATTGATAGCCGCACTCACATCTCTGCGAATGAAACAAATCGCCGGTCATACATTCCGAATGCACCCTGACCAGCACAGGCTCGTTATGCTCGATGGTTTTGCCGTTTTCATCGAGCCGGCCAACACCGCCTTTGCACAATGCCAGATGGGGCTCGGCTGAAGTGATGCTCTTATAGCCAATCAGTGCAAATTCCCCGTAGTCAGTAGGTAAATTGACGGACTCAAGGCGCTCGATTTGACTTTCACGCTGCAGACGATATTCTACGAGCTTGGCGATTGAGGCAATCTTGAGATTGTGCTTTTCGCAGAATTTCAACAGATCCGGCACTCGTGCCATCGAGCCGTCTTCGTTCATAATTTCACAGATGACACCGGCCGGCTTCAAAGACGCTAAGCGCATCAAATCAACTGCGCCTTCGGTCTGCCCGGCTCGAATGAGTACTCCACCTTCACGAGCACGCAGTGGAAATACATGACCGGGACGAATAAGGTCGCCCGGCCTGGCATCATCAGCAATCACCGCCTGAATCGTCTGCGCCCGGTCGGCGGCGCTGATACCAGTGCTTATTCCTTCCGCTGCGTCAATACTGACCGTAAAAGCCGTTCCAAACCGGGCCGTACTGTCAACGGTCTGTTGATACAGACCAAGCGAATCACATTTTTCTGCCGTCAGCGGCAGACAAATAAGACCGCGACCGAATTTGGCCATAAAGTTAATAATCTCAGGCGTTACCTTCTCGGCAGCGCAGACCAGGTCGCCTTCGTTCTCACGGTCTTCCGCATCAACGAGGACAATCATTTTGCCGTGGCGAAGCTCTTCGAGAATTTGCGGTATTTCACTAAACTTTACTGCCATATCTAATCGTATAAATCCGAATTTCGACCCAGCAACGCTGGGTTCCGATCGATACCCGCCGCTGGCGGGTCGAAATCCGAAACAAATTTGAATGACAAAAATTCAAAATTCCAAACGTTTTGGTCATTTGAAAATTTAGATTTTGTATTTGTTTCGTGCTTCGTGCTTTTCATAGTTTCGGGCTTCGACTCTGTGAGTCGCCAATTGTTAAATACTATTGACTAAGGCCTGTTGTTCACCAGTCTTTGTTCGTACTTTTCGATATATCGGCTACCGTTACGAATGTAAATAAGCGTTGTTATAATAGCAGTACCGGCGGCCGACCACCAGAGAAACCGTAAAAACCAAATCCAGCCGGGTAAAACACCAGAGACCTCTGGAGCAATCAGGATTCCCGCCACCATCGATAATTGCAGCGTAGTAGCAAGTTTTCCAATGAACACAGGAACAATATGAATCCGTGAAGTTATAAAATATACGATTGTAAAACCGATGAGTAAAAACAGGTCCTTGCCGATTATCAAGACCACAACCGTCGGCGGCAGCAGGAAATCTTCCACATGTCCCCGCTGCGAGGCCAGCAGCAGACACGCACAGGTCATAAGCAATTTGTCTGCAATGGGATCAAGAAACGCGCCGAGCTTGGTAATCTGTTTTTTTCTGCGAGCCAAATAGCCGTCAATACCGTCACTAACCGCCATAACCAAAAAAATAGCAATCGAAACATACCGCATCGCGTTCTGTGCGAGGGTGCTAAGTGCGGGGTCATTTATTTTCAACATAAAGCTGACAAAGGGAATTATCAACAATATCCTGAGAATCGTAATCCGACTGGCCCAACTTAGTTTCATAGACATATCCTTCGTCATTCTAACGAAGCGAAGAAACTCTGATTTTTTGGCCCAAAGAGATTCTTCACTACGCTGCGCTCCGTTCAGAATGACAGTCTTTGCATGTTTTCGTCATTCTGAGCGAAGCGAAGAAACTATCTGCCAAATGCTATAAACAATCACACGAGCCGGTAACAATGGCAGTAACTTCCTTCAATTTCAATGGGGACTATGTTATGAGAAAAATTGTTATTTGGCAAGAAATAGATTGGTCAAGACAAATACTGGAGCATGCCCCCTACCGTACTTCGATAAACGGTAGAGTATATATGAGATTGCCCTGGCCCGTTTCAGATGCCTGGCAATGATAACAGTAGTGGACTCCCACTGGAGTTTAACCCGCACAGAGTTTACCCCGCACTTCGATGCGGGGATGCGGGGATGCAGGGATGCGATTCGGGAATAACAGTTATCACTTATTCTTTTCAAGGCCGAGGCCGCGGCCGGGATGCTCTTTCGATTTACCCTTGGCCTTGCCTTTGCCCTTCTCTTTGGCTCGAAGACCCTTAGGAAGTTCATCCTCCGATACTACAAACTCCCACGGACCGTCTATATGGACGCCTACTTCCCATTGAATTTCGCCACGGCGATAATATCGGCCTTTAAAGTAGTAATGGTTGGGAAGATCAATGACAACATAAACACCGCGCCCCGAATCATAAACGAGCTCCACACCGTGCTGTTTGTGGCGATACCCGTGCGCGGGAGCGTGTGGCGGAGGTCCATGTTTGTATACGCGCCTGCTGCCCGAACCCGCGCCAATCGAAAAGCTATTGCATGAGACGAGCATAAGTGTCGCGCAAACCAGAACAACAACAGATAAGGATATGGACTTAAACCTCATAGTTAATCCCTCGAATCATTTCAATAATCAGTAACTCGTTAAAAAAGCTATATCTCTATAAAATATATATAACAAACACAGAATGAATCAACAGATTATTGTAAAAAAAGAAAATTTCCGGAATATTTTATCGGCTTAATTTATTGATGTAAAACGCCATACTGATACAATCGATAGGATACTTCTGAGCATAAAACTATCAACGCATTATAGCGGATATAAAGGGGCCCGGTGTGAGCAGTAAACTTGCACTAATATATCATAACCTTGCAGTTTTACTCGATGCAGGGCTGCCGATAATAAAGTCACTTGACACGGTCAGCAAAGGATTGCAAGGGCATCTGAGAAAATTATTCTCCAACTTAAGTCAATCTGTCTCCCAGGGTAATACCTTTGCAGATTCTATGGCTGAATATCCGAAGGTCTTTGCCAGGCTGGATATAATGCTGGTAAAGTCAGCGGAATTCTCGGGGGAATTGCCCAATTGTTTTAAGATGCTTTCTAACTGGTATGAGTTTAAAAATCGAATAAAAGGAATTCTCATCTCAGGATTAATTCTGCCGATTCTGGTTTTTCATATTATGGTATTTATTGTTCCCCTGCCCTCTCTGGTTTTAGGCAAAATCAGCACAACCGAATACATGATGCAGATTGCAAAAGGACGATGTCCCATCCATAGTTGGAGGTTGAAAAAAGCGATGGCTACTCCGGCCTGATTTCGTATAAGATCAGGCCAGTTTAACAATTATATTTTTTGAAAGGAGTAGCCATGCAAAGAAAATTGTACCAGATTGCGAGC
>DATKYR010000210.1:0-20952 GCA_035528395.1 Sedimentisphaerales bacterium
AAATTAACCAATGAACCATCACAACCATCGAGAATCCAGAATCGAGAATCCAGAATCGAGTATCCAGTATCGAGCATCAAGCATCGAGCATCCAGAATCCAGCATCGAGAATCCAACTTTAGCTCACTTTAGGCACTTTAGGCACTTTAGCTCACTCTTCACTAACTTGCCCTCTACATCTGTCGAGAGCCCTCTACAAATCAGCTCTTTTTATGCAAAACAAACCCAATTTCCGAAAGGCCAAAATGAATGTAAGTATCTTTTCAAAAATGGCTTATGAAAATAAATCCTATTGGACACTTGGTGAAAACAAACCCAATTCAAACCCAATCAAACCCAATTTCCAAAACGCCCAAATGAATGTAAACTCACTTATAACAAAGGATTACAGAAAAAACGATGATTTCGCAGTCCGAAAAAACAAACC
Organism: Sedimentisphaerales bacterium; assembly: GCA_035528395.1. Lineage (GTDB taxonomy): Bacteria > Planctomycetota > Phycisphaerae > Sedimentisphaerales > Anaerobacaceae > NIOZ-UU13. The sequence continues at coordinate 428 of DATKYR010000210.1, forward strand.
CAATCAAACCCAATTTCAAACCCAGCGCCTGCGAGGATACGAATGGCTCTCAAAGAAAGGCAAAAACAGCTTTTACGCACGAAGACGCGTACCAACCGGCAAAGCAGGAAAAGAGACGCTCACATACATGCACCAGGAGGTTATCGAAGTGCCCAAGGGAATGGTGGTTGACCATATCAATCACGATGGCATGGACAACAGAAGAGCAAGCCTAAGAGCCGCCACGCGTGCTCAGAACATACGCAACAGGAAGAAATTCTCTAATTCAAGCAGCTCAAAATACAAAGGAATTTCCTGGAAAAAAAGACTCGCAAATGGGAGGTTCTGATAACGTTCGAGAGAAAGAGAATATTTCTGGGTTGCTTCCGCAGCGAAATCGACGCCGCGAAGGCCTACGACCGCGCTGCAATAAAATATCACGGCGAGTTCGCCAGCCTGAATTTCCCGCAATCCGACAGCGGCAGTCATTAGTGAATGGTGTCCAGGCAAACCCAGGTTTAAATACTAACGACTAAAAAGCAACAAACCTTTGACTAATTTTTGTCTTTTAGCTACCCTTGCCTGATTATGAAAAGACTTCTCACATCGTGTTTTGGTCTTGGTCGTCTGCCGGTTGCTCCGGGGACGTGGGGTTCGCTGCCGCCGACGATTATCTTTGGGCTGATGTGGCACTTCGGCACATCAAGCATCTCGATATCAATCGTAATGGCAGCTTTGGCCTTGGCCGGTTCTGTTGTATGTGTGAGATTTGCGCCCGCTGTAATTGCAGCGACCGGCAAGACCGACCCTCGCGAAGTTGTTGCCGACGAATTGGCCGGCCAGGCGGTTACGTTTTTAGTCAGTCCGTTTTTAGCCATAAGCGCGGTGTCATCCAGAGATGTCTGGATTACCGCCGTGCTGGGTTTTTTTCTGTTCAGGTTGTTCGATATTGCCAAGCCCTGGCCGATATGCAAACTTGAGAAGCTCCCCGAAGGCTGGGGAGTGCTGGCGGATGATTTAATGGCAGGCGTGTTTGCAGCGATTGTTTTGCAGATTGTGATTCGGTTATGGTTAGGTGGGTAGATAAGGATTAGGAAGCAAGGATGGCAGTAGAATACTCCGTTGAGGTTTGCAGGGAACTTGAGGAGAGGTTTCATCGCGCTCAACTGCATCGGCCGATGCGAATCAGCCGATACGATGCAGGCACAAAGCTCACTTACCAGGTTAGCAGCCTTGCGGGAACAGGTACGGCACGGGTGCATCTGGTGGTCGAGAAATTCGTAGGTGGGGGATTTGCAGGGCAGGTATATTATGTAAAAATTGCAGGGATTGAGGGGACGATAGAGGGACTCGAGGAGGGTCGAGCCTACGCGATGAAGATTCTTATACCGCCATCGGGTTTCTCCCGGCTGTTTCGCAATTTGTTATATCGGGTTGGTTTTCAGGGGCCTTTTCAGCTTCAGGTCAATCCGGCGGCGGCAAAGGCCGGAGCGCTCTGGCAGAAATTTATTCGGCGGGGAGTAAAGATTCGATTTGGGGATGAAAGTGCAGTTAGAGATATTTATGCAACGTTCGTGGACGACAAACTCGGTAGCTGCGGAGAATTGAGCGAATGGATTGAAGGACGGACATGGCGGCTGGAAGTCGATGACCGAATAGATTTATTGACGCAGTGGAGTCGCGGTAAGGTGCTCGATGAGCAGCAAGTCGGTTCGCCGGAATACCGCGCCAAGCGAGGATTTATGCGTGAATTTGTCGAGCTTCTGCATGAGATGGGAGGTTATGAGTTTGCCCGGCAGTATGAGTGGTCAACGTGCAAGAGTCAGCCGAACGTACTCAAACGGCAGGGAACCGACAACAACCCATCAGGAGGGCTGGTAGCGGTTGATTTCCGGGCGGGCCTTGCACTGCTGCCGTTTCTGCCGATGAGTCCGGGTGACTTCATGCTCATAGGCAGAGGTATTAAACGTGGTTCACTGGTACAATTTGACCGGGGTGATATTAGCAAGCTGGAGGCTTTTGTGCAGGAGCACGGCGATGAGTTTGCCGATATGCTCGAGATGTTAGAGCAACTGAAAGCCTCCGAGCAGGTGTATCGGAATTCGGTTCCGGATATTTCACACAATCATATTCATCTGCTCTACAGTGGGAAGCTGTGGTCAACAATGCTTGACAGCGCGGTGACCGGATGGTCGGTGCGGAATCTGGTTGACGAAGAGCACGAGCGGAAGCTGAGAGACAGCAGGATTTTGACGCTGATATTCTTTTTGATTGGGGTGATACCGTTTTTGGGTAAATTCATTCGCCGAATCTGGGGCCGGGCGGACTGGCGAAGGCACTATGTAACAATGCTGAGGAGCTGGGAGTATTTTAAGCGGGCAATTAGAGGCAGGATTGCTGAAAAAGTCATCGTCTGGTACAGGGCCGGACGCCTTGGCGATGAGCAAGCGCTTAAGACAGCGGGCGGGGCCTGCGAAGCAGGCCTTGATCTAAGCCCGCGGTGCGGGGTTTGGGGGTTTTTGTGTCATTTGCCGCTTTCGATTTTGCCCGCTGGTCTGCACAGGTTTTTGACAGACTGGGAGTATGCAAAGGAACGTTTGGCCTATTTCTTTATTCGTCCGGTTCGGCTGTACTTTAATGCGGGGCTGCGTGAGCAATGGCTTCGTGAGATGATGGCCGAGGGACAAAAAAAACACATGCTCAGCGATGAGGATGCCCAGATTATCCTTTCACAGATCAACGAGCCTTTTATTCAGAAGTATCTGAAGAGCTTAGCGGTGCACGTTTGCACTTTGCCGGTAACGCAGATTGTTTCCGTGCTGATAGCAACCATTTTTGTTTTGACGCATCCGGAAATGCCAAGGACACAGGCGTGGGGAATCGGTATCGCTATTATCGCGTTGTTTCAAGTGGTGCCGATTTCGCCGGGCTCATTGGTTCGGGGGCTTTATGTAGTGTATCTGGTCATCAGGGAACGGAATTACAAGGACTACAATATCGCAGTGTTTTTGGGATTTTTCAAGTATGTCGGTTACTTAGCTTTTCCGATTCAGATGACGTATCACTATCCTGCTTTGGCGCGGTTTATGTCGGCTCACTGGGCAACGGAGGCGGCGCATATTGTTCCGGTATTCGGCGAGCGAGGTGCACTGCTGGAGCATTGGGTATTTAATCTTTTCTATAACTGGCCCCTGACGATACGGCGTCGAATGCGAAGGCGGGCAGAGTTGCGTACATTGCTCAAGCCGCGATATTGGCACGTGGGCCTGTGTGCGATCGGCGTTACAGCATTATTTGCATTTGCCCAGTGGATTTACACAGAAAATGTTGGAGAGCCGCCGAGTTCGAATATACTCTGGTGGCTTGCAGTGCTTGTGCCGCAGGTCTTAATTTGCGGGGCGGTTATAACTTTGGGCTGCGGCGGGGCGGCATTAGCCAAACGGATTGGGGCAGCGGCTGTCTGTGGCGTATTGATTGGTGTGCTCTCAACAGCAGTTTCAGCGATACTGAGCTATAACGGCGGGATTGTGGCAAGCGGCGTTTGGCGGGTATTTATTTTTGCGATTCTCTCAACCATCGGGGCGATAGTTACGGAGCTAAAACTGCCTGAACCGGACATGGAGTAAGTACGGCCTAACTCGGTGTTTTGGAGCCGCAAATCCCTGATAAAGTCTTCATGGCCAAAAAGCCCGATTGCGTAAGCTTCTTAAACGCATATTTTTTCTCTGCGCAGCGCTGGTTTCTTTCTTGCGGCAGATTCATATTTGTGAGATAATTTACCTCAGGCGAAGCGTTTTTTAGCAAATCATCTCAGCGGTTCTTATATATTTGAAGGGAGTCTGAAATGAAGCCGGAAGTCATATCCTCAACGTTAAAAAAGATGATAAACCACAAACACCTCAGAAAACTAATGGCAAAAAAAATCGACGATTACGTCTATAAGATTGTTGTTGAAGATGACTCAGAAGACTTGCTTGAAGTGCGGATAAAAAGATACCAGTTCTTATCGGCAATGATGCGGTGTGTGAACAATAATATAGATAAAGGATACGTTTCCGGGGAAATTATCGAGAAAATTGTAGATGTGCTTGTTCAAAACAACCTCATTCGTGAAGACCAAAGTTATAATCAGGCTGTAGATAAATACGAAGAAAAATACGGGGAATTACCACCAACGTTTATCGTTTTCTCTCCTACACAAAAATGTAATCTCAGGTGCATCGGCTGTTACGCAGCTTCCGGAACAGATACTCCCGCCACAGTGCCCTATCCGTTTGTAGATAGAGTAATCAGTGAGGTACATGACTTGTTTGGCGGCAGGTTCATAACTATCAGCGGCGGTGAACCATTTATCTATAAAAGTGAAGGTAAGACTCTGCTCGATATCTATAAAAAATATAACGACATTCTTTTCCTGGTATATACCAACGGCACGGTTATTAACGATGAAATTGCTCAAAGGCTTGCGGAATCGGCAAACGTAACACCTGCGATTTCCGTTGAAGGTTTCGAGAAGGAGACGGACCAGAGAAGAGGTGCCGGCACATTCAAAAAAATCCTCAGGGCCTTCGAACACCTGAGAGAAGTGGGTGTTCCTTTTGGTATTTCCATAACGGCAACAAGCAAAAACATCGACGTATTGTTAGGAGATGAATTTTATGACTACTACTTTAAGGAACAAGGCGCCTGTTATATGTGGGAATTCCAGCTTATGCCGATCGGCAGAGGCAAGGATGAGCTCGATTTGATGGTGAGCCCTGAAAAGAGGCTGGCGTTATATAGAAAATGGGAAGAACTGCTGAGTGAAAAGAAATACTGCCTGGCAGATTTTTGGAACAGCGGGGTGCTGGCCCGGGGCTGTATCGCCTACGGCAGAAGCGGAGGATATGCCTATGTTGACTGGCATGGTAACGTAACGCCCTGTGCGTTTATTCCTTACTATGTCGATAATATCTACGAGCTATATAAAAACGGCAAGACTTTGGCAGATGCGATGTTCTCTGATTTTATGAAAAACGGCCGAAAATGGCAGAGAGAATACGGCCTGGACGACTGGAAAAAGCCAAAGAACTGGCTGATGCCGTGTTCCATAAGGGACCATTACGAGATTTTCAGGAATTCGGTCCTGCCCAAAGAGGCTAAACCGGAAGACGAAAAAGCCAAAGAGGCCCTGGAATCCGATGAATATTTTGAGGTACTGAAAAACTACGATGAAAAACTTGAGTCTTTGACGGGAAAAATCTGGGAAAATGAGTATTTGAACGTATAATAGCTGCCCGATAGATTATATGATTTGAAATTTGAACCTTTTTGTAAGGCCTTAGGGGTGTTCCCGAAGCCTTTTCTGGAGGGTTTTTTGCTATGACATTAAATAGTTATAGTTCGCTTTGCGATGACTTTTACCTCGATATGTACATCAATACCGAATTAGACCTGCCGACCGGACGTGATACGATTTTGTCCTTTTTCGAGCGGATACAAAAACAATTTCCGTCTATGGGCCGTTTCTATCGGCGTGAGAATAATGAGTACTACCTTGAGGAAGGCCGTGACCCCGGACAATATCGCTGGGTCAGTCTTGAAATAGACCGTATCGGCTCGGGAGCTGTCAATCCCTCTGACTTCGAGACGGCTTATTGTCAGAACAGATTAGTGCTCGAGCTTGTTCCCTATATGCTCGGAGTAAATCATCTCGATATCGACTCCCTGGATGTTACTTTTGCTATGGATTTTGATTATGCGGGTAGTCATGATGAGGTCATCGCCGAGGCACTGTTGGCACAAAGCGCTTTTAACTGCTTTCTGGATTTGCCCGGAGCAAGACCTATCGGTTTTTCCCCCGCGTTGGTAATAGCATTGTCCGAGGATGACCATACTCAGGGACGAATCAGCATAGAGTCAAAAACGAGCGTCTATGAGCCTAAGAAAAAAGAACGGCTTACAAATGAAGCGATAAGTTTGTCTTTTACAGTCCGTCAGTACCCGCGGACAGACGAGAAATTCGAGGCGCTAAAATCTTTTGAATATCAATGCCGCTTAGCTGAAGAGCTAATGGCGGAAAAAATAGTCCCGAACTTTGTTCAGCCTTTAACCGAGACAATCGCGCAAAAACGTTTAACATAGATTTCACAAAGGACCTTCGATGACTATCGAAGCACCATATAGTAAACACAGCAAAAACAACTATAAAATCGGTATTGTTCTTTGCCTTGCAATTGCAATTATTTTTGCTTATGACGGCTATTTGAGCAAATACGAGTGGTCACTTCGCCGCAGCTTCTATGAAGAACATGTCAAAGATGGCAAACCGGATTTTGATATGGTGTTCAATCAGAAGTCGCCTTTTGTATTTGTCGGGCTTGCTGCTGTTCTAACAGCCTGGTTCCGGGGCCGCAAGAGCAAGAAGCTCTTGGCCGATGAAAATGAACTTATAATCAGCGATAAAAAAAGAATTCCTTATGATTCCATAGAAAAAATAGACAAAACCTATTTCGATAAAAAAGGGGTTTTTGTGATAACTTACAAAACAGAAGGTAATAAAGAAGTGAATAGGAAGATAAGCGATAGACAGTATGACAACTTAGCGGCCGTTTTAGAGCATCTGGTGGCAAAAATCAGTTGAGAACAAGGGCACAAAGAGCTTATGCGTTGTGCATTTATGATTTAGCGGCACTTTAAAGGAACGGATATAAATGAATCGTTGCGTTGTGGGATTACAGTGGGGTGACGAAGGCAAAGGCAAGGTTATCGATATCCTTGCCGAGCACAGCGATATCGTTGTGCGATACAGCGGCGGTGCCAATGCCGGTCATACCGTTATCGTAGGTAACGATAGATTCGCTCTGCACCTCCTGCCCAGTGGTTCAATCAGACCCGGTACTATTTGTGTAATCGCAAATGGAGTGGTTCTCGACCCCTATGTCCTGATAGACGGAATAGAAAAACTCGGCGAAAAAGATATTTCGTTAGATGGCCGGCTCTTTATAAGTGAAAATGTTCATGTTGTGCTGGATTATCACAAAAAAGAGGACAAGCTGCGTGAAGAATCTCTCGGCAAAAACAAACTCGGCACAACAATTCGAGGCATCGGCCCATGTTATGCCGATAAGGTTGGCAGAAGCTATGCAGTTCGTATGGCCGACTTGAAAGACCTTAAAAAGCTCAAAGCCAAGCTTCAAGCCATTGTGGAATATAAAAACAAAGTCTTTGGTGCAGTTTATGGCGCCGAGCCGATGAATGCCGATGAAATCTTTGAAAAGTGTAAATCTTATGCCGAGAGGCTCCTGCCCTTCATAGCAGATACGACCGAATATCTGCATAGAGCAATTGCGAACGGCAAATCCATCCTTTTTGAGGGCGCACAAGGCTCGCTGCTGGACCTGGACCACGGCACTTTTCCATTTGTGACCAGCTCGAACTCAAGCTCGCTCGGCATGCCCGCCGGCTCTGGTGTGCCGGCCAAACATGTTGATAAATTTATTGGTATTGTCAAGGCGTACACAACAAGAGTTGGTGCCGGTCCCTTCCCCACGGAGCAGGACAACGAGACGGGGCAATACATTCGTGACAAAGGGAACGAATACGGCACGACAACGGGGCGTCCGCGGCGATGCGGATGGTTCGATGCCTTAGCCGTATCGTACGCCGTAACTATCGGCGCTATAGATTCGGTAGCAATGATGCACCTGGATACGCTGGCCGGGTTGAAAGAATTAAAGATTTGCAGGGCATACAAAATCAATGGAACAGAAAAAACCTTCTTCCCGGCAAATACAGAGAGACTATCACAGGCGAGTGCCGTTTACGAAACAGTCCCCGGGTGGGATGAAGAGATAACCGGAGTAACCGATTTTCACGATTTGCCTACGAACGCCCAAAACTATGTCTGCCGAATCGAAGAGCTGATAAGCAAACCAATCACAATCATTGGCGTGGGACCAAAACGAAATCAGACAATATTCAGGTGATAGCAACTAAACGCTGAAAACGAAACACCATAAAGCAAGATTCGAGAATTTTATATTTTTGTTTATGGTTTTTCGGTTTTAGTTTATGTTTTTATTTAATGAAGAAGTTCGAAGAGAAACTTGAGGAAACCGCCAGGCATCTTGGTATAACGCCTGACCAGATGCCCCGCCATATTGCCATCATTATGGACGGCAACGGGCGATGGGCAAAGAAAAAAGGTCTGCCGCGAGTCGAGGGACATCGCGAGGGCGGAAAAACAGTTGAGAAAATAGCCCAATGCTGCGTTGATTTTGGTATCGAATCTCTGACTTTATATTCGTTCAGCATAGAGAACTGGAATAGACCCAAAGACGAAGTCAATGCGCTTATGCATCTGTACACTCAATACCTTATTCAGATTCGTTCTACGCTGATGAAGAATAACGTGAAGCTGGTTCACCTCGGCCGATTGGCCGGTCTGCCTGCACCGGTTCAAAAAGAACTTGGAAAAACAATGGAAATAACCGATGCCAACACCGGTATGATACTTGCTTTGGCGCTAAACTACGGCGGCAGAACGGAAATCATAGATGCGACCCAAAAAATCGCACAAGAATACAAAAACGGCAAATTACAGCTAAGAGATATCGACGAGCAATGCGTTAGCCGACATCTATATACGGCAGGACTTGCCGAGCCTGACCTGTTGATACGGACGGCAAACGAAATGAGAATCAGTAACTTTCTGCTCTGGCAAATTTCATACAGCGAATTCTACGTTACAAAAACCCTTTGGCCGGATTTCAAAAAATCGTCTCTGGAAAAAGCGATACTGGCCTACGCAAAACGAATCCGACGTTTCGGAACTATCACATAAGCTGATGAGTGGATGAGTGAATGAGTGAATCGCTATCAGGGTATCAGGTTAATCGTAACTGCTCCTGAGAACCTGATGTCCTGACATAACGGTATCCTCATTTATGCATACACACACCGGCAAAAAATAAGAAACTATGCTTAGATACCGGTTGCTTTTCGGAATATTGATGACGGCGTTTTTCACGACTGTTGTCATTTTTGACGGCTGGTTGGACGGCTCGCTGACCGCTTCAACAGCCGACGATAAACCAATACAGGGAACGGTCCTTTGTATCCTTATCGCTTTGCTGGCAATCCCGGCTCAGTTCGAACTGTCGAAACTCTCAGCAGCCAAAAACCTGAAGATTTTTGTCCCTGTTTCAACTATCGCCTCGATTTTGTTCGCCACATATCGGTATTGGCAGCAGGAATATTGGCATCAGTTTGTAGTAATTCGGCCGGAAACTTATCTAATTTTTCTCTCCGTCTTCGTGATGCTGTCGTTGCTTTTATACCAATATATAAGTTATGGGACCTCAGGGGTGTTAGCTAATTGCGGAGCGAATTATTTTTCGATTCTGTATTTAGGACTTTTGAGCGGCTTCTTTGTGGCGATGCGGCTGGAGTTCGGGCTATGGGCTTTGCTTATGTTTGTTTTTGTCGTAAAATCTGCCGATATAGGTGCTTATGCAATTGGAACTTCGTTCGGCAAGCATAAATTTTCGCCCAAAATCAGCCCTTCAAAAAGCTGGGAAGGCATGGCCGGTGCGGTTGGAGCCGCGGTGATAGTTGCTATTGGTTTTGCCGTGAGTTGTGATATAATGGTCTGGTGGTTAGCAGCAATCTTTGGCCTGTGTTTTGCGTTTATCGGGCAGATTGGGGATTTGGTCGAGTCTATGATGAAGCGGGACGCTGAGCAAAAAGATTCGTCAAACAATGTGCCGGGCTTCGGTGGAATACTGGATGTAATCGATTCGCTTTTGGTAGCGGCACCGTTTGGGTATTTGTTCTTTATGTTGCGCTTTCGATAGAGGAGAGCTTTGGAAGTTACCATACAATTAGATTTAACCGATAAGCAGCTTGAATTGTTCGGCCCTGCCGACAGCTACCTTCGGCTTTTGCGGGAATCGCTGGGAGTGCAAATTACCGCCCGGCAGAGCAACGTAATAATCAGGGGCAACGAGAAAGATGTAAATACGGCTGTTGAGGTCATCGACAAGATGCAAAAGCAGCTTATCAAACGCAACTCGCTGACTGCTGCAAATGTAGCTGCTTTTATAAGCCAAGGGGACTCGCACAGCACTCCTGAGAGCAACGAGGCTATTACCATCTATGCCCACAAAAAGGTTATCGGACCGTCCACCAAGGGACAGCTAAAGTACATCAAAACGATGTTGGCCAACGACCTCACTTTTTGCATAGGGCCCGCCGGGACGGGCAAGACATACCTGGCCGTCGCTATTGCGGTATCAATGCTAAAGAAAAAGCAAATCAGGAGGATTGTCCTTGCACGTCCTGCTGTGGAGGCAGGTGAGAAACTCGGCTTTTTGCCGGGCGATATCCAAGCAAAGGTAAATCCGTATCTTCGCCCTCTCTTTGATGCTCTCGAAGATATGATGGATTTTTCCCAGATGAAGAAATTTATAGAGCTTGATATTATCGAGATAATTCCGCTTGCCTTTATGCGCGGCCGAACGTTAAACGAAGCCGCTATTATCTGCGACGAGGCCCAAAACACCTCGGCCCTGCAGATGCTAATGGTCTTGACAAGGCTGGGACATGGCTCGAAAATGATAATAACAGGTGATATAACACAGATTGACCTGGAGCCGGGCCAGAAAAGTGGAATGATCGAAGCAATTGAAATATTGCGACGAATCAAAGGCATAGGTTGCGTAGAATTAAACCAGATAGATATAGTGCGACATCGACTGGTTCAAAAAATTGTGCAGGCTTACAAGAAAAAAACGAAAGCTGATTAGGATAAACAGATGCCGTTTATGAAGAAAATAAGTCCGCGTCGAATTCAGGTGCGCAAGAATATATCTGCCGAGCGTTTTTCGCAAGTAACCAGACTGCTCGATACTGATTCATTAATCTCTATTCTGCTGTGGTGTCTTTTTGTGGTGCTCTGTGTTCCTATTTTAACTTTTGAGCTGATCCAGCAGGTCCATTACTTCGACCTGATATTAACAACGATAATAGTATTACTAATCTGCCTTGCTATAGCTTTTTACATTCACCACTACCAAAAGCGAATAATAATAAACCACGCCAGAGCGTTTGCACTGGTCGGCTTATTTATTCTGCTGTTGGCAGCAACCAAAGTTACCGCTTTATTGTTTAACCATACCTCCGGTGCCACCGGAAGCGCTGTTACTGCAGCCATTATTTTGACAATCGCTTATAACCAGCGTTTTGCGATAGGTATGATTATGTTTTATTGTCTGCTTGCCTGCTTTGCCACAGGAACAATTAGCGAATATCAACTGACAGGTATCAACCTGTTTTTGACGATGCTTGCCGGTGCTATTACGTGCTGTTTTTCGTTGAGAGAAATCCGTACAAGAATGAAGCTGCTTCAAGTGAGCACCCTGGCAGCGGTAATTGTATTTATAACAGCGTTTTCCCTGGCCTGTCTGGACTATTTGGCCCAAAAACTGTCGCTGGCGGATGTCTTCAGCAATGCAGGCTATCACGCGGGGGCCACTTTCCTTGTCGGTCTGCTCATCCAGAGTCTGCTTCCGCTAATCGAAAAAATCTTTCACATAGCAACAAGCATGACTCTTCTTGACTATAGCGATGCGAATCAGCCTTTGTTGAAAAAACTTGCTATGGAAGCACCCGGAACGTTCAGTCATAGTTTGTTGATAGGTTCCATTGCCGAGGCAGCGGCCGAGGCAATCGGACGCAACGGTCTTCTGTGCAGGGTCGGTGCTTACTACCATGACATTGGCAAAATCAACAAGGCAAGCTATTTTATTGAAAATGAAATCGGCTCGTCGAGCCGGCATAAAGAGCTATCGCCTACGATGAGTCAACTGATTATCGTCGGCCACGTTAAAGATGGAATAGAAATGGCCAAGGAATACGCTTTGCCCAATGTGCTTCGGCAATTTATCGAGACACATCACGGCACGACGTTAATCGAACATTTTTACCACGAGGCCAAAAAATTAAAGACGAAAAACTCAAAAGGAAAAACTACTGATGAGCCTTCCGAGAGTGAATTCAGGTATCCGGGGCCAAAACCCCTGATAAAAGAAGCGGCGATTGTAATGTTAGCCGATACTATAGAGGGTGCGGTCAGGAGCCTGCCGGAAGTAACACCAACGAAAGTGGAAGCTGTGGTGCATACTATGGCCATGAGACGTCTGCAGGACGGCCAATTCGATGAATGCGACCTGTCTCTGCGGGAATTAAGCCAGATAGAGAAAAGTATATCAAAAACTCTTGCGGCACACTATCACGGTCGAATCGCATATCCCAAACCGCCGGATGCGCCGGAAGAGACTAAATCTCACGCTGAGCAATCCAAGCAAAAAAGCAATTAACAATCATGGCCTCTGCTAAACAAGACCAGGAAATAACCGTTCACATCGCCAGGGATTTTAAAGATATAGAGGTTCGTCTTTCAGAACTTAGAAAATTGGTCAAAGCCGTGTGCAATCGTTTTAAGCTCTCGAAAGCAACAGTTAGTATTGCAATAGTTGACGATGCCCAAATCCGGGAATTAAACAAACAGTTCCTGAACAGCAAATCGGCCACCGATTGTTTGAGTTTCGACTTGTCCGATGACGAGGTGCCGCAGTCGCCCAAATCATTCGAGCTGATTGTCAACGGCGAAATGGCCGTCAGAGAAGCAAATCTGCGAGGGCATTCGATTGAGGCGGAGCTGGCACTTTATATAACACACGGGCTGCTGCACCACCTTGGATTCGACGACTCCACAGAGAGCCAGGCCCGGAAAATGCACGATATGGAGGATGAAATTTTACAACAACTCGGCTACGGTTTGGTATATAATAAGGGCGAAAGAACATCGAATATTGAATGACGAATAATGAACTTCGAAATTCGATATTCTCAGTTTAATTGAAAGGATATAAAAAGTGGGCTTTGTTGGTTGGGCGGTGTTGCTGATTTGTTTTCTTGCCGGCGGTACGTTGTTCTTTTCCGTCAATGCCAATGCTCTGCGAACATTCTCACACGTCAAATTACAGGAAGCGTTCAAGGCGGCAAATAAAAAGAAAACTCCGGAAGAGCTCACCGAGCAATTGGCGGAAAACACCGAAAAACTGATTCTGACGTGCTCTTTATATCGACTCATCTTCAACATGTGCATACTGCTTCTGCTGGTAGCCGTTTTCGCCGGTCCCGGAGCAGCGGCAGACACGGTCGATACTGTAATCAGCTATCTGCTTACATTTATCGTAGCGATAGCAATATTTTCGATATTCAGTCTGGCGATTCCTCATGCCTGGGCCAAGTACTCCGGGGAAAAAATCCTGAGCCGAACGTACAGACTGTTGGTGGGATTTTCGATTGCAGCGGCACCTGTTCTTTATATCTTTAGATTATATGACGGCTTCATCCGGCGCCTGGCCGGCGTAACCGAAACAACACCCGAAGAACAACATGAAGAAAAACAGGAGGAATTTATAACAGGCCTTGAGCAGCACAGAACCGATGGCGTGCTCGATAAAGAAGAGCAGGAGATGATTGAAAATGTCCTGGAGCTGAGCAGTAGCACCGCTGATGAGATTATGACTCCCCGCACGGATATTGTGGCTGTAGAAATCAACTCGGATTTGCAAAAAGTATTAGAGACTATTACTTCGGCCGGCCATACGCGTGTTCCGGTCTATGAAGAAAATATAGATAACATAATCGGCCTTGTTTACGCCAAGGACCTGCTGGGCGAAATAGGCAAAACGGGCGACCAGTTCAAATTGCGCGATAAAATTAGAGATGCTTATTTTGTCCCTGAGAGCAAGCCATTGCGAGCATTGCTGCACGAATTCCAAAATCAAAAACTGCATATAGCTGTAGTGCTGGATGAATATGGCGGAACGGCCGGGGTCGTTACCTTAGAGGACATTCTCGAAGAGCTTGTCGGCGAAATAACCGATGAGTACGAAGAGACCCCGCCCGAACCGATAAAGAAAATCGACCAAAACACAATTGAAGCCGATGCGAGAACGTACATCGATGACATCAACGACCAGCTCGAATTGAATCTGCCCGAAGATGAAGATTACGAGACTATAGGCGGTTTTGTCTTTTCGCGTCTTGGTTATATTCCCAAGACCGGAGAAAACTTCGATTACGAAAATCTTAAATTCACTATCGCCTCGGCCGAGGCCAGAAGAATAAAACGCATCAGGATACAGAAGGCAGAAGACAGATAAAAGAGGACAGAAAACAGAGGACAGAGGGTGTAGTGTTTAGCTCCCACCCCTGTGGTGGGGGTCAGTGTGTTTAGCCCCCACACCTGTGGTGGGTGTCAGTGTCAATCAGTGTTTTAGTCAGTGTTAATCAGTGTTAACCAAAGATACCGCTATCTGCATACGCGCTGTTGATTATTCCGAGACGTCTCAGATAGTAACATTTTTCGCCAGGGCAGCGGGCAAAATCAGCGCCATCGCCAAAGGCTCGAAACGACCCAAATCGGCGTTCGACGGCCCTATCGAAATATTCTCCTATGGGAAAATCGTTTTCTCAGATTCAAACAAAGAGAAGCTCGCCACATTGACGGAATTCGCCCCGCACCAATTAGGCGTGCCCAGCACCCCAAAAGCACATCGTTTTGATGCTGGACAATTGGTGCGGGGTACCGGCCTGAGCAGTAATCTATTTACTATGAACTGTTGTCTTTTCAGTGCCGAACTATTAAATAATTTGACACACGATCACGACCCGCACCCGCAGCTTTTCGATGACTTTTTGCAGTTCTTACAAAATGCTCAGGAAGGCAATAAAAAATCCGAGATGTTAGCGCTTCTGATATTATTTCAGCTTTCTCTGCTCAAAGAGGTCGGCTTAAGGCCGGTCCTGAATGCCTGCGCAAACTGTAAAACGAGATACGAGGGACGAGAGACGAGAGACGAGGTTTATTTCAGCAGCTCGACCAACGGCCTGATTTGCAGAGATTGCGAGGGGGCCTTTCCCGACAGGATTAGACTGACCAAAAGGGCCGCGAATTGTCTGGCCAATCTGAAACTGATTGCCGAATCGCAGGAAAAAACACTGACTGAAATTGAGACGGTTTTAGTTCACCACTTCACCGAGCTCCTCGGCCGAAAACCAAAAATGGCAAAGTATATCCTCACCTTTTAATTCTGCCCTTTTCCTTTCTTCTTTCCAATTCTCTAATCTCTAATTATCTAATCCCTGCCTTCTGCATTCTGTCTTAATCAGTTCGGTAGGGTGTGCACTGCACACCGACATTCTGTTTATTCCCCGAACATATCCCCCGTGTATAGGAACTCTGATATAACGGACCATTGCACATCGCAATCGCAAAGCCAGTTATGTTTGTAATAACCTTGTTTTACCCATCTTTCAAAGCTTGAATACGCCCAAGCATGAGGACAACGAACCAAACCATGCTTACGCTACCGGCTCTGTTTTGGTAACGTGGAATTTTAAAGATATCAGAATTTGTCCATCAACTTTGTAAAATCTTCGAATAAATAATTCGAATCGTGAGGGCCGGGTGAGGCCTCGGGGTGATACTGGACGGAAAAGGCGGCCTTTTTTTTGCAGGCAATCCCCTCAACCGTATTGTCATTGAGGTTCAGGTGTGTCAGCTCAACGGCTTTATTGTTCAGCGAGTCCATATCAACACAGAAGCCGTGGTTCTGGCAGGTTATCTCAATCTTTCCCGTCCTGAGATTCTTTACGGGATGGTTCGCCCCTCTGTGCCCGAATTTGAGCTTGTATGTTTTGGCACCAAGTGCCAGTGCTAAAAGCTGATGGCCGAGGCAAATCCCGAAGATCGGCACTTTGCCAAGAAGTCCTTCCAAGGTCTTGATTGCGTAGCTTACAGGCGCCGGGTCGCCGGGGCCGTTGCTTAAAAACACCCCATCGGGCTTTTGCACCAGGACCTCTTTGGCTGTAGTGGCCGCCGGGGTAACATAGACGTCGCAGCCATGCGAACGAAGTAACCGGAGAATATTGTGCTTAATCCCATAATCAAAAGCCACAACCCGATACTTTTTATCAGGCCTGATTTCCCGATTGCTCAATACGTCAATCACCCCTTTGTCCCAGCGGTAAGGTTTCTTGCCGGTTACGTCTTTGACGATGTCCCTTCCCACAAGGCCGGGATACTTTTGCAGTTTTTTCTTCAGATTTGCGATGCCAAATTCGGTCGAAGAAATGATGCCTCTCATCGCCCCGGCGGTTCGGATATGTTTTACGAGCGCCCTAGTGTCAATACCTTCGAGGCCGACAACGTTATTGGCTTTTAGATAATCGCCGAGCGATTGTGTATTTCGCCAGCTGCTCGGATAATCGCAGTTTTCCTTAACGATTAAACCGCGGGCGAAAATCTTCCTCGATTCGGTGTCGGCTTTGTTCGTTCCGTAGTTACCGATCAGAGGATACGTCATTGTAATTATCTGCTCGTGATAGGACGGGTCGGTCAGTATCTCCTGGTAGCCGGCCATGCTCGTATTGAAGACAACCTCCCCGCACTTTTGGCCCCTGGCGCCAAAAGATGTGCCTTCAAAAACTGTGCCGTCTTCCAGTAACAAAATCGCTTTCACTCTGTCTTCCGTCCTCGATAGTATAGCTGAATCGGCTTGACGCCGACCTTCTTTTGTTTGAGCGCCTCAATGGCCTTTGTCACTGCCATAGCGCCCCTTATCGTCGTTACGTAGGGCACCTGCCTGTCGAGGGCATTTCTTCTTATCGAAAATGAATTCCTAATCGACTGCCTGCCGAGCGTGGTGTTTATAATCAGGTCTATTTCGCCATTGATTATGGAATCGACTATGTTGGGCCGGCCTTCGGTCATCTTCAATACAAATTGCGAAGGAATATTATTCCTGATAAATTCGATGCAGGTGCCTTTCGTAGCGATAATCTTAAAGCCCATAGAATGGAGCTTGCGCGCAACCTCGACCGCCCTGGGCTTGTCGCTGTCTTTTACACTCAAGAGGACATTGCCGGAGGTCGGCAGAGTATTTCCCGCCGCAATCTGCGACTTTGCGAACGCGATACCGAAATCATCGGAAATCCCCATCACTTCTCCGGTCGATAGCATCTCCGGGCCTAACAGAGTATCTATGCCGGGGAATTTCAGGAACGGGAACACCGCTTCTTTGACGCAGAAGTGGCTGCGCTCGATTTGTTTGGTAAAATTCAGCTCGTCCAGGGTCATCCCCGTCATTATTTTCGCCGCGTGCTTTGCCAGAGGCACGCCGATGGATTTGCTCACAAACGGAATTGTGCGTGAGGCCCGCGGGTTGACCTCCAGTATATAGACCTTATTGTCCTTGACAGCGAACTGAATATTTATAAGGCCTTTGACTTTTAACTCCAGTGCAAGGAGCTTCGTCTGTCTTTTAATCTCGGCCAGGACCTTTTTGCTTATCGAGACCGGCGGCAGTGAGCAGGCGCTGTCACCGGAGTGGACACCGGCCTCTTCGATATGCTCCATTATCCCGCCGATTACGACCCTTTTGCCGTCGCTGATGGCATCGACGTCCAGTTCCGTGGCATCGTCGAGAAATTTATCAATCAAAATAGGATGCTCGCCCGAGACCTCAATCGCCTCATCTACACAGGCCCTTAATTCCTGCTGGTCATAAACAATCTGCATCGCCCTGCCCCCCAAGACGAAGCTGGGTCTTATCAGCAGCGGATAACCTAATTTTTCTGCAATTTTGAGTGTCTGCGAATATGTTCTCGCCGTGCCGCTGTCGGGCTGGCGAAGTTTCAGCTTTTTGACCAGCTTGTTGAAGCGCTTGCGGTCTTCGGCCCGGTCGATGCTGTCGGGTGAAGTGCCGATGATTTTCACACCGGCCTTCTCCAGCGGCACCGCCAGTTTCAGCGGCGTCTGGCCGCCGAACTGCACGATTACACCATCCGGCTTTTCCTTTTCCACAATAGACATCACATCCTCGAACGTCAGCGGCTCAAAGTAAAGCCTGTCCGAGGTGTCGTAATCGGTACTGACCGTTTCGGGATTGCAGTTTACCATTATCGATTCGATGCCGATCTCCCTCAGTGCGAACGCGGCGTGAACACAGCAGTAATCGAACTCAATCCCCTGGCCGATACGGTTGGGGCCGCCGCCGAGGATGATGACTTTTCTTTTGTCGGTAGGATTCGCCTCGCATTCAGTTTCATAAGTCGAATAAAGATACGGCGTGGTCGCCTCGAATTCGGCGCCGCAGGTGTCAACAATCTTATAAACCGCATTTATGCCGAGGGCCTGGCGGTGTTTTCGCAGCTCCTGCTCTTCTACGCATAAGGTAGATGCCAGATACTTGTCACTAAAACCGTACTGCTTGGCCTTTCTCAAAACACTGACTGACACTGACTGTAACACTGACTGACACTGACTTCTGTCTTCTGCCTTCTGACTTCTGCCTTCTGTCTTCTGTTTTATCTTTTCTTCGAGTGTGACAATATCCTTTATGTTGTTGAGGAACCACGGGTCAATCTTCGTAAGAGAGAAGATTTCTTCAATCGATATTTTTCTGCGCAGGGCCTCGGCCACGTACCAGATTTTGTCCCAGCGGTTGGTTCTGAGTTTCTTCTTCAGCTCGTACAGAGAAAGCGTCCTGTCGATATGCCGGTTATCGAGCGAATAGCGGTCTATTTCGAGTGACCTGATGGCCTTCTGGAACGACTCCTTGAACGTCCTGCCGATGGCCATCGCCTCGCCGACCGACTTCATCTGCACGGTCAGCTCTGGATTGGTCTTCGGGAATTTTTCAAACGTAAAACGCGGCCACTTCACAACGCAATAATCTATGGTCGGCTCAAAACAGGCCGGGGTCTTTTTGGTAATGTCGTTCGGAATCTCATCGAGGGTGTATCCGACGGCCAGCAGTGAAGCAATCTTGGCGATGGGAAAGCCCGTCGCCTTGGAGGCAAGAGCCGAGCTTCGCGAGACCCGCGGGTTCATCTCAATCACATAAAGCCTGCCGTTTTCGGGATTGACTGCAAACTGTATGTTGGAGCCGCCGGTTTCGACGCCGATGGCCCTTATGATTTTAAGCGAGGCGTCCCGCATTATCTGATATTCCTTATCGGTGAGCGTCTGGGCCGGGGCGACCGTGATGCTGTCACCGGTATGAATACCCATAGGGTCGAGGTTCTCGATGGAGCAGACGATAACGACGTTGTCCTTTTTGTCCCTCATCACCTCGAGCTCATATTCCTTCCACCCGACAACGGACTCCTCGATAAGGACCTGGCTTTTCGGGCTCAGGTTCAGACCCCAGTGTATATATTCGGTATATTCCTCGGCGTTGTATGCAACGTTTCCGCCGGTGCCGCCCAGGGTGTATGAAGGACGGATAATGGCGGGGTAGCCGACGTATTCGATAATCTTTTCTGCTTCCTCCCAGGTATGGGCGTAGCCGCTCTTCGGCACTTCAAGGCCGCACTCGGCCATTACCTTCTTGAAGCGGTCTCTCTCCTCGGCCTTTTTGATGGTCTTTAGATTCGCGCCTAACATCCGGACGTTATACTTTTTTAATACGCCGCTCTCGGCCAGCGCCACGGCGGTGTTCAGGCCGGTCTGCCCGCCCAATGTGGGCAGGAGACTGTCCGGCTTTTCTTTGGCGATTATTTTGGCGACAATCTCAGGCGTTATCGGTTCGATGTATGTCCTGTCGGCCATTTCCGGGTCGGTCATTATCGTGGCGGGGTTGCTGTTGATAAGGACTACTTTATAGCCGGCCGTTCTTAGAGCCTTGCAGGCCTGGGCGCCGGAATAATCAAATTCACAGGCCTGGCCTATGACAATCGGGCCGGAACCGATGAGCAATATCTTTTTTATCGATTTATCTTTGGGCATTACGTTTTCCTGATTGCCTGCACTGATTCCCCATTTAGCGACATGGTGCATAACGGAATCCTGAACACTATATTGACCAAGGTCCAAATTTGCAAGAGCAATTTGCCGATTCTTCCGCCTTCACTATCCTTCTTCGCCAAAGCCGCGAAGGAAAAGACGACAGACAAGCAGGGCAGGCTTTGCTCGGAATGAAATTAATACAGCCCGAGTAGGTAACGCCCCCCGGCCTTTTCCTTTTTTCTAACGTTGAGGGTAAAATTAATTGAAACTCAGGCTCGAAATATGTATAATGTAGTAAGTTGATTAAGGATATCCAGGGATACTGTAAGTATAGTTAGGGAGAAAAGTTTCATGCCGACTATTTTATTGGTAATGGGCTGGAGATTTTTCTTTTACTCAAATTAAAAAAACGAACCTGTTCATATTCATTGTCGAAAAGCGGAAAAAGAATGTAAATATTGGCTTGATACCAAGAACTTTGACCTACAAGAAGCATACAGTTATAGTATGAATAATAAGAATAAACGAGAGGGGAAAAAAATCATTTTTGAATACTTTGAGGACGATGTCCCATCCATAGTTGGAGGTTGAAAAAAGCGATGGCTACTCCGGCCTGATTTCGTATAAGATCAGGCCAGTTTAACAATTATATTTTTTGAAAGGAGTAGCCATGCAAAGAAAATTGTACCAGATTGCGAGC
>DATKYR010000211.1:0-28369 GCA_035528395.1 Sedimentisphaerales bacterium
CAGGCATTTGCAGACCAGGGCGTGAACCTGGCCAATGTCAATACTATTGCTATTGGTTTTGGCGACAAGAACAATCCATTAGCCGGCGGTTCGGGTATGATGTACTTTGATGATATTCGGCTGTATGCTCCGTCACAGTAAGCCGAGATTTAAATGGCCCCCATTGCTTCTGCCGTAAGGCGTCCTGTGGACTTCGAATTGCGAAGCAAGATATAGGGACACGGTTGACCCCGTTAGATAAAGTCGTATTTTTCATATCTAACGGGGTTAACGTAGTAGATTTGTTCAATTCGGGGCCTATACTGAATGATTCGGTATAGGCCCCTTTGCATATTCGTATTAAAAATATGGGTAATCATGTTTTAGACTCTTTTCTTTAAGATTGCACTTTCATTTTCCTTGAAGTGTCAATTCCTGCTTTCCACAATTCTCTGCAAAAGCATTTAGCACGAATTTTACCAGAAGGATTTCGTTTAACTCAAGCACCATAGCCTATATCGTAGAATTAATTCCTCGGACAGGATTTTTAGGTATAGTACTGTCGGCTGCTTGTTTTGCAATTGCTCATATCACAGTTTTGGGGGAAATAATATCGGTCCTTACATTTGTTTCGGGTCTGATTTTTGGCTGGCTGGTTATCCGGACCAAGTCGATATTAGCGCCTATTTTATCCCACGGACTGGCTAATGCTTGCTATCTTGTGATGGCACCTGTGTTTACGTAAGCGCACGATTTTGGTGATGATTTCTGTGACCCAGCAACGGCTACATAGTCCTATAAATTTGCTTGTTTTGTTGTCATGAGCAACATTTTGGGCATGTCTTCTGATGTAAATTTTTATTTTTTCCCCTTGACGCACACTCCAGATTTCTGTGAAAATAGAAAATATGGAAGGAATGGAGAATTAAAAAGGATTGAAGAACGAAGAATGGAGTCTATCTTAAATGCGGGGGGGCAACAAGCCGATAGATTCTTCAGTGAAGTAGGTCTGTTTATATAAAGAAAGGTGGCCAAATGTATAAACACAAGGCCTTATTTATTATTAAGTTAGCGCTGGTCTTGATTCTGGGTTATATAGTCATCACCACCGTGCTGATGCCGCAGCACAGGGGTGAAATTTTCGTGCCAGACTCGGCAGTTAGTACCGAAAATATAACCACAGTCGAACCGACAAGCTTCCCGAACACTCCGGTTGAAGACTATTCAGCCATTGTCGATCACGATATATTTGGCAACTCCGCCTCATCATTAAAGACAAACACATCTTTGCAGGGTAATAATGGTGTTGGCCTGGCGTTATCAGCCGAGGAAGAACTCGGCATAGTATTGCTTGGTACTGTGGCCGGCAGTCCGGAGATTTCCCGGGCAATTATAAAAGATATTAAGACCAATAAACTCAGTCTATACAAGACCGGCGATACCGTTGCAACTGCCCATATCGAGAGTATCGAGAAGGATGTGGTAGTGTTGCTTCATCAGGGTCAGAGAAAAATATTAGATCTGGGTACCAGAGAATCCAAACAGCAGGACGCTGACAACAATCAGGCAGCTTTATCAAAAAATGTCACCCAAGCAGCCGAGACTAATCCACCAGCTCAGTCTTATACTTCTGCCGGAGCTAAGCTCAGGAATATAGAGATATTATTAACGAATGCGGTTATCGAACCTTATGCCATCGACGGCCAAGTAGAAGGACTTAAAATAACAGGTTTAGAGAACATAAAGGGAGCAGAAGACCTTGGCTTGAAAAACGGCGACATCATACGCGCAGTTAATGGACAACGATTGACCAGCAAGCAGAAGGCTTTCCAAATTTTCAAGAAGGCAAGGTCACAGGCGGCTGCGAATATCGAGCTATTGCGGGGTAATGAAAACAAGACGTTATCATTCTCGTTAAGGTAGATTGCAGAAAACTCAGAAGCTATTAGTTAGTAGGTAAAACAGATGGAGTTAAAGAGCTCAAAGACAGATAGGCGAAAGCAGCACATCCTGCTGGATGGTTTCTTTTACCTTATGTGCATATTATGCTTAGGTTTTGTAGGCTGTCAGTCTGAATCAGAAGTCGTAAGTGTTACACCCGGGCAAGAGAATGGGACGCAGCTAACTGAAAGCCCTGGCGCCAAAGGCCTTACTGCAGAAAAGATCGAGCACCTAAATGGAATAGATGGAAATTGGGCCGAGAGAAGCGAACCTACGGCCTTAACAACCTTTCCTCAGCCTGGAATGGCCGAGAATAACCGTAAGGCTTTAAGATATGAATCAAAGGTTACTGCAGCCCAAGAGGGAACAAT
Source organism: Sedimentisphaerales bacterium (assembly GCA_035528395.1). Lineage (GTDB taxonomy): Bacteria > Planctomycetota > Phycisphaerae > Sedimentisphaerales > Anaerobacaceae > NIOZ-UU13. The sequence goes on from DATKYR010000211.1 coordinate 2,292, forward strand.
CCCTGCGCCCGCAACAACGCGGATTCATTCTCTTGGCGGAATTTCAACCCCAAGTGACAGCACAATCCCAATTGCCGAGCAATCATACTCCGAGACACCTGTAAAGCTGCCTGTACTTGATGAGCCAGGTAAGGCTGACGAGCTTATATATGTAAACTTTGACCAGGTTGATATTCGAGTAATGCTCAAGACTATTGGCGATATAACCGGTATTAATTTTATCGTAGATGATAGTATACGCGGCACTGTCACGATGATGTCACCTACAAAAATACGTCTTGGTGAAATCTATGAGGTTTTGGAGTCTATTCTGGATGTTCAGGGGTACGCTGCTGTGCCGGGTGGTGCCGGAGACCTTGTAAAAATAGTCCCAAGAGCAGAAGCTGTAAAACGAAACTTACAGGTTCGCATTGGCAGTAACCCTTCGGAAATTCCTAAGAATGATTCTCTTGTCACCCAGATTATTCCGTTGAGGTACGCTGATGTTACAGAAGTAAGTCAAATTGTCAAGCCTCTCTTAACCACAGGCTTACACATGGCAACCTATCCCCGAACAAATTCGATTATGGTTACGGATACATCTTCAAATATACATCATATTGCCAAAATCATTCATAACCTTGATGTGCCGGGTTCGCAAGAGCAGGTTACCCTAATCGGGTTGAGTTATGCTTCTGCAGAGGTACTCAGCGAGCAAATAACCCGCATAATGGACAAAAGCAAGGTCGTTTCTTCACAACCCGGGCGTAGTCGCACCACGCCGGAGATTGAAACGGGCATAAAAATTCTGCCAGATGTAAGAACAAATTCTCTTATTGTTGTAGCGAACGCTCAGGACACTGATACGATCGAGAGATTAGCAAAGCAGCTTGATACTGAGCGGCCTCGCGGGACAAACAATGTTCATGTGGTCTACCTCAGAAATGCACAGGCGGTGGATACTGCTCAATCACTTACAGGGGCCCTTGCAAACATGCGAATTGCCGGTGCAATTGAAGGTACCCAGAACGTTCAGGTTACTGCCGATGAAGGTACAAACGCATTGATCATTACCGCTTCAGCGCAGGACTTTGAGGTTATTGCCGAGATTATACAAAAGCTGGATATAGTGCGCGAGCAGGTTTTAGTTGAGATGCTCATTATGGAGGTGAGTGAAGACAGCTTACTGGAAATAGGCATTGACTGGGCTACACTCGATGAGGCTGTGGCAGATAGTGTTCGATATTTTGGGGTAACAAATTTCGGCCCACGAGTGGATTTTGCCAGTGGAGATCTCGAGGGGCTGGCCGTTGGTATGTGGAAAGGAGCTGGAACAGACGTGAGTATCGGAGCAATTTTGCACGCCTTGCAGAAACAGAGCAATGTCAATATCCTTTCGACACCACATATCACAACCTCCAACCACAATAAAGCGAAGATAATTGTAGGGGAAAACAGGGCGTTCACTACGCAATCGCGAATTACAGAGACTACAGATTTTATTACTCCCACAGTGATAAAAACGTTCGAATATAAAGACGTTGGAATTAGCTTGGAGATAACCCCCCACATCAGCCAGGGCGGCTTCGTCAGACTCGAAATCAACAGCGAGTTTACAAAACTTATTGAGGATGTCACCGCCCCTTCTACAGATACGCCCACAACAGCCAAAAGACAGGCGGAGACTATTGTTTCTATGAATAGCGGTTCAACAGTCGTAATCGGCGGTCTTATTCGAGATGACAAAACTACTATCGAGAAGAAAATTCCCCTGGTGGGCGATCTTCCTTTGGTTGGTGGTTTGTTTAGATACCAGAAAGACCAGCTTCAAAAAACGAATCTGCTTATATTTATAACACCTCATATCTTGAGCAGTCAGGAAGATTTGGAGCAGATAACCGAGAAAAAGAGACAAGAGATGGCACCTGTACTGGAAGAGCTCGAGAAAAAGAATCCCGAGCATTAACAGTTGGGCGATTAATTATTAGCCGCGAGGAGGCCAATTGGTGGATACAGAATTGGACGCACAAATTGAAAAAAAGTATTTGTATTTGAAGACTATATTGCCGGAGCAGTTGAGTCCACAGCTTGTAAGAAAGCTGCCGCTTGAGTTTCTTAAGAAGCAATGTGCTATTCCGATCATGCTGGAAAATGGCGAGGTTGCAATTGCATTGTCAGATCCGCTCAATGTGGAAACATATGATGCTATTATGACCGTCCTGGGCCGACTGTGCAGCCGGGTTATCTGCCCCGCCTCTGAAATAGAACAAGCTATAAGTCGCTGCTACTATCAGAGCTCAAGTCTCAGCAGTGATAATGAAAATCCCGATGTTCAGGACTCACCGGACAATCATAATGAAGTTGATAGAGCCGGCGGCGGGACCCAGGCCGAAGACCTGCTCAATATTGCCAACAAGGCACCTGTCATAAAATTAGTCAACAAAATCTTCTTCCAGGCGGTACACAGCCGGGCCAGCGATATTCACATTGAACCATACGAAGATGAAGCTCGGATACGCTTTCGGGTTGACGGCGTGCTGCATGATATATTTACTTTGCCGAAAGACCAGATTGCGGCTCTCGTGTCACGATTAAAAATTATGGCAAATCTTAATATCGCCGAGCGAAGGTTGCCGCAGGATGGCCAGAGCCGGATTAAGATAAGCCAGAACTTGATGGATATTCGAGTTTCGGTCATCCCGACATCGGGTGGCGAACGGGTAGTGCTGAGGCTGCTGGACAAGGGCAGCGGTGAATTGGGTTTGAATGAGATAGGCTTCTGCCCGGAGGTGCTTAATCACTTCAGAAATCTGATTAAATTAGCACACGGTATAATTTTGCTCACGGGACCTACGGGCAGCGGCAAGACAACCACACTCTATGCAGCCATGAGCGAACTTAACTGTGAAGAAAGAAATATCCTTACAGTTGAAGACCCGATTGAGTATCAACTGCCCGGTGTTGGGCAGATGCAGATAAAGACGAAGATAAATCTTACATTTGCCAACTGTCTGCGCCATATTCTCAGACAGGACCCCGATGTAATTATGATAGGAGAGATTCGGGATGTTGAAACCGCTGAGATTGCAATCCAGGCCTCCCTTACAGGTCATCTGGTTTTGAGCACTCTGCACACAAATGATTCGGCCTCAGCCGTAAACCGGCTTATTGATATGGGCATTGAACCTTACATGATTTCATCATCGGTCGTTGCAGTCATGGCACAGCGGCTGTTGCGAGTTACCTGTCCGGAGTGCAAAAGACCGTATACCCCGGACGAGCAAGTGATTTCATTATGGCCAGAAAATGAAAAAACCTCCGCAATCAGGGGGCAGCTCTATAAAGGACTTGGCTGCGAGAATTGTCTTGATACGGGATACCTGGGAAGAACAGGAATCTTTGAGCTGTTAGTTATTGACGACGACATCAAAGAGTTCATAAGTAAACGGTGCGGTTCACATATTATAAAAGAAGCTGCCATTGAAAAAGGCATGAGCACCTTGCGAGAGGATGGATTACGCAAGGCCTTGGCCGGTGAAACTACTCTCGAAGAGGTTTGCAGGGTCACGCAGGATTATGTGCAAACAAAAACAGGAGTGACTGAACGTGTCGGTAGTTGAATACAATTTGTTAAGTAACAAAAAGTCAGTCCCGATGTATCAAGCAGCCGGCAGTGGTGAACACGCTGATACACAGCAAAAAAGGTACGAAAGGGACATTTTCAGAAGAATCCGTACGAAGGATGTCTGCAGGGTCGCACGTCAGCTGGCAACGCTGCTGCGCGCCGGTATGCCCCTTGTACCAGCTCTGTCAGCATTAGTCGAACAGTTGCGAGGGATTCGAGCCAAGGACAATCCTCTTGCAGAGATTATTGAACAAGTTGCTAACGATGTTAATTCGGGAAACACACTGGCTGATGCACTCAGCAAACATCCCAATGTTTTTTCAAACCTGTTCGTCAACATGGTAGCAGCAGGGGAAACGAGTGGGACCCTGGAAGAGGTTCTCTTACGCCTGGCGGAAATATTGGAAAAACGCGTGCATCTTGCGGCTAAGGTCAAGTCCGCTATTGCTTATCCGTTAATGATGATTGTCGTCGCGGTGGGAGTGGTCGTATTTCTTATGTCCGTTGTGGTGCCCGGTATAACAGCGATATTTGTTGAAATGAACAGGCCTCTTCCCTGGCCTACGAGATTTCTTATCTCAACAAGCGCTTTTATAAAGACATATTTGGTGTTAATTGCCATCTTGGTTTGCGCAGCCTTCTTTGGAATCGTAGCCGGCTATACAACTAAAAATGGCAGATTGTTTGCGGATCGCACTAAATTAAAGCTGCCTCTTTTTGGTAAACTTTTTCTCAAATTGGAAATAGCCCGTTTGACGAGGACACTGGGAATACTTCTGGTCAGTGGTATCCCGATACTCAGCGCCCTGGAAATCGCAAAACAGGTAATTCAAAATAGCTTTATTGCAGGTGCCTTAGACTCCGTAAAGGATTTGGTCAGCAAGGGAGATAATATTGCGAATGCAATAAGAAGAACCGGATTATTTCCCCCTATTGTTTTTCACATCATTGCTACAGGTCAAATTAGCGGGGACATAGAAGGCGGCCTTATAAACATTGCCGATATGTATGACGGCGAGGTGGAGCTTACAACGAAAACGCTGACCTCGCTGCTTGAGCCTGTGATACTTCTCTTTATGGGGGCAGTTGTGGCGTTTATCGTAATGGCCGTTTTACTGCCAATATTTGACATAAATCAGGCTTTATAATGGAGTACGGATAATATGAGACGAAAGGTACGACAATTAAGTAAATCGGGCTTTACTCCGTTAAAAGTAAGACGTTGTTTTCTAACGGGGTTTACCTTGATTGAGCTTATGATTGTAATCGTGATTTTGGGGCTTTTGGCAACTGTAATTATGCCGAGAATATTAAATAGACCCGAGCAGGCTCGGAGGATGAAGGCCAAAATTGATATACGCAATATCGAATCGGCATTGGCCTTATTTAAGACCGACACGGGGCGGTTTCCCACTACGTCTGAAGGTCTTGAATCTCTGGTCTCAGACCCGGGTATAAAAGGTTATAACAGTGACAGCTATCTTGATAAGGTACCCTTCGATCCCTGGGGCAACAAATATCTCTACATCTTTCCGGGAGTGCACAGCAGAGACTATGACCTGAAATCTTATGGCAAAGATGGTGAAGAAGGCGGGACGGGAGACAATGCCGATATTGAGAGTTGGAATCTTGATGAGTAAGAGCAATATGGCCTACAGAAATAGACGCACAGCAATGGAGCAGACACAGGCAAGAGCATTTACCTTCGTAGAGGTTATTGTGGCTCTTGCGATCGTCTCAATTTCTCTGCTGGCGTTACTCAGGCTGCACATTATAAGTATCGGCATGGCCGACACCGCGGAGATAACCTCTCAGGCGGTTTTTTTGGCGAATGAGAAAATCGCAGAGACGCTGGGCGCCGGCTTCCCAAAAGAAGGAACTAATTCCGGAACTGTGGAAAAAAATGCTTTGTGCCTGGACTGGAAAACTGAGGTTACAGACATAAGGCTGTCCCAATTGGAGAAGGCGGGTATTGCCGGATTGCGAAATATTTCTGTCGTTGTCAACTGGAAACAAGGTCTTGGCAACAAACACCTGCAAATGTCAACCTACGTTGCGGACAGGGAGTTGAAATGAGCAGTAGCTCCGGTAAAGGCGGTTTTACACTGGTCGAGATTCTCGTGGCTATGGCGATAATAGTTACTATCGTCTCCATGGTATATGGCAGCTATTTCGCGACATCAAAATCGACTCAGGCATACAAATCCAAGATAAACCTTTCTCAAGAGGGACGGAAAGTGCTTGAGCAGATGACTCGACAAATACGTTGTTCGTATGCTAACAAAACTAAAAAGAACACATACCAAACATCAATTCCTCAACAAGGAAAAGCAGACCCTGTAGGTGAAATCAACTATTTCAACGGTAACTCGGATGAACCCAACGGGGAAATCCTGCATTTGGTAACTACAAATGGGCTTTTCGTGGGACAGGGCCCGCTGGATGGACTATTCGAAGTCACTTACAAATTTGATAAAAACAAAGGCCTACTTTTTTCAAGCCAGAGAAGATTCACCTCAACAACAAAAAGTGCGGCGCAGAAAAATAAATGGCAGCCGATTGCAGAAGACATAGAATCTCTCAATTTGGCATTCTTTGACGGACAGCAATGGCAGAACAAGTGGGATTTTAAGGACAAGCGGGAACTGCCGAGCGCAGTAAAAATCAATATTACCTGGGAAGATGAAAACCATCGCCAATATCAGTATGGTACTATAGCATATATATGTTGCCGGAAAATTCAGGGTAAAGAAACTCGACCCGGTGCATTAGTGTCGGTTAACAAGTAATGGAACCAAAGCGAGCAAAATCAGAGAGCCCCCGAACGCAAAATGGTGCTTTTGGGAATCAGCAACGAAGCGGATTCGTCGTTGTTGTTGTCCTGTGTATGGTTATGATGTTAAGCGTCCTGCTGCTTGGTTTCAACTACAAATCTCGCACTAACCTGAGTGTGGTTGACGGCCTCCGAAAATCCCAGCAGGCACTCAATTGTGCAAGAGCAGGGCTCAATATTGCAATCGCTATTATCAGGGATACAAACGATATTCATACAAACAAGACCTTACTTGAACTGATTTCAGGTGAAAAGACCTTCGCTGTTGGTGACGGAGAGTGCTCGGTAACTATCACCGAAGAAAACAGCAGATTAAATGTCAACCTCCTCAAGGATAAAGACGGCAAACTGGACCGAACCAGAACAGAACAACTACTTCGGCTTATTGACCTGCTGAACAAGGAGCAAACCGATCATTCTCGTATCGGCTACAGCCTGGTGCCCTCAATTATCGACTGGACTGACAGTGATGATCAGGTTACGAACTTGCCTTTTATACAGCAAGAAAATATGGGAGCAGAGTCAAGCTACTATAATAAGCTGCAAGTCCCTTACAGTTGTAAAAATTCCCTGCTCGATACGACTGAAGAACTTCTGCTGGTAAAAGGAATAACGCAGGAGGTTTTCAACCGCATATGTGATTACGTGACGGTTTACGGCGATGGAAAAGTAAACATCAATTCCGCTTCGAGGCAGGTAATTGAGTGTTTGTCGGAAAAAACGGACGTTGTTTTGGCACAGATGATTATTGACCGGCGAGAATTTAAGCCCTTTGACAGTATCACGGAACTGCGGGACGTCCCCGGCATGACGGATGATATCTATAACATCATTAAAAAGACAGCTACCGTTGGGTCCACAGAGCAATACTATCAGGTCATATCACAGGGAAATGTTGACCATATTAGCCGTACAACAGTTGCAATACTTGAAAGAAATATGGAAACTAAAAACGTTGAGGTGGTTTTATACAAAGAACCTTAAAGATGGATAGTTTCAGTAATTGTATAAAAAGAAAACAGAGAAAAGATAATGGTTAAGCGGTGTATTGGTATTGATATTGGGTCTTCCTGCTTGCGTGCGGTGCAGGTTTCACGCACAGGTGAGCACTTCAATATTGAAAAAGTCTTTAGCATACAAACACGACGAGACTCAGACTCACCGCCGGAGATACTCAGGTCACTTACGAACAAATATGGGTTTGACCGGCGCGCGGATGTGGCTATTTCGATGCCGAATGATGCCGTTTTTTATCGAAATTTGGAAACCGATGTTACCGGCCTGGAACAAATCTGTGGACTCAGTAAGCGGGACCCGAAACGCGAAAAGGAGCATCTGCAAATCCAGTCTGTATTAGAGCACAATTTTCCAATAGAACCGGATGAAATTGTTGCTCAGGTATGCTCGTACCGTCAGCCGTCAGGTGATAAATATTCTGTTCTTGTGGCAGCGGTTAAGAGAGCATCGCTGCACGAAAGAATGAACATCTTAGCCGAGGCGAAGATGCATCCTAATCTGGTAGAGGCGGCTATTTTTGCGGTTCACTCTGCCATTGCGGTCAATCATCCCGAAATTATAACCGGCCAAGCCATCATTGCATATATAGATGAATCTTACCTTACTTTAGCAGTGACCGAAAACAACAGTATTTTAATCGTTAGAAATATTCCGATTGTCTCCTGCTCCGACAACAATGTTGATTCAGCTCAAGAGCAGATTGCAGATGTGTTATCACGGGAAATAGAAATTACCTGGCAGAAGGTATTTGGTGGGGCAATTCAGGAAGACACCAAAATTTACCTGGTAAGCAGAGGCAATATTTCTAATGACCTTGAAGCGACCATCGAAGAAAGCCTGCCTTGCCAAACAACCGTCGTTGACTCTTATAAAAAGGTAGAATGTTCCGCTCAGGGCGATGGCGATACTGAAATAAGTCTTGCTATGGGTCTTGCTTTGAGGGTGTTGGCACCTGACAGAACAGCAGGTATTAACTTTCGCGCGGCCGATACTGCTAATGTAAAACCTACGTTAGACCGGAAAAAGGAGTTCATAACTTGTGCGATACTTCTAACTGCAATTGCCGTTGTCTCATTGCTTGGGTTCTTTGTGCGATTGTCATATCTGGAAAGAAAGTATGCGCATATTAAGAATGAAATCACACAAGTTTTTAAAGCTGCTTTGCCGGAAGAAAATAATATTGTAAGCCCACTTTCGCAATTAGAGCAAGAGCTGCAATCTTTGCGAAAGGATTATCGGCTTTTCGCTCCTTTCTCTCCAACCGACTCAAGGCCGCTTGATGTTTTGCGCAGTATAACTTTGAACACGCCTTCGCAGGGAAATGTGAAAATTGATGACCTGTTGATAACCACTGAATCTGTTCGATTAAACGGAACCTGCGATTCATTTGAATCAGTATACCAATGGCAGCGCCTTTTACAGAAAATTCCTGGGTTTGCACTTGTCGACGTGCAGGATGTGCAAAAAGAGCCCAAAAGCGGATCTGTGCACTTCACTATCGTAGTGTCCTCAGTAATACCGGAGCAAAAATGATACACCTAACACATAGAGAAAAATTACTCGTTGTCGCAGTAGTGGTTCTTATATCAGCTTGGCTGCTATTTGCGTTTGCGGTCAAGCCTGCTATTGAAAGGACAGAGACACTCACTCGTGTCATATCGGAAAAACAAGATGAACTTCAAAAACTCCGCGACAGAAGCAATGAATATATTTTTCTTCGCGACAGCCTAAGCAATTTACATACGAAAGTAGCTTCACAAGAGAAAGAATTTGAGCTGCTGCCTTTCTTGGAATCACTAATCCAAGAATGTGGCCTTGTGAAAAAGGTTGCGACAATGAAGCAGCATGTATCGCAGCTTGAACCGAGATACTATGAGACAATCGTTGAAATAAGGCTGGAGAGTCTGACATTGAGGCAGCTTGTTGATTTCTTCTGGAAGGTAGAATCATCAGAGGTCCTGGCAAGAATCAAAAGCCTTTACATCAAAAAGAATCTGACAAACGCAGACTTGCTCGATTCAGTGGTTGAAATACATAATGTCAAGTCAGCTCAGAGCTAAATTGCCTGCCCGCAATTTCGTAGCCTCAAACTAACCTGCCGCCAGTTGTTCTTCGTTGAGATCTGCTGTAAAATCTATTTCACCTGCTGCAGTTCTTGATTTCAGGGTGATTTTCTGTGTCTTTTCCTCATGTCGCTGACTTTTGTTTGTGATTATGTAATTGCCTCCATTACAGATTTAATTATACTATAGCTTCCATATTATATACTGGCCCGAATTTGCTGGAGTATTATAGTTATTGTAAAAACCGCCTTATTCAGCCACGGATATAATTTTCAGTAGGGACACTGGTTGAGTTGCCTGGAAACAAAAACAAGATAATGCCACCCAGAATGCAGAAAAAGACATATAAATAGTCCCTCACTCCGACTTATTTGTTGCATTCGCTAAGGATACCTGCTCTATGCATCTTCACGTTAAAGTGACCCAAAAATGACCCATAGCCTTTATTTGAAGGCAATTTACGATTGTCAGAGTAAGCGTTATGTCTTTGTCAGATAAATACTTAGCAAAAGTGTGGCCAGCAGTGACTAAGCCTGTCACCTTAGGTCTTGTGGTTCGCAAGTTCCCGCTTTTAGAAGGACTATACAATGATAATTGTGCTAATTGGTGTGTTTACATGAAGGTTCCTGCCATCACGCAGTAGCAGGTATTAGCCAGGCCATGAAATAAAATTGGTGCCAACAGCGACCTGGTTCGGATAAACAGCCAACCACAAATCAGACCTGGCAGAAATGTCAGGGCCAATATTACACTGCCCTGAATTATGATATGAGCAACTGCAAAACAAGCAGCCGACAGCACTATGCTTAGCCACTTCCATAGGCGGTATTGACCATCCTTGCTTGGGTTTGCCAGCATCAGGATATTTCTCTGTACATAACCTCTGAAAAACACTTCTTCAGCTACGGCCACATACATAAACTGATAAAATAACCAACTAATCCAGCCTTGTTCCTTCGGCTGCACAGGCTGCAGAGGTAATCCTAATCCGAAGGACTTTAGCAGCCACAAACCAGCAAACAAAACTGAAAAAACCACAACACAGGTCCGGCAAACTACCAAAACTGTAGGGCCGATTTGCCTGACGTTGAGACCAATCTTAGGAAATTCAGCTCTTCTAATTGCTGTTGGGATAAGTGAAGCGGCTATTAAAATAGCAGGACTCACAAACCACGCTGCTCTGGAGATGGAGCTTGTAGCCAAGAGCCTAACTGCTAAGATTGCAGCAATCGTTACCAATGAGGTTTCCGTAAGCAGAGAAATATTGTATCGCTTTAATCCCTTAGTGAAAAGCGGAACCGATTCGACCGTCGGAGGTGAATTGACGATACTGAGCTGGCCGGATTGATAGCCCATTTTTAACATTTCCCTGCTGTCATGTTACGTGCTTTGCGATATCGTGCGTCCCGCATTTTTAGTATTGTCATTACCACAGCCAACACAATATATGGAAGCATATACTCAACAATATTACCTTCACCGCTGGCAGAAACCGAACAGCCACCGCCGCCTCCACCGCCGCTGACAATAGTAGCAGTGCCGCCTCCTTCGAGCAGGAAAAATGCCGTAAAGTGTGTGGTCTTGAACGAAAGAGCATGTAAAGACGAAGATATTGGAATATCCTGGATATCTGTTATCCCCTGCTGACTAAGCGCTCCTGTCAGCGAGTTAAACCAGTATGGAGTCGCTGAACTATCTGAACCAGAGAAGGTGTACGGTATCGTGATTGTAACCGGCTGGCTGAACTGGATTCCACTGGGACCAAAATCGTAACCGCCCAAACACGGTGCGGCAAATGCCGGTAGGTTCGCAATTTTTGTAACTGTAATAGCTACATCATACAAACATCCTCCCACAGGCACTACGATGGAGACATCGTCGACGGTGGTTATGGCTTGGGGGTCGGTTCCCACTGTTGTGCTGCTTGAAGCGGAAGCAGAAACAAGTTCCGATGCCAGTGCGACATGTTCTATAAAAGTGCTTCCGGCATAATAGATATCTGTGTTTGTGCTTCTGTTGTCAGCCCACATGATATACGGATGGTCATATTCACCTATTCCTATTACCGGTTTGCCCTGTTCTGCATTTGAACCACTATCACCTACGAAAACATTTGTTCCAGAACCGGCACTTAGCTCAGCGAAGTACAGGTCTGTATCTGTATTCCGCCAATCCTGCCAGCAGGCAAAAACTTTCAAGTTATTATCCGTGCTGCCTGTGACTGCAATCGTCGGGTCTAACTGGTCGGCGCCGGAGGTGTCATCGATAATACTACTGCCGGTCAAAGGACTGCCCGGTAAACCACTCGATGATGCATAGTATATGTCATTGTCGCCGGATGTATCGTCAACCCACAGTAAGTGTAAAATTGACCCTGTGGATTCCGTGGCAATTGCTGGACTTGACTGGTTGTCCGTATTGCTTACTATCGCCACATTTGTCCAGGGATTATTTGAGGCCGCTCCGTAAATATCGTTTGAGCCATTGCGTCCATCCGTCCATACCACATAAATCGTATTGTCAGAATCTGCCGCAACGGCCGGCTCGACCTGGTCGAAAGTATTAGAGGTGATTTGTGTAAGCGTTTTTGTCGCAAAGCCATCGCTCGATGTAGCTATACAGATATCCTGATTACCTATGCGGTCGTCCTGCCAGACAACGTGTGCATAATTCTGACCGTCAATCACTATAGCAGGATTGACCTGATTACCATCATTCGGGTCATTAACCCTTGTCTCAGTGGACCAGCTTGTTCCGTCAACAGAAGTGGATACATATATGTCCCAGTCTCCTTCCCTATTGTCCTGCCATACAACATACAACTTGTCGTTACTATCCAAAGCAACAGCAGGGTTACACTGGTCATTGGCATTGTTAGTGAGTTGAATGGTACTACCAAAGTTTTCTTCCCCTGCAGCAAGTTTGCTAATATAAATATCTCTGTTATCTATTGGCCCTGCATGCCAGGCTGTCCAAATATTATCACTACTGTCACACACCGTTACGGGTCTATCATTATTATCTAAGCCTGAATTGACCTGCTTGTTTTGGCCGAATGAATGCATCTCGGTCGCAAAGGAATATGAATACTCGTCCATTACATTTCCGGCAAGGTCTGTAGCATTTACCGTGATAGTCACCGTCTGGTCGTAATAAAACATTTCGCTCGTCGGTTGGTAAACGAATCTATAATCAGCCTTCGTACCTATCCTTCGGCAATCACCATACGGGCTCGTATAGTTGTCCGTGTCGCCGAAGTAGACCGTATTGATATTGGGATTATTGCTGACTCTAACCTTAATTTTTATAGAATCGGCATTAACACCTATACCGGCATCGGCAATATTTAGAGTTATCAGGTTGTTCAAAGGCACTTGTATCGAGCCGGCAGCGGGTGAGCAATTTGTGACGATCGGCGCCAGACTATCAATGTCAACTGTCATAGTAACCGTCTCAGAATCCTGTAGCTTACCATCGCTTGCAATAAAAGTGACGGCATAACTGCCCACCTGGCTCTGGCTCGGCGTCCATTTGAAGTCCTGGTCGGTAAATGTCGCACCACTGGGCAGAGTGCCCGTTGAATACGTTATCGCATCACCATCGGGATCAATTGCATCTATCGTGAAGTTTAAAAGGACATCTGCATAAGCTGTCTTGTTTCCTATAGTTGTGAGCATAGGAGCTCGGTTTACGTTGACTACCGTTATCGTTATTGTCTCAGAATCCTGAGCCTGACCATCGTCTGCAGTGAACGTAACCAAATAGGTCCCTGCCTGGTCATAACTCGGCGTCCAGGTAAATGGGCTGGCAAATACAGCTCCATTAGGTAAACTGCTTACAGAGTATGTTAACGTCTGGCCGTCAGGGTCTGTTGCATTCACCGAAAAGCTCAAAAGGTCATTTTCGTCAACCGATTGATCACTGATTGCCCCGAGCACCGGAGGACGGTTAACATTGTTTACTGTGATAGTAATTGTTTCAGAATCATTAGAGTTGCCATCGCTTGCGATAAACCTTGCCTGGTAGCTTCCGGCCTGGGTATAACTCGGCATCCAGGCAAAATCCCCCGTTTGTGAATCGAGCGTCGCTCCACTCGGAAAACTTTGGGCCGAATATGTTATCGGCTCACCATTAGGATCAGTCGCATTGATATTAAATGTCAAGGTGACATTTTCATCGACAGACTTATCGCCAATTGCCTGAAGCACTGGCGGCGGATTATTAGGATCCGATGAACTACCCTCATAAGCACCAATATCCCAAACTCCGGTTCGAGAATTTCCGTCTATATCCTTCCTTATGTCTATACCGTACGTTGACTGAAAAAGGTCAAAAACCGTCTGCACAATCCCAGATGATGTTCCGACATCTATGGCAGGACTTCCTGATTGCAAAGAATGGTCAGTTCCGGGATTAACTAATAACGGGTCTGTTTCATCGAGTTCATTAGTAGAACTTAAACTACCTATACTCATAGTATCCTGAAATAGATTGTAGTCTATTGTGTGCTCGCCAGAACTGTTTTCCTGGATATGAAGAGTCCCGGGAGATTTGAAAGTGGCGAAGATATTATTTATAGTCGCCACCGTAGAACCTGGACTCCCTGAATTATATATGGGTCGCTTAGTGTCATAGATAGTATTGTTAATAATGTAGAGAGCTTCTGCCCCCCACGTACCAAAGGCGTAATTATCTATATCGTAAAAGACATTCCCAATGAAATAATATACATTAGTAGTGCCGTACAAATCCCCACATACAATACCGGCTTTCCCTGAATGTATTGTATTAAATATAAACCAAATCCTGTCAGTGTTGTTTCCCTTCTCATCTTGACTACCCATTTGGTTGCCTTCTGGGGAAGAAGCAGAGCCGTAATGATTATAACAATGATTCTCAGAGAAAATTACATCAATCGCTGGCCCTTTTACCCAAAGTGCACACTGTTTATTATCGTGCGCATCATTCCTTCCTATATAGACATGATTTACATTTATAACCTGACAGCCATCCATTTCGTTGTGGTACATTTCATTATCAACAACCCACACATAACTTGCATCGCCAACACTGATGCCACCTACATCATTATCACTATAACCAAAAAGATAATCAAAAATGTATGTCACGGAAGCATCTAATCCAAGCCAGCCTACCTCTACGATGTCTGTTGTGTCAGCATCTTCCCCGTTATTGCCATCGCTTGGCGACCACGCTCCAGTATATTTATTCACCCATGTGTTTGGCGTAGCATGTGTAGTTATGTCATAGTAACTTTCATTATTACTGCTATCTTTTATAAAATATCGAATTTGCGAACTGCTGGCATTACATCTTATCCAAGTGGAAAGTTGGTCAAAACAGAATAAATCTAATTCTATACTTCTTGATACTCTCCTATCACCAGTTACATCAATAGCACAAGATATTGCGTAATCGCCCTCATATTTAGTTGTAGAATGAGTTACCGTAACCCCGGTTCCACTCCATACCGCTTGGGCAGCCTCGTCCGTTGCGTATTCCATGCGGTCAAACAATGCTATCGTAGTATCAATATCGTATATGCCGTTGTCGTGTACTACGTTATTGTAATAAACAATATGATGCACGTCCGCCCCCTCTGGAGCTTTTATTACTGTAATGCCTCCATCGCCAATACCAAGCCCTGCGGAGCCAACTCCATAAAAATTGCAATTCCTAACTGATATATATGATGTTTCAAAAAGCTCCGGGGCGATTCTTCCATAAACACCTCCTCTGCGAAAACTAAGTCCTTCCACAATAATATATGTTGCATCGTAAAACTGACCTACGTTTAGGACTAAATCGAGACGAGGTTCGTCCACTCCCCTAACAAAAATTGGACTCGCAGCAGTCCCTTCTCCACCAATTCTCACCTGCCCAGAGCCGTTATGTGTTATATTATTATGGATTTCAACAACACTTCCTACAGGAAGCGGCTTCGGAATAGTAAGTCTTGGCTTTGCAGCAGTACCATAAGGATTGAGGGTGTCTGTCGCGGAGCCATGCGTATTGTCAATATAATGCGTATATACACCAGCATCAGGGCTATCTATGTAAGTCAATGCCCCATTCCGTACATTCGGGTCAGCACCAGTGTCATACATCCTATATGTTTCGTCTATCCCAAATGATGGTACAGGTATTCCTATTGGTGGCTCCCATGCTGAAAAGGCAACATCAGCATTGGCACACAATAGCAACCATACCAAGCTTAAGGTAAGAATATGAGCTACGTGTGGTTTATGTTTTTTTGTTCTCATTTTCCCCCTTTCAGAATTCCACCCAAATACTCTGTACTCCATTATAAACAGTACGAATATGCTCTACAAAATGCAAATAAGAATTTATTATCTACCAAACTCGTTATTATGGGACGTATGCTCAACTGATATCAAAATCAAAGGTGATTGGCCTAAAATAAATAGCATGCAACCTGCCGAGCGCGCTATTGTATAATCCTGTAAATACTGAACTTATGGAATATTAGGCTTGACAGAAAGTGCCTCCAAAGGTAAAAAATCGGAAAATACGCACAATGTTTGACCTTTTTTAAGGAGACCTAAAGGTGATTATGGCAAAAGAACAGTTCTTTGAAATTATTGAAGTGATTCGACAAGCGGCTACGGAAAGCCGGATGATCAATGAAGTGGAAGGTGATATAGAAACGATTGCTCAAAATAGAACGTCTGAGTTTTCATGGATATGTTGATTTGCAGGGCACCGTAGATTTCGAACCGATGGTCTGCTCCCCCATAAACTGGACCACTTTTTTAGGAGCAGGCCAAAACCTCTGCCGGCCATGTCCCAGGGAACAATTGTCGTATGCATCATACCCTGATGCCTCAGAGTACTATTTGTCAAGAATTTGGCCTCAGGAACCACCGCCTTCGCATAGTAGAAAAAAACAGAACGGCTATTATGCCAACAATGTCAGCCACTAAGTCGGCTATGTTCGCCGTTCGGTTCACAAAGGGCTGTGTTAGTTCATCGAAAGCGCCGATAGCTGAAACCAGAAGGAAAAGGAGCAAAGCTGAAAGCATGGTCGGTGAAGTTCTGAGCGATAAGAGAAAAAGGAACGTAATTAATCCGTATACCAAAACATGTTCAAGCTTGTCGACGCCATCTTTTTGCAATGGAAATGGCATTGCCTCCTGAGGTAGAGGTAGGTGGGAAAAGACAAGAACAGCCGCAATAAAAAGTATCGCAGCTGTCAGCAACTTGATGTTGAAACGGGTTTCAAACATTAGAGTTCTTCAAGAAGGATTCTTACAATGCGCTCGGTAGCGCGGCCATCCCAAAGAGGAGGAGTCAGATATCTTTCACTATTAGTATTGACCGCTTCTTTGTATGCAGCAATCATCCGCTGGGGATTCCTTCCAACGATTTGGTTTGATCCACATTTGACGGTCACAGGACGCTCAGTATTCTCCCTCAATGTGAGACAAGGAACCTTCAATATGGTTGTTTCCTCTTGAATCCCACCCGAATCGGTCAGCACTACGGCAGCCGAAGTCATGAGCCTGAGAAAATCAAGATAACCTAACGGGTCCATCAGACGAAGTTCAGCCATATTATCAACACGTTTGCCCAAAGCCGTGGAGTACAGATTCTTGCGGGTCCTGGGATGGATTGGAAATATAACGGGCATATCCTTCAGTATGAAGTCGATCCCGTCCAGAATATGCCCAAATACCTGCTGGTCATCAACATTGGCAGGCCGATGCAGAGTTAGCAGGGCATACTTATTGTCATTTAAAGCAAGTCTGTCCAGGATTGTCGAGCCTTGAGCTTTCCCCCTATTCTTCAACAAAGTGTCAATCATAACGTTCCCGACAAAATGCACCTTCTCTTGAGGAATGCCTTCACGAATAAGATTGTCAACACCACTTTGCTCGGTGCAGAAAAGAAAGTCGCTTATAGAATCCGTCAATACACGATTGATTTCTTCCGGCATAGAACGGTCGAAACTGCGCAGTCCTGCCTCGACATGAGCGAGCTTGGCTCCTAATTGTACCGCCACAAGGCCACAGGCAATAGTACTGTTCACATCACCTACCACCACAACCACATCTGGCTTATGGTTGATGAGAACAGGCTCAAACCTCTTCATGATCTCGGCCGTCTGTACGGCATGGCTGCCAGAACCCACCTCCAGATTGATATCGGGCTTGGGAATACCCAATTCGCTGAAGAAGAGGTCACTCATTATGTCATCGTAGTGCTGTCCCGTGTGGACAAGAATTGCATGAATATTCTCGTGCCGGCTGTACTCAGCCATCAACGGCGCTATTTTCATGAAATTTGGCCTGGCACCAACTACATTTAGTATCTTCATAAATACTCTTGTGGAGAAAATTAGATAGATATGCGCAGGACTTAAGATTTAAATTAGCACACTCTTGACCTGCGGCTTGCCCCCATTCTTATCACTGACCACATGATTGCCTGCTACAGGGCTCATGCAAATTTACGCAACTTCACACCCGCTACACCCAAGCCGAGAATACCGAGCAGAACAGCACCCGGTACTGGAGTGTGTTGTAAATCTTTGGAGAAAGGAGCAAAATCATCAATACCAGAGTCCGTAGTATAGAGATCAAAATGGAGGAAATACTCGTTATTCAATTCAGTTGCGTCAATGGCAAATTCCTGATACCAGAGATCACCACCAGGAGGAAATTGTGTAGGTCCACCGGGGTCATCCTGCACGTTATATGGAGTTGTTGTCCCGCTCGGACCGAATTCAAAGTCAAAGGAAAGCTCTTCAAAGTAGGTTTCAAAGACGCCATGCGGCGCTAACAGACCTGGATTTTCAAATAAACTTACTGGCGGTATACCATATTCCATATCACCTACGACATCAATTGTAATGCCGTCAACAGTAAAAGAGCCGAGGTCAGGGGGCGATGAGGGTTCGGGTTGTATACTCGGCACAATGGCAATAGAAAGGTAATACGTGTCACCAGCTACATATTTTGTGCTTCCAGTGTCTACAAGGGCGTACATTGTAAACTGGTCACTTGAAATAACAACCGATTCCTCGGGCCAACCGACATATGTTCCCCCTTCTGCGTCTAACTGCAAGTACGGCACTGCAAACACAGTATTACCCCCTACAAGCAATAGACACGCTACAAACACAATAACTGACATTAAATTCATATAACGTTTTGCTGTGTGTGATGCTGACATTTTTAATCTCCTCATAAATTTATTTACAACATGCTAACTGTACTTACTATCAATACCTCCATGCCCTTGATAGAACTTCAAAAGCTGATACCTCATTCACATGAAAAATATACACTCCCTTAGTTCCACTATTTTAGCGGCCATGTCCAATAATGTCAAGTTTTTTTTCAAAAAATAAAATAATTTTACTACGAACCCATGCGGTTTAGCCAAAATCTTTCATATGAAAGTCTTTATTATCAAATACTTACGAATCAAATGCAACTTCGCCTAAAAAGCTCGATTTGCATAAAATTAATTGAAAAAATTTTATAATCACGATCGATATTGTTAAAAATGGGTAAAGTTTACACATCCCTAAGCTACAAATGTAATGCTAATCCCGTTTATCCATCCAAATCTTACTCAAAGTCACATTACTTGTTAACAGTTTGAATCCCACTTCTCTGGACAATTCTGGTGATCTCCGACCGTTCATCAGGTGTGAATACGTCAATTCTTCGGTCAATCTCCAATGCATTCTGCAGGTGCTGTTTTGCTTGCACAAGGTCATTGAGTTTTACATAAATGCGGCCCAATTGTAAAAGTGCCTTTGCTCGTTGGCGAGAATCAGGGAGCGATAATTCTACAAGTTTTTCAAAGTCGTCCCTCGCATCGGCAAGCCGGTCCACCAGATTCGACAAAATCGTGCCCCTCGTATCAAGAACATACAAATTATCGGGAGCAAGGCTTATGGCTCTGTTCGCCAGTTCCAGTGCATCGGCGTAGCGCTGATAATGCTCTTGTAGAATCCATGCAAGGTCGTTGAGAATTTGTATGTTATTTGGGTACTGCTCGAGCAATTCCTGGTAAATTTTCTCTGCACGTTCGGCATTTCCTGTCTGATAGAGGGTAAAAGCCAAACCCAGGCGTGCATCTTTTGATGTCGGCGATAGTGTAACAGCGTGCTCGTAAAGTTTTAATCCCTCCTTTTTGAGTGCCATCGAATCCAATGAGGCCAAGACCGTTGCGGCCCTTATAAGTGTTGTTGGGTTCTGCTCTTTGGCTGAAAGATATGCAGAACTGATTCCTACAAGTTCCTCGAACCGGTTTTGCGCTGCCAGCCATAAAAATCGGGCATGGATAACAGTCAGACTATTCGGGGCTATCTGTTCCGCCTGCTCAATCCTTTGTTCTGCCTGGTCCATGTCACCGCTGAGACGATACAGGTCGGCAAGTGTCACAATTGCGGCAACACTGCTGCTTCCTTCTTTTGTTTGGCAATAGGCCTTCAGTTCAGGAATTGCATCCTGAGGCAGGTCCATAGCAACCAAAACACGTGCCCGCGAAATCAGCAGCTTTTCATCTGTGGGATTGCTACCGAGCGCAGACTCGAGCAATGTCCGGGCCTCCTCAAGAAGGCTGCGATCTTTGCTTTCTACCGCCTTTGTTACGATTACGTCTCGAACTTCAATCTTGTTTGGATCTTCCTCAAGCATCAAGCGAGCCAATGCAGTCGCATCCTCTATAAGGCTATTATTGCCGCTCCGTATAGCAGAATCCAGGAGTACACCCAAAGCTCCAGTATTTGTCGGGTCTTTCTGAAGAACCAGATTAGCAAGTTCGACCGCCATCTGTATATTCCCAAGTTCAAGCTCAGCCCTGCCTCTGGTCAATAGCAATGCCAGGTTGTTTGGATTGGAGCCAGCAGCTCGAATCGCAGAATCGCGGGCGGTTTCGTAATCTCCCTGCTGCATCGCAATACCAATAAGCAGAAGATGTGCATCAACCGCTGTTGGTTCCAGTTTGATAACATTTTCCAATTTGCCTCTGGCATCCTTAAATGACTGTGGTGTCGACTCCTCCAAAATTTGCAGAGTTCGGAACTTCATCAGTTCAGGATCCTGGGGCAGTTGCTCTTCAAGTGCTGTAAGGATTTCAAGTGCCCTCGGTCGGTCTTGCGCAGGCCCCTGCAGAAACAGTGTCTTCATCAACCTTCGCTTCAATCTCAAATCTTCAGGATACGCATCCAAACCCTCTTCAAGTGCCTCTACGGCTTTATCGAGTTTCTCATTCCTGCCGTAGAAGTTGCTTAACAGTTCATAACCTATTGCGCCTTGCTCGGCGAAGGTTGTCAGCTTCCTGTAGTCCTGCTCGGCACGTTCAAATTCACCCTCATTAGCTAGGTATGCCGCCCGCATCACATAGGCACCGAAGACATCACTATTCGCCACATAATCATTAAGGATTCGCTGGGCCTCTTCGGCTTGACCTTCTGCTTTTAGGATTGACACTCTTGCCGCTGTTAGCGCCATGGAGTCCGGCGTTATCGCTTCGGCTTCCTTCAGATATGCAAAAGCCTGGTCAGCATCCCCGGTTTGCTGGTAGACCAGTCGCGCCAGTTGTATTCGTGATGCCGCGTCCTGGTCGTCATTGGATACCCTGAGTTTCAACTCCTCGATTGCTCGGGAAAAGTCCCCCGCTCTAAGGGCCATTCGGACATGCCACGTACTGGCAACCTGGGGGTCCGTTTCAATTTGCTGGAGAACCTTCTCGGCCTCCGAAAAGCGGCCTTGTCTTTCAAGGAGGGTCAGCAATTTGTTCGCGATATCAGTAGCCGAAGGATTCCGGACGAGCGCTTGCCGGCATATATCTTCAACACGTCTGAAATCCTCCAACTTCTCATACATTTCCACCAGGAGAAGTGGCGGGGACGACCACTCTGGGTCTGAATTAATGCAGTATTGAAGGTAGCTAACAATATCCGGCTGCTTCGAACGCCAGTCATCGGACGACAACCACAACGATGCTTGATACAAACGCCACAAGAGCCCACTTTCCCCCTCGGTCTTGCGTATTTCGTTGATAAGCTCTTGAACTCTCGCTTGGTCCTCCTGTACCTCGCGAATGCCCAGAAGTAGTGAGCGAGCACGGACTTCCTGTTCATCTTGCGCTACCAGCTCACTTAGAAGACCTATCCCAGTAGCCCGATCCCCATGCACAAGTTCCAGCAAGGCGAGACTTATCGATAGGGACCGCTTCTGGCGCTGGTCAACTACGGTATCCAGTCCTCGTCTGAGACAACTGCGGGCTGAGTCATAGTCTGCATTTGCCACATGAAGGCCCGACAGAGAAAGCCAGGGCTCGGCGACCTCAGGATGGTCCTCACAGGCATTCTGGCAGGTGCTGATCGCTTCGGCTATACGTTTGGTTCGATAATATAACCTGAAAAGTTGCATCTCTGCCCTGAGCGATTCCTCACACTCATCGATAGCCATCTTCAACTCCCTTTCAGCCGTATTCGAATCGTCAAGGTAAATGGCAATGATCGCCTGCAATATGCGGATATCAACGCTGTCAGGATGTTCCTTACGTAGTTGTGCTAATTCGTTTGCTTCGTCTGCTAACGCCTGGCGTTTCGCCGTGGTCATCTCCTGCTGCTGTGCTGTAATATTGATGCTCGCTTCAATACGAAGTAGCTTGAGGACAATTTCTGTTGGGTTTAGAGATTCAGCTAACTGCGCCGTCTTTAACGCATTGCTCCAGTCCCGCAACTTGAGGTACTCCTTCGTTAGTTGCTGTCTCATTTCAGCATCTTGAGGTCGAAGACGAAGATACTTGATCAGGGCGCTGACGGCCCGCCGCGTCTGTTCTGTTCGGATAAAAGCCTCCGCCAACAGCCCCCAAAGCTCGGGACGCGAAGCATCGCTCATAATGGCTGGTTGCAGGGCATCGATGACCGCATACGAGTCGTCTTCTGCTTTTGCCACCAGGGCTCGTAAGTAAACCAACCCTTGTCTGGACTCTGCCTGGCCTTGCTGTGTATGCAGGATGTCAAAATACTCGTCCAGACATTCCCGTGCCTTCAACGTCTTGTTTGCAATAACATAAAGCCGGATTGCAAAGGGGAGAACTCGGACTCGATGTCTTTTTTCTTTAAGAGCTGTCAACGCTTCATCGGCCAGAGAGGCATCTTCAGTAATGGCCGCCCTCCGTATCGTCAGTTCCGAAGCCAGGAGGAATCTTGCTACAGTCCAGTTATTTAAGTCGAAAAAGTGCTCCTCGAGTGTTTCCTGTGGGAGACTCTCAGCAGCCCGCAGTTCAGCAGTAGCCCGGTTCAATTCCCCGTGTGCTATCCATTCTTCCGCCAAGAACAAGAGAATTCGGGGATTTTCTGTGTTCAGATCGTCAGCCATCTCGAGATCTTTGCGAGCGGCCGCCAATCTTTCTTCGGCGGTAGGGTCGGAAACGTTCGTTGTTACGCGGTAAAACCGTGCACGTGAGGCAAGTGCCTCAACAGATTCCGGAGCGTAGTCTACAGCTCTATTGATATATTCCAGAGCCTTCGTTTTGGCATCAGTAGAATTATCGTCGAGGATAATCTTGCTCATCATCAAACAAGCTCGCACATATTCGTCATGCTTATCCGGAAGCGCCCCGATTTTGTCTATGAATGTTGTAAGTTTCTCTTGGGCCTCTTCCATTTTGTTCAGGCGGATTAACACTTCAGCCACCGATAGCCGGGCTTTTAGGTCATTCGGGTCATTCTCAAGCCTTGTTCGGGCAATGTAGGCAAGCTCCTCGAAATTACCTATATAGGCATAAAGCATAGCGAGCTTGTCGTAGGCAACCTTGTCGAGAGGGTCCAGTTGCATGACACGACGATATGCCGCTATGGCTCCACCAATAGTTTTGGCGTCGAGCGGCCGGATGGACAGCGCTGCTTCAGCATACTTCTTGAGGATTTCAATATCATCGGGATTTCTGCCGAGGTATTCCCTGAAGTTTCTGTATGCAGCCTGCCAGTCCTTGTTTTCAAAGGCAGCTTCCCCCGCTCTTAGAGACATTTCCGAGAGAATGTTTCTTCGGATATGACGAGCAGCAAATAAAGAGGCTCCAAGTGCCACCGTCACAACTATCAGAATGATAAGCACCTTTACATTAATCTTCGCACATCTGTTCAAATTAAGCATGACACATCTCCTTTGGAATATCACTGACTTACTGTTTGTTGATATGTTACAGAAATTTAATCTGATTGAAGATGATTTAAATAGCTTCTCACAGACAATATTTTGTACAGAGAAGCTGAGAAACACTCTTCATCCGGCAAGTATGCTTTACAAAGCAAATTCGAGCCAGTTATGTGCGAAATTAACCCCCAGGAAGCCTCGACTTTGGTCAAGGAACTCCAGTTCGAATGCATACAGTAATCTACTATCGCCTGAAGGCGAGTGATTTTCTCCCATTCCCCGAATGGGACATTAAGTGCCGATTAATCCTCCGTGAAGATAAACCTGCGGCGAAGCCCCTTAGCGGGGCTTCGCCTGCAAGTCTTGTTCTGAGACCACATGATTGCCTATGAGGCTCTCATGCTCTCATGCATACTTACGCAATTTCAAGCCGGCTACACCCAAGCCAAGAATACCAAGCAAGACGGCTGCGGGTAGGGGTACGGGAACGACGGATTCGATCAGGACGACAAAGTCTTGGTAATCCCCATCTCCTGGCGCTGGCCAAATCGAAGGAGTTCCCCCGTCCTCGAAGGCCAGAGCAAAATGGTTATCCGTCCAGTCTCCTGAGGCAAAGGGAGGTATCAATACCGTATCGGGGTTAGTAGCTTTGCCCTGATAAGCGAGCATGTGGTCCAGGTTGTCACTATTTAAAAGATTGTCGCTATACCAGGTATTTAAGTAGAAACCGAACGTTGGTCTAAATAAAGCGTCAACCGCAAACGGCGCAGAAGTAACCGGGCCGGGGATACCGTCGTCCCAAGCAACCTTGATCGTTCCATCAGAATAGAAGGTTAGGAAAGCTTTTCCGCTTGCACCGGGGCTATCCACTCCAGCGAAGATTTCGAGTTTTGTCGTCGGAGCGCTGGCGTCATAGATGCCGAATGTCTGCGCACCAGCCCCTGAGGTGATTTCAACAATCATAGTGGCAACCGCTCCGCCTCCCGCTGAAGGTTGCCAGTATGAATCCCAACTGTCCACAAGCGCATCTGTTAATGTATTCACTTGACTAGAGCCACTTGTGGGGGCTATAGTCATGTTGTTAAATACTGTCTGCAACGAATCTTCACCCGGCCAACCGGGGCCCCACAACGGCGAATACGTCGGATATATATCCGCTATGGCAGGTGCAGCGCTGAAGCATAGAGCTGCAATGCTGAGAATTAATAATTTTGTTTTCATTGTGATTTATCCTTCCACATGTCAATCTAATAACTTCTTAGTTCGATCAAGTAAAATACTCAATCCGCGATGATTGCTCCAACACCCAAAACAGATATGGAGACAATCTCTCTATGACATGTTAGGAGGTCCGCGGGGGACAAGTACAGTTGGTGTGAATTGTGATTTTCGCCAGAGGGACACAATTGTCCCCAGGCGATATTGTGGAAGAGAATCCTCCACCGTGCAGACCGGCTGAATAAAACAGCAAACCGGTACGGGGCAGAGAGATTCCGGTGTTACAGCATAGCTATGACCGATCTGGAAAGGACCACCATTGTGGTACCATTCCGGAACAAAGCCAAAGGATAGCCTTTTCACCCAGTGAGCAGAACTACATAAACCAAGGCCTATCAGGGCAGACAGACATAAATTTAAGCTGCCCGGCCCATTCGTTAAGATTTGCAGATGCTGTATCTCAGCGCTCTGGCTATCATCATCTTTTGCTTCTGGGAAAAACTTGACAGCCCATAAATCCAACTCCGTGACGCTTGGGGGATTATATGGGCTGGATAAATTTATGTATTGGAGTTCCGCCAGTCTGCAAGCGTTCGACGACTGCACACACTTGGAATCCGACTGGGATACTGGTGTCATGTCGGCATAAACACCCGTCGTAACGAGCAAACCTAAACCAACCGTTATGAGAAGTTTTCTCCTGTTGATCACCAACTCATCACTCCATAGACATTATCAGCTTTATAAACCATTAATCTACCGGACTTTCCTCCCTTAGTCAAGGGAAAAATTTCAAAAAATTGCATTTTTTCACATTTTTTTTACTACCAACTTAAAAATGAGGTTTTCGACTGTAACTTATGTGTTCACAAGAACTTGTAACTCACCAATCAACGAGTAATCTTAGCTTCTACCAGGGTATTACCAATATAAAAATAAATTTTGCTTCCTTATTACCGCCAATTAGAGCTATTTTCTCGATAAAGCCAATTATCCCGGGTACCACCTGCCCAACCAGGCCAACTATTCGGTTCTATTTGTACTGTCTAATTTACATTATATTACGTAAGGTATTGTCGGCAAATCAGTTAAAACAGATTCGACTTGGCTTTATTTCGCCTACAAATAGGAACAGAAATCGGTAATTCAGCCAGAAACACTTGTATGGCGGGCAT
>DATKYR010000212.1:0-38351 GCA_035528395.1 Sedimentisphaerales bacterium
GCATGTACGCCGCCCCTTCGGCTGCGCTTCCGTCTTTGCTGAAGCTACGACGGACAAGCAGGGCAAGCTTGCCGGCGACGGCTAAACGAAAAGAAACCCCAGTATAAGAGCCTATCCAAATAACCCGCTCTATTGCGGCCGGCTGCAAAGCCCGATGCCTGCGTTGTCGGCCAAAAACGTTCTCAACGTGGAGAAAGCCACGCCTCCGAGCATTTTTGGCCTGTCGCCTTGGCCTCGAACTTTTCGCTCGGCCTCATAACGACCCGGTTATTCGGATAAGCTCTAAAACTGGGAGCTAATTATTTTTGAGATTGCTGCGGCCCCCTGCTTTCTTGTGAAAGCAAGACGGGGGCCTCGTAATGACTTTTTTAATATCGAACACCGACAGACACTATCTGGACAAGCTCCGATTGATACATCGTGACAGGCAAGGAATATCGAATATCGAACAGGGAATGGCGAATATTGAAGTGGGGGGGTTTACCATGGGAGATGGCAGTTGTAGTGTCTGTAGAACAGGCCGATTGAGCGCATTGCAATTATGGCGATAAGCTGGACGGCCAGATTCATCGCGAGATGGCCTGCGGTTGTTAGCAAGCCGGCGTTGGTGTATTGGGTAGTCTGCGTTTCGAGAAGGGCGGCAGCGATAAGTAAAATCACCGTTACAAGATACGGTACAAAGGCTTTGAATACAGGACGAAGCAGGTAAACGGGCCTGAACATAAAAATATCTTTTCCGATGGCTGTAGTTAATATTGCTATTGGAAATAAGAACAGGCCAAGGATGAAAAGAACATGCAGCAAGCCAAATTCGGCCTGCCGGATATTCTCGATTGTCAGGCCTTCATCTTTACGCAGCACAAATACAATGATGAATGGGAGCTGGACGACGGCCATAGTAACGGAGAAAAGAAAAAACGGCTTGATGATGTACCACATGAATGTAATGCTCGTTCCGAGGTAAATTTCGGGCAGCTTATCTATCTCAAAAGCCGTCTCGTAAATAATGTTGAGGTAGAAACCGAGCAGCCAGCCCCAGATAGCATAGTGTGTTACGAAAGCACAACAGGGCGAACCGGCTGTGAAGAATTTGAAGCATACCACTGCAATTACAAAAACCAGCGAGGTTGCGTTTTCGGAGTCGAAAAACAGTTTCCAATTGTCAACAAAGACAGCGTGGTAAAAGCCGGGGAGCGGTTCGCCTTTTTCTTTGGGTGGTTCGACTTTTTTTGGCTTTTTGTAATTTTCGGAAGGGATTATGAAAAGCCGGCCGCAGGTTGTGCATCGTGCGCGCTTTCCGGCGTGCTTATCGGGAAATCCGATTATCTCATTGCAATTGGGGCAAAAGAACTGGATTGTCATTTAATCGTATTGCGTATTGTGTATATCGTATTGCGTTTTTTATTCGGCACGCTACTCATCCACTCATTTAGTCCCGCTGCATACAGTCAGTGAAGCACTTGAGGTCATTGGCCCATTTTTTAGCTTCCAGCAGGTCAACTTTGTCCTGTTTTACGAGCATAGCGAGATGCTTTTCCAACGTCAGCATTTTTTCGTCAGGCCTGTTTCGGGTCTTTGTTTGCAATTGCGAATAAATTTGCTCTACTTTGCCGGTTCGTATTAGGTTGGCACAGGCGTAGTTATTATTAAGTATTTCCATCGCTACAATTCTGCCGGTGCCATCCTTTTTTGGTATGAGCTTCTGGCTGACGATATAAGCCAAACCCAGAGACATTTGATTACGGACCTCAGATTGTCGGCCGGAGGGGAAGTAGTCCAGTATCCGAGTTATCGTACCGGTCGCATCTCTTGTGTGCAGCGTGGAGAAGACCAAGTGGCCCGTCTCGGCGGCCATAAGTGTCATAGATATTGTTTCGGAGTCGCGCATTTCACCGACGAATATTATATCAGGGTCCTGGCGGAGCATTTCTTTCAAACCTGCAGCGAAGGATTCGACGTCCCTTCCGAGCTCGCGCTGGGAGGTGATAGAGTATTTCTGGGGGAAGATGTATTCGATGGGGTCCTCGACGGTCATAATTCGGCAGGCACTTTTTTCGCTGATTCGGTGGATTATTGAGGCGATTGTTGTGGATTTACCTGCGCCTGTGATGCCGGTCATTAGGACCAGGCCGTGCTTGCGATTGATGATGTCTTTCCAGACGTCATTTGGAAAGCCGATGTCCTCAACTTTCGGTATATCCAGTGATAAGGCGCGGATTGCCCCGGCTATGCCATCGTTTTCCCTGAAGATGTTGATTCGAAATTGCAGTGAGCCGAGCCGGTAAGAGCAATCGACGCTGTGCCGTTCCCGGAATTTGCGTAGTTTTTCGTTGCTTAGAAGCGGATAGAGGAGCTGCTTTGCCATCTGTCGGGTTACGGTTGGGCCTTTAAGTTTGACCAGGTCGCCGTCGATGCGATATGCAGGCGGGGCGTCGACCTTGATATGCAAATCGGAGACCCGCATAGCACCGCGCTTTTCAAAGTAATTCAGCATATCAAGGATACTAAGCTTGCCAAGCTCTTTGGTCGGATAAACCTTTGCTGAAGCAGAATGTTCTTCGGCCATATTTGCCTCCACTGGAGCAGGTTAGTGTTGTGAAAAACGCAAATTGCCAGTTTGTCGGCCCTTGTAGGCCAAGTATAGTATATCACGGCAAGTGTCCCAAGGCAAAGGCCAAATTTTTATGATATGAGCACGGCATCGGATTTTTGGGTAATTTTCTTGACAGCGTGAAGTAAGAGTGTATAATTATGTTAGCTTTAGAGATATCCAGCGGTAAGCAACAAGCAGCGGTAAGCAACAAGGAGAAAAGGGTGTGCAAATCATTTTGTTTGAGTTTATACAGTTTTTGGGGCAGTAGTTTCCTTGCGCATCAGTTACGCTATAAATATTGCTAATTTTTATGGAGAAAAGGACATGAAGCGCGAAATCATCATTTTTACGGCAGTTTTTTTCTTGTTGCAATTATGCAGCGGTCTGTGGGCACTGCCGAGGACGGCAGACGAAGCGGAAATGGTAGTGGAAGGTTGGCTCAAGATAGATCCCCAGCCGCTTGAGACGGCTCTCGGCCATCAAGTAAGGGAGGTGGAGACCTTCACTGATGACTATAGTGAGCCGGTTTATTACATCGTTTATTTGGAGCCATCCGGTTTTGTGATTGTCGCAGCGGACGATATGGTTGAGCCCATCATCGGTTTCGCTGATGACGGTAGTTATGACCCCTCGCTTGAGAATCCGTTGGGGGCGTTAGTAACCAACGACCTCAACGGGCGAATGGCGGCAGTTCACCGTACCTTCAGTCTGCAAGCAATGGTTGGAGAGGCACCATTTACCGATACTCAGAAAAAGTGGCGATACTTTATCAACCTTGCCGAGACATCCGAAGGTGGATTTAGCCTAATGTGGCGGAGCTCGATCCCTGATGTTCGGGTTGCACCACTGGTGGAGAGTAAATGGGGCCAAAGCTGTTATACTGATAACAATGACCAACGGCAGGCTTGCTATAATTATTTCACGCCGCGACTTGTGGACAATGAAGTCTCCTTTGTTGAATGCCACGAAGACAACTATCCCTGTGGCTGCGTTGCCACCTTCATGGCCCAGTTGATGCGATATCATAAGTATCCTAACGGACCAGTAGAGCCAGGCAAGTTTACAATCAGCGTCGATGAGCAGACGACAGATCGCTGGTTACTCCGTGGCGAAGGGCCCAACGGAGCGTATATCTGGAATGATATGGTATTAGAGCCCGGGGGCGGCACAACCGACAAGCAGCACCGGGCCATTGGGGCATTGTGCCATGATGCCGGTGTTTCTGTCAATATGCAATACGCCGAAGATGGCTCGGGGGCTTACATGCTGAACGCAGCCGAAGCGTTAAAAAGTACGTTTAAGTATGGCAATGCGATTCTGGGACATAACACCGACGTAAATATGGACTCGGGTTTAATCGGGATGATAAACCCTAATCTTGACGCAGCATGTCCTGTTGTCTTTGCGATTGGTGACGTCTCGGACTTTGATCGTGGACATGCTGTTCTTTGTGACGGGTACGGGTACGATTCTTCACAGTTGTACCACCATCTTAATATGGGCTGGGACGGCTCGTATGACTGCTGGTATAACCTGCCCACTGTTGATTGCCCTGGTGCGGACCTGTTGGGTGTTATTACCGAATGCATCTATAATATCTTTCCCGATGGTACGGGCGAGATAATCAGCGGCCGGATTATTGATGGAAGAGACAAGGCTATCAGAGATGCTGTGGTCACTGCGAAAAGCGGAAAGGGCAGGGGCCCCTATACTGCGGTAACGAACAGCAAGGGTATCTATGCCCTGACAGGTCTCGATTCGGACTCTACGTATTCGGTCACAGTGAACAGGTTAGGATACAACTTTAAGCTTAATGAGGCGGCCACAGGAACATCCAGCGAAGGCGACTCTGTCTCCGGGAACAAATGGGGGGTCGATTTTACGGGTTTTAGTAATTGTGTCACCACCACTATCGGGACGGAAACATCAGATTGGAGTTACCCATTGAATACAGATTACCACGACAGCAGGACACAGGTAATCTACCTGGCAAGTGAGCTTGGGAGTAGCGGAACTATCATGGCGCTTTCCCTTGATGTCACGAAGGCTACCTATGAGACGATGGAGAACTGGACAATTCGGATGAAACATACCCGCATGAGTGAATATGATGCCGATAATTACTCATTGGATGCAGAAGGCTGGGCAGTGGTGTATCAGAACAATGAGTCTTTTGTGAACGAGAGATGGCACAAGTTCGAGTTCCAAACGCCCTTCGAGTACAACGGCAGAGACAACCTGCTGGTGGACTTCAGCCAGAATAACAGCTCCTATTCTGAAAGTGGTCTATGCAGCGCATCACGTCCTGGCGGAAATCGCAGTGTGTACGCTTACTCAGACAGTCAGCACGAAGACCCGCTGAATTGGTCCAGGACGAGCTCACCAAGAGTGAGCTGTGGCAATAATATTCCGAACGTGAAATTAGACTTCGGCAGAGAGAGTCGGGTAATTTTTGAAGATATCAAGCTAACCGCCTCCGACGGCAAAAGCGAAGATTACTTTGGCTGTTCGGTCTCAATTAGTGGAGACTATGCCATCGTGGGGGTATATCAAAATCGTGGTGCTGCGTATGTATTCAAACGTGAAGGTACAAGCTGGACACAGCAGGCCGAGCTGACTTGCCCGCCAGACCAAGCTGGGGATTCGTTTGGCAATTCGGTCTCAATCAGTGGATACTATGCCATCGTGTATGCGGGAGACGATAGAGGTTCCCACTCTTCTTTCTTTATATTCAGGCGTGAAGGCACAAGCTGGACACAGCAGGCCGAGTTTTATTACCGGTCCAACTATTCGGACTACACTGGCCCTTTGGTTTCAATCAGCGGGAATTATGCCATTGGGGTGGCAAATATATTCGAGTGTGTGGGTTCAAGCTGGGCACAACAAGCCGAACTATTAAAGCCAGAACTTGGTCGTTACGAACGTTTTGGCAATTCGGTCTCAATCAGCGGGGACTATGCCATCGTGGCGACCCGGCCGCTTTTCGGCTTGGTATATATATTCAAGCGTGAAGGCGAAAGCTGGACTCAGCAGGCCGAGCTAACCTCATTGGGCGGTTCAGTCGAAGATTGGTTTGGTAGTTCGGTCTCAATCGACGGGGATTATGCCGTCGTTGGAGCAGAGCAAGATGGCAGCCGTGGAGAAAACTCCGGCGCTGCATATATATACAAGCGCAGCGGTACAACCTGGAGCGAGCAGGCCAAGCTGATTGCCTCGGACGGCACAGACTGGGCACTCTTTGGCAATTCGGTGTCAATCAAGGGGGACTATGCAGTCATAGGGGCGAAAGGCGACGACGAAAATGGAACTAACTCCGGCGCTGCATATATATTTAAGCGTGAAGGGGCCGGCTGGGTACAGAAGAACAAGCTGACCGCCTGGGACGGCGGAGCCCGGGATTATTTTGGCCTTTCGGTCTCAATCGATGGGGACTATATCATCGTTGGAGCACCTTACGATGATGACGAGGGAGAAAATACCGGCTCTGTATACATATTCAAGCGCGGCTGTGCAAGCTGGCCGAAATAGAAGGAACCACCGTCCACGACAATGCCGGCAAAGTGTTGAGCGTAAAGGGCAGAGGACAGAGGACAGAAGACAGAGAACAGAAGACAGACAGGGAGGGGATATCGAAGGGAGAATATGGAGCGGGGGAGAATAACAGATCGCGGGTTCGTTATTTCTTCTTTTTAGCCAGCCAATCCTGGAGGTTTTTTGCTAAGACTTCCACATCTTTTTTCTCCATAATATGGTCAATGATAGCCGGTGGTACTTTGAGCTTTACCATAGCCTTGTTGGCCCTTTGCCAGAGCCGATTTTGCTTAGCCTGAGTATCGGCCAAGTAGAGTTCGGTAACCAGCTCGCCCAGTTTGCCGAGCATTATCGTATCGAGATTGTTGTAGTAGCCTGAAATAACGGTCTTTTGGTAATGTGAATAATCATTTTTAGCCATATTAGCCTTTCTGTTGGTCTGTATAATATCCGGGTGCCTTTTTACAGGAAGGTTTGCGATAAATCAAGTTATCGTTATTATGAGAGCTTTTTTGCTGGCTTTGGCGCTGGAGCCCGCTATAATCTGCGATAAATTCCGTTGGCGTGCTGAATTTCGAGCCGAAGTGGGTGTGCCTTTAGGTAAACAGTCGAGCGAAGTATAAAGCCAAATATAAGAGTTGTAATGCAATATAGAACGCTGTTTATTTTAGTTTTGTTAGTTTTGCTGTCTGGGACGGTCAGGTCGGCTATGGACGGTGGGGACCAGCCGATTCCCGGGGCCAGCGCTTTTGTCGGCCAGGATTTGCACATGTCAGGGCGGGCGGTTATAAGCCATCAATTGAGCACGGGTGAGCATATTCTGGTTTTCCGTGACGGGTTTTCGATGTCGATAGGGGCTAATCAGTTTTCCAGCGATAGTGCTGTGGTTTGGCTGGTGCCCGGCTCTGGGGAGATAGCGGAAAGTGCGGTCCGCCAAGGACAGAAAGTGAGCGGCGGGGCCCGCATTGGATATGAAGCAAAGATATATCTGGGGGGCAGTTTATCGGTAAAGAAGGCCAAAGGCGCCAGGATGACGGACCTGAGTGAGACGGTGATTGAGCAAGGCCGGGTTATGGTGATTCAGTTCGGCGTCAGCGGCGAAGTTTTTGTGACGGCGGACAAGCGGGAAACCGCCGAGGCCCGTGGATTAGAGCTTTATGCAAATGCCTTTGCGGCGCTGCGGAAGGCTGAGATTTTGACGATGAGTGCTGAGGCCGAGCCTAAGCCGGCGGCTGAGAGAGTAGAGGGGGAAGAACCGGCTGAGGTTGGCATTGAACCGGAAGACAAAGAGCCGCATTTCAGGTATCCGATTCACTACTCGGGCACTGGTGAGGTTGCTCCGAAGGTCGAGTGGGACGACAAGGCAAAAATTGTAACATGGATTGGCAGGCTCTATCTGTGGCAAAAACAGGATGAAGAGGGTGGGCTGCTGGAGCTGCAGGCTGATAATGCGGTTATATTCCTTTCCAAACAGGAGCCCGGGGGTACTGAGAAGCAGGCAGGTTCCGGAGGCGTTTTTGCCGGCGGGGCAGTAGAAGCAATATATCTGTCCGGTGACGTTTTGATGACCGAGGGGCTGCGAACGATTCGGGCCGATGAGATATATTATAACTTCGAGGCAAAGAAGGCGCTGGCAGTAAATGCGGTGATGAGGAGTTTCGATGTCTCCGAAGGGATTCCGGTTTATGTCAGGGCGGCGAAATTAAAACAGGTGGCGGAAAATATTTTCGCGGCTGATGATATCACACTGACAACGAGTGAATTTTACCTGCCTCAGATTTCACTTAATGCATCGAGTGTGATAATCACCGATACGACGACTCTTGACGAACAGCAGGGCAGGCTCTCCAAGGGCAGTTACGATGCCCAGATGCATGATGTGCGTTTGAAGATGTACGATCAGACGATTTTCTATTGGCCTTTTTTGCGCAGCAATCTGCAGAGGTCTGATGTTCCGCTCAAAAGTGTACAAGTCGGGCATGACAGAAGGTGGGGGACGCTGGTTGAGACGCGATGGTACCTGTCCCGGTTACTGGGATTGGAAGAGCCTGAAGGGACGGAAAGCACTCTTGCGCTGGACTATTACAGCGAGCGCGGCTTCGGGGCCGGGATAGAGTACGATTATGCAAAAGAGAACTACTTCGGCAGGATTTTGGGCTATGTAATTAACGATGAGGGTGAGGATTATCTCGGCAGAACTCGCAAGAACATTGAGCCGGCACGTGAGCTTCGCGGTCGGTTTAGCTGGCGGCACAGGCAATTTCTTCCTTACAACTGGCAGCTTACCACTGAGGTCAGTTATATATCTGACGGGAATTTTCTTGAGAGTTTTTATCGCAACGAGTTTTATGTGGGTAAGCAGCAGGAGACTCTCGTTCACATGAAGCGTATAGAGGATAACTGGGGCCTTTCCTTATTGGGCAAGGTGCGAATAAACGATTTTGTCGATGAGCTGGAAGAACTGCCCAGTGCCGAATTCCATTGGACCGGCCAGTCGTTTCTCGACGATAAGCTGACATTCTACAGTGACAGTCAGGTCAGCCGATTCCGTCAGCGTTACGCTGCGGATAGTGTACCGGCGGGTTCGGAGCAGTTCTTTACGTTTATGTCAACGAGAAACGAGATTGACATGCCGATGACGATTGGCAAGGCGAAGGTTGTGCCTTTTTTGGCGGGGACGGTGGCGTATGAAGATGGGCCGGGTTTCTATAGTGAGCTTGACGGTGGAACGGCGGAAAGTGAAGATGGTGTTTGGTTTGGTGAAACGGGCGTTCGTGTATCGTCACAACCATACTGGAAGGTTTTTCCTGATGTCAAATCGCAACTCTGGGACTTGAACCAGCTGCGGCATTTGATAAGGCCGTATTTGACGGCTGTATCTTACACCCAGAGCGACTCGGTTATCGAACAACGTGATACATTGAACGTAGGTATATCACAACGGCTGCAGACCAAGAGGGGCATTGGTGATAAGCAGCGAACTGTTGACTGGATGCGGCTGGATATGGACGTGACATGGGTAAATGATTCGGGAGACAGCTCTGCCGGGCCGGACCAGTTCATCTGGAACAGGCCGTTTATTCCGCTGGTAGACAGATTCGGCACGTTGTTGGGTCCACAAGACAGATACGACAGGCGCAGCGGCGACATATTTGGGCCGAGGCGTAATTATATCGGCGCCGACTATATCTGGCGCCTGAGCGATACTACTGCGGTATTGTCTGATTTGAATTTTGATATGCAAAGCGGCGTGGTGCAGCAGCTTAATGTTGGTTTTTCGCGCCTGCGCTGGCCTGATTTGAGTTATTATATAGGGAGCAGATATTTAAGACGTATTGATAACGGCTTAGGCGAAAAAGGCTCGAATATGGTTACATTTGCGGCCACATACGTCCTTGACCCGCGATATACGGCGATATATTCTGCACAGTATGATTTTGACTACGGTGCGGCATTGCGAAGTGATATATCGCTTATAAGGCGGTATCACAGGATGTACTGTGGTGTTACGTACAGTGCGGATGCGTCGTTAGACAGACAAGCTATTGTATTTAGCGTATGGCTTCAGGGCGTGCCTGAAATAGCGATAGGGCCGAAAAGTATGGGATTGGGCGATTCGGCAGGGTACTAATTAGTATCTGTTGCGGAAAACGAAAATCGACAATGTCACCCCTGCGAAAGCAGGGGTCCAGAGCGAAAAACTGGATTCCCGCTGGAGTTTATCCCGCACACGATGCGGGGCGGAAATGACAAATACTGTTTCCGCAACAGGAACTAATTATTATTGATTCGGCCCAGGTGAATGTCCGATATTTATTGTTGGTGATTGTATAAAACGTTTGGCCAAACAATTTTTGGCTAAAGATAATTTTTAAGGATTTAAGGAGAAAGATATGGCATTGGTTAATACCAGGAAGATGTTCGAGATGGCTTATAAGAACGGCTATGCAGTTGGTGCGTTCAATGTGAATAATATGGAAATCACGCAGGGCATTATAGATGCGGTAGCCGAAGAGAAGGCCCCGCTTATCCTGCAGGTTTCCCGAGGCGCGCGCGAATACGCGAAGATAAGCTATCTAAAGGCGATTATCAATGTGGTCGTCGAGGAAAATCCGGACATTCCCATCGCGATAAACCTTGACCACGGAGATAATTTTGAGACGTGCAGGCAATTTGTCGATGATGGTTTTACATCGGTGATGATAGATGCTTCCCATAAGCCGTTTGAGGAGAATATCGCAGTAACCAAAAAGGTGGTCGAGTATGCACACGCAAGGGATGTAGTGGTCGAAGCCGAATTAGGGCAGCTGGGTGGTATCGAGGAAGACGTTGTTGGTGTGGATGAGGATGACATCAGCAAACACATTGCCGACCCGAATCAGGTTGAAGAATTTGTCGAGAAATCAGGTGTTGATTCCCTGGCAGTGGCTATCGGTACGAGCCACGGTGCCTACAAGTTTAAGAAGGAACCAAAGCTGGCTTTCGACGTAATGCAACAGATAGCTGACAAGCTGCCCGGATTTCCTCTGGTTATGCACGGTTCGAGCAGTGTGCTGAAGGAGTTTGTCGACCTTATCAACAAATACGGCGGCAAGATGCCCAATGCGATGGGTGTGCCTGAAGAGGCTGTGAGCAAGGCGGCAAAGATGGCGGTCTGCAAGGTAAATATCGATACTGATTTGCGACTGGCACTGACGGCTAAAATCAGGCAGGTTTTTGCAGAGAAGCCGGGAGAGTTTGACCCTCGTAAGTATCTCGGGCCGGGCAGAGAAGCTATTACAGAGATGGTCAAACATAAGCTGCACGTTTTGGGTTGCGCCGGAAAAGCGGCGGAATGTGTATAAATTGTAGTTTGTCAATTTTACCCCGCTGTTTTGCAAAGGAGAACCAAAACAGTGAGGTACTATTGAATTTTAAAATCAGAAACAGGAATCTGGAAATCGAAAATGAGCTATTTATTTTCAAGAAATTCAAGAAATAGGAGTGGTTGGATGAAAAGAACATATTTAATTGGTTTAAGCTGCTTTGCAGCGTTTTTGTTGTTTGCCTGTTATGGCTTTACGGCCCAATCTAACAGTGCGGCGGCGTCACAGTCAGCGCCGGTAACCGTTGGGGGCGAGTCCGCTGTACTGATTGAACAGATTTGTTCGCAGATATACGAAGGAGATTTTGCCGGTGCGCGAGGGCTTGTTGGACGAAGCGATAAATCTGAAAGTGCAGCTATTACCGAGCTTGCAGATATTATTTCCGAGTATGAAACGACGGAGGAAAAACGCCAGACGGCGCGAAAGGCTGCTTACGAAGAACAGTTATCCGAATTAGCCAAGCGCAAAGAGAGCTTTGGCTCACGTCGTTTTGTCGCTGAACAGGCTGAAACAGATATCGATGACGTAAACGATGTAAATGATATTGTTGATACGCTTTTGGTTATTGTCAAGGCGCGTGAGTTTGCAGACGAGGCGCAGAAAGAGGAGCTTCTGTCTGATTCGTTCGTACAAGAGGTTATACAAAGAGCGATAGATAAGGCAGCTGAGTTCGAGGTGGCGGGCAAATGGCTCGAGGCATATACAAATTGCTACTATTGGCTGATGGCGATAGACCCAAAGAATGAGGGCTATTCAGATTATGCCGAGCAGCTTGTGGATAAGGCCGCTATAGCGGCGTCTTTTGAGGACAATCCCTGTGAAACCCGCGATGAGCGTTTCCAGGGAGTGAAGAAAGAGATGTTTATTCGAACGATTGTTTATTTAGACCTGCATTACGTCAGCGTTATTGATTACACGCAAATGGCGAGGAAAGCTATCGAGCAGTGCAAGCTGTTAGGGCAAGTGGTGGGGACATCATCCCGATTTAGTCCGGTTTCCCGAAGCGAAGATACCGCCTTCAAAAAGACCGAGCTCGAAGTGCTCGACGGAAAAACTTTGGAACTATCAGAATTTATTTCCAAGCAGGGTTCCTTTTTGCCTCCTGATAGTACGAAGCTTGCGGCCTGGTCGGTGTCTTTAGGCGCGCTGTTAGATGAGGTTAATTCCGCCTCGGGCAGCCCAACAGGGCTTGATAAGCGTAAGTTTTTGGAGGTTTTTGAGAAGGTCCTGAGTCTGAATGATGTGACTGTAAATTTACCGCAGCATGTATTGATTGCGCAGTTTGTAGAGGCGGCATTGTTCTCGCTTGACCCTTATACGGTGATAGTCTGGCCCAGGCAGGTGCAGGATTTTGAAAAGATGATGACTAATGAGTTTACTGGTATCGGCATAGAGATATCGAAACAAAAAGGGCTATTGACAGTAGCGAGCCTGTTGCCTGATACTCCGGCATACAAGTCCGGTCTGGATGCGGAAGACGTGATAGAAGCGGTGGACGGGGTTCAAACCAAGGACATGTCTCTTGGCTGCGCGGTTCGAAAGATAACCGGTCCGAAAGGTACAAAAGTTACGTTGACAATAAGACGGCCCGGCGAGGAGAAAACCAAAGAAATTACGATAACCCGGGACAGGATAATTGTTCCAACAATTCGCGGCTGGCAAAGGGCCGATGGGGGTAAATGGCTGTATATTATTGATGAGGAGGAAAGAATAGGTTATGTCCGCCTTACGAGCTTTTCGGCAGGGACCGCTTCGAATTTGGAGGAGGTATTGGTTGAGCTTGAGTCAGAGGGATTGCGGGGATTGATTCTGGATTTGCGGTCCAATAGCGGCGGTCTTTTAGACAGTGCGGTTGCGGTTGTCGATAAATTTATCGAAGAAGGATTGATAGTCAAAAGACAGCCGGGTTTAGGCAGGAGGCCGATACCCGAGATGGCACACAAGAAGAACACGCACCCGAATTATCCGCTTGTTATACTGGTAAATTCGGGCTCGGCGAGTGCTTCGGAGATTGTGGCTGGTGCCTTGGCAGATGAAAAATATGAGCGGGCGATTTTGGTTGGGACCAGGACCCACGGCAAAGGGAGTGTGCAGGGGATTACGAGCTATCCTCTCGGAGGTGCACAGTTGAAATATACGATGGCGCATTATCATTTGCCTTCCGACCAGCGAGTTGAAAGCCGGGAAGCAATGAAAAAATTAAGCAGAGAGGATTGGGGTGTTGGGCCGGATGTTGAGGTTAAATTGAGAAGCGATGAGCTTAAAAAGATGATTGATGTACAGAGGGACAATGACGTGCTGGTTCAAGCCAATCACGACTTTGTCAACGATAAGCCGAGAAAACATACGGCCGAAGAAACCCTTGCGGCTGACCCACAATTGGAGGTTGGCCTTTTGATTGTCAGGAGCAAATTGATTCAAGCCGGGGCTCCGGCGTTGGCCCAGCGTAAATGAGTGGATGAGTGGATGAGCGACCGCATCAACTCATCTACGCGTAAACGCATTGACTCATATACTCAAGGAGGCGTGTAAAAGGACTTATAAGAATATGGTACAAGAAGAAGTTTCTAACGAGGTGAACAAGTTCGAGAGTCAAAGGCAGGAGAAGCTGTCGCGGATTAAAGAATTTGGCGTTGAACCTTACGGCGGCAGATATGAGGGTTCTGAGCCGGCTGAAGGTATCAAGGGCCGATTTAAAGATGGCGACGAGAGCCAGCAGGCCAAATGTGCCGGCAGGATTGTGCTGTTGAGGGATATTGGGAAGCTGATTTTTATAACTTTGCGTGACCGCAGCGGTACTATCCAGGTCGGCTTGAGCAAAAAGCTTCTGGATGAGCAGTGGGGACTTGTGAAATTACTGGAGCTTGGCGATATAATCGGTGCTTCCGGTCAGCTTGGCAGGACCAAAACGGGTGAAATTACGATATGGGCTGATAATGTTGTGCTTCTGAGTAAGTGTCTGCTGCCGCCGCCTGAGAAATTTCACGGTCTGTCAGATGTTGACCAGCGTTACAGACAAAGATATGTGGATTTGTGGGCCAATCCTGAAGTAATGGAGCGGTTTAAGAATCGCAGTGCGATCGTCTCAGCGATTCGCGAATTTCTCAAATCCGAAGGGTTTTTAGAAGTTGAGACACCAATGATGCAGACTATAGCCGGCGGAGCCGCGGCGAAGCCTTTCATAACACATCATAACAGTCTGGATATGGATTTGTTTTTGCGGATTTCGCCGGAGCTGTTTCTAAAAAGACTGCTCGTAGGTGGAATGGAAAAGGTCTTCGAGATAAATCGCAATTTCCGCAACGAAGGATTGAGCCGACAGCATAACCCGGAATTTACGATGCTCGAAGTGTATCAGGCCTACGGCGATTACAACGTGATGATGGATTTGACGGAGGAGATTATTGGGCTTTGCGTGGAGAAATACTGCGAGGGTGAGCAGGTTGAATTCAGCGATTTAACGATAGATTTTACACGGCCATGGCGTCGGGCCAAATACTCAGAGCTGCTGAAAGAATACAGCGGCTGTGATATCGAAGATATAGAGGCCGTCAGAGAAAAAGCAAGACAGCTCCAACTGGATGAAGCGGATATGGACGATGCGGTGGTTGTCAATGAGGTGTTTGAAAGCACTGTTGAGAATAGCCTCGTCGATCCGACGTTTGTGATAGATTATCCGGCTGCGTTGTGTCCGTTAGCCAGACGTAAAAAAGACGAGCCCAAATTTGCCGAGCGGTTTGAATTGTTTATCGCGCGGATGGAATTGGCTAATGCTTATACGGAGCTGAATGACCCTGCCGAGCAATATGAGAATTTCCTTGTTCAGCTTAAGGGACAGGAAGAATCGCTAACAAAGATGGACCGAGATTATATAACGGCGTTGAAATACGGTATGCCTCCGGCCGGTGGGCTGGGTATTGGAATCGACAGATTGGTTATGGTGCTGACCGGTGCTGCGAGTATTCGTGATGTCGTGCTGTTTCCACTTCTAAGGCCTGCAAAAGGTTAGAACTGAACTCCACGTGAAACGTGGGGCTAAATATTTGGATTCCCGCCTCCGCGGGAATGGCAGTTAAGAAGTTGGAATTGCGGTGCATCGGGTGTTGCGTCGCCGTTCCGGCGATGGCTAAACAAGAAAGTAACACACAAATAAATCCGTGGTAAAGAAAACTCCACGTGAAACGTGGGGCTGAACATAAGCAGTTCAATATTTACGATTAGTGCCAT
Source organism: Sedimentisphaerales bacterium (assembly GCA_035528395.1). Taxonomy (GTDB): domain Bacteria; phylum Planctomycetota; class Phycisphaerae; order Sedimentisphaerales; family Anaerobacaceae; genus NIOZ-UU13. Next base: position 15,217 of record DATKYR010000212.1, read on the forward strand.
GTTAAAATTATTTTTATGGCTGCGATATCTACGTAAGAAAAAGATAGTGTTCTTGAGTATTACTGCGGTTGCCCTTTCTGTGTCTTTGTTGATAGTCGTTTCCAGTTTGTTCACCGGTTTTATCAAAGCGTTCCAGCGAGCGGCGGTTGAAGCAATAGGTGATGTGGTTCTTGCCCCGCCGACCAAGTTTGCAAAATACGATTTGTTTATCGAGCGTTTAGAACAAACTGGGGTGGTAGAGTCGGCAACAGCGATACTATCGGCTCATGGTCTTTTACATTTGGGCAAAGGCAACGTGCGTGCGGTGGAAATTTGGGGGATAGAGCCTGTGCGACGAGCGAAGGTGATGGGTTTTGACCAATATTTGCTCAGACAAAGAGAGTCGCGTAGTGAACCATCTTTCCAAACGAATGCTGCTGAAGGAGGGATAGGAGGCTTTGTGGGAATAGGGGTAGTTGCAGAACCTGACGAAGAGACGGATAAGTATGATTATGATGCAGTTAAAAAGATGTTCGGTCAGGAGGTTGTTCTTACAACCGGGACTGTATCACAAGCAGATGAGGAAGGCGGTCGAGCAGAATTCAAAAGAAAAGTGATGAAATTTACCATTGCGGATGTCGTTGAAACAGGAGTCTATCAGTTTGATAAAAATTGTGTTTATCTGCCGATAGAAGAGCTGCAAAAAACTTTGTATCCTGATGAAACCTTACCGGTTGCCAGCCAAATTCAAATAAAACTGGCAGATAATAAGGAAGATAATAGTAAGTATCTTATCATACAGGTATGGTCCGTTGTTTTCTATCTGGGGATTGTCTTAAATGTGGTGGGCGGCATCTGGTTCTTTTTTTTAGCGTTTAGAGAGAGTATTCTTTGGGGATTGGGGTGTATTTTTGTTCCCTTTGTTGCTCTGTTTTTCCTTTTTAAACACTGGAAAGATGCTGCAAGGCCTTTGTTACTGTGCGTCTTGGGTGCAATTCTTTTCCTCTCCGCAGTGATATTCATGATGCCCGACACAGCGGATGATGCCGAAACTGATGCCGCACTGGCGGTGATTCGTGGGGTATGGCGTAGTTTCGTGGGAGAGCAGTTAGGAGCGGACCTGTACCTTTTAACAGTTACGGAAATCCAAACGGCTAAACAGATGCAAAAGCGGTATGTTGATGCGTATCGAAAGCAAATGGGGATTTTGTTGTTGATATTTGGTGTTGTGAGTTTTGGCGTGGTTCTGTTGATATTCTGCGTATTCTATATGATAGTCAGGCTGAAGCAGAAGGATATTGCGATAATAAAAAGTTGCGGGGCGGCAGGTAGCTCTATTGCCTGGATTTTCGTCGGGTTCGGCGTTTGTGTTGGAATAGTCGGCTCAGGCATTGGAGCTGCTCTGGGATACATTGTTACAAAGAATGTCAATACGATTGAGGAATGGATAGGGATAATCTTTGGATTGAAGCTGTGGAAAAGCAGCGTTTATATGTTTAGTAAGATACCGAATGAGGTTGATTGGGCGTCGGCTCTACCTATTGTGTTGTTTGCAATTATGGCCGCAGCTATTGGAACGTTGATACCGGCGATTGTCGCGGCCTGGACGAAGCCGATTGAGATTCTAAGATATGAGTGAGAGAATGTCGAATATCGAATATCGAATGACGAACTTCCAAGTTGGGTATTTTGAATTCTGAATTTGACATCCGAAATTTCCGGTGATTGAGTTATGTACAAGATTATTCTTGCAATGAGGTATTTGATAAAGCGGCGCATAACATATTTTGCGGTGCTTGCAGTAGCTCTTTGCGTGTTTATTGTTGTGGTAGTGATGACGGTAATGGCGGGTCTGGTGAGCGATTTCAAGCAGAAGAACCACGATTTTGTGGGGGATTGTGTTGTCGGGACCGAATCATTAGTGGGCTTTGCATATTATGAAGATTTTTTAGATAGACTGGAGCAGGAGGATTTTGTCGAAGGCGTTTCGCCTGTGATAAAAAGCTATGCACTGATAAATCGCAGGAGTTCAGAGATAATCAGAGGTCTTGAGATTATGGGCATCGAGCCGGTCAGGCATAGCCGGGTAACGGGTTTTGAAAAAATGCTATATTATCATAAAGATGATGTATCCAAGGCATTTGAACCGTCCTATGACCCAAATCTTTTGGGGTGTGTGTTGGGGATTGACATGGCTCTGGAACGAGATGCCCAGAGCAAGTATTTTTACGAGGTCAGTCCTGTGCGTGTGGGTTTTTCTATAAGTTGTTTTCCCCTTACGGCGAGAGGTGCTTTGTCTAAAGCCGGCGCCGGGCTGGTTAATGCAAAAACTTTTTATTACAGTGATACTTCGCACAGTGGTTTGGCCCGCATTGATTTTTCATTAGTTTACCTTCCGTTTGAGCAGGCCCAGCTTCTTTGCGGTATGGGCGGGTCTGTTAAGAGGGCCAGTGCTGTTCATATAAAGTTCAAGCCGGATGTCGAGCTGCAGGCAGGATGTGAAAAAGTCGATTCGCTGTGGCAAGAATTCAAACAGGAAAAGGCCGGCGAAACACAAGCGTACTTACTGGATGCCGTTACTGTGCAAAGCTGGAAGGATTACAGACGTTCGTCTATCGCACCAATGGAGAAGGAACAAACGGTGATGACTGTTATGTTCGCTTTTGTGGGGATTACGACTGTTTTTATCGTTTTTGTTGTGTTTTATATGATTATCAGCCATAAGAGTAAGGACATAGGGATATTGAAGAGCATAGGTGCCTCGAACGGAGGTATTATTGAATTGTTTTCCGGATTTGCTTTTTTAGTGGGCCTTTTTGGTTCTTGTATAGGCTTATTTGGCGGTTGGCTGTTTTTGCTGAAAATAAACCAGATAGAAGATTGGCTTTTTGAGCATTTTAAGTTCCAATTGTGGGACAGGACAATTTATGCGATAGGTGATGTACCCAACCAGGTGGACCCAAAAGTTTTGGGAGTAATTGTCGTTTCGGCGATTATTGCGTGTTTGGTCGGTGCGTTGATTCCGAGCCGGCTGGCGGCGAAGCAAAAGCCGGTAGAGATTCTGCAGGTGAACCAATTGTAATTGACTATTGTCCCCGCTCCCCGATCGGAGTCGAGGACAGGCTTCACGGGCACAGGTCAACGGCTTGCGGGGATGACAATATTATTGACTATTGTTGATTGCTCTGTCATTATGTGCAGGATTTTTAAAGAGAGCATTATTGATTAGTGATTATATGAGTAAAGACGATTTCATACTGAAGGCCGAAGGGCTTTATAAATCTTATCGAATGGGTGCGACCGAGGTCAGAGTGCTCAAATGTGTCGATTTGGCTATAAAGAAGGGCGAATTTGTGGCCATAGTGGGGGCCTCGGGCAGCGGTAAAAGCACGCTGCTGCATATATTGGGCGCTTTGGATAAGCCGAATAAAGGCGTTGTTAAGTTTGAGGGCCGGGATTTGAGCCGGAAGAGTGGCGGCGAGCTGAACAGATTTCGCAATAAAATGGTGGGATTTGTATTTCAGTTTTATCACTTATTGGACGAATTAAGTGTGTTGGAAAACGTTTTTTTGCCGGTGATGGCAGGCAAGAGCGTTGTCGGCTGGTTTGCATGCCGTAGATGGGCGAAGCGGCGTGCCAGAGAGCTGCTTGAGCAGCTTGGCTTGTCTGAACGGGCCAGACATAAGCCTTATCAGTTATCCGGCGGAGAGAGACAGCGGGTAGCTATCGGCAGGGCCTTGATGAATGAGCCGAGGCTGCTTTTGGCCGATGAGCCGACAGGAAATCTTGACTCTGCGACAGGAAATGGTATTTTAGACGTCCTTGAAGAATTGAACAGCCTCGGCCAGACGATTGTGATGGTAACCCACGATGAGAGGATCGCCCAAAGAGCCGGGCGGATAGTAACATTAGTCGATGGCAAGATAGAGGATTAAAGATAAATCTGAAATCCGAAACTATTAAAAACACGAAGCACAAAATACGAAATACGAAACAAATTCAAATGCGGATACGCACGCTTCTAACAGGCGTGACAAAAATCCAAAATTCAAAACGTATTTGGTAATTTAAATCCTTCGACATTGCTCAGGACAGGTTTCGATATTGTTTCGGATTTCGATATTCTGATTTCGGATTTATATGAGTTATGAGGTTTTTTTATGGCACTAAAAATTTGGCTTGACGGCAAACTTGTTGACGAAAAAGATGCGAAAATATCTGTCTTTGACCATGGTCTGCTTTACGGTGATGGAGTTTTTGAGGGTATTCGTGTTTATAACAGCAGGATATTTGAATTAGAGGCCCACATCAGACGGCTTTATGACTCAGCCAAGGCGATTCGGCTTGAGGTCCCGATGAGCCGAAGCAAGCTTATTAGTGCAGTTGAAAAGACTGTTGAAGCCAATGGTGTTATAGACGGTTACATTCGACTGCTTGTTACACGTGGTGTTGGAACTTTGGGATTGAATCCCTTCGTCTGTACGGACAGCAGGTTAATTATCATAGCTGATAACATTCAGCTTTATCCGGAAGAGCTTTATGAAAAAGGCATGAAGGTAATCAGTGCGACAACGGTTCGTAATCATCCTTTGGCGATTCCGCCCCAGGTCAAGAGCATGAACTATCTGAATAACATTCTGGCCAAGATTGAAGCGCTGGACAATGACGTACCGGAAGCGATTATGTATAACCACGAAGGATATGTGGCCGAAGCGACGGGTGATAATGTTTTTATCATTAGGGATGGTGTGATTTATGCGCCTCCGGCTGAAGCAGGCTCGCTGGAAGGGATAACCCGTGGAGTCGTTATCAGGCTGGCCAAGGAAGAAAATCTTGAAGTGGTTGAGAAAAATCTGACGAGATTTGATTTGTATGTTTGCGATGAATTTTTCCTCACGGGCACGGCTGCCGAGGTCATTGGTATTGTCGAGATTGACGGCAGGGTTATCGGTGACGGCAAGCCGGGGCCTATCACAAAATTGTTGAGACAAAAGTTCTTCAAATATGCCCACGGAAAGGGAAAGTAGTCCAGCACCAACAATGCGTGAGCGCAGGTTCACGCCTAATTGGTGCCGGGCTCAACGCTATGCAGTTACCGACACATACCGACAGACCAGCTTCTGTCCCGCACAGCAGGATTCCTGCTTTCAGGCTTATCGACAGTCAGCTCAGGCGGGTAAAAGATGTAATCAATGAGCAGCTGACTTCTCCTGCTGAAGCGGGTGATGTTAACCGATTGCTCAAACATGTTCGTGGCCGCAGCGGCAAGATGATTCGCCCCGGTCTGGTTTTGCTTGCCGGTGGTTGCTGCGGCAAAATCACAGACGAGCACATCCGTGTTGCAGCGATTGTTGAGATGATTCACGGTGCCACGTTGTTGCACGATGATGTTATAGACGAAGGGCAACAAAGGCGTGGTCGCCCAACGATAAATACTCTTTGGGGTAACGAAGCGGCTGTGTTGTTAGGCGATTTTTTATTAGGCCGTGTTTTCGAGATGTCCGCCGAACTGGAACCGCAGGTAGCTAAGGTAATTGCTGGTGTGGCGGTCCGGGTCTGTGAAGGAGAGCTGAGACAGATAATTCAAAGACGGAATTGGGAATTGAGCGAGTCGGAATATATCGACGTCATCACCGAAAAGAGTGCGGTTCTTTTTAGCAGCTCCTGTCATCTTGGTGCGCTTTCGGCGCAGGCGACGGAAACCCAGGCCAGGTCGTTGGCTGAATTTGGAATGAATGCCGGCATTGCGTTTCAAATTACCGATGATTTGCTCGATATAATCGGCGATGAAAGCAAAACAGGCAAGACGCTTGGCAGAGATGCCGACAAACACAAGCTGACTTTGGCTGTGATACATTTGTTAGGAGCAGTTGGCGAGAGAGAAAAAGGCGCGGTTATAAGCTCGTATCTCGAGAGAAAACAATATGATAAGGATGCCCTGACAGAGATGTTAAGCCGTTATGGTAGTTTGGAATATACGCACAGCCGGGCTCAGGAGTATGTTGACAGAGCGGTCGGGGCGTTGGGTGGTTTGAAAGAAAGCGATGCTAAAGAAGCACTGATTGAAACAGCGAAGTTTATAACCAGCAGAGTTGTTTAGTATCGTTCCGTTTAGGGTTTTGACCCCGTTAGAAATTCTACAGTTAGCAATAGGGCAGAAAAAGGGCAGGCCCCAGTGACTCCCGTCGCAGGACGGGGCAGCGGAGAAATTTCCGACGGGGTTGAAGGGGCTAATAAAAAAAGGCCGGCTTTTTAAGACCGGCCTTTTTTGCAGATAATACTTAGTCATTTAGAATGCATACGATACACCCACGCTGGCCCAGAGTTCATCTGAAGGATTGACGTCATCTTCCCAGGATGATTGATAGTAAACTCCCGGAATGAGAGTTAAGTCACTGCCAAGGTCAAAGCCTGTAGAGACGCCAAAGACAGCGTGTGACCAGTCGTGGTCCACACCGCCGACGCCGTCGTTGTAGACCGTTGCTACAGAGAGATGGAGTATTTGCTCCGGAGTATCGGGGAGCAGGCCTTCTATGGGCAGGTCGTAGCCGAGTCCCAGGATATGTAACCAGCCGGAAATACCGGAAGAGGGGGAACCTGTTTCGGAAGCCCACATCTTAATAACGGTGTAGCTGGGGACGACGCCCTCGGGGCACATTTCCGGCCAGGAAAGAGTTGCAAACATTTCCTGCCAGTCGTCACTCACGGTCTCACCGGGACCGGGACCATCCGGGAAATAATAATACATCCAGCCAACCTTATAGTTCGTGGCGTAAGTTTCGTATTCATAGAGTTTGTTGCTGTAAGATAAGGTGAGGTCCAGCTCCTCTTCAAGTTCGTATCCGCTTGAATTGGCCCTTGACCAGAGAACTTTCATGCCAAGCCCGGTTCCATAAAGGTCCAGGTTGAGAGTGGGCTGAATTGCGCTCTGGCTACCGTACATCTCGTAACCACGCCAGATATACTGGGTCAGATAGGTTATATCGACAGTTCCACTCAACTCTCCATCCTGTGCCTGAACAAAAGTCGTAGCGCTCAACAAAATTACGGCATTTAACAAAATTACTTTCTTCATGTTCATCTCCTTTAAAATCCTTAGTTAAACTTTCCCTGCTACGCAAAACGTCACTATTATACGTTATAAAATTAAATCACCCACCTATTGCCTAAGAAGTTTATCGGCTCACAGCTATAAATCAAATAAAAAAATGCTATTTTTGAGAATTTTTTGCATTATTTTGGGAAAAGCGGGCAAAAATACAGGTATTAGGTGGGTTTGACGAGTTTTTTTGGTGTTCCTATGTAAGTATTTATCATAGAAGTGTTTTAAATTCCGGGGTTGGGCATTTTGCATACAGGCTCCTGTGATTGGCCGGCTGACATATAGACGACAACTTTGGCGTTCGAAAAAGCCGGATGCGAATGATGGAGATTTTTTCTCTAAAAGCATTCTGTAGCGTGCAGTTACGCTTTGGCTCTTGTTGTCGGGTTTGTCATCGCCGGCGTTCGAACTGCAACAAGCTAAGCCGGACGATTCGATGACATTCATGCCGCAATAGCCGACCCTGGCGGATTGTCGCAGGCCCTTTCGAGAGTTGCGAGTCGAGTTAAATGTATATATGAGAAGCTGGTATATGATGTTCGTGGTTCACCTGCGGTATTTGAAGATGAGACAAGTTAGTGGGCGGGAGGACGAAAATATTGGCTTTGGGTATTTACAACTGCCGAAAGAACCGTTTATCGTGTAGATCATAGTCGTGGTTCTGCGGTGGTCAGAGATATTTTAGGTGATGATTTTGATGGGATGCTCGTCAGTGATTGTTTGAGCAGTTATGGTCCTGCCCAATACGCCAAGCACAAGTGTATAGCACACCATCTGCGTGCAATATCCGAAGCGATGAAATATCCGCACACGGATGAAGACAAGTACTTGTTAGCGTGGAAGAGCTTTTTTCATGTTGTAATAGCGTTGTACCATTTACGTCAGGTCATTAGCGAAGAGGATTTTGCCCATAAACGCAAATTGATGGAATCTTGGCGAGACAAATTATTAAACGAAATTGTTAGCCAGCCCGGCGATGTGTCAGTTCGAAATCGTCCGGCCAAACAACACAGGCATTTGTTAGGTTGCCTTTATGAGCCGTTGGCCGAACCAACGAATAATCGTGCTGATCGAGCTTTGCGAGCTGCTGTTATATCTCGCAAGCTTTCCGGTGGCAACAAGACCGAGCGTGGCCGAGACTGTTAGCAGATTCTGTCAAGTATAGGAGCCACATGTCAGCAGCAAATGATAGATTTTGTAGAATATCTCTGTTACTATCTGACGTTGACCTCCACAGCAGGCTAAACACGTACCCTGCGAAAGCAGGGGTCCAGAGCGAAAAGCTGGATTCCCACTCCTTCGACTTTGCTCAGGACAGGTTTCGCGGGAATGACAAATATGGATACAGACGCTTCCCCCTGTTGGAAGGGGTCTTCGACTGACAGGCGTACTGTTTCCACAACGGGCATTAAATAGTCAGCATATATGCTTTCCCGGACAGAGTAAAGAATTTGTGTTGGGAGACCGATAATCGGCTGCGTCTATTAGGGGAGCACCCAGAAATAAAATTTCGACAGTTTTACACATCTATCATATAATATGGTCTATGGGTGAAAACAAAGGCAGGGACCCCGCAAGGCGGGAACCCGGCAAAACTCTGTTCAGTGAGTCTGAAGAGGCGAATATAGGCTCAGCGGCGCCTCTGGCGGCTCGGATGAGGCCGAGAAATCTTGATGAATTTATCGGACAAAGGCATTTTCTTGGGTCCGATAAGCTGCTGACAAGGATGCTCGAGGCCGACAGGCTCAGTAGTCTGATATTTTACGGTCCGCCCGGAATCGGCAAGACGTCTTTGGCGGCGGTGATTGCAAACTACACGAAGGCCGAATTTCACTATCTCAGCGCCCCCGCGGCCAGCGTCAGGGATATTCGGCAGATTATCGGACGTGCCCGCGACAGACTCGCAGTGGACGGGACGAGGACGGTGCTTTTTATCGATGAAATTCACCGTTTCAACCGTGCACAGCAGGATGTCCTGCTGGATGATGTCGAGGCTGGGGTATTGATTCTCATAGGTGCCACTACTGAAAATCCGTTTTTTTCGATCAATTCGCCGTTGATTTCCCGCAGTACGGTATTTCATTTTGAGCCGCTCAGCGAGGAAGATGTTTTGAAATTGCTGAATATGGCAATTAAAGATGCCGAACGAGGGCTTGGTAAGTTTGATATCGAGGCAGAGCAGAAGGCACTGAAATTATTAGCGGTGATGTGCGACGGGGATGCCAGAAAGGCCCTGACGGCCCTTGAGGTTGGTGTGTTATCCCAAGGGGCACGAAAGCCCGGTGGGAAAATAAAATTTAATCTGGAGGTTGCAAAGGAGTCGATACAACAGAAGACAATTGACTACGACGGCACGGGCGATACGCACTATGACTTGGCAAGCGCCTTGCAGAAAAGCATGCGGGGTTCGGACCCTGATGCCACGGTTTACTGGCTTGCCCGGATGTTAGCGGGTGGGGAGGACACGCGTTTTATTGCCCGTCGGATTGCGATTTGTGCGGCTGAAGACGTGGGAAACGCCGACCCGATGGCGACGGTTTTAGCTGCGGCGGCGGTCCAGATATCTGAGTTTGTTGGTTTGCCGGAAGCCCAGCTGGCGTTGGCGCAGGCGGCGTTATATGTTGCCTGTGCACCGAAATCGAATGCTGCGGCTTGTGCTATTTGGTCGGCGATGTCGGATGTAAAAGAGCAGCCGACTAAAAAAGTGCCGAAACATTTAAAAGACAGCCACTATGCGGCTGCAAAGAAGATGGGTTTCGGAGATGATTACAAGTATCCGCATAATTTTAAGGGTGGTTTCGTGCCGCAGGAGTATCTTCCGGCGTCGATGAAGAAAAAATATTACATGCCGAAAGAGAACGGTTATGAAAAAAATATCAAGCACTATTTACAAAAGTTAGAAAGCTTGATACAAAAGAGCAAAACTGTCAAAGACAGTGGCGTAGAGAAGGATATGTAAATGGACAAGGCAGAGTTGCGCCGGCAGTTGCAGGACCGCCTGCTTGCTATACAATCGGAGCAGAGGAGTGAAAAAAGCCGGAAAGCATGCCGGAATTTGCTTTCGATATCAGAATTTCAAAGTGCATCGACGGTTATGATGTATTTGTCTCTTCCGCACGAGGCTGATACGTCCGAGGCAATACTGCACGCCTGGCAGCTCGGCAAGGTGGTAGCGGTGCCGAAGATTTCCTGGCAGCAAAGGCATATGATGGCGGTGCAGATACATTCACTGGAAACAGGTTTTTCAACGAGCTCGTCCGGTCTGCGAAATCCGATAGCGGGCTTGCCGATGCCGTTTGAAGAGATTGATTTGGTGGTTACGCCGGCGTTAGGGTTCGACAGGAAGGGTAATCGGCTTGGGCGTGGCGGTTCCTATTACGACAGGTTTTTCGCAAACGCCGAACTTAATGCTTCCAGATGCGGCTTTGGTTTTGCAGAGCAAATTATTGAGACGATACCGGTTACCGAGCATGATGAGCCGGTGGATTTTTTAGTAACGGATGAGGAAATAATATATTGTAAGGGACCCCGCAAAGCGGGAACCCGATAACGGGAAAGGAGATTGAGATGGCCCGTCGTTCTCACCGCCCGCGAGGCAGACGAAGAAACGTAAACTGGATATATATAATTCCGGTTTTACTTATTGTTGCTGTGGGGATTGCTTATAAATATGGTCCTTTCGGCAAAGACAAAAATCAATACGATACTACCAGTATAACAAACAATGCCGAGGCCGATGTGCCGGAATTGAACGGAACAGAGCCGGAGATAGTTAGGGAGCCGGCGCAAAAGCCGGAGCGTACGCCGGAACCATTGCCGGAGCTCCCGCCCAAGCCTGCACCGAAGCCGATTTTGCCGGAGGTTGTATCGAAACCGAATTTGCCTGAGATTATATCGGTGCCGGATGTTGAACCTAATCCGGAGGCGGCAAAGCTGATTGCCGAGGCTACGGCGCTGCTGAGCGAAAACCCCAGCAAGGTTATAGACGCCCGCAGCAGGCTAAAAGAAGCGTTACGAATACCTATGAGCGTCCAGCAACGGACATTTGTGAAGGACCAATTGTCTGAGCTTGCTGATAAATGGCTGTTCAGCAGAGAGATTTTCCCGGATGACAAGCTTTGCGGGAGTTTACAGGTCAAGCCTGGGGACCAGCTTAGAGTGATAGGCAAGCAATTTAAGGTGCCCTACGAGATTCTTATGGGGATTAACAACATCAGCCAACCCCAAAACCTGCGAGCGGGGGAAGTAATAAAAGTCATCAGCGGCCCATTCCATGCGAAGGTATATCGTTCGACTTTTACGATGGATTTATATCTTCAGGAGACTTTCGTCCGCAGTTTTCGAGTTGGTCTGGGTAAGTCCGGCAGCGAGACGCCGACGGGACTTTGGCGTGTCAAAACCGGTGGGAAGCTGATAAAACCGGTCTGGACGAATCCGCTCGATGGCAAAACATATTACCCTGAAGACCAGGATTATCCTTTAGGCTCGAGATGGATAGGACTGGAAGGGCTCGAAGGGGCAGCTAAAGGCAGGACCGGCTTTGCCCTTCACGGCACAAAGGACCCGGAACAAATCGGCACCGCAGATTCACAGGGATGTATTCGTCTGCACAACGGTAATGCGATACTACTCTATAATTTATTTGAGGAAGGCTTATCGACGGTGGAAGTGGTGGAGTAAGGTCGTAAGGTCCCTCTCAAAAAATAAGTGTGCTCAACGGTAACCCGCTGGGTAACTGAAGGAGCAGTTACCGCTCCCTTACCCCCGCGCTTTCTTGAGAAAGCAAAAGCGGGGACGGCTCTGTTGCTTTCGGGATTTTGTTTGGTGAACTTTTTTGCCTGTTGAGTGTGTTTCTTTCCCAGAACACGCCGTTACTGTATCCCTGAATTGTTGTATCAAGCTCAGCTAAGTGCAGGCGTTTTGCAGCGAGGAGGCAATATTCGGTTTCAATCTCAATTCCAAGAAATTTACGACCTAATTTTTTAGCTGCTACGAGACTGCTGCCGACGCCCATAAAGGGGTCGAAGACAAAGCCGTTTTCATTTGTGCTTGCTAAAATCAATTTTGCTAAAAGTTTTTCCGGTTTTTGTGTGGGGTGGTCTGTGTTCTCCGGCATTGACCAGAAGGGTACTGTAATATCGTTCCATAAATTTGCCGGATGGGTAAGGCGGAATTGGCCGTCGGATGTGTTGAGCCAGTCTTTTGGTTCGCCGTTTGTGTCGGTATATGGCGCCATTACCCTGCGTTTTAGTTTAACATTTTCAACATTGAATACGTAGTCATCAGAGACGGTGGCGAACCAGATGTCTTCCGAAGCGTTTTTCCAGTTTCTTTTTGCGCCTCTGCCTTTTTCCCTTTCCCAGGTGATTCGGTTTCTTACCTTCAAAAACTTGTCCAGAACAAGATGTATCGCTGTTGACGAATACCACTCGGAGCAAACATAGACCGAGGCGATGTTTTTAAGTGTGGGCAGCAACTTGACCAGCAGGCTTTCGAGCCATTCGGCGTATTTGGTAATGCTCTTTTTTCTAAAGGTAGTTGAGCTGAAGGTTTTGGTAAGATTGTAGGGCGGATCCAGTATCAGCAGGTCAACAAAGCTCTCCGGCAAAAAATCGAGTGCTTCAAATGTATCCTGGTTTACGATTTTGTTCTCGATGGTATTTATGTCCATAGGTTCGGAAATGCTAATTAAGTCCCTGGTGTAATGCTGCTTTTCCGCCTGGCTGAGTGTTATCGTTCGATTTCTATTTGCCCGAGCTTTATCCATATGTCTAATTTCCGCGATTTCCCCTTTAAGTGACATCATTTCTTCGCTATTGGATAATTCTTTCCGCCCTTCATCCCGGGCGAATGACCCTCATGCGGCATATATTTCTTTTCCTTCTTTTAGTACAGTTCGATAAATCAAGCCAATATTATCTTTATGCTTTTCTAAAGCACCTGGCGTTGTCACTAAAATATCAAAAGGGACCCCTAATCCTCTGATTTGCCGATATAACAGTTGTGCAGTCTGCCGGCAATGAACACCTTCTGGCATCACTACCAGCACATCAATGTCGCTTTCTGGATTTGCTTTGTCTCGGGAATATGAACCAAAAAGAATTATCCTTAGCGGGTGTACCGCTTCAACAATTTTTTGTACAAGTGATTCAATCACTTTAGGATTGGACAGCATATTTAGCCTCAAATTTAATCACCTGGGCATTTTTATGCGGATTCTTTTTTTGCTTTTCGTTTTGCTGTGAACAGTTCGGCTTTGCCCTCGACTATATTGCCGGTAATTACATATTTTAAGGGCTTGGGTTCTTCAGGTAGTTGATACATCAGGTCAATCATCAGCTCCTCGGTGATTGCTCGCAGTGCCCGGGCGCCGGTGTCACGCTTAAGGGCTTTCCGTGCTAATGCGTGTAAGGCATCTTCTGTAAAGTCAAGCTCGGCATTTTCCATCTCGAAAAATCTTTGATACTGCTTGCACAGCGCATTTTTCGGCTTGGTCAATATATCTATTAGCGCACCTTCATCGAGAGCTGTGAGAGTGGTGATTACAGGAAGCCGGCCAACCATTTCAGGAATCATTCCATACTCAATAATATCCTCCGGTACGACCTGCTGAAGTATATCACTGTACTCGCTTTTTTCGTCGGTTTTTCCGGCCAGCTCGGAGCCGAACCCGATCATTTTTTTGCCGAGTCGTTTCTTTATAATATTTTCCAGGCCGACGAAAGTTCCGCCGCATATAAAAAGTATCTGCGTAGTATCGATTTGTATGTAGGATTGCTCCGGATGCTTTCTTCCGCCCTGGGGGGGGATGTTTGCGGTGGTTCCTTCGAGCATTTTTAACAGTGCCTGCTGGACGCCTTCTCCGGAGACGTCACGGGTGATTGAGATATTCTGAGATGTTTTGCCGACCTTATCTATTTCGTCGATATAGACGATGCCTCGTTGCGCTGCTTCTATATCGTAGTCGGCGGACTGGAGCAATCGCAGCAGGAAGTTTTCAACGTCTTCACCGACGTATCCGGCCTCGGTGACAGTGGTCGCATCGCATATTGCGAAGGGTACTTTCAGTTTATGGGCAAGTGTGCGGGCAAGGAGTGTTTTGCCGGAACCGGTCGGGCCGATTAAGAGAACATTTGATTTGTCTATCTCGATGTCGCTGTCGTCGCTGTCGGCATGCATCAGGCGTTTGTAGTGGTTATGGACCGCAACAGAGAGATATTTTTTGGCGTGCTCCTGGCCAATTACATACTGGTCCAGATATTCCTTTATTTCCCTGGGTTTGGGCATTTCGTCGAGACTGACGCTGGCCATGCCGGTTCGTTTACGGTTTTGCCGGATGATATTGTGGCACAGCTCGACACATTCCGGGCAAATAAAGACTTTGTTGGGACCCTCTATGAGCGTGTCAGCCTGAGTTGCCGGTCGGCCGCAGAAACTGCAAATCGCTTTTGGTTTTTTGGTATTTGATTGCCTGGCCATTTTTTAGCTTCCCAATCACAATTCATTTTTTCTTGCCTGTTTTTAGATATTGTAGCTGATAGTTGGTGTTTGTACAAGTCATTTACCGCTCTCGAAGGTTGTTTGTGCTGCTAAAAAAGTCTCGTATTATAAGCCCATCCGAATAACTATTCGCTCTCGCCTGTCATTCCTTCGCTTTGCTCAAAGACAGGTCTGAACGGAGCGTAACGAAGTGGAGGATCTCCTCTTCGTTGGCCAGATTCTTCGGCTTCGCCTCAGAATGACAAAGGATGAAGGGTTATTCGGATAAGCTCTTATTAGCCGTATTTTTCAGTCAACCAGCTCACGTTCGATATCTTCCAGCGATTTACCCTTGGTTTCAGGAAGTTTTAGAAAGATAACAACTAAGCCGATGACACAGATAACACCGTACAGCCAGAAGGCCCCGTGGGCACCGAGCCCCCCTTTCAGATAAGGAAATGTCAACGTCAGGGCCATGCAGCCGGCCCACAAACTGAACACAGCCACGGACATAGCCGCACCGCGTATTCGGTTCGGGAATATTTCCGAGATGACCACCCAGGTAATCGGCGCCAGTGACATCGCATAGCAACCGATAGCTGAAACAACCAGGATTAACATGTGAATTCCGGTACTTTTGAAGAAGTAACCAGCTCCTAAGATTGCATAGATGCCTGCCAGCCCGCCTGCACCAATCAGCATGAGGATACGGCGACCAATTCTATCGACTGTATAGATAGCCACGAATGTGAATATCAGGTTCACCACGCCTGTTATTACGATGTTGAAAAGAATATCGCTGACGCCATAACCTGCGGCTGCGAAGACCTCCTGAGCATAATTAAAAATCACGTTGATACCACACCACTGCTGGAGAACGGCCAGGAAGATACCCAACATGACAATTCTGCGCAGCTTCGGCTCAGCCAGGTCCCGGAAATTGACCCTGGCAATCTCTTCGCTTGCAAGAGTGTTTTTGATGTCCCTGATTCTTAAGTCTGCGTACCGGCTGCCGCCCACTCGGCTGAGAATCTTTGCAGCCGGCTTGTCCCTGCCGTACTTTACCAGCCAGCGCGGGCTATCCGGCACAAAGAACATCAACAAAAAGAACAGAAATGCCGGGACTGTTTCGGCCCCAAACATCCAACGCCAGCCGTATTGTCCGTTCCATGAGTTCAGGATATATTCTGTGCCCGCTCCTTCCGGTACATCCCGAGCAATCAGCATGTTGATAATCTGAGCGGCGAGAATACCTATTACAATAGTGAGCTGGTTTATAGAAACAAATCTTCCCCGCATACGGGCGGGAGAAATTTCTGCGATATACATTGGGGAGAGATTTGAGGCCAGTCCGATTCCTATTCCACCGATAATGCGAAACACGTTAAAGAAAAGAAAATTCCCGGCAAAAGCGGTACCAACAGCGGATACGGTAAAAAGAAGGCCGGATAAAATAAGAAGGCGCTTGCGGCCGGATTTATCGCTGATTATTCCTGACAAAACAGAACCTATAAGACAGCCCACCAGGGCACTGCTCTGCGCCCAGCCCCGCAGGAATGGCGTTTGGTCGGAGATTCCAAAGTAAGGCTCATAAAACGGCTTTGCTCCGCCGATTACAACCCAGTCATAACCAAATAACAATCCCCCCATCGCGGCGATAAGGCAGACCAGCCATATAAAGGCCATATTATAGCTGACCTGGCCGTTCAAAGTCTCTTGTGTTTTTTCTCCTGGATTCATAGTGTTTTAATAGTTAATAGAATACTAATCCTACGCTTATTGTTTGAGTAGATCTTTGATAAGTTTAATGTTCGAGGATTCCTCTGGATTGAAGTTGTCGCTTTCCATGTACCTTAGCAGACTATACAACATCTGCCGTGCCACAGGCCTGGTATTAAGATTACTCCTGAGGTCAATGCTGCAAACAAGGAGCTTACCCCGGTCGAGCTTCGCTTCAAAGAGCAGACCGAGTTTTCGGTTGGTGTTCCAGTCATCGATGACCTGTACGATGGGCCGAAGTCTCGGCGCGAACTTATCGAGGACCATGAATCTGGATTTGGTTACGAGGTCCCACCATTGCCAGTTGCTGTGAAAATCCGTCGGGAATTGTGCCAGGGCGGGATGTTTCGGATTGCATAGAATGCCCAAAGTATGCGGCGGCTGATTACTCGTCCAGGCCGTGTTCCAGAAAATTGAAGTAAAACCCGCGGGGATGTCACTATCAATCGAATCTAACGGCGGCATCAGCAGCACTTTCTTACCGGCTTTGAGGGCAGCCGATACCTGCTCGTCCAGGCGCTCGGCAATCAGCAGATTCTCAGGCGCCTCAGCGTACAGATTGGTCGGATAGACCCAAATATCCCAGTGGTTTGTGAATGGCGTGTCTTTGAGTGAGACCGTGACTGTGAGCTTTGCCGGTGAGGCGACGTTTGCGAGCGGCACTTCGATATTTCCCAGTCGGATACCATTGCCTAACAAGACGGTAAGGGACGGTATTTCTCCTGATGCGATTTTTCGGCCGTTAGCGTCATCTATTGACCAGTCAACAACAGTGCTCCTGATTGGAGCCGGGCCGAAGTGGGCTATCTCAATATCGGCACTGAATGTTTCGGCCGTTGCCCAGGTGCGTTTTTTCATCCGCAGAAGCGGTACGGTTTCACTACAGTAGCGACGATGCTCTTGCGGTTCGATGTATCCTTTGGAGTCCCAGAAGGGATCGAGGATGCCGATGAGGGCCGTTCCTTGGCCGGGGAAGTCGTGAATGTCGAGCAGTTGAAAGCCGCCGAAGCCGGGGGTTCGCAGGGCGGATTCTATCTCCTGCTTGTACAGCATGGCCTGCAATTTGCCCGAGGCCATCAGGAAATCCTCGGCCTGGTCGAGCATGTGATGCTCGGCAAGCGAATCGCGGACAATCTCAAAATTAAGGGCACGGAGGACGCCGGTGTACTTTTTGATTTCCTTGAGATTGGGATATACACACCACTGTCCGATTTCGTGGCTGACAACAGGGACATCATATTTTTCGACAAATTCCCGGTAGTCTGTAACCGTTTCGGGTGGTTCGGCGTTGAAACGACTTTTGAGGCCCGCCCCCCAGAGATGGCCGCGAGGATTGAAATCACTGTTATACTGGTTTTCGAGAATGATGGGCCAGCCGGCCGCACTGGTATAAAGCCGACGGGGATCTTTGTTTTTCCAATAGTTCAAAAGATCTCCGAGAAATCTTTTTTGATTTTTCCCACCGGGCTCATTTCCGTAAGCAAGCATGCAAAAAGATGGATGATTACCGTAGGCTTTCAGGATACGGTCGCCCTCGGCATAAATAAATTTATCGATGGCTTTCCCGTCACCCACTGTCGTCCATGCGGGACATTCGACGTGAAAGACAAATCCCATCCGGTCGGCAGCCTCGAACGCCGCTTCCGGTGGGCACCAGGAATGGAAACGCATGTGATTCAGTCCGTGTGCCTTTGCGGTCCGGAAAATTCGCAGCCATCCGTCAACACTCATATCCGGATAGCCGGTGAGCGGGAAGATGCAGCACTCAAGCGTGCCTCGCAGAAAAGTAAGACGGTCATTGATAGTGAACTGCGTACCCCTTGTGCTGAACCGGCGCATTCCGAAGGCGACTGTCTGCCGGTCGGAGAAAACAGCTTTTCCGGCAGTGGCTGTGAGCGATACGGCCAGCTTATACATTGCGGGAGAAAATTCGTCCCACAGCAACATATTATCACCCAGATGATAGTCTACTATGACGGTTGTCTCGTGCCCTGCAGTGGTGAACTCAACGTTCTTGGCTGCAACCGTGTGCTTTCGGTTGGAATTATAGCTGCCGGCGTTAAGCTTGAGTGTTCCGGCGGCGTCCCGGCCTGTGGAATTGCTGATGGTAATATTGAGCTTTGCTAATTTATTTTTCACATCCGGATAGACCTGGACGTTGCTGAGCCATATTTTGTCGGTGGCCTGTAGCTCCATACGGCCGATTATGCCGTTCCAATTCGTCTGGGTATGGTCGCTGACGGAGTGGGCATTTATTCCAACGTTATATTTAATCGAGTTGTCAACACGAATGGTCAATAGATGTCCACCCGGTGTCATCGCATCACTAAGGTCGTACACGTGTGGCGTGCAGAGACTGTCCCGGGCGCCGACGGCAGCATCGTCCACCCAAACCTTTGTCTCCCAGTGACAGCGTTCCAGGAACAAAATGATTCGCCTGCCCGTCCAGTCCTTAGGAATGTCGAGTTTTTTCTGATACCAGGCAGGGCCTACGTAATGTTTTACGGGGGTAAGCCAGAAGGGAATCTTCACGGAGCCGGGCTGTCTGTACTTTTCATACTTAGCGTCCGTAAACCACGAGCGGTTGACAATCTGCCCCGTCCATTTGGTATCGACGGAAATATCGTTGCCATAGCCGTTCTCAGGGATCGAGCCGGGCAGCTTGATACGGTCGTTCAGTATACCCTTGTTCCACTCCTCTTGTTCGCCGACGTTCTGCGGATCCAGCCGAAAGAGCCATTGACCCGCTAAAGACATAATCTTTCGCTGTCGGTTCCGGCCTTCTGTCAGCTTTGCTTGTGGATATACTGTTTCCCGGCAGCCGGCACATATCACCATTATTGCAGCGGCCGCCATTATCACCAGAGGTCTGACAATCTTATACATCAATCTGGCTCCTTTTCATAAGCGGCTTTAAGAAACCATTTTATAACAAATATTACGAGGTGTCATTGTAATTGAGATATGGTTGTCCCGGCCATCTTTATTTTGCGTTTTTGTGCGTTAGCTGGCTTCTGTTAAGCGAGAAGGTGTAGATGACCTCGTTATCAATATTTTCTGATGGCGCCGAGCATTGGGGGATTTTTACTTTATTGGTCGCTGCTCCTGCTCAGGCCCTGCAACATGCTTTGACAAATTCGGCGCCGCGGCGCAGGGCTTCGGTGTTGACCGGCAATGTTTTATGGTACCGCCTGGCAAGGACATCGGGCAGAGCTTGAGCGGCCCCGTCGGCTGTAAGTTGTCCTCGCTTTTGCAAATACGCGCCCAGGGCCACCATATTAGCGCTTTTCTGACTGCCTAATTCGACGGCCAATTCATCGGCGGGCACTGCAATTATCTCGATTGAATCGTCCAGTTGCGGCTCAGTGTCAATCAGGGAGCTGTTCATTATTAACAGGCCGCCGTTCTTGAGACGCGGGCCGAATTTGTTCAGCGAGGCCTTGTTCAAAACAATTAGTGAATCAGGTTTGGCGACGGCAGGACAGGCGATTTTTTTCTCTGCGATAACGACCATACAATTAGCAGTTCCGCCTCGAACCTCGGCGCCGTAGGAGGGCATATAGGTTACCTCTTTGCCGGCCTTCATAGCTGTCTGGGCCAACAGTTTGCCGGTCAGCATAATTCCCTGACCGCCGAAGCCGGCAATAATGATCTCTTCGTAAAAATTATCTCCTGTCATTCTCACCCCTTCAATCGCCCCAGCGGGAAAACTTTTGTCATTTCCTTTTCGATCCATTCCATCGCCTTGGCCGGGGTCATCCGCCAGTAAACCGGACAGGGTGAAAGCAGCTCAATGAGCGAGAGGCCTTTTGCCTTGTTCTTTTGTAATTCGAAAGCGTGTTTTACAGCTTTTTTGGCTTTGCGGACCTGAGCTACACCGCTGAGCGCACAGCGTTCGATGTAAATTACACCCGGCAGCACGGCTAATAGTTCGGAGACCTGCAGGGGATAGCCCTCGGCGGCGGGGTTTCTGCCCTTAGGTGTTGTTGCTGTTACCTGGTCAATCATTGTTGTCGGAGCCATCTGGCCGCCTGTCATTCCAAAGACGGCGTTGTTGATAAAGATAACGGTTATCTGTTCAGCTCTTTGGGCGGCGTGGATAATCTCGGCAGTTCCAATTGCTGCCAGGTCGCCGTCGCCCTGATAGGAGAAGATTATTTTGTCGGGATTTGTCCTTTTCATACCCGTCGCCACTGCCGGTGCTCTGCCGTGCGCGACCTCTATCATATCAACGTCGATATAATCATACTCCAACACCGCACATCCCACCGGTGCTATGCCGATTGTGCGGTCACGTATGTCAAGCTCATCGATAACCTCGGCAATCAATCGATGAGCAATACCGTGTCCACAACCGGGACAATAATGCGTCGGACAATCTTTGAGAGTAGGTGTTCGCTTAAATACTGTCTTCATATCTGTTACTTCAAAATTGAATGTCAGGAATCAGATAGCAAAATCACAATTCAAAAAATGACACAAAGTGTCATTGCGAGGAGCGTAGTGACGAAGCAATCTCAACCGTAACACCAAAGATTGCCACGCCCTCACTTTGTTCGGGCTCGCAATGACATTTGCATTTTGCATTTTAAGTATCACTTTGCTTTTTACATTTATATTTTTGGTTTCTTTTCGTTTGTTTTCGTAGATATAGTTAGTTGCCTGATTTTGTCGAGGAGCTCTTCAACGGTAGGCACACCGCCGCCGGGTCGGCCGTGAAGAAGGACTGGTGCTTTTCCGGCTACAGCTAATTTCACATCCTCGACCATCTGGCCGGTGCTCATTTCAACAGTCAGAAAAATCCTAAATTCGTTAGCGGCCCTGCTGATTTGCTCTGTTGGAAACGGCCACAGGGTAATAGGGCGTATCCAGCCGACCTTTATTCCTTCTTCTCTTGCCCTGGCCACCGCCCCCTGTACGATTCTTGCCGCGACGCCGTATGCAACCACTATGATATCGGCATCGTCAACTTCGTATTGTTCGCAGAGGACTTCATTTTTTTCTATCTGCTCGTATTTGGCCTTTAGCTTATTGTTGTGTTTTTCCAGCACTCCCTCACCGAGCCATAATGAGCGGACGATGTTTTGCTCTCTGCCTTTGGCGCCGGTCAAGGCCCAGTCTTTAGGGGGCAGTTCTCTCCTTGGTTTTTTCTCTAATACTATCGGCTCCATCATCTGTCCTAAGAGACCGTCGGCCAGAATCATAACGGTTATTTGATACTGGTCAGCCAGGTCGAATGCCAGCGGCATACAATCGACCAGCTCCTGTACGCCCGATGGTCCGAACACAATGGTTCGGTAATCTCCGTGTCCGCCGCCGCGAGTGGCCTGGAAATAATCGCATTGTGATGGCGAGATGTTACCCAGACCCGGGCCGCCCCGCATTACGTTGACGACCACCGCGGGCAGCTCGGCGCCGGCCAGATAGCTTATTCCTTCCTGCATAAGACTGATGCCGGGACTGGATGAGCTTGTCATGGCCCTTTTGCCGGTGGCTGAGGCTCCGAATACCATATTAATCGCGGCCAGCTCACTTTCGCTCTGCACAAAAACGCGGCCTTCCTCGGGCATTCTTCGGGACATATAAGCGGGGATTTCGTTTTGCGGCGTAATCGGATAGCCGAAATAAGCGTCACAGCCGGCAAGAATCGCCGATTCGGCAAGGGCTTCGTTCCCACACATCAAAATCCTCTTGCCGGCATCTTTGGAAGTCTGCCCTTCTTCTGTCATATTCCTGTTCCTTGTACAATCTGCAACAGGGTTCACTTTTTCCCCTCAATTACCCTTTGCTCGCCCTTTTCGCGAGGCTCGATGAGTATCTCGACGTTACCGGCATCATCCCGAAGCACTTCGATGATCGCCTCTGGACATATAATCGCACAGGCACCGCAGCCCGTGCAATCACTGTTGTTTGTCTCAGCGGGGAAGTAGCCGATGCTGTTTGAGTTTTCTGAAACGACTATTGTATTTTTCGGGCATACCACAACACACAAGCCACAGCCTTTGCATCGTTCGGTGTCGATAATTATTTTGCCAGCCATTCTCGTATTCGTATTGGGTATATTCTATTTAGCCCCCAGTTTCACTGGGGGTTTTTCCACATAAGGTCCACATTCTAACAAGTCCGGATGTTCCTGTAAAGTCAAAAGGTCGGTGATTGACATGCGCTGTTGATTAAACCGTTTAATATAAGGCATTTAAAACGCATGTTTTCTCCGAATGCCTGCAATTTCCCTTCATTATTTTTCGAAGTAGAAAATCTTATGCTCTTCGTCAAACCATATGTCCCGGGCCTGTGCGACATCATCCGGACCCAGCCCGATGAGCGCCAGCGGATTGTCGAATCCCATCGCAAGAAGCTCGTCGGTGCCGACCAGATCCAGGGACGCCAGGTGATTCATACATTGGAGCATCGTCGCGGACGAGCCGGCCAAATACCCCGTTGTCAGGTCGTTCAGCCGGCCGGCCTCTTCCAGCACCAACTTGTGACCGAGCACCTCGTATTTACCGGCTCGGAGCCCTGCCGGCGATGAAGCGTCACTGACGACTACGCAGCGCTTGGGGCCCTTGGTTCTGATAATGGTCTTCAGAATCGATGCCGGCAGATGATGGCCGTCGGTGATAATCATTGCAATAAGATCATCGTTGCCCAGTCCCGCCCAGATGGGATTTTCATGCCTGGGCAGCATTGCCGGCACGCCGTTGCCCAGATGGGTCAATGAGACGGCACCGGCTTGCGCCAGCCGGGCTAAATCTGCATCTCCCGCAATCTGGTGTCCCAACGAAACTGTAATCCC